>NZ_JAENIL010000009.1 GCF_016595505.1 Pelagicoccus mobilis | reverse complement strand
ATTGCAAGAGATGAAGACCAAGGTAGATGCGGCATGCCGCGAGCGGCAGCCCTACAGCTAATGAGTTCCACTGTCTTTGAAGATGAACCTTTTTTAGTGGTCTGGAGTAGCGGATCGTACGTTGTTAGAAGGTGTAATGGTCCTGATGATACGTTGGTGAATCTGAGGTGTGTTTGAACGAGTGTGGTTACGCTCGCTGAAGAGGCTTTCCTGACGCGTTTCCCTATTGAGGGGACTGGTTTACGGGTTTAGTTAACCCAGTTAACGGGTAAATTGGTCGGTAAGTTGTGCGCGAGGTTAAAATATAGGTTATTGGTGATGACCGACATGGTTTTTCATACTTCCAAAGGTCGCCCCTAACTAGATACCCTAACTAGATACCTAACGAAACTGTTATGATGACATCCCATCGTAAACTGTACCCTACGATAAGCGGTACTCTAGCGCTCGCATTGGCTGGCGCTGCAGGGCTCAATGCTCAAGATGAAGAAGACGAAGTCTTTGAGCTTAGCCCTTTTACTGTAGATGGTTCGAAAGATACTGGCTACTATGCTTCTGAAACGCTCTCTGGCACTCAGTTGAGGACTAACATGCGCACCTTGGCGAATCCGGTAACGGTTTTGACTGAGGAGATGCTTCGCGATATTGGTGCTTTAAGTTACGAAGACGCGGTTGAGTTCCTTCCTAGTACCACCTCTTACCAAGGAAATGTTGCGGATAACGACGGTAATGTCGCTCGTACTGGAACTCCTTATACATCGCGTGGATTTAGAGTGAATGCACTCACTCAAAACTTCCTCTCTACCAACGTAAGACAGGACAGTTACAATACGGAGCGCCTAACTCAATCCAGAGGTCCTAACTCATTGCTTTTCGGTCTTGGGTCTGTGGGTGGTTCGATGAACACCTCCGCTAAACGTGGTCGTACCCATCGGGACGAGCAGACTTACGAGATGCGTTTTGATGACTACGGGGGCACGCGTTACACAATCGACCTAAATAAGGTGCTTGTTGACGATAAGCTAGCGTTTCGTTTCGCATCGATTTACGAGGACAAGCGCACTCATCTCCCGGCGCAGTACCGGAGACGCAAGTCTGCTTATGGAAACCTGACTTATCGCTTGAGCGAAAAGACTGAGTTTAATTTCAACGGAGAAATAGGCCGTTTTGACGAATTGAATCCACGTCCGTTTTTGACGAAGGACTTCTTCTCTCCATGGGAAAATGCGGTGAACCCCGATACAGGCGTACCGTATACCGATTGGGAGAAAGCCAACCGCACCTACACGAGACCGGACGGAACAATCAATGCTAGTGGCGCGGCTCAGAACAACCTGCCGCAGATTTCGAAGAATCTGCAAAACGATGTCTACTATGTTTGGATCGCCAATGACCCCGATGCTCCGGTGTTGAACTGGGCAAGAAAGGGACAAAGCCGAAATCCAACCATCAATGGTTCCGAAAGTAGTCAGGTTAGCATTACGAACCCTCAGTTGACTGACGAAGTGTATTTTCCACTGGATACAGCTATCGGTGGATTCAATGATCACTATGATTACGACTACGACAAGTACGGCGTAACGATAGAGCACCAGTTCTTCAAGAATACGCACATGCAGTTGATGTATGCGAATGAGACTCGCGACATTGATGACGCCCGCCCTGTTAAGCGTCAGAACTACGCGATTCGAATCGATAACAACTGGTGGTTGCCGGGTACTGGACCTGCGGATGAAAACAACATCGACATGGTGAATCCTTCGAATCCGTACTTCGGGCTGCCCTATATCGAATCGAGTGGTTTCCGCCTCGAATCCGAGGAAGAGATGGAGCAGTACCGCGCAAGCCTGAGCCATACCCAACACCTCGGCGACAGCGATTTGCTCGGAAAGATCAGTCTAGTCGGAACTTACTACAAAAGAGAGACGGAACGATTCACCGTGCAGCTCGATGAGATGAACATGGTTCCCAACCGACGCGCTGGCAACGGTACCGGGTTCTATGATGGGAACTTTACTCGCTCGCGACTCAATCGTCGTTATTACCTGACCGGGAGCAATTCTCCTTCATTTCCTAGCACGCCGCTCGAACCGATAACGCAATCAGCAGACCTGTCTTCAGGCAGCCCGAGATGGCCAACCAGCACTGTTCCGGGCACGATGGTAATACCTGAAGTCAACAGCCAGTGGGTGAGCCGTCTGAACCCGATTCACATCTTCGAGGATACGGAATCTGAGTCTTTTCTCGCGCAGTGGACCGCTTTGAACGAGCGTCTGATTCTAACGGGAGGTACTCGTAAGGATACTATCTCTGGAACCAACGCTGTATACACGCGAAACCCCGAGACTAAGATCTTTGACGGCGAACCGGTCTACCCGGAAATTACAGAGAACTCGGTTCGAAACCACAACTACGGTGTGGTGGTTAAGGCCAGCCAGTACTTCGATTTCTACGCGAACGAATCCACCAACAATGTTTCAGCTGGGACTCAAGCGTACACGATCTTCAATGAGCAGCTTCCGGATCAGGAAGGCGAAGGCTATGATTTCGGTATCAGAAACTTCCTCTTCGATGACAAGTTGGTCGTTAAGCTCAACTACTTCGAGAACACGCTCCTCCACGAGATCAACAATCCGCTTCGTGACGGCTTGGCTCGAGCTGGATCGCCGATCGATGACTTCCTCGATGGAATGGCAGCCAACGGGCTACATGACATGATCGCAGGGTCCCCGGTCTTTGAAGACTACACAGGTAACGGGCTTTGGTCCGACGTGCAAAACACGGAGACCGAGGGTTACGAGTTGGAGGCGGTATTCAATCCTACCTCAAACCTTCGTATGATGTTGAACGTTTCTAGAAACGAGACGGTTGTTAACGATACATACATCTTCTCCCGTCCCTGGTTCGAAGCTTACATCGACCCGGTTGTCGGAACTGACATCGAAGATTTGTTCTATGATGGTGAGCCACCCTCGGCTGATCCAGCCGATGATGCCGGTCGCGAAACGATTGGCGATATCGTAGAGCGGATAACCGACAAGGTCGCTCGACACGATGCTCAGGTGGGTGGACCGATGATTCGTTCGAACCTATGGCAAGTGAACTTCGTTTCCAGCTACGGGATTACGGAAGGTAAGCTCAAAGGTTCCCGTATCGGTGGCGCTGCCCGTTGGCGTTCCGCTCCAACTATTGGATACAAGGAGGATGAGATCGGAAACTTCATCTCTGACCAACCTCTGAAGGGCTACGAAGTCTTCTTCGCTGATGTGTTCTACACTTACTCAGGCAAGGGCGGTATCTTCGGTAAGGACTCACGTTGGGATGCTACCCTACGCGTCAGAAACATTTTCGACGATGACGGATGGTCTCCAAGAACGGCTCTCGATGATGGTAACGGGTATCCGTATTACCTACAAATGGTACACCATGCACCGCGTTCCTTTGAGCTCTCGCTTCGACTCCGCTACTAAGGTGGCTGTGAGAAGTAGCGTTTCCTGATCAATCAATTACCCACGGCGGCGGAGTGTATGCTCCGCCGCTTTTTTTTGGCTCATCACCTTTTTGCGGGGAGTGCTATTTGGCGCCTGTTGTCCCCATCGGGCACCGGTAGGCAAATGGCCGTTGGGACAACGTCCGCGACCTTTTAATGCTCTACAAATGAACAAGCCTGCTTGTGAGCGGTATAACGCTAAAACAAGCCCGATCTCGACAATTTAGCGGTATTTCTCGGAGAATCGTAAGAAAACTGACTCTGTTGCGGTCATAGTTTGTTGCATGAAAATGAAGAACCACCTGTCACTCTTCCTTTTAACTTTGGTTTCTGTGCTCGCGCCCGCGTTGCAAGCACGACAACCGAATGTGATTGTCATTTTCACAGATGATCAAGGGGCAGTGGATACAGGGGCTTATGGCGCTGATGATCTTGTGACGCCGAATATGGATCGGATCGCGGAACGAGGGGTTCGCTTTACTCAGTTTTATGCTGCTGCGCCCGTTTGCTCGCCCTCACGAGTGGGTTTGCTGACGGGGCGTACTCCGCAGCATGGCGGCTTGAAGGGCAATGTGCCTCCAGGAGGAGAGGGAATGCCCTCAGCGCAGATCACGATTGCCGAAGAGCTAAAGCAGGCTGGCTATGCGACCGCCCACATTGGCAAATGGCATCTTGGACATCATGAGGATACTGTGCCAAACGGGCAGGGCTTTGACCATTCCTTTGGGCACATGGTTGGCTGTATCGACAACTACTCGCATTACTTTTATTGGAACGGACCGAACCGCCATGACCTCTGGCGCAACGGCGAGGAAGTGTTTCACGATGGAGAGTTCTTTGCGGATCTAATGGTGACCGAAGCAGAGGAATTCATGAAGGCGAACCGAGAGGATCCGTTTTTCATCTATTTCGCGCTCAACTCGCCACACTATCCCTACCAAGGTTCGCCTGAGTGGCTAGAACACTATAAAGATCTACCGTATCCGAGAAATTTGTACGCGGCCTTTCTTTCGACCATGGATGAGCGGATTGGTGACCTACTTGGAGCCGTCGATGACTTGGGACTCAAAGAGGAAACAATTGTTATCTTTCAATCCGATCATGGGCATTCCGAAGAGGTGAGGGCGCACGGCGGCGGTGGCAGTGCGGGGCCTTATCGGGGGGCGAAGTTCAGTCTCTACGAAGGCGGAATCCGTGTGCCGGCCATCATTTCCTGGCCGGGGCAATTGCCTGAAAATCAAGTTCGCTCCCAGATGGCGACCGGATGCGATTGGTATCCGACGATCCTCGATTTGTGCGGACTTTCGTCTCCTGAGCATGCGATTGATGGCAAGAGTTTGCTGCCACTGATTGATGATGCGGCTGCGGAAACTGCCCATTCGAGCTTTAACTGGAAAACGGGGAAGAACGGCAAAGATACCGCCGTGCGAGCAGGGCAGTGGAAGCTCATCAAATCCGGTGAGCAGACCGAGCTCTACAACATTGAAAAGGACCCTGGCGAACAAACGAACCTGGCTGTTGATCGCCCGAAGGTAGTGAAGCGTCTCAGTGAGATTAGCGAGGAATACTGGAAGGGGTTCGCTGGCGATTCATAGAGGGAGCTTTCACTTTTCTAAATCGTCTCTGGGAGACAACGCGTCGGGTGAATGTACTCGGAAGAAGGAAGAACAGAGTATGCGATATATGCTAACAAAACGTTGGGCGAGCGCTGTGCTGGCGGTCGTTTCTGTTGTATCCATAATTGCCAGTGAAAAGCCGAACATTGTCTTGATAATGGCTGACGACGTCAGCTGGGAGGCGTTCGGTTGTTACGGAGCTGAGGATTATGAAACGCCAAATATCGATGCGTTGGCTGCGGAAGGGGTTCGTTTCACTCACGCTTATTCTACACCGATCTGCACGCCTTCGCGTGTGAAGATCATGACCGGTCAGTATAACTTCCGCAACTACACCCATTTCGGATACTTGAACCCAGCGGATAGAACCTTCGGCCATATGATGAAGGAGGCGGGTTATAAAACCGCGATCGCGGGTAAATGGCAACTTAACGGCCTGTACCACAAGGCTGAAGGGAGCCTAGACAATACGCGTCCTTATAAAGCTGGTTTCGATGAGTACTGCCTCTGGCAGTTGACCAAAGGAAAAGCCGCGAAAGACGGGGGCGGTGAACGCTTCTGGAGCCCGCCTTTAGAGCAAAATGGTACGTTCCTATCTGCGGAGGAAAACGCGGGGAAATACGGTCCGGACATCATGTCGGACTTTGTATGTGATTTCATCGAGCGTCATCAGGACGAAGCTTTCTTTGTCTATTACCCCACGGTGTTGGTGCACGATCCCTTTGTTGCGACTCCAGACACTATTGGCGACGCTCCACGATCGCAGGCAGCGAACAAACAGCCAAAAGACCCACATGCGAAAAAGGAGAACTTCGTCGCGATGGTGAACTATCTCGATAAGATTGTCGGGAAAATCGTGGCGAAACTCGACTCGGTCGGACAGCTCGAGAACACGATCATCCTCTTCACCGCTGACAACGGTACCCACACGAGCATTACATCGCGCTGGGGCGGACAAGAGATTAGAGGCGGAAAAGGCGGCACAACCGATATGGGTACTCATGTGCCGTTTGTCGCAAGTTGGAAGGCTTACCCGACTCAAGGCCTGGTTCTCGATGACCCTATCGATTTCACTGATTTCTACGCGACCTTCGCGGAGGCCGCTGATGTGACGCTCGGCGAGGACGATCCGGTGGATGGTCGTAGTTTTCTGCCGCGACTCAAAGGTGGGGCCGGAAACCCGCGCGACTGGGTTCTGACGCATTACCAACCGTATTGGGGTAGGTTTACTGGCGCTCAATTCGTGCGTAACGAAACCTACAAGCTATACCGAGACGGTCGCTTCTATGATGTGCCATCTGATTTGAAGGAAGAACTGAATCTCGAAAAAGGGCAAGCGGGCGAACGCGGAGAAGCCATTCGGAAACGATTAAACCAGGTATTGGAAGGCTCTCCACCCGCACCACCGTTCGAAGGGGGGAAATCCGCGATCGAACGGCCGACTTATCCCGATTGGAAAGAGCTTGCGGATCCTAATGATTAAAGCCTTCGACATTGAGTAGGGAATTGAGGATGGCAGGTCTGCTCTTCGATGGTCGATGGTTTTGGATCGGGGGTTGCGTGTAGCGAAAATATGGGCACGTTGAGGACACCTGGGCTTAAGTATCAGTTTGCATAGGATGGATGCGACCTGCTCTCTGCTGTTGAAGGCTTATCGTTCGATAGTGACCGAAAGTACGAAAATCGGTTGCGAAAGGACTCTTGAAGAACCGACGGCATGCAGGTCATTTATTTGTTTAGTTGCTTGGTGATGGATATGTAGCCCAAATTGCGAACTGGTTGGGTAGTACCTGTTGTCATCGATGGACACCCATCAGCGATGTGGCCGTTGGGACAACGGCCGCTACCAAACATTCAAACTTACGTGCGGATGTATCATTTGGCCCTGTCGATCGGAGAGAGGGTGATCTTTTCTGATAACCTTCCTCTCGCGGGATCCTCAGACCGCGCACTTCTACCAAACTTTTTCCCAATTCCTGTTAAGAAAAGTCCGGTTTGTTCCTAAGTAAGGAAAAGCCCTTTTTTACCCTTCGGGCAATAGGCCAGCAGCCTTTCCCGCTAAAATGCCCGTAAGTGAGACGCGGGAATTGAGATGAGAAGAATCGTAGGATTGTTACTGAAGAACAAGAACAGACCTCTTGGTAGATTGATACCGGGGGGAATTATTGTTGGTCTGCTGGCCAGCACCAGTCTGACGTTGCAGGCAGAAGATTTCAACCCCATCGCCGATTCGTATACCGACGAAGCTGATACTAGTGAGAACAACGAGACGGGTACCCGCTTGCGAGTGCGCAGCAGCGCATCGGGCAACGGGCAAATCGCATTTTACAAATTTGATGTCAGCGGTTTGTCCGAATCGGTTACCTCCGCGACTTTGAAACTGTACGCGAAAGTAGGCACGGGAGACCCCGTGACTGCGTATGCGGTCAACGATAACTCCTGGACCGAGAACGGCATCACTTGGAGCAATCAACCGGTATTGGGAAGCGCCCTGGATACTCTAAACGTGGTTGATGGAGTCTTTAACAGTTTCGATTTATCCGGCTTTATCACGGGGGAGGGAACTTACACTATTGCACTCCAGGGCGATGCTGATGTGGAGCAATCCTTCCGTAGTCGCGAACATGCCGATCTGCCGATCTTATCGATCAATGGTGGTGACGGTGGTGGCGGTGACCCCGTTAGCAATAGCGAGTTTTCGATCGTCTCTTCGCCGTATCCGACGGATGATGTTATCGTTATCTCGGAGTCAGCGGCGGACCATGGGATCGTCAGCGATGGTTCGGTTGATGTGACTTCCGACATCCAGGACTTGCTCGACCTCGTGCAGAGCAAAGGTGGCGGCACGGCTTTCCTGCCGGAGGGGACCTATCGAATCGACGGCAATCTGATTATTCCCACGGGTGTCTGGCTGCGAGGCGTTTGGGAAGAGCCCACGCCGGGTCAACCGATCAACGGCACGGTCCTGGCCATATACGGTGGCCGCAACTCGACTGATTCCATTCCTGTGATTCACCACTTGGAATCGTCGGGAACCAAGGACCTGGTCTTCTGGTATCCCGAGCAGGACCCCAACAATATCGTGCCGTATCCTCCCACTATCGGTGGTTACCGAGCGCTCGAAGGCGATTACAAGGGGCTGCAGCGCGCGGTGGGAATGAGAAATCTGACCTTCGTCAATTCATACATCGCCATCAGCGCCATTGCCGAAGACACCGAAACCTCGGTGGGAGCTCATTTCAATATAGACAACGTCTACGGCACGGCCCTGTACCGCGGCATTCAGTCTGGCTATATTTCGGGCAATTCGAAGTGGACCGGGGTATTCTTAAGCCCTGATTACTGGAGCGGCTCAGGGTTCGCAGGATCCCCAACCGACTCGAGCCATGAAGACTGGGCGAAAGACAACGGTGCCGGCATTCGCCTTTCTACCAAGGGCCAAATCTATATCCAGTTCGCCCGTATCAGCGGTTTCAGGTGGGGTGTGCTTCAGGAGATCGAGGGATCTGATTCGTCATTCTACGATTGCCAATTCACAAACTGCAAAATCGGATTCGAAGGCCTCGCTTACAGCACGCGCGCTGTGAACTGCGTATTTGAAGGATCCCAATATGGATTGGTATGGAATCATGCGTCCTCGAACAGGGGCGAAGGCATTTATCATTCTTGTACCTTCTCGGGCGGGAAAGCTGCTGTTAGTATCCCGATCTGCGAGTCGCAGAACTTCCAGGCTTGCACCTTCAACGACAAAGTGATTCTCGAAGAGGGCATTTTGATGGCCGTGGACTGCGACTTCGATTTCTCCGGACCGCATGTTGAGTTGGACAAAAAGGCGGACGGCGCGGCGCTGATTGGCAATCGATATACCGGTGGCTTCAGTCTCCAAGACGACTCCAATAATAGCTGTATCAAGATTGATCATACGCCGCTCTCCTTTGAACCGCTACCGTCTTTCACTTATGCGGATTATCGGACGACGGTTCAGGACTTCAAACCGGCCGTTGCTCAGTTGTTCGACGCTCTGGATTACGGAGCGGTTGGAAATGGCAAAGCCGACGACACGGCGGCGATCCAGGCCACCATCGATGCGGCTGCCGCTGCGGGTGGCGCGATCGCATTCCTGCCGCCGCGCGTCTACAGTGTTCCGGGCACCTTGAACGTCCCATCCAATGTCGAACTACGAGGCGCATCCGATGGACATCACACTGCAAACGGCGAGGAATACGCCACTGTGCTCCTAGTCACCAACGATCAAGGCAATGCCGACGGCACGCCGTTCATCACCCTGCAGGCGAACAGTGGAATCCGCGGGATGAGTTTCTTTTACCCGGACCAGGATATCCCGGCGGTTGAATATCCTTACCTGATCCGTGGCGCGGGCGAAAACGTTTATCTCTGGAACCTTCACGCGGCAAATGTCGCCCGTATGTGCGACTTCGCTACAAACCGGTGCGACAATTTCTACGCCAATTCCTTGTATGTGGGGGCGCTGCACAACGCCTACGATATTGGCAGCGGCACGACCGGTGGACGTATCTACATGGGCATGGGCAAATCCTTCTGGGGCCAGCTCCCATCGTCGATCGAACCCACGGTTCCTACGGAAAGCAGAGACGAATATACAACGGAGTTTCTCCATCACATCACGGCGGGCGACTGCAGCGATCTGGTTGTGTTTGGCACCTACTGTCGCAGCAATAGTGTCGGTATCCAGGCCTATGACGAAGGCGGTTCGGGGCCGAAAGACTTCCTCATCATGAACAGTGGCGGCGAAGGAACGCGGGTGCCCTACGAGGTAAATAAACTCAGCGGCCCCTTTTATGTTGTCGCTTCGGGGAACAAGTGCGGTTCCTCCCCTGAGGCGGTTCCCTTTCAATCCCAATTTCTATTGAACTACGCGGACCCGTATAAGGTGGTCGGATACTGCAACGTAATGGACTCCAGCGCCGAAATGGAAGTCCACATCACAGATGGGGATCTTGAACTTCAAGCCTTCCGTCTGGACCAGCAGGTCGCCCGATCCGGCTTCTGGGTCGACGCTCCGGGAAGCCTGATTGTCAGTGCTGCCTATTCGCCAGAAATCGCCGCTTTCAGTGGCGATGGAAATATCGAGGCCTATGCGAATTACATGCCCCTCGGGGCGGCTGATTCCGATTCCGCGCGATTGAGGAGTCTCTGGGATGCTAACATCCTCGGAAAGGGCAGAGGCGCATTGGCCGCCACCTACGAGAATCCTATCTACTACGGTATGGAGATTATAGATACGGACGATTCTGATTTTATTCCGTCAATAGACCCCTTCAATGAGAATAATTGGTTCTCGTGCACGCAGCCCGTTCTGGTCAACGGACAGAATAAGAAGAGATTGTACCTGGACGTCGTGAATCCTGATCTAGTCAATCAGTCCATTACGGGCAAAATTGCCGTGGGCTACCACACCACCGAAACCGCCGGAGTTGTTGGCGATACTATGGTCAATGTGTATTACGATCAGAACGGCCAAACCTTGGCTGGCTCCTTCGATGCGGCCGACCCTTCGAATTCGGGTAAATGGAAGAACATCAGCTTTGATATGATTGATGCCAGTTTCAATGATGGGATCAACGGCGGGGACGTCCTTATTGAAATCGGAGCGGATGCAGTTGTATCCATCCTGTATGTGGAAGTCAGGGATAATAACGATGTCTGTGAGCTTCCGGCCGGACCGAGCAACAGTCCTCCGGTCTTCAACTCGGATCCGATCACAAGATCCGATGCGACTGAAGACACCTCTTACAGCGGCACCCTTGCAGGTAGTGTGACCGATGAAGATGGCGACAGCCTCAGCTATGAACTGGTTTCACCAACCGATAGCTGGTTAACTGTCGACGCCAGCGGGACGCTTAGCGGTACGCCGCTCAACGGTAATGTAGGTCTGAATACGTTCACCATCAGCGTCAGCGACGGCATCGCTCCTGCAGTCGAGGTAACCTTGGAAATCAACGTTGTTAACGTGAACGATGCTCCAGTCTTCACTGCAGATCCAATCACTGGAGTCGCTGCGACCAAAGATATTTCCTATAGCGGTACCCTCGCGGGTAGCTCGATTGACGACGATGGCGACAGCCTAAGTTATGGCCTGGTCGCCGGTGGTCCGAGCTGGTTGGAAATTGATTCCAATGGAACACTAAGTGGCACGCCAATCAACGGTAATGTAGGTCTGAATACGTTCACGGTCAGCGTCAGCGACGGCATCGCTCCGCCAGTTGAGGCTACTCTGAACATTATGGTGAATGCAGTTCCCGACACCACGCCGCCAGCGATGCCTACAGGACCGACCGCGGTAGGAGGAGTTGTCTCTATTGCACTCGATTGGGCAGATAACACAGAGGACGATTTTGTGAGCTATACGGTCTACCGCTCCACAACAGCCGGAAGTTTTGGCCCTGCCTTAACTTCCGGCCTAGTGGCGAGCACTTATACAGACAACACGAGCGTTGATGGTATAACGTACTATTATGCGGTTACTGCGTTTGATGACAGCGGCAACGAGTCTGAGCTGAGTAGCGAAGTATCCGCGTCATTGGACAATCAAGCGGCAACGATCCTAACTCATCCTCAAAGCCTTGAAGCTCCTGCAACAAGCAACGTAACCTTAACGGTAGTCGCGACAGGAAATCCTGCTCCGACCTACCAATGGAAAAAAGGAGATGCGAATATAGAAGGTGAAACCGGATCACGCCTTACGATCGATTCGGTGGGCGAGGACGATGCTGGGATCTATACCGTGGTGGTGACGAACACAACCAGCGTAGTTAACACGGTCACCTCCAATGCTGCGACTTTGACCGTCACGCCAGCTTCCGCTTACGAGACGTGGGCGATCGCCGCTGGGCTATCAGCAGCCGAGATGGCGATGGATGCTGATCCTGACGGCGACGGCGAAAGCAACCTCTACGAGTATGCCACCGGCGGACATCCTGCAGGTGGCATAGATCCTGTATCGGCACGCCCTCGATTTGAAATCGAGACGGTCAACAATGTAGTGAATATTACATACAACTTTTCACGCCGTCTCAATGCTCCGGAGCTGGAGTACACGTTAGAGACCAGCCAGTCGCTAACGGGTGACGCTTGGAATACTCGAGAATCGGCCAAGCCAACAGGAGATATTGAAGCAGGCTTCGAAAAGATGTCGTTCAGCCTCCCGCTCGGGATAGAACCAGAATTCGTACGACTCAAAATTGCGTACATCGAGGGTCTGTAGAAGGCACATTCGTTGATGGTCTGAGTAGGGAGGGAAGGATATAGCTTCGGTTTTAAGATTTTTTTTAAAATGTCTGTTAAGAAAATGGCGGCTGGCGTCTAAGAATGGGAAAGGACCTCTTTCGTTTTTTGACTCCTGCCCCAGTCGAAAGTGAGAGCGTTCCTTTCAACAACCCATCAAACAACGAACAACATAACACCTCATGAATACATTAAAACGCACACTCTCCTCTCGCTTCTTCGCTCTCGCCCTTTTGACGGCTTCGTTCTTCGCGCTAGGTAGCGCCAATCTTTCGGCTATTACTATCGATGTGGATGGAACCGATTACGAGATAACAGAAGACAGGGGTAAGCCTAGTAGGGAGAGCTTTTTTCCACTTTTAACATCCAACCCTTTTTGGAAAGCCGATGGTGGGAGCTTCGCCAAAAAATTCGCGAGGAAATACAGCACGACTGGAGTCCTATTCGCTTGGGGAGGCGATGGTAGTCATATCACTGCGAAAGAGTGGGATGGTTCCGCGGTGGTAGATCGTTCCGTCGAATATCGTGAAAATAATAACTACGCTTTCGCGACCGCTCAGTCAGTCCCTGATGCGGGCTCGACAACGACCTTGCTCGTTTCCGGCCTTCTCGGTCTAGTCGCATTCAGCCGCAAGATTCGCGGATGGCGATAAAGTAGAAGAGAAAACGTTTACCAGAGTCGTCTTCCTTGGACGGCTCTTTTTTTTCACCGGTGGACTGC
This sequence comes from Pelagicoccus mobilis, assembly GCF_016595505.1. GTDB lineage: Bacteria > Verrucomicrobiota > Verrucomicrobiia > Opitutales > Opitutaceae > Pelagicoccus > Pelagicoccus mobilis. The sequence continues at coordinate 142,498 of NZ_JAENIL010000009.1, read as the reverse complement.
GGAAGTTCCCAGTTGGACTGAGGGGAGTGTGGGAGTATTGAAAAAGCGGATGCGTCCCGTTTAGAGATCTGACTCCTGATGCCCTAGCGTATTGCAATTCTCAGCACTCGGATCGCTCGCCTCCAGCGGATCTTTTATCTTTTTTTAAACTCCTGTTAAGAAAAGGCTGAATTTTGTCTAAGAAAGGAAAAAGCCCCCTTTTTACCTTTTGGACTCAATCCCTAACAACCCAATCGAATTCACAATGCTCTGGCCTCATGCCCAAGCCGAGCCCTCTGAGTTGATCACCCAGTGCGAGGAAGTGGAGAGTTACGTCTACTCAAATCACTCATTAGGGAATGTTGTAGGTGAATCATCGCCCCATTCGCTAGGGAGCCTCTCGTGGGGTGTTCTGTGTCGGTGGCTACGGCCATCTATAAGTCTCAAGATGTCAACATATTGTGAATACGCAGAAGGATCCGACGTACCGCGACCTAGCGTTGTTTTTTTGTTCCCTTTCACCCCGAGCCACCCCGAGAGGGGCAAATGTAAGAACATGTCCTGCATGTAATCCTAAACCCACAGCCCCTTAACCCTCAGAAGCAAACACTCCATTGCTCGCCTTATGACTGCTACCATTTTTCGCCTTCCTATCATTGCATGGACGCTGTGCTTTTTAGCGCTGCTCTCCATCGGTTCGGCGCCCGCCTTCGCGGGAGCGGACGTTTCCGTAGACTTTACCGGCACTGCAGATACCGCCCTCACGACCGACCTTAAATGGAAGGATCCGCGTGCGGACTCATCGGATAAATACCTCTTCGATGGTAGCGGGAATGCGAAGATAGCGAACACGTCCGAGGGGCGGTATGTGTATTATGAAGACGGACACGCGGTTGGCGAAAGCTCAACCTTTGTCGCCAATATTCAATTCACCTTCGAGGAAATTGAGTCCCACAAAGAAGATAATGCTCTTATCGAACTAGGAATCTCAGATAAAGCGAAAGGAGCGTTGGCGGGCCCTGGGGACGATCAAGGCTTTTTGGACTACTTCAATGTCGCGTTAAACGCCAATAAACGCAATAAGTACGCTATCGCTGTTAACGCGTTCAGCGATTCAGGTGTTTCTGATGAAATCGGAAAAACTGACACGAGCATGGGGTTGGGAGCTAACCAAACTTTGGATACATCGGATAAGTTGGAGCTGAGGTTGTCGGTTACGAAGGGAGAGAGCGAGGACGATTGGACCTGTGTCGGCGCGCTCTATAACGTCACTGTTGATCCAGCAACGCCTGTTTTGGAGGTGACGCTTTCAGATGTGAGCTCTGCTGCTGCCTCTGGCTTTTTTGGTGATAGCACCAACCTCGTTGCTTATATGCATACGGCTAGTAGCTTCTCAGGCAGCAATATCGATAATCTTTTGATAGATTCCTTTGAGTTCACCAGTCCAAACGCAGCACCGAGTTTCGGGACCAATGATTCCGTGTTCCTGCCTGAGGCGACGCAAGACGTTCTCTACACTGGCAGCATTGCCTCTCTCGTTTCCGACGTGGAGGGGGATACGATCACATTTTCGAAAGTCAGCGGTCCGACTTGGTTGACGATCGCGACTGATGGTAGTTTGAGTGGTACGCCCACCAGCAGCGATGTCGGAGTGAGTACCTTCAGGGTAAGCGCTTCTGATGCGGGAGGTTCTGCGGAAGCTTATATCAGCATCGATGTGCCAGCGGAAGTCATTGATTTCACCACTGCCGAGGGATGGATCGATGGCGATCTGACTGAAAACAGCTATTTGTGGACGGGCAGCGATCCTGGTGTTTTTACTCTGGATGGTTCCGGTACGGGCACCGTGATGGTGAACTCGACCATAAACGATAACTTGACCTATACCCTGCCTCTCATCGCAGATGCGGGATCGTACAGTGTCAGCACCACTTTCAATTTCGATGAAACGGCCGCGGTCACATCCAGCACGAACTTCCATGGACTTCAACTGAGCTCGGGAAGCTCACTCTTTCGCCTTCAGTTTAGACGTTCAAACGGGACGGGAGACTTTAGGATTGATTTGAAAACCCCGGAAGAAACGGAAGACGGAGGAGCTGTAGGCCGCAATGGAACGAGCTTTAATGAGTCCCTTCTCGGCCTAGAGGCGGGAGATACTGAAGCATCGCCTAATTTAAAGCTTACGCTCTCAATCAGCGAAGAGGCTGGAGATAACGAATGGCTAGTGATCGCGAACCTGTTTAATCTCGACACCGACACCTCGATCTACAGCGAGACGATTACGGTGACTATCTTCGATGGTACGTTCGGCAGCGAACCCGTCTTTGCGCAGATACGTTCCGAGAAGGTTTCGGATCCAGGTGTGAGCATGACCGATTTCAATATCGATACCTTCAGTTTCTCGCCAGCATCGGTCGCACCTGAAGCGGCCGCCATCACTACCGTCGCGACCTATTTGTCGGACGATACCGATGCGAACTGGATGGTGAACACTCCAGACCTCATTCGGTTCACAGTGGAAGCGACTGGTTACCCGGTGCCGACCTATCAATGGAAAAAGGGTGACGCGGACCTTTACGAGCTCGACGAAAACGGAGCTCAACTGTTGGACGATGAGCTGAATCCTATCTTAGCGACCGGAGCCAGTTTCGAGATCGATAAGACCATCGCGGGCGACCAAGGTCTTTACAAAGTAGTTGTCACCAATAACACCGGAGGGGCTGACAATGTAGTCACGTCGACTCCAACGTTTTTGACGGTGGATCCTCTGGCTCCAACCATTACCGATCAGCCTGACGATTTGACCGTATCCGTACCGAACAGCGCGACCTTCACAGTGGTAGTGACGGACGGTAATCCGACTCCTACCACCTACCAGTGGCAAAAGGGAGGAGTCGATATAGAGGGCGAAACGGGCTCAAGCCTCACCATAAATCCAACCAGCGAAAGCGATGCCGGCGACTATAGAGTGGTTGTAGGCAATGGCGTAACGACCGATATAATTTCAGAGGTAGCTACCTTGACTTTGGGTGCTGGAGGCAGTGCTCCCGTCATTGATACGCAACCTGTCGGAGTCACCGTTACTGCTCCCGCGAGCGCGACCCTGACGGTTGTCGCCTCAGGAACCCCGGCGCCTACCTACCAATGGAAAGACGGCAATGGCGACGACATTGTCGGAGCGACCAGCTCGAGCCTCACATTCGATCCCTCCGAAGTGGCTGACACAGGTAACTACTCGGTAGTCGTTAGCAATAGTGAAGGTAGTGTGAGTTCGAATACAGCGACCCTGACTGTAAATCCCATTGCCACGGTAGTGACGCTTTCTGATCTCGCTCATGTGTACGATGGCGGCTCTAAATCTGCTACTGTGAGCACCGATCAAGGGGACATCGCGGTGGCCGTGACTTACGATGGGTCTTCGACACCGCCAACCGAAGCGGGCAGCTACGCTGTCGTAGCGACCGTTACAGAGAGTAACTATAGCGGTAGCAAGTCCGGCACTCTCGTGATTAGCAAGGCCGCCGCATCGGTGACCCTTTCGGATCTATCTCAAGATTACGATGGTACTGCTAAGTCCGCGACCGTTACGACCAATCCGTCGAGTCTAACCGTTGCTGTGACTTACGATGGATCTTCCGATGTTCCTAGTGCAGTGGGCAGCTACGCGGTAATGGCAACCGTAGTGGATAGCAACTACACAGGTAGCGCATCGGGTACGCTTGTCATTGGCAAGGCGACTGCGACAGTGACGTTTTCGGATCTCTCTTACGATTTCGACGGCACTGCTAAATCAGTGACCGTGGTGACCAATCCGCCAGGCCTCTCCGTTGATGTGACCTACGACGCTTCTTCTGATGCTCCTAGCGCTGTAGGAAACTACGCGGTTGTGGCGACTGTAGTGGATGGCAACTACAGTGGAAACGCTTCGGATACGCTGGTTATTAGTAAAGGGACTGCTACGGTAACCCTTTCGGATCTTTCTTACGAGTTCGATGGTGGCGCTAAATCTGCGACTGTGGTGACGGATCCGCCAGGCCTCACCGTCGATGTGACCTACGATGGCTCTTCTGATGCTCCTAGTACTGCCGGCAGCTACGCGGTTGTGGCGACCATATCGGATAGCAACTACAGCGGTAGTGCGTCGGATACGCTGGTCATCAACAAGGCAACCGCGACGGTGACCCTTTCGGATCTCGTTTATGAATTTGACGGCGGCGCTAAATCCGTGACGGTAACGACTAACCCGCCGGACCTCACCTTGGATGTGACTTACGATGGCTCTTCTGATGCTCCTAGCACGCAGGGCAGCTATGTGGTGGTGGCCACTGTTAACGACCTCAACTACGAAGGGACGAGTGAAGACACTCTGTTGATAACCGCTCCGGGAGAAACTCCAGTGACGATCACTGTGTCAGGTCTCGCTCAAACCTATGACGGTACCCCCAAGGCGGTTGGCATCACAACAGACCCTGCCGATGGCCCAACAGTGAGTGTGACTTACGATGGCTCTTCGGATGCTCCTATCAATGCGGGGTCTTATACTGTTGAGGCGAATGTCGACGAGAACGACGACGGATACGTCGGCGCTGCGACCAAGACGCTGATCATCAGCAAGGCAACGGCAACAGTGACCTTTTCTGATCTCGCTCAAGAATTCGACGGCACTGCTAAATCTGTAACGGTAGTAACGGATCCGCCAGGTCTAGCCGTTGATGTGAGCTACGATGGAGCTTCCGATGCCCCGAGTGCGGTTGGCAGCTATGCAGTGGTGGCGACTGTCGACGATAGCAACTACAGTGGCAGCTCTTCGGATACCTTGGTTATCGGCAAAGCCGTGGCTACGGTGACGCTTTCGGAACTGGCCTTCGATTACGACGGCTCTGCTAAGTCAGTAAGCGTAGTGACAGATCCTCCGGGTCTCGCTGTTGATGTGAGCTACGATGGAGCTTCCGATGCCCCGAGCGCGGTTGGCAGCTATGCGGTTGTAGCGACTGTCGACGATAGCAACTACAGTGGTAGCTCTTCGGATACGCTAGTCATCAATAAGGGAACCGCAACGGTGACGCTCTCGGATCTCTTTCAGGATTTCGATGGCGCAGCTAAGTCCGTGACCGTAGTGACAGATCCGCCAGATCTAGTCGTTGATTTGACCTATGATGGAGCTTCCGAAGCTCCGAGCGCGGTTGGCAGCTATGCGGTGGTGGCGACCGTCAACGATGATAGCTACTCGGGCACAGCGAACGGTACTCTCAATGTGAACTTGCCGTTGGCGATTACGGAGCAACCACAAAGCCAGACGGTATTCTCCTCGGGCAAGGTTGTGTTCACAGTGGTTGCGACTGGAACCCCAGCTCCGACCTATCAGTGGAAAAAAGACGGAGTCGATCTCGTTGGTGAAACGGGTATGAGCTTGACCATCGACTCGGTGGCCAAAGCGGACGAAGGGGACTACAGTGTCGTGGTGAGCAACACTACAAGTGCCGTTAATACGCTCGAATCCGATATCGCGGTCCTAAGCCTTTCAGCCAACGAACCGAACGATTATGAAGCGTGGGCAATCGCTGCGGGACTTTCCGCGGATGAGATGGGGATGGACGCGGATCCGGACTTAGACGGTGATAATAACCTCTTTGAGTATGCAACGGGTGGAAATCCAGCAGGTGGCGTCGATCCCGTATCGACTCGCCCTGGGATGGAAATCGAGTCCATCAATGGCGTAGTTTATTTAAAATACACCTTTGCACGTCGGTCCAATACTCCAGAGCTGAACTACGAACTCGAGACGAGTCAGACTCTTGTGGGGGATGCTTGGAGTGGTGGTCAAGTGGCCGTACCAGCAGGTAATGCTGAAGCAGGCTTCCAAAAGATGTCGATCAGTATTCCGCTCGGGGTAAATCCGGAGTTCGTACGACTCGTCGTCACGTATACGGAACCTCAGTAGGTGAGTCGTCTCAATCGATTTAAATATTAGAGTTTCAATAATGAAGAGCGAATCGAAAAGGTAGCAGCTTAGATTTATTGCTCTAATTTACCGAAGACACGATGCGTGGGGCCGCGTCGTGTCTTTTGTGTGTAAACAGGTAGCGGTCGTGAGCGCTCTGCTTTGTCGTCGCTAACGCTACTCGGTAGTCCCAACGGCTATTTTCTCGAACGATTTTCCGAGCGGTTCGGGAATCACTGGAATCCTGTTTTCCGAGTTTTTCCGCGATACTTGTTAAGAAACGCCCCATTTCTTCCTAAATAGGGAGAGTGACCTGAGTCACCCCTTCAGGCTCTTCTTGCTGCAACCTCGAACTCCCCAGCTGCATTGCACCCTAACGTTCTGAAACCCGTTTTAACGAAAACTGCTGTTCGAAGAATCTTCTGCTTTTTCTTTGCACTCTCATTGCTTGGCTTGAGCCAACAAGCCTTTGCTGCGGATACCGAATTCAATCCGGTCGAGGATTCCTACACGGATGAGGCAGTACCTGATGCCAATGACGGGACCAACAAACGGCTGCGTGGACGTGGAGCCGGTTCCAATAATCAGCAGATTTCCTTCATAAAATTTAATGTCTCCGGAACCTCGGATATTTCCAAGGTAACCCTCGAGCTTTATGCCAACTCAGCTGCGGGGGAAAATGCGACGGTTTATGCGGTTCCTGATAATAGCTGGACGGAGCTGGGAATCAACTGGAGCAATCAGCCGGCGCAGGGGGCTGCTCTGGAGACGAAGTCGGTCACGAATGGCGCGTACAATAGTTTTGATGTCACAAGCTTTGTGACGGGCGACGGCACCTACACGCTGGCGGTGCAGTGCGATGTGGATACACAGATCAGCTTTCGGAGTAGGGAACACGACAGCCTGCCTATTTTGAAAGTCACGCAAGGTGGCGGTGTCGTAGAAGGAGACTTTAAAATCGGCACCTCGCCGTACCCTACGGAAGACTCTATCGTCTACCGCGCCTCGGCCCTCGAAAATGGGGTGGACAATACGGGTGCCAGCGACGTCACGGCTGACCTACAGGAACTGTTGGATAATGTATCCGCAGCAGGGGGCGGCATGGTATTTCTTGAACCGGGCATCTACCGATTGGATGGCAGCCTTACTATTCCCGTGGGATGTACGCTTCGCGGCACTTGGGAAGAACCGACGGAAGGCAGCCCTATCAATGGAACGGTGCTCGCTATTTATGATCGACCCAACCCGGTCGGCTTGGATGCGCGTACGCCGACGATCTCTCTGTCGCGCTCCACTACGGTAAAAGAGCTCGTCTTCTGGTATCCAGAGCAGGATGCCTCGGACGTCACGCCTTACCCGCCGACGGTGGGTTCCTTCCGTTACATCGCAGGCAATTCCGTACGAAACCCGAACATGGAACGGCTCACCTTCGTCAACTCCTACATCGCGATCTCCAACGATCACGAGGATCCGAGTGATGCCAATATGCACGTCATGATTAAGAACGTGCACGGCACCGCGCTGAATAAAGCGATCTATATGGGGCGTTCCACGGGCAACCCGAAGTTCACTGGCATGTTCTTCAGTCCTGAATATTGGAAGGGCTCTGGATTTGATGGGTCGCCTACAGGAACCGTTCTCGAAGACTATATGCTGAATAACGCCATAGGCCTGGAGATTAACACCTCCGGTCAAACCTATATACAGTATGGCTTTTTCAAGGGCTTCAAATGGGGGATGTGGCATACGAAAGGCGATACCTCTATTTACGACATCGAATTTCTCGATAGCCAAACAGGCTGGGAAATGTGGGGAGGCAAGATGCGCGCGGTGGACTGTACGGTTGAAGGCTCGCTATACGGTTTGAATAGCTACTCGAGTGGAACCGAGCAGGTCTATCATTCTTGTACGTTCAGCGGGCCTACGAACGCAGCGGTACGGGCGGGGCCGGCAAATAAATTTATGGGGCTGCAGAACTGCATATTTAATGACAAGGTGGAGGTCAGCGACGGCTTCCTATCGATTGTCGATTCCGATTTCACCTATGCAGGCCGGCATGTCGATATATTGTCCAACACGCTCGGAGCCACTCTTCTCGGCAATCGATTCGACGGCAATGCGGAAGATATAAACGACGCCAGCTCGGGAGCTTGCGTAAAAATCAGCCATACGCCGCTGCTTTATAAGACGAAACCGACTTTCACTTGGGACGAATTCAATGCGCGTCCTCAGGATTTGAAACCAGGCAATCAGGTTCTGTATGACGTGACTGAATACGGAGCGATTGCGGATATGAGCTCCGGCAATCTGTCGCCAACCGACAATACCGCTGCCTTTCAGGCCGCATTGGATGCCGCAGGCGCGGCGGGGGGAGGCATCGTTATGGTTCCTCCAGGCTGGTATGATGTCCCTGGTACGTTGACGATTCCTTCCGATGTAGAGCTGCGCGGTACCTTTGAGGGCAGCCATGACCCGGAGACGGATGAAGTCGCACCGCTTATCTTCGTGAGCAACGATCAAGGCAATGCCGCCGGTACGCCTTTCATTACAATGGAGGCGGATTCAGGACTCAATGGTCTGGCCTTCTATTATCCCAATCAGGTGATCCCTGCCATCGACTTCCCATTTTTGGTGCGTGGCGCGGGCAGCAATATTTATATCAAAAATGTGGCGTGTCACAATGTGGCCAATATGATCGATCTCGCCACGAATCGCTGCGACAACGCTTGGATTGAACGTGTATTCGCGAATTCGCTACAGACTACATATAAAGTGGGGGCAGGGTCTACCGGCGTGCGTATCTACCTCGGTCAAGGCAAGGGGTTCTGGACCTTTCTGGCCAATGACTTGAAGAATTTCTATGACCCCGACGGCAGCGATGTGAACGCCTACACCATGTCGAACATGAAGCAGCTTGAAGTGGGCGATGCCACCGACCTCGTGATGATGGCATGCTTTACGCGTGAGAATCACTATTTCTTCCACGGCATTGAAGAGAACGGCAAATCCTCCAATGGAGTCCTTACGATCAATAACGGCGGAGAAGGATCGAATCGCGGCTACCGCATCGATGCGATGGAGGGAGATTTCGATATCATCAACTCCCAGTTCAAAATCAACCGAGCGGGGGATGAGTCGTCTAAAGTTCGAAAATACCAATTTGAGTTGAACTACGAAAGCGCCGGCAAGGTCGTTGGTTATGCCTGCGTGATGGACTCCAAGGCTGAGATGGAAGGCTACGTTAACAACGGGCAGCTTGAGCTGCAGGGGACGCGCTTCGACCAGCAGCTGATTTGGTCGGGATTCTATGTCGCTGACGGGGCGAGCTTCAATATGAGCTGCGCCTACCTTCCGGAGATCATGCCCTTGAGCGGAGAGGGGACATTCGATCTGCAGGGCTGCTACTTTGATGACGGGTTCACCGCGCAGGATGAAACGCGAATCCCGGAGATGTATTCAAAAAATATTGTATCCAACTATGGCCGTACCGTTTACGTAGGTTTGTTTCAAGATATCGAAGCGTCCGGGATGACGGTCCTGCCTACTGATGACTCTGGGAATATCGTTAAGATTCTGCAGGAAGAGTGGAAAGAAACGGGAAAGACTTTGCACTTTGCAGGGCGCGAACCCACGGATGAAGGAGGCTTGCGTCGGCTTTACTTGGATGTGACCTCGAGCGACTTCGTGGGGCAGAACCTAGACGGCAAATTTCGAATGGCCTACTTTATCGAACCAGGAGCGACTGGCGATATGAAGGTCTATTATGACGGCGCTGGGGGTGAAGTGTTGGCGGCGACAGTCGACTTGGCTGGAAAAAACCAAGGCGAGTGGACGAGTACTAGCGCGAACCTGGATGATATGGCCTTCAACGGGAGTTTGAACGGCGGAGATATTCGAATCGAAATTCCCACTACGGCTAATGTAACCATTCTTACGGTACAGGTGCAGGAAGATGAAACCTACTGCTCGCTCGGAGCGTTCAATAGTCCACCTTACTTCACCGTAGACCCCATCAGCAGACCCGATGCTGTAATCGGCGCTGTCTACGCAGGCGGAACCATCGGTACGGATGCCACGGATCCCGACCTTGACGACACGCTGACCTTCACCGTGGTCAGTGGACCCGATTGGCTGACAGTCGCTCCCGACGGCACGCTGGGAGGCGAACCGGGTGATGCGGATATCGGTGAGAAGGCATTCACAGTGCAAGTCAGTGATGGAACGCTTACAAGTACCGCCACGCTAAACATCAACGTGACTGTTAACGCAGCGCCCACAGCCACAGGGGTCTCGATCAGCGGCACGAACAACGAAGGAGATACGCTTAGCGGCTCCTACAGCTATAACGACGCGGACGCCGACCCGGAAGGCGCGAGTACCTTCCAGTGGTACCGCTCTGCAGACGCTCTTTTCGATGGGGGAGACGCGGCGATAGCGGGCGCGACGAATACAGATTATGTCGTGCAAGCTGCTGATGCCGGCAACTACCTCTTCTTCGAAGTGATTCCAGTTGCGGCTATGGGCAATGCGTTTGGTGTAGCGGTCCAAAGCCCAGCGAGCTCCAGAATAGCGATTATAGTGTCTGCTGATTATGCCGTTTGGCAGACTTCGAATTTCAACGGAACGGAACTCTCTGTAGGCGAGGGGGATGGAGACTTTGATAAAGACAAAGACGGCTACGCCAACGAATATGAATACTACTTCGGCATGGATCCGAAGAGCAGTTCGAATGCGAACATACCGACGGTTGCTATCGTAGGCGGCTACCCTGTGATTACCTACGTGCGTAGAGTTGCGCATACTGGAAATGGAGGCGACATCACTTACACCTTGAAAACGTCGGATGACCTCAGCGAATGGACTTCAAGCGAGGAGGGGGCTAGCGCTTTAGATTACACGGTTGTATCAGGTCCCACCGACCTAGGAGATGGAAGCGGCAGAGAGCGCATACAGGTCCGTTACAACACTGCCATAAGCTCGCTACCGAACGGAAAGCTCTTCTTCCTTATATACGCATCGGAGTGATTCTACATGCTGTGCGGGGGGATCACGCCAAGCTTGGAACGCCCAAATTCGCCCAATGTTGCGGTAGGAAGCTAGGAGGTGTGTGAACAGTATCCCTGCGATTTGCGAAGTTTGGGTTTTCTGGGTATTCACCGTAAGCGCTCCCTCATGAATGGAGTAGTAGGAAGGAGGTGCTAGGCCTCCCAAATAATCGTATTCTCAACATCTGGAAAACGATCCCGACTCATACTCCTAACTTTTTATCGATTCCTGTTAAGAAAACCAACACTCCGTGCCTAAGTAAGCTAAAGAACCTCTATTAACCCTTGGACTCTTCCCACAACAAGCTCACCGAATTCACGTTGCTCTGGACTCAAGCCCAGCCTTCGGTGATGGCGTTCATTCGCTCGGTAACGCCTCAGCTCGCTGATGCGGAAGACATACTGCAGGAGACGGCTCGTCAGGTTTCAATGCGTTTTGATGAGTATGATTCTTCTCGTCCTTTTGGTCCATGGGCTATGGGAATAGCCAAATACAAGGTGATGGAATGGCGGCGGGCCCAGATGAAAAATGCGATGCTTTTAGAGGTGGATGCCATCGAGGCGATCCACTTCTCATTCACAGAACGATTCGACGATTGGAAGGAAGTCGGTCGAGCCATCGATCAGTGCATCAAGAAAGCTCCACCCGCCACGGAGAAGCTCCTCATCCTTCGTTATCTGGAAAATTTGAAACCAGCCGCCATTGCGGCGAAACTGGGAACCACTTCCAACTCCGTTTCTGTTCGATTGAACAGAGCTCGTAACGGTTTGCGGGATTGCATTCGCAAGCGAATGGAGGTCGGCGCGTGAACGACAAGGACTACGACAAGCTCATCGATGCATGGCTCGATGGTGATATTGACGAGACCACTCTCGCTGAGTTGAACGCGTGGGTTCTTGAGTCGCCGGAGAATGCGGCCCGTTTCGCAGAGCGGTCCCACATGCACAGCCATCTCTCGGAGTGGGCTAAGAGCGTTCATGGAGAACCAGCTTCTGAGACGCCCGTCTCGTTTCCATTGTTGAAGGTCCTCCTGCCAATCGCCGCGGTGCTCGCTCTGTGTGTTGGGCTCTTTTATTTCACCAATCCTCCCGTTTCGGGGGTACCGGTTGCCCAGCTGACGGATTCCCCAAGGGCTATCCTTTCCTATCACGGTAGAGAGTTGGACATTGAAGAGCCCACACTGCTGACCGGTGACTACGAGCTTTCTTCAGGTATCGCCGCGATCGTGTTCCAGACGGGAGTCGAACTGATCATTGAAGCTCCGGCTCGGTTCCAGCTCGATTCCGAAATGCATGTAATGCTGCATCACGGTCGGATTGCTGCAACCGTCCCTCCTGCCGGAATCGGGTTCCTCGTTGAAACCCCCGCAGCTGACATTATCGACCATGGAACTGAGTTTGCTGTCGAGGTTGGTAACGATCAGTCCAGCGAGATTCATGTCTTTAAGGGCGAAGTCGAAGTTCAGCCTAAATCATCTGAAGCTGATTCAGTCCACCTCGAGACGAGCGACGCCACGCGCATGGAGCTCGATTCGGATGTTCCCATGGGGATCCCGCTGGACAATGACCGCTTTCTCAGGTCGCTTCGTGAGCCATCCCAAGATCTTGTCCGCACAATTCGTAAACTTGAACCCTCCCTTTACTTCCGGATGGGCGTCCCGAAAAACGGCATCACCCTGCGCGATAGAGTAGGCGATGCACACGGAGAGTTGATTGATCGCGGCGCGGAGCGTCCGCCCTTTGCCCCTGGCAAAATGGGAAGTTCGACTCGTTTCGAAGGTCCGAAGGACGGCGCTTATGTTCGTGTGCCCGACTACCCGAAATCGACCGGCTCGCTCAGTGGGTCCTTTTGGGTGTTTGCTGAGAGTCGTCCGCGACGTGCCACGATCGCGTCCAATGCGACTGAAGATAAGATGGGGCAGTTTCAGTTGTCTCTCTTGCGTGATACGGGAAAGCTCCGCCTTCAGGTCGTCGATAGCTCGGGGGAAAAGCAAGAGGTTCATTCCGATTCTCCGTTCCCGCTTTCCGAATGGCAGCACATCGCATTCTCCGCTGATGGGACCGATCTTCGCCTTTACCTAAATGGAGAGGAGATTAGCTCCATCCCTTGCGGCTCAATTGGAGAAACCGATATTCCCTCTCTATTCATCGGAGCGAAATCAAACAATAGAAAGAGTACCGCTGACCATTTTTGGCACGGACGCATCGATGAATTTGCCCTTTTTGACCACGCGCTCACCGCTGAGAATATTCGTTCCATTTACCAGAACTCAGAGACTGTTAAATGACTCCCAGCGATAGACGCCCCAAAATCCCCCGCTAGGCTGTTTCTCAGCCGAGTCTGAAGTATTGATTGATTGTATCCGAAATTAGGTGACGCCAGGTAGGCGTTGCTGGCTAGGCTGTTCAGGTCCTAGTTTAATCCTATAAAAGAATGAACCTAAGAAGCTTTATTAAAATGGTCGGTGCTACTGTTCTGGCCGCCTTGGCATTTGGTGGGCAGGCGGCCATCGCCAAGAATACGCAAAAGCCCAACATCATCTTTTTTCTCGTGGACGACTATGATAAGCCGGAGACGAGCGTTTATGGTGGCAATGTGCTGACGCCGAATTTGGATCGGCTGGCGAACGAAGGGGTGACATTTCACAACGCCTACATGACGAGTACAGTCTGCACGCCTTCTCGCTATACGTGCCTGACCGGCCGTTATGCGGGCTCATCGTACTCATCTGCATACCTTTCCGAATTTCCAAAGGGAACACAGGGACTGCCGGCCTTCAATGTGGCTTTGGAGAAAGACCACATGAATGTGGGGCGGGTGTTGTCAGAAAATGGATACGCTACTGGCTTTATTGGAAAGTACCATGCGGGCGGCGAGGAGAATCACTCGCCAGAGCTTCGGGAAGAGTACGGTCTTCACGCTATCCCGAAAAACGCCTCTTGGTCGGAGGAGATCAACCGCAAGCAGTTTGAGAACGAAAAGATCCATCGCGAGATGCTAAAGGAGCAGGGGTTCACCTGGGCGAAAAACATCTATTGGGGCAACATGAAAGCACCCTTTAAGGGTCATAACCCGGAATGGACGGTCTCTGCCGCGCTAGAGTTTATCGAGGAGCACAAGGACGGCCCGTTCTATCTCCACTACGGCACCACATTGCTGCATGGTCCCAATAGCGAGTGGCATCGATCGCTCAGCAAACCATTGGTTACTAACGAAGGGATTCTCAAGGAGCCCATCGGCTTGATGGATCGCGACAGCGTTATGGAGCGCATCACGGAAGCCGGGCTAACATCAAACGAGGCGGGCTATCTTTGGATGGATGATAGCCTCGGTCTGGTGCTCGACAAGCTCGATGAACTGGGAATCGCCGACAATACGATTGTCCTCTTTGTTGCCGATCACGGTTCAAATCGAAAAGGATCGCTCTATCGCCAGCGCGGTACCGAGGTGCCTTGCATCATGCGTTGGCCGAATGGCATGCCGCAGGGCGTTCAGAGCGACTCGCTCATTCAGAATACCGACTTCGTGCCGACCTGGTTTGATGTTGCCGGAGCGAAGGTGCCGGATGGATATAAGATGGACGGGGTGAGTTTGACTCCTATTTTTGAGAATCCCCAAGCGGATGTGCGCGACTATGTTTATGCCGAGATGGGGGCTTCGCGTGCCGTGCGTACCAAGGAGTGGAGCTACATGGCCCTGCGTTTCACAAAGGATCAGGTAGAGGAGATGCGCCAGAACGAACGCTCGATTGAGAGGACGCTCACCGGTTTGAGCGGCGGGATTTCACGCGGGCGTGGCAACCCCGAAAGCATGAGCTATGACCAGCTCTATAGCATCGCTTCCAATCCGGAGGAGACCAACAATCTTGCCTCCAATCCCGAGTTTAGCGGAAAGCTCGAAGAGATGAAGCAACTGCTCGTTCAGGAGCTCAAGCGCTTTCCCGACCGTCCGTTCGGTGAGTTCATCCCCGGTGGCAATGCAATCCCAGCGGGTTCGTACGACGATATCCTCGAGGCCATGCGTAATTACATGAGCCAGTTCGACGGCGACATTAAAAAACAGAGCCAGGCGAAGAAGAAAAAGAACAAGAGGAAGGGTGTCGAATCGGATGACACGTCGAAGAAGGCAGAGCGACAGGCCAGGAAGGCGAAAAGGGATAAGAAGTAACCGAAGCAAGGCGTATGTATCCGATGCGTAGGTACGATAAAATTTCAGGTTTTAGAAGAAAGATGAAGAAGACGCTGATAATGATATGCGTAGCGGCAATCGCTACCCTGACTTTTGCGGAAGCAAAACAACCGAACATCGTAATCATCTTTAATGATGACCAGGGCTATCAGGACCTTGGTTGTTACGGTTCGCCGGATATAAAGACGCCGCGAGTCGATCAGATGGCTGCGGAAGGTATGAAGTTCACGAGTTTCATGGTGGCTTCTTCGGTTTGCTCGCCCTCACGAGCAGCGTTGTTGACGGGGTGTTATCCGAACCGCGTGGGCGTGCCGAGCGTCTATTTCCCGGATCGTGGCAAAGGCGGGCTTGAACCCGAGCACGTGACGATGGCGGAAGTCTTGAAGACAGTGGGCTACAATACCGCTGCGGTAGGTAAGTGGCACCTCGGTGACGAGCTGAAATATCTGCCAACAAACCAAGGCTTCGATTCGTATTACGGAATTCCCTACAGTAACGACATGTTTCCCGCATCCAATATGAAGTATGCGGATGACTGCTTATTCCTCGAAGGACAGAGCCACGAAACCTTGAAGGAAGCGTTCGCCGGCAAGTTGCGCAACGGGTTTAATCCGATATCGATGAAAAACAAGGTGCCGCTCATGCGTGATGAAGAGTGTATCGAGTTTCCGGCGGATCAAACGACGATCACTCGACGCTTCACCGACGAGGGCATTGCATTCATCTCCGAAAGCGTGAAGGAGGAGAAGCCGTTCTTTCTCTACTTGGCCCATTCGATGCCGCACATTCCTTTGTATGTTTCGCCCGAATTTGAAGGGAAGAGCGAGAGAGGCCTTTATGGCGATGTGATCGAGGAAATCGATTTCAATACGGGACGAATCCTAGATCATCTGAAGGTGCTTGGTATCGAGGACAACACTCTGGTAATCTTCACCTCGGACAATGGGCCTTGGCTGATTCACAAAGAAAACGGCGGAAGCGCTTATCCCTTGTTCGAAGGAAAGATGACCACCTTCGAAGGCGGGCAGCGTGTACCGTGCATCATGAAATGGCCGACGCGTATTCCTGCGGGAACAGTGTGCGACGAGTTGGCTACGACTATGGACCTGATGCCTACTCTCGCGGCAATCACAGGAGCGGCTTTACCAACTGTCCAAGCCTTGGATGGAAAAGACATCATCGACCTGCTAACGAATCAGCCTGGAGCGGAATCGCCGCACGAGTACTTTTTCTACAACCAAAGCGCAGTGCGGCACGGGGACTGGAAATACCACGCAAGAGAGCAGTTTAAGGTGAAGGGAACCGCTCGGAGTCACAAAGGCCCGACACTCTACAACCTGAAAGACGACATCGGCGAATCTAAAAACGTGATCGATGAGTATCCAGAAATCGCTGCACGTTTGGCCAAAGTACTGGAGTCCAACCCAAACAAGCGCGTCGGCGAAGACGCGTCAAAAAGTAGGAAGAAAAAGGGCAAGAAGAAGTAGTACAAGGAAGTGATCATGAAGTTACACACGAAATACACTTTGGGGATTATCGCTGCTTCTCTCTTCTTGGGAAGCGTGCTGAGTGGGAACACGAAGCCGAACATCGTTTTTATTCTGGTTGATGACATGCCGTGGTATGGAACCGCTACACAGCAGCAGGAAGGCTACGGCGGCTCAGCTATGAAGTGGCGCAACACTCCAAATATTGACGCCATTGGCAGAGAGGGAATGATATTCGCCAATGCGTATGCCGCCGCTGGCATGTGCGGTCCGTCACGCTGCAGTATCCAGGTTGGAATGACAGCAGCGAGAACCCGTTTTAGTGGCAATGGTAACTTTGGTGACGCTTGTACGTTTGAGGTCAGCTACATAGAAAAAGCGAAAGGGGCTCCCTTTCTCGAACCTGAGCCCATGGGATCGATCCATCCGGAGTTTAAGACCATTGGCGATGTTATGAAGGAGCAGGGGTATGCGACAGCGCATTTTGGAAAATGGCACGCCTACGGCGGTGGTCCGGAAGCTCGTGGCTATGACGAAAGTGATGGTGAAACGTCAAACGCGGAAGGCGGCCCGGAACATTGTACTGATCCCAGAGATCCGAAGAAAATATTCAGTATGACCCGTAGCAGCATCGATTTTATCGAGCGTCAGGCAAAAGCAGGTAAACCGTTTTTCGTTCAGATCTCTCACTACGCTGAGCATAGCAAGCAGATGAGTTTGCCTGAGACCTTTGAGAAATACTCTAGCAACCCAGAAGTAAAGGCATTGGGGGTAGGTCCCGCTAGGGAAGTTGCTGAACATGCCGCGGCGGTTGAAGATATGGATACATCCATCGGTATGGTGATCGAAACGCTCGAGGAGCTGGGCATCGGCGACAACACTTATGTCGTGTTCACCTCCGACAATGGCAAAGGCCTCTTTAACGGAGAGGATCGGATCCTGCGTGGAGAGAAATGGTGGCTTTGGGAAGGCGGTATCAGAGTGCCGATGTCAATCAAGGGCCCAGGGATCGCTGCTGGTTCACGGAGCAGCCTGAATGTCGTGGGCTATGACTGGTTGCCTACTTTTTACGATATCGCCGGTGGTGATGTGGCGAGTCTCGAGAAGGTCGACGGCGTAAGCATCATGCCAATTGTGACCGATGGTAATGTGGATGGGTTTAAAGATCGGGCGTTGTTTTTTCACTATCCGCACCATCGGAATACCACGCCACATTCGGTGATCATCAAGGATAACTATAAGCTCTTTAATTTTTATGAGCTGCCTGAACCCTACCTGTACGACTTGAAAGGGGATATTGGCGAAGTGACCAACATCACCTCACAGATGCCTGAGAAAGCCCAGAGCCTGAAGCGCGAACTGGATTCTTATCACCAACGCATCGGAGCTCTTCTGCCTAAACCAAATCCGAACGCGTCTGAAGATTATGTCCTCTTTGATCCTGCTGTAAAAGTTCCTCCGGTCCATGACTTGGTCGGCGGTAAGCTACCGAAGTTGGATAAGAAAAAGGGAAAAATGAGCAAAGAGGACAAGAGGAAGGCGAGAGCTGAGCGAAGAAACAAGAAAGCGTAGATTATGATCTTAAGGAAAATTTGGATACTATCTGCAGTCATTTTGTGTGCTGCAGCATATGCTAAGGAACGGCCGAACTTTGTGATCGTGCTGGCGGACGATGTCAGTTGGTCAAGTTTCGGCTGCAATGAATCGGGTTTGTATACCCGCACTCCGAATATAGATAAGCTAGCGAGCCAGGGGGTTCGGTTTACGAACTTCATGGGGGCGGTGGCCCAGTGTGGTCCTCTGCGCCACGAGCTTTACACAGGATTGCTGCCGCCGAGTAGCGGGGTTTACAGCAACGGCAGCAAACCCAAGGAGAGCTATAAGAACATCGCTCACTACCTGGGAGATCTAGGCTATAATGTCGGTTTGACCGGTAAGACTCACTTCAATGTCGCGGATTTTCACAAAGTTTCCGGCTTTGAAACCAACGGTAACCATAATGCCCCTACATGGGAGATGGGGGGGATAAAGCAATTCATTGAATCCTCTCAATCGGAACAAAAACCATTTTGCGTGGTGGTTGCTTCCGTTAATGCCCACCACCCGTGGACGGTTGGCGATCCGTCCAATTTCCCCTTAGACAAAATAGTCGTTCCGCCTCACATGGTGGATACCCCAGTGACGCGTGAAGCGCTGGCGAGGCACGCGGCTGAAGTTGAAGAGCTCGATAATCAGGTGGGAGCTACCATGGAGCTGTTGGACGATATGGAACTGGCAGATGACACGGTGCTAATCTTTCTAAGTGAGCAGGGGACTGCATTGCCGAATGGTAAATGGTCGATCTACGACTATGGAACCAGAGCGCTCTGCGTCGTACGTTGGCCGGGTAAGGTTGAGCCGGCTGTCAGTGACGCGGTTGCGATGTATTGTGACATCTCTTCGACTCTAGTGGATATTGCGGGAGGCGAGGCTCCTGCGACGGACGGCAAGAGTTTGTTTTCTGTGTTAAAGGGCGAAACATCGCATCATCGCGATTATGCTTACCTGATCCACCAGGCTGGCGGTTATACTCAAAGGGCCATCCGCAATAAAGACTTCAAGCTTGTCTGGAATCCTGAACGGAAAGCGGATTACTACCTTGATGTTTTGATGGAGCCCAAGAGCGGTAAGTTTTTTGCCAGAGCTTGGAGAGAATGGCTGGGGAAAGCCAAAACGGATCCCGATGCCCAAGCAAAAATCGACCGTGTGGTAAAGCATCCAGAGTTTGAGCTCTACAATGTTAAGGGTGATCCGTGGGAGTTGGAGAATCTTGCCGATAATCCTGAATACAGGCCACAGCTAGAAAAGATGCATGCCCAGCTTAAGGCTGATATGGAAAGGATGAACGATGTTTTCTCAACGGTTGATCCCAAAAAGTTGAAAAGGGAAAAAAAGGCACGGGTAGAGCAGACAACCAAAACGGAGCAATCGGAACCGGCGGAGCTAACGGAAAAACAGAAGAAGAGGGAGGCGAGGAAGCTGGCGAGGCAAAAGAGCTAGTTACTTCGAGGGCCATGCTGGTTCCTTCCAATTATTATAATACTTAAGATATGAAGAACATAAAATCTGAATCACGCCGTCGCTTCTTGAAGCAATCAGCTGCAGCAGCAGGCTTTCTGCTAGGAGCTCCCACTATTCTTAAAGCCGAAACACTTGGAAACTCAAAAAAAGCGTCCGCCAACTCACGCATCGGTATCGGCTTTATTGGGACAGGACTTATAGCAAAGGGGCATTTAATCTCCTTTCCCGGCATGAGAGATGTTCAAGCAGTCGCCGCGTGTGATGTTCGCCGGAGCAGCCTCGACGATGCGCTCGAAAAGCTAGCTAGCAGAGGGGCAACATCTGTTCACGCAACCGCTTACTCCGAGGAGATTATACAGAACCCTGATGTCGACGTCGTCTGTATCTCAACACCCGACCATTGGCACGCAGCGCTCGCGATCGAGGCGATGAAGGCCGGCAAGGACGTCTATGTTGAAAAGCCTATGACGCTGACCATCGAAGAAGGTAAAGCAGTACTGGCAGCCGAACAAAAGTACGGTCGCATCCTTCAAGTTGGCTCACAACAACGCTCCACCGCACACTTCCGCATCGCTGCCAATCTTGTCCGCAATGGCTTGATTGGTGATGTGAAAGAGGTCTACTGCCGATTGCGAAATTTCCCTCAGCCTCCAGAAAACGAACCTGTCGTCCCTGTTCCGGAAGGCTTCGACTATGATCGCTGGCTAGGCCCAACTCCATTCTATGAATACACGGAGCACCGTGTTTGGGGTAAGTTTGGCAATGGTTGGCGCTGCTACTGGGACTATGGAAATCGCAAGTTTGGCGACTGGGGCGCTCACCACTTCGACATTGTGCAGTGGGCACTGGATCGCGACCACACCGGTCCAGTTGAGTTTATCCCCAAGGGGTATAATGGCTCGGAATACCACCATTATCGTTACGCAGATGGTATCACAGTATGGCGTGACAAGAAGCCCGACTACGACCACATGATTCGTTTCATTGGAACAAAGGGCGAAGTGCATGTTAGCCGTGGTCAGATTGAGACCTTGCCTGTTGATCTTAGACGAACCCGTTTTGGCCCTAATGACATTCAGGTTTATGAGTCAACGAACCATCGGGCGAACTTCTTAGAAAGCGTGAAGTCCCGTAAGCCAACCATATGCCCGGCATCCGTAGGGCATCGCTCTGGTACGATTTGCCAACTTGGCGCCATCGCAGAACGCACGGGCCGAGCAATAAAGTGGGATCCAAAAGCAGAACAAATCATAGGTGACGCGGAAGCTCAGGCAATGCAGGACCGCCCGCGTCGAAAAGGCTACGAGTTGCCGACTGTGTAACGAAGCTACGATGTCTCCATTTTGCAAAAAGGTTTGAGCAAATAAGGTAGAGCCCGTTGTCCCCAATGGTCACCCTTCAAGACGATGGCCGTTGGGACAACGGCCGCTACCTAAGAGATCAAACATCTTGGCGGACGGTATCACTTCATTGAGCGAAGTGATACCGAAGTTTGAAAGCGCCATTGTGTAATGAATAAAAAAATACGAAGCGTGATTTTATTGTTTGCGTGCCTTGCATTCTTAACGGGCATGCAGAGTTTGCATGCTCAGAGAAAGCCAAATGTCCTGTTCTATCTTACCGATGACCTCGGCTATGGGGATGTGGGCTGCTACGGAGCTGAAGGACAGTACACGCCGGCGATAGATCAGTTGGCTAAGGAAGGGACGAAGTTTACCAGCTTCTACGTCCACCAGCGCTGCACCCCCAGCAGGGCGGCGTTTATGACCGGTACTTACGCGCACCGAATCGGCCTTAATCAAATCGTGTATAAGCACAGGCAGGGGCCTATTGGGCTCAATCCGTCGGAAATCACTTTCCCGGAGTTGTTGCAAACAGCCGGTTACAAAACGGCTCTCGTGGGGAAATGGCATCTTGGCGAGTGGGAGCCCTTTCACCCATTGAATCACGGTTTTGATTATTTCTATGGTTTTCTCAAAGTGACGGAAGGTACCGAAGATGTATCCCTCGTTGAAAATAGAAAACAGTTGGCAGCAAATACGAAGAAGACGGCAGGGCAGGCCCCGGGTATGGTTAAGGCGGCAGTCGACTTCATGAAGACCCATAGGGACGAGCCGTTCTTCCTATATTACTCAGACCCTTTACCGCACTCTCCCTATGTTCCCTCCGAGGAATTTAAAGGAAGCTCCGAGCGTGGCGACTATGGAGATGTGGTTCACGAGATCGACTGGCAGTTTAATCATCTGATGAATGCCTTGAAGGAGCTCGGGCTGGAGGAGGATACGATCGTTGTTTTTACCTCGGACAATGGACCTCCTGTTCAGCGTCAAAGCAGGTTTGATGTCGGTTTGACCGGTCCCTTGCGTGACGGAAAATGGACGGACTTTGAAGGCGGAGTTCGCGTACCGTTTATTGTTCGCTGGCCTGGGAAGGTGAAGCCGGGCGCGGAGAGCGATGCGATGATCGGCATCATTGATATGCTTCCCACCTTCTGTGGAATTGCGGGAGTTGGCGTGCCGAATGACCGTATAATTGATGGGGTAAATGTGCTTCCGCAGCTTTTAGGCGATACGATGAGCGAGCATCTTCGGGATGTTCAGATCGTTCCGGGATCGACCATTACCCGCAATGGTTGGAAGTACTACATGAAGACGCAGTTTCCCTATAACCGGAAAAGTCCGGAGGTTTGGGGGGAATTCAAGCCGGCCAATGCAGGCTCTCTATTCAATTTAAACGAGGATGTCGGAGAAACGACGGATGTATCCAGTCAGTACCCTGAGATTGCGGAATCCTTAAGGAAAGAGATGGAGGCGTTTATGGTCGAATTCGAGGCGACAACCAGACCGGTCGGCGATGCCTCTGGTCTTCCAGATAAAACCTTCAAACTAGATAGGCTTGAGATGAGCCCGGAGGAGGAGGGGAAAAAGCGATCCGGTCGGAAGGAAAAGAAACGGACAAGGGAGAAAAGGGAAAAGCGATCGTAACTAAACATTTCGAATACATTCAAAGCGTCTCAACATGAAACTATTATTTGTACTTAGCCTCAGTCTAATCGCCAGCTTGGCTGCCAAAGGAAATCAGTGGGTAGATCTGTTCAATGGTCACACTCTCGAGGGGTGGACCGAGAAAACGAAAGAAGGGTCTTTCCGCGTTGAAGAGGGTGTCATTATTGGCACGGCACGGAGCGGTTTGGGTTCAACGTTCCTGTGTTCAAACAAAGACTACGGTGACTTCGAACTCGAATTTGAAACGAAACTCGTCGACAACGAGCTCAATTCTGGCGTTCAGATCCGTTCGAAAACTCTCGAACCCAAGAAAGGCGAGAAATACGGGGCCGTTTACGGCCCTCAGGTTGAGGTCACTGGCCGAAATTTCGTAAGGAATGGTTCGGGAAACATCTATGGGCAGGGCTGGAAAACCTGGTTGACGCCACAAGAGAGCAAAAAAGCACACACCTTTTTCAAAGATGGTGAGTGGAATCATTTTCGCGTCGTCGCCAAAGGGGACCAAATCACCACCTGGATCAACGGTAACGAAATCATCACGACGACGGTTCCTGCTGATCGTCATGAGACAAACCCCAGTGGCTTCATCGGCTTGCAGATTCACGGCATCAAAAAGGGAACTGGCCCTTTCCAGGTCGCCTGGAAAAACATCAGAATTAGAGAACTCTAGGCCGGTCTTTCCGCACAGTAGCGGAAAGGGAAGAAGAGGAACCAGAGGGGGCGACAGGGTAAAAATCGAGTTTTACCCAATGCCCTCGTGCTTTTTCCGTAAGCAAGTTCTTTTTGGCGGAGTCCTAGCCTGAGAAGCCTACAATGAACGTAGGAACACTTTCTCGGAAAGGGGAGCTACGCGACTGAATCTGAAAGTGATTATAAAATGAAGAGAATTTTGATTACGGTTAAGTGTGCCGCGTTTGCGCTTTTCGCTAGCAACCTTTGTGGTGGGACTGAACGGGTCGAACCTGTGGACCTCGTATATCCACATTTGGATACGAATCATTCTCGTTGGTTCTACTTCTCATCAGCGTGTCGCCCGTTTGGATTGGTGAACTTGAGTCCGGACACGGAAGTCGATGGGGCATGGGGGAGCGGTTATCGCTACAAGGTAGAGAATGTGAAGGGGTTCAGCCACGTGCATGCTTGGCAATTGTCGGGGTTATCGGTTATGCCGATCTCGGGGCAAGATGATTTGGGACCGATTCTGGAGAACCATTCATCGAACTTCAGTCACGAGACCGAGATCGTGAAGCCGGGCTATCATTTCCTATCACTCGACCGCTACGGGATCGATGTGGAACTTACTAGCTCAAAGCGGGCTGGTTTTCATCGGTACCGTTTTGGAAGTGGAAACCGGCCAGGCGTGCTGTTTGACTTGATGGGCAAGTTAGGACCGTCCGAGATGATTGAGGGGAAAATCGAGCAGATCGGTCCCCGAACGTTGAGGGGGAGTGTTGTGAATGCGCCGACGATTCGTCGTCCCAAGCCGGCTACGGTCTTTTTCCATGTAGCTTTTGACTCCGATGTATCCGAAGCAACCATCGTTCGCAGTCCGGATGGATACGTTGAGAAGGCGCTGTTCTTGTTTGCGGATAAGGACCTTGAGTCCGCACAGATGAAGGTGGGGCTATCCTATACGTCGGAAGAAGGGGCTAGGCGTAACCTCGAAGCTGAGGTAGATCATTGGGATTTCGATCAGCTTGTCAGCGAATCTCGGGATGAATGGAATCGCTTGCTCGGGCGAATTGAAGTGGAAGGGAACACGCTTGAGCAACGGCGTCGGTTCTACACCGATTTGTGGCATGCGTTGCAAGGGCGCCGCTTGATTAGCGATATTGATGGTTCTTACCCTGACAATACTGGGGATTCGTTTCGGATCGGCAAGATCCCCTTGGGCAATGATGGGACTCCATTGTTCGGGCATTACAACTCCGATTCATTTTGGGGGGCGCAGTGGACTTTGAATACGCTTTGGCATCTGGTCTACCCAGAGATAACCGAGGAATTCGTGAACTCGCTTTTGCTTTATTACAAGGACGGGGGATTGATGCCGAGGGGGCCGTCTGGCGGCAATTACACTTATGTGATGACGGGGGCGTCGGCGACTCCCTTTGTCGTAAGCGCGTGGATGAAGGGGATTCGTGGCTTCGATGCTAAGCTCGCTTATGAAGCCATGTTGAAGAACCATAGCCCAGGTGGGATCATGGGGAAGGCCGGTTACGAGCACGATACCCAGTTTGGGGGCGGCTTCAGTTACTATTTAGAAAATGGATACGTTCCATATCCGATCCCAGAAGGAGATTTTGGATTCCATCAAGACGGAGCGAGTTTGACCCACGAGTATGCCTATCAAGATTGGACCCTGGCTCAGCTCGCTAGGGAGTTGGGATTCTATTCTGATGCAGAAGCCCTTCTAGAGCGTTCGAAGAATTATAGAAACGCCTTTGATCGTGAATCGGGTTGGATGCGTCCCAAGAGCGTGGATGGCGTATGGAGAGAGCCGTTTGATCCATACCAATGGGAGCACGGCTTCAATGAGTCGAACGGAGCGCAGCACTTATGGTTTGTTCCGCATGACCCGGAAGGCTTGGCGGAGCTGCTGGGAGGAAAGGAGATCGCGATAGAGCGACTTGGGCAACAGTTCGAGCAAGCGAAGAAGCTGGGCTTTACTGCGGGTACATCCCATGCGAGGGAGAAAGATCCGGAATGGAGGCGTGTCCCGATCAACTACGGAAATCAGCCTTCGATCCAAACTGCCTTTATTTTTGCTGAGTTAGGGCGTCCCGACTTGAGTCATTTCTGGAGTCGCCAGGTTGTCGATAGGGTGTATGGTGGACTCAATCCAGGAACTGGATACAATGGCGACGAGGATCAGGGATTGATGGGCACTCTCGCTGTGTTGATGAAGATCGGCCTGTTTCAACTCAATGGCGGGACTGACACGGAGGCCGCTTATCAAATCGGGAGTCCTATCTTCGATTCGATCCGGATCCATTTAAACGAACGTTACTATTCGGGAGGCACGATTGAGATTCTAGCTAACAACAACGATTCCCAAAACGTTTTCGTGGAGTCAGCGAGCTGGAATGATGGAGAACTCGATAAGATGTTCATCCCGCATCGTGATCTAGTGTCAGGTGGCGTGCTCAGATTAGAGATGACTTCGGCCGTTGAGAAGTAGGGGAAGCTCACCTCTGAGTATCAGGTCATCAAACAGGTTCTAGTCTTTCGGGAAGATGGAACTGGCCCAAGTGCGTCGCTTTTGGGAATCGCGATCTCTAAAGATGGATGATTCAGTGCATGTATTACTTGCTGATAAAGGGTGTCGCGCAAGAGTGCGAGTCGACTCGTTTAAACTAGAGGTTGGAAGAAAGAGCCATGAAGGAAATCGAAGAACTTAAAAAACGGATACAGAAAGAGCAAAACAACCTCTCTGGGGTGGTCGTGCTGATCATCGTGTTGGTCCTCGGTTTTCTCGGAATTCGGATGTTTACGGATTTTGATGGAGGGGGAGATATAACGCCGTTGGCCTTAGGCTTTGTCGTTTTTGGTTTGGCCCTGCAGATCAAGCGAGTGCTGAGGTATCAGTCTGACTTGCTTAAGATCCTGTCTGAGAAGTCATAGGTGCGGAGTGGTTGTCCTGTATGGGGCGATGTTGTTTTGTTGATGATGATACGGCCGTAGGCCTGCATGATCGCCGAGGGCGAGCATGATGAGAAACTCGCAACCGTTATCATGCTGGCGAAGCCATCATGCTCGGCGTCTATGCCGATCATCATCCTATCTCATTGCTGTTCGAGTTTTCGTTCGGAGCGTTTTTTCGTAAGGAGGTAGTTGTGTTTGGTGTTGTTGGGTAGCTGAAGGCCAGAATCGCTGCCTGAAGGTGCCTTGTGCAGTGTTTACGGGTTAACTTTCGTGGCGGTGGTTCCTTGGTCCTGATGTGAAATCTTTAGTCAAATGGAGTCGTATCTGACCCGAAGCCTAACCACTTATGCTTAAACGTACCCCTTTCGCTCTCGCAGCTGCTTTTCTCGCGTCTTGTCTGAATTCTCAGGCAGGCGCGGAGGAGCGTCCTAACGTCCTGTTTATTGTCTGTGACGACCTCAATACGCAGGTCGGTCCCTCGGGTTACGAGAACACCCACACTCCAGTGATGGACAAACTTGCCAGGACGGGAATGACCTTCACTCGGGCGTACTGCCAGTACCCGGTTTGTGGCCCTTCGCGTGCCTCCTTCCTGCACAGTCTTTATCCGGAGTCGACTGGTGTCATCTCTAACAGGGCGGATATCGATGATACGCGTCCCGGGACGATTTCCATGCCGCAGCTCTTTCGTAACGCGGGTTACTGGACTGCCGCCACAGGTAAGATTTTCCATATCCCGCGTGAGGAGGCCCAGGAGCAACGCTGGGACGAACACATTCGCTTCGAGAACGATGAGATGCCAATGGTGACTCCGATTCGCGAAGCATTCGAAAAGGAGCATGGATCAGTGGATCTTCCTAAGAACAAGAAGCTCTGGAAGGAAACTTACTTTAACATCGCCACTCAGACACGTGACCAGAACATCGGTTATGGACCGTCCGGGCTAACGGATGAGCAGCACAAGGATGGCAAGAATGCCCGCAAGGTCGTATCTTGGTTGGAGGAGCAAAGCTACGGAGATCAGCCGTTCTTCATCGCGATGGGTATCCAAAAACCGCACGTCCCTTATCTTGCTCCGGATAAGTACTTCGAGCACTACCCGAAGGAAGGCTTGGAGTATGTACTGCCGCCGAGTGATTTCTGGGACCAAGCCCCTCGCACCGCCCGCGACTCTCGTTTTGAGGCATTTGGATTCGAGCTCGGCAAGGAGAATTCTGATCTCCGTCGCGACTACATGCAGTCGTACCACGCTTGTATCACCTTCTTGGATGCTCAGCTCGGGCTGGTGCTCGATGCCTTGGAAGAAACCGGACAAGCGGATAATACGATCGTAGTGTTCACTTCGGATCATGGATACCAGCTAGGTGAGCATTTCCTTTGGGGGAAGGTATCGCTATTCGACATTTGCGATCGCGTTCCGTTTATCGTGCGAGCTCCCGGAATGACGACCGCCGGTTCCTCTTCCGAAGGTTTGGTTGAGTTGATCGATATCTATCCGACCTTGGCTGATCTCTGCTCGATCGAGATTCCTGATCACGTGCAGGGCAAAAGCATCGTTCCGATGCTCGAGGACCCAAGCGTGGCAGGGAAGGATGTCAGTTACACCGTAGTTGCTCGTGGCAAGAATTTGGGAAAAGCAGTGCGTACGCAACGTTGGCGCTACTCTAAGTGGATCGACGGCGAAGAGCTTTACGATCTGGAAAACGATTTTCACGAACACAAGAACCTCGCGAACTCTCCAGAATACGCACCGGTCATGAAGGCCATGCGCTATCGCCTGGAAATCATGGAAGCTTTTGCCGCGAGCAAAGCTGCTCCGGAGTCCTGATCTGTCCAACGTCCTCCGCGCTCACTTTCGATATATTGTTATGTACAGAAGAAAATTTGTTAAGGCCGTCGGTTCTGGGCTCGCGTTAGGGACCGTCGCTTCCCGACTGAGTTTCGCTAAGGCTTCTCCGTCGAGCAGTCACATCGCTATCGGAACCCAAGCCAAGCCCACGCTTGCACTCGATGGTTTGATGATTGCGCATGGTGATCGTTGTAAAACCGCGGGCCTCTTGCAGGCTGCCTATGATCACGGTATTCGCTACATCGATACTTCGATGACACATATCGCAGGGCGTTCTGAGCGAAGGATTGGGCGTTTTCTCGAGAATCGGAAACGCGATCAGTTTTTTGTCCAATCGCGACTGAAAGTGCGTCGCAAGGAGGTCGCTACCTCCGAACTCGAACTTTCGCTGGCTCGATTGAGAACCGATTACCTGGATGCTTTCTTGCTGGATACCGAAGTGCGCAACAAGATCGACGACCAATTCGAGATCCCTGACGAGAATACCTTCGAAGCATTGATCGAAGCGAAAGAAGCAGGGAAGATTCGTAAGATCGGTCTGCGGGGCTTTGAGGAGAGCGAGCAACTAGATCGTCTGCTCAAGCTCTACGGCGAGCATGTTGAGATCGTGATGATTCCCTTTGGAATGGGCGATGACACAAAGCTGATGAGGCAAGCCCAGCGTTACGGTTTTGATTTGATAGCGGAAGGAGACCGTAAGCTGCAGCAACAGATTTTCACCGATAAAGCAGGTGTCGACCAATTGCCGAAGGGGTTATCGAGCTGGGTCGTTTCCTTTACTGATCCAAAGACGTTCAAGGACATAATCGGACGATTCGATGAACTCGCGGGAGGTGCGGCATGAGCCTGTTTAAGACAACGGTCGTTTCAGATCGCTTAGGCGCTTGCTTGCCGAAGCGTAAATTTGGTCGAGCGGACGAATGGGTCACGCAGCTCGGTGTGGGCGGATTCCATGTCGGCAAGGCCGAGAGTGAACAGGAAGCTCAAGCCATCGTTGAAACGGCACTTGAGGAAGGTATCCGATTTTTCGATATGGCCGCTGAGTATCAGGACGGTCGGGCGGAGCACCGCTATGGTGAATATCTCTGTCCGAAGTATCGGGACGACGTCTTTTTGATGACCAAGACCAAGGCTCGCACTGGGGCAGAGGCTACCGCGGAAATCGAGTCCAGCTTACGACGTATGCGAACCGATCGACTCGATGCGATTCTGATGCATGCAATCGCCACTGTCGACGAGCCAGGCGAGCGTATTCGCGATGGCGTGTACGAGGCTTTCTTGAAGGCGAAGGAGCAGGGGAAGGTGCGTTACCTCGGATTCTCTGGACATTTGAATACGGATGCGAATTTGAGAGCATTGGAGCTGCTTGGTGATCAAGTGGATGTCTCGCTCATGCCGGTCAATGTAGTGGATCCTTCTGACAGCGATAGTTTCGTGAAGAATGTGCTACCGGTCATGAACAAGATGGGCGTTGCTCCGCTTTCCATGAAGTCGGCAGCGTTTGGGCATTTCTTTGAGAAGGAAGTCGCGGTCGAAAATATCGCGGCCACTACGATCGTACCCGGCCGCGTTTCGATGGAGGAAGCTTTTCAGTACGTGCTTTCGACTCCGATTTCAGTTTGGGTTAGCGGGATGCATAAGGCGGAATTCGTGAAGAAAAACGCTGAGATCGCACGCAACTTTTCCAAGCTCGATGACCAGCAGATGGAGAGTATCGTCGCACGAGTGGAAGCTTATCGCGACAACGTAGAAGTTGAAGGCTACCGTAAGTGGGGCTGATTTTTTCTGTGGGCTCGGCGTGATGGTGTCGCCTCAGCGCGGCGACCTGCAGTTTAGCATTCTGTCGGTCGGGGCATTGACGCGACTTTGCTTTAAGAATGTCCATTGAGGACGGTGGACGCTACCGTTTAAAGTACATATGCGAGGAAACGATAAACAGGAACGACGAGCTTTTGTTCGCAAAGTGGTAACAGGAGCGGTTGGTGTATCGCTTGCTCCCCAGATTTTGAAAGGTGCGGATGCTCCTCGTGTCGGAGCTGCGAGTCGTGCCAAGCCACTGGCAGCGGAGTGGAGAAACCGTAAAGCGGGCATGGCCTACCGTATGTTCGGGAATACGGGAATGATGGTATCCGAAATCGTTTTTGGGTCTTCGAGTTGGGATGATGAGGACAAGTACTTCGATGTGCTTGATCTTGGCCTAGAGAAGGGGATCAATTACATTGACGTGGCTCCGCAGTATCAGAGAGGGCAGTCCGAACGAGTTGTAGGGCGCTATCTTAAGGAGCGAAAGGTACGGGATCAGTTTTTTGTATCCAGCAAGATCAGCTTCTACGACGAGTTCATGACAGAGCTGGCGGAGGAGATTCTCAGTGGATTGCCCGGAGAGAAACGAACTGAGATCGAGAAGCGGGCTGCTGCTTTGATCGAAGAGCGTGGCGTTACTAAACCAGGGTATCATTTCCAATATTTCAAAGCTCAGGATAAGAAGTTCCTTTTGGCCTACATACGGCATTTGGTGATTCAGGACTACGGACGTCTCAAGAGCTGGAAGCCGCGAATAAAGAAACGTATGAGGGAGATCGCGGAGGATTCGCTTTCAGCCATGGGGCTTGATTACTACGACGTGCTCCATTGCCCGCATGGTGTTGCGATGCCGGAAATGTTGGACGACGAAAACATCCGCGAATTTTTCGAAGAGTTCAAGGCAGAGGGTAAGATGCGTTTCTCTGCTGTATCCGCTCACAATGACGTGGCTGGCATTTTAGACAGAGCGATAGAACTTGGGCACTACGATGGAGCGATGCTTGCGTACAACATTGGTAATCATGCCTCGCTCGAGCGATCTATCCAAAAGGCTAAGGCGATTGGTATGGGGATCGTGGCAATGAAGGTTGCCCGTGTTCTGACTGTTGATTGGGCTCCGAAATGGCTGACCAGCAAGTTGAATACGACGATTTCAGAAGATGTCTCTTTGCACGCTAAGACCTACCTGTGGGCTTTGCAGAATCCGGATATCTCGTGTTGTGTATCCGAAATGATGACACGGGAGATGGTTGCCGACAACTCGTCTATCGTTGGTCGCAAGGTGGAGTTAAAGAAAGTGTAGATGCTGGAAAGTGTCGCCTCAGCGCGGCGACCTACAGTTTGAAGCTTTGTAGGTCGGGGCGGTGTGCTTACAGGGCATCTTTAAGTGGTCTGGCCGCTCGATTACCTACGGTCTATGCAGACTACCGTCCGGCAGACGGATCTGCGTCCAGAGGGTGACGTCTTCGATCGGTGGGTACGCCTTTGCTGCTTCTTCGTTGATGTAGACGCCGATTCCGGGGCGCTCGTTGGAGTACAGGTATCCTTCCTTCAGTTCGGGTAATCCATCGAAGACATCGTGGATTTCTCCGTTGAAGTGGCAGAATTCCTGTATACCGAAGTTGGGTACAGCGAGGTCTAGGTGGAGGTTGGCCATGTGACCAACGGGAGAAACATCTGGGGGACCATGCCAGGCGGTGCGCACTCCGAAGAGTTCACCGAGTGCCGCGGCCTTGCGAGCCGGAGTGATGCCGCCGATACAGCTGATATGCATGCGCATGAAGTCGATGTGTCGCTTCTGGATCAAAGGAACGTATTCGAGAGGAGAGACAAAGAGTTCGCCGAGGGCGAGAGGGGTCGACGTTAGGGCTCGTACTTTTTCCAACTCCTCCGGTTCTTCGGGAGCGACTAGATCTTCGAGGAAGAAGAGCTTGTAGGGCTCTAGGTCTTTGGCGAACTGGATCGCGTGAGGGGTGGGGAGCCGCTCATGGACATCGTGCAAGAGCTCCAGATCCTGATCGAAAATGTTACGGACGTGATCGATCAGTTCGAGCGCTTTTCGAGTATAGACCTTTGGGTCGTAATAGATGCCTTTCTCGGCGCCGAGTGGGGTGCTTGGGGGAACG
Source organism: Pelagicoccus mobilis (assembly GCF_016595505.1). GTDB lineage: Bacteria > Verrucomicrobiota > Verrucomicrobiia > Opitutales > Opitutaceae > Pelagicoccus > Pelagicoccus mobilis. Next base: position 110,372 of record NZ_JAENIL010000009.1, on the reverse strand, counting down.
TCGCCATAGTTGTTTGTCGCTCCACCATAGCCTCGCCATTGGATGCGAATGTGTTTCAGGCCCATGGCTCGGAAATGGTGAACGCTGTCTTCGATTTCCGAGATGTCGCGACCGTAGGAGTGGCGATAGGCGGCGGCAGCCTCGCGGTATTTGCCGCCGAGTAGACTGTAGAGTGGGATATTCGCTCTCTTGCCCTTTATGTCCCAAAGTGCCATGTCGACACCTGATATGGCATTGTTGCCGATTGGGCCGTTTCGCCAGTAGGCGTTTAGGTTCATCAAGGCCCAGAGTTCCTCGATCTTGTCGACGTCTCGACCTTTGAGGAGTGGGTCGAGATAATCTTCAACGACGCTGATCACGGCCTTGTGGCGGTAGGCGAGGGTGGCGCAGCCGAGTCCGTAGAGTTCAGGCTCGGAGGTTTCGACCTTTACGACGATGAGATTGGTGCCTTCCGGAGCGGTCGCGATCGCTGTTACCTTGCGAATTGTAATCGGTTTCTCACTACGGGTGGCTGCTTCGGGGATGGGGATTTGTACAGATTCGGGCATAGATTTGGGCACTGTACAGGTTGAACAAATCCCGGAGGCTGGTGAATTGCGTTGAGAGTTAACTCGTCAACTCCAGATCAGGCTCTGAAAACGTGGCAGGACGGGTTGCGTACTTCGGTGCTGATGCCTGTTGCTTGGAGGTGTCCTGTTTGTGGATCGATCTCGAATGCTCGGATGTCATTCGATCGCTGATTGCCGACTACGAGGAACTTGCCTTGTGGGTGAATGGTGAAGTTTCTAGGGATCCGGCCAAGGGTTCTGGTAGTTGCGGCGTGACTCAGTCTTCCCGAACTGCGATTGATTTTGAATTGGACGATGCTGTCGTGACCCCTTACCGAAACATAGAGGTGCTTACCGTTGGGATGGCACTTGATGTCTGCGCTGTTGTTGGGGCCTGGAGTGTCTTGAGGCAAAAGGTGATCACGGGCGATCTCTCGAAGATGTCCGTTTGATTGGTCGACTTTCAAGGTGCAAACGGTGTTGCTCAGCTCGGTGGTGAGATAGAGGAAGGGGCGTGTCGGGTGGAAACAAAGGTGGCGTGGTCCGGCTCCAGGAACTGCTTGATAGGCAATTTCTGGAGGCTGTTGTGTTGATTGGGCAGAGCTGAGGTCGATCCGGTGAATCGAGTCGGATCCGAGATCGCTCACGTATACGAAGTTCGAATTGGGGTATTGCAGGATGCAGTGCGGGTGAGGCGAGGATTGGCGATCCTTGTTGGGCCCTGAGCCGGTATAGCTTTGTACTAGGGCGTTCTCGCCGATGGAGCCGTCGGTGGCGATCGGGTAAATGCAAGTGGTGGGAGAACCGTAATTCGCCGCGAACAAGTAACGCCCGTTTTGCGAAAGGCTCACATGGCAAGGGTGGTTCCCGTGGCTGGGTCGGCTGTTTAGGAAACGGAGCTTTCCCGTTGTTTCTTCTATAGCGTAGGCCGAGAGCTGGCCGCCACCGGTCTTTTCGCTCAGTTCATTGACTGCGTACAAGAATTTCTTGTTAGGAGATAGGCAGAGAAAGGATGGATTGCCAAGCGTGCTCACACTCTGAAGAGGGTGAAGCGAAGCGTCTTTTCCGTCGAAGTGGAAGACGTGTATCCCGTCGTTTTGTGGGGGAGAGTAGGAGCCGACGTAGAGGGTACTCATATGGAAATGGGGGCCAAGTAATGAGGACACTTTTTTCCAATTTCAGGTGATTTGCTAGGGCTTTGTATGTTTACGAGTTAACTCGAGGGAGCGTGTTTTTTCTGCCTTATGTGATGAATTCTGAACGTGTCACCCCCGATGTGTTTTACTCTGCTTATGCTAACTCTAGCCTTCTCCGTATCCGCCTGCTCGAAGGAACCAGAAAGAAGTCTGATCCTTGAGAGCGGAGAGGCTCAGCTGGTATTCGATTTGGAAGGTGGAGCATTGGAGTCGTTTACGCTGAGCGGGGATGAACTGAACCCGCTTTCTTGGAAAGCCCCGGTAAAGGAAGGAGTGGTCAGCGGGTATCCGATTCCGAAAGGACACTTTATCTGTTTGGATCGCTGGGGACCGCCGAGTCCTGGCGAAAAGCGAGCGGGGATGTTTACTCACGGGGAAGCGTCTCGCATGTTGTGGAAATCCGAATCCCTAAGGAAGGGGCAAGCCCGGATGTCGGCTGAGCTGTCGCTTGCTGGACTGGAAATCGAACGTAGTATCGAGTTGTTGGGTACGGTAGCTCTCGTGCAGGAAAAGGTTCGAAATGTACGTCCGCTAAGCCGTCTCTACAATTTTGTACAGCATCCCTCCTTGGGTGCCCCTTTTCTGGACGAGAATGTGATCGTCGACTGCAACGGCGGTAGGGGATTTAGGCAAAACGAGAAGGCAATGTCTCCAGAATCGAATGAGTTTATGTGGCCTTATGCTCCGGTGAATAGAGAAGAGGTCGACCTGCGTCGGCTCGGTGCGGATCGAGTGCCGCACCTGACGTCATTCTTGGTTGAAGAGGAATTTGGCTGGATAACGGCCATCAATCCTGAGAAACGCCTTCTCATCGGCTATGTCTGGCGTGCCGAGGAGTTCCCTTGGATTCACATGTGGAGGGAACCGAAAAACGGTAAACCTTGGGCACGGGGCCTTGAGTTTGGTACTGCCCCGTTACACCGTGAAGCCGATGTCCTCCATCAAAAAGGGTCGGTTTGGGGGAAGCCTGCTCTTCGCTTCATTGATGCGGGTGAGACTCAGCGCTTTTCTTATGTTAACTTTCTGATGCGACTCCCGGAAGACTTTGAAGGAGTGGAATCGGTTCGTTTGGATGGGGACACGCTCAGGGTAGTCGAGCGCGGGAATCAAGCGAGGGAATTGATTGCTCGAACGCCAGAAACACTGTAGCCAGATTTGTATTACACAAAAATGGAAAAGCGAAAGCCGAACATCATTTTCATCCTGAGCGACCAGCAAAGAGCGGATACTATCAAAGCTTGGGGGTATGCTCATATGTCTACACCTGCTATGGATTCCTTGGTCGAGGGTGGGATGTCTTTCAAAAACTGCTTCTGCCCAGGGGCTACCTGTACGCCTTCGCGTGCTGCGATTTTCACCGGCATGTACGCTCACAATACCGGGACCTACAGTTTCAACCAGTGGGGACACCAGCGGACTTGGGTGGACGATCTCGCAGATAGCGGATACTGGTGCATCAATGTGGGGAAGATGCATTTCCAGCCGCGTGATGTATCGGGTGGATTTCATGAGCGCGTAGTCGTCGAGAACCCGACCAGCGTTGGAAATTGGGGAGGGAACGGCGATGACGATTGGGGAAAGTACTTGAGCTTTCATGGCGAAGAGCGTCCCAACTATCGGCACCAATCGGATCCCGAGTGGTTGGAGAAATGGCAAGGAGTGCCATGGCACTTGGATGAGCATTTGCATAGCGATGCGTTTACGGCGAACGCTGCATGCGGGTGGCTGAAGGCTCGCGAGACGGATGATGAGCCGTTCTTCATGGAATTGGGATTTCCCGGTCCACACGAGCCCTGGGATGCACCCCAAGAGTTCGTCGATTTGTACGAAGGAATCGAGCTGCCGGAGCCCGTTGATTTTCCAAGTGATCTAAGCAATAAGCCGCCCCAGCAAGCGGCTATTCGTGCTTTTCACGCGGGTGCGGATCATGAGTCTCGCATTGATATGCCCAACGCGGAGCTCGATGATGTGATGCGAATGCGGCGTCACTATTACGCTAAGATCTCTTATGTTGATCAGCAGGTGCAGAAGGTTTTGGATACACTCAAGGAGACGGGGCACTTGGAGAATACGATCGTGATATTTTCCTCCGACCACGGCGAAATGCTGGGAGATCATGGTTCTGCTTACAAGTGGCTGATGTACGACTCGATTACGCGAGTTCCGCTGATGATTAAAGATTTTCGAAGTCTTGGGGAGAGTCAGGAAAGCGATGATCTTGTATCTCTGATGGACATCGGTCCGACTATTCTAGAAATGGCAGGGGGTAAGATTCCTACTCGCTTAGAAGGCCGATCGCTGACTCCCTATTTAAAGGGGGCGGCCTGTAAGGCTCGTACTGCGGTGTATTGCGAAGACAATTACCAGGTGATGCGGCGGACGAAGGATGAGAAAATCGTGCACTACATCGGTGCAACCTACGGTGAGTATTACCGCTTGGATGAAGACCCGAACGAGATTAACAATCTCTGGGATGATCCAGAGTTCGTGGCTCGGCGAAAGGAGTTGCAACTGGCTACGCTTGATTGGTTGGCAACGAGTTCGTACGCAAATTACGGCTACAAAACGGAAAGTGAATCAGATGGAGAGTATGGGATCCGCTGGCACGGGAATGATGCAGGTATCCACGGTGACAATTATAAGCCAAAGGATGAAAAAATGGAGCTATAGAGCTGACGCTTGCGTCACGCCGCGTTGGTTTGATCTTTCTGGTGCGGTGCGTCGCGAGCGACGACCCTACAAACATTAGAGATGAAGACAGTTACCATCATTCTCGCGATATTTGCGACCGCTCTCAGTCTAATCGCCGAAAACGCGGAACGTCCCAACATCCTCTTGATCGTTACAGACGATCAGAGCCCGTTTGCAGAGCCGTATCCCGGTAAGCGAGAACCCGACTCCTGGGGAGCCTACGGAGCGAACGTGTATTCGCCGCACGTAGACGAGCTCGCTTCAGAGGGGATGATCTTCGGGGATGCGAATGCGGCTTCTCCAGTTTGCGGTCCGTCGAGGTACTCGTTTTTAACCGGACGGTATGCGAGTCGCTGCGAAGGGCCGCGTTTTCTTGAGTTGTTTCCCAAGGGAGAAATGGCGCGTCCCGGCAATGTGATCGAGCTTGAGGAGGATCGGTCGAATGTTGCGCGTGTGTTGAAAACAGGTGGTTACCGAACAGCTTTTGTTGGAAAATCGCACTTGATCCGCCATGACGCTATTCATGGACCGAAGAGGTGGGATCGGAAGGGGCTTCGTTCTTACGGTCTCGACGACGATCCGTTTGACCCAAGGGTGTCAGCGGCGATGGAACACAACAATGGCGTATGGACGGGTTGGATGCAGAAGTTTGGCTGGGATTACGTGAATGGCTTCTATACGGCGAACCTCAAGGAGCAGTACAATCGGGAGGCCGAGGTGCACAATCTAGAGTGGACGACTCGAGCAGCGCTTCAATTTCTGGATACGGTTGAGGAAGAGGATGATCCCTTCTTTCTCTACTTTTCGACCACGTTGCCGCACGGCCCTAATCCTTGGGTGAAAGATAAGCAGACCGGAAAGTACAAGTACTCCATGGACGCGGACCCGCGAATTACGGCGGAAGGAATTAAAGAGTATGATTATTCCTTCATGCCGGAGCGTTCGGAGCTAGTTGAGACTGTCGTCGAAAAGGGATTTCCAGAAGATACGGCTTACTTGAGCTGGATGGATGCTGGAGTGGGTGCCCTCATGCAGAAGCTTGAGGATGTAGGTGTGGCTGAAAACACGTTGGTTATTCTGATCTCGGATCACGGGGCGTGGAGAACAGGTAAGGCAACTCTGCACGAAGGAGGAATGCGCGTGCCGATGATTGTCAGATGGCCAGGGAAGGTTAAGGAAGGTAGCCGTTTTGATGGCTTGGTTTCGCTCGTTGATCTGGTCCCGACCTTTTACGAAGTCGCTGGAGTCGAGGATAGTGAATCTCTGGACGGAAAGAGTCTGACGCCTGTTTTTGATTCCAATGGAGAGACGCGTATTCACGAAACGATTTTTTCTGAAATCGGCTATGCTCGCGGGGTAAAGACGGAGCGTTGGAAATACATCGCGGTTCGCTACCCCAAGCATGTACAGGAGCAGATCGCCCGCGGTGAGCGTTTTCCTGAGTATCAGGGGCCGAAGCGCGACCTACCTTACCTGACTCGAAACAGCCACCTCGGTTATCACGCCGCCCAGACGAATCCGCACTATTTCGACAAGGATCAGCTCTACGATTTGCATGCCGATCCGATGGAGGAGAAGAACATCGCGGCCTCGAACCCTGAGGTGGTTGAAGCGATGAAAGCAAAACTGAGCGAGTATTTGAGGACCTTCGAGGAGCGGCCGTTTGGGGAGTTTTCAGAGTGAAATGGAGAGTTGCTGAAGCGGCATGGCGGCGAGCGCCAGCCCTACAAATCGATATTGTAGGGTCGTCGCTTGCGACGCACCGCAGAGCCTAAATATTGTAAATAGTAAGGAAACCGCCGGAGCGGAGTATGAAACTGATGAAGGGAATTTTTAATAGTGCAGCATTGGCATTAATCGCGGTTTTTGCGGTCTCGTGTACGACGTTCGAAAACGCGAGCACGACAGCTCCTCTCTATGTGGAGATTGGAGAGAACTTTGCAGAGGTATTCGCTGACATGAAACCGATTGATGAGGGGATTCCAGCCGCCCCTGTCGACTCGGAGGGATTGCGCGGCAAAGTGCTGACTGGCTATCAAGGTTGGTTTGGTCCCAAAGGTGATGGTGGAGGCGTCGAGTGGATGCACTACGGTTTATCCGAGAATAAGAAGCGGATCTTTGAGCCGGGCGTAGCCGCTATCGATTTCTGGCATAACACGGAGGACGCTGGGCCGACTGAGCTGTACCCAACGGAGTTTCGTCACCAGGACGGTCGGGTGGCAAACGTGATTTCTAGCATGCATCCGGATACTGTGGATCGCCACTTTTCCTGGATGAAAGAGTACGGAATCGACGGGGCCTTTTACCAGCGATTTGGGGTCGCTCTCCGTTCGCCCGGCAGATACGGGAGTCGCAACGTCGTTCTCGACAATGTTCGCACTGGAGCCCGCCGGCATGGTCGTAGCTATGCGGTGATGTATGACTTAAGTGGCTTGAGAAAGGGTGAGATCCGGGATCTCGTCATTGAAGACTGGAAGCGTTTGAAGGGGTTGATGAAGGTGACGGACGAGCCAAATTACATGACGGTTAACGGAAAGCCTCTGGTGTCCATTTGGGGAGTTGGATTTGCGAGCGAAGATCGTCGCTATACTTTGGAGGAGTGTAGGGAACTGGTTGAGTTTTTGAAGAACGATCCTGAGTTTGGCGGGTGTTCTGTGATGCTGGGGGTTCCTTACGCATGGCGTACTGGAGAACGCGATGCCCTAGCGATCGAAGATGCGCATCCCATTTTTGAATTGGCGGATGTGATTAGTCCTTGGAGCGTCGGGCGCTACAGAACTCCGCGTCAAGCGGCTCTGCAGGCGGAGCTTTACTACAAGGGAGACTTCGCTTGGTGCGAAGAGCGTGGGATCGAGTACCTGCCTGTTGCATTCCCTGGGTTTAGTTGGGGGAATTTGAAGAAGGGCAGGGTAGCTACGGCAACCTACAATCAAATTCCTCGCTTAGAGGGAGCGTTTCTTTGGTCGCAGTTCGAGACGATTGCTAGAGTTGGGATCGAGACGGTTTACATTGCCATGTTCGATGAGGTCGACGAAGGGACTTGTATCCTAAAAGTGGATCAAGACCCTCCTGTGGGCGAATCCCGTTTCCTTGATTACGGGGTTGTTCCCGATGACCACTACCTTTGGCTCACGGGGGAAGGTGGAAGGCTTCTACGTCGCGAGCTCAAGATCACGGGTGATCTCCCTGTGAGAAAATATCAACAAAACTAAAAACTGGATACGAAAGTCCTAAAATGAAGATGCCTAAAATTTCTCTACTACTTGCAATCTGCTCTATTGCGACAACTGCGTTTGCTCACTCTTCAGCGGTGCCTCATTCCCATAGTGCGGGAGTGGAGTCTGGGAACGGAAGCGTTGTTTTGTGGACGCTTTTGCTTGTAGTTCTCGCGTTTGGGCTAGCTCGTTTGAAGAGGTTGGCTCGATAATGGTGTGCCGTTTATTTGCCTGCAATTCCGGCTGGCAATTCAACTGCCAGCTTCGCTGACCATTCTTTCATCTGGGCTGCGAGACCTGCCTCTACTGGAATTCCGGTCTCGAGCCTCTTCTTTTTCGAGGCGTATTGATCATCTCCGGGAGCGAGAACCGGTTCTTCTGGTCGCTTTGACGGTTGCTGGCGGGCTTCATTAGCCATAGACGCGACTGAGGTAGAGAAGGACTCTCCTCCAAAAAAACGATTGGGATCAATGGCCATAAGGAAAGATCCCAGATGCCGCTTGTGCTCGAGGTCGTTGTACATCTGGGGGATGTGCAAGCCGAACGGCATGCCGTTGAGTGGTCCGCAGATTAAGTCGATCATCATGGCGAGCGCATAACCCTTGTGTTCAGCCATTGGACGCAAACTCGTGACCTCATGTGGGTTGGTGGTTTCGTCCCCATCCATTCCATACGCAACGTTTGATGGGATCTCACGGTCCTCGTTGCGGGCGTTCATGATGTAGTTGAAGGGGATCGCGCTGGTTGCCATGTCGAGGCAAACGGGCGGGCCGTTTTTGTTCGGCGTCGCAATGCAGATCGGGTTGGTTCCGAGAAATTTCTTGTATCCATTGTGTGGGGCTACAAAGGAATCGGAGTGAGTGAAGACGATTGCTAGTAATCCCTGTTCGGCAATCATTCTCCCGTATAGGCCGATCGCTCCGCAATGCGACGATTCCCGTACTCCAACAATGCCGATACCGTTGGTTTGAGCGACTTGGATCGCTTCTTCCGCAGCTCGGTGCATGACGTAGATACCGAGCCCATGGTCGCCATTGACATTGGATGAGCAGGGACCGGTACTCTCGATGTTGACTTCAGGGGAAGGGTTTAGAGAGCCCGCTTCCAGTCTATTCAGATAGTGGGGTAAGCGAGCGATCCCGTGAGAGTCGATTCCCCAGAGACTCGTGTTTACGAGCCCCTCAATTATTATCTCAGCATGAGCAGATGGTACGCCCATCGCTTCAAGGCAGGATATGCCCCAAGAGCGTAATTCATCAGACTGTATGTGGATACTTGAGACGTCGATCAGTTCTTCTCGTTCGCTGTTTGAAGCCATCTTCTGCTTACTCCTCCCAATATTCCGCATCCGGAAGCGACCCATCCATAACGAATCCACCATCGATGGTGATATCTTGGCCAGTCATGTAGCGTGATTCGTCGCTTGCCAAAAAGAGGGCAGCGTTCGCTATCCAAGAAGCTTCTGCGATCTCAGCTAGAGGCACTCGTTTGTAGAGAGCGTTTTTGACTGATTCGGTGTACATCGGTACAGTCAGTTCCGTGTAGGTCGCTCCCGGGCGGATGAAGTTAGCTGTGATTTTGTGAGGAGCCATCTCTGTGGCCACTGTTCGCAAGAAGGATTCCATGCCGCCTTTCGAAGCCGTATAGTGGCAGCAGTTCGGTTCGCTCAATACGGAGTGGATACTTGAAATACCTACGATTCGCCCGCCATTTCCAGCTGCTACCATTTCTTTTAAAGCCCGTTGAGTGCAGAGGAAGACGCTCTTTAGATTCGTCTTTATGATATGGTCCCAATCCTCTTCCGAAGTCTCGATGACGGGAGATTGGCGGATGACTCCTGTGTTGTTGATCAAGACGTCGATGCCTCCCATCGTTTCAAGGGCAGCGTCAAAGGCCGCTCCGACTGCAGCGGAGTCGCCGACATCGCAATGAAAGGCGTGAGCGTTTCCACCTTTCTCGCGAATTCCTTCAACCACTTTGGCTGCTTCGCCATCGTTAATATCCAAGATGCACACCGTTGCTCCTTCGCGGGCGAAACGTTGAGCGATCGCTTTGCCGATCCCGCATGCAGCTCCAGTGACGACAACCTTTTTGTTTTCAAGTCTCATAATGTTGATTCTCCGGTTGTGATTAAATTTAACTCTCTCCTTTTTGCGCGAAGTCCGAGGAGCGTATTTTGTATCCACTTACGCCATAATAGCAGAGATAGGCGTAGCAGATTATTGGGAGGGCGAAGGACAATTGCACGCCTGCGATGTCGGCGAGTGCTCCTTGAGCTAAGGGTACGAGCGCACCCCCTAGGATCGCCATGACCAGGAGGGAGGAGGCTTGGCTGGTGTGCTTTCCGAGCCCACGTATCGCCAAGGTAAATACGTTTGACCACATGATTGAGTTAAAGAGGCCTATCGCTATCACGCACCAGAAGGCGACAGCTCCTGTTGTCGTTACCACAAGGGCAAGGAGGACCATGACCGAGACCGAGAAGACTGCTAAGGTGCGGTGCGCTTTTGACTGTCCAAGCTTGAATGCGAAGAGGTTAAGAAAAATGAAAAGAACGAAAGGCCAGATCTCGAGAAACGAAATACCGGTGTTGAGATAGGTGACGAGATAGATAACCAGCAAGGTGGCGGCAGCGGTTCCGACCATGATTTTCATCTTTCGGCTGTCCTGCATGTCGCTCAACGAGATGGCGCCGAGAAAGCGTCCGATCATGGCTCCGCCCCAGAAAAGAGATAGGTAGGCGGAGGCCTCATGTTCATTAAGCCCCGCGATCTCAGGTAGACCGAAGAAGTTAACCAAGAGGCTACCCACTGTAACCTCTCCTCCGACGTACATGAAGATAGCGATAATTCCGAGCACGAGGTGTCGATACCTGAGAACAGCCAAGCCCTTTTCAATGTGCTGGCCTTCCGTTAGGTTCGGCAAGGAATAGAGTTTGACGCAGAAGGCGAGTAGCAGAAAGAGGGCGCTTAAGCCGAGATAGGGTACCTTGAGTGCGTCCGAACCGATTACGCCTTCTCCTCCAAAGAAACTGAAGATGAGGTATCCACCAATCGCTGGAGCGATCGTATAACCAAACGAGTTGAAGCCTTGGGCGAGATTTAGACGGCTCGAGGCGTTTTCAGGTTTACCCAATATGGCGACATAAGGATTAGCCGCTATTTGCAGAACGGTTAATCCAATGCCGAGACAGAACAGGGCTCCGAGGAAGAACGCGTAAACGTGATAGGCTGCTGCGGGAACGAATAGGGCGCAGCCGGTAGCGGAGATGACGAGTCCGAGTATGATCCCGTTCTTGTACCCCATCTTGGCGATCGGATCTCCAATTGAGGAAGAGACGATGAAGTAGACGACTGATCCTACGAAGTATGCTCCGAAGAATGCGAACTGTACGAGCATCGCCTGAAAATAGCTCAGCTCGAAAACGGCTTTCAGGTATGGGATCAAAATGTCATTCAGGCAGGTGATGAATCCCCACATGAAAAAGAGCAGCGCCAATACCATAAACGCTCCTTTATTTGATTCGTGATGGTTTGCCTCTTGATCAAGGACAGTTGCTTGGCTCGCTGTTTCCATAGTAGCTCATTTGATCCAACTCTAGGATCAGTATGTTCTGTTGTGTTAGAAAGATCTCCGATGGTTCGGTGTCTTCTAGCGGTGTATGTGAAGACGGGGACTCAGCCCCAACGTCTATAAATCTCGATTTCCTTGTTGTCCCGATAGGCTGCTACTTGCGCGACGATCGCATCGCACCTTGCCTTGTCCATGCCTTTGAACTCCCGCGCTATTTTGGCGTTTTTTGCGACGAACTCAGGACTATCCATTCCGCTGACCCAGCAACATATCGACTGAGCCAATACGAACTCGAAGGCATCCTTCATGCTAACTCTCCCCGGAATCACAGGGACTGTATCCAATCCTTCAATCTCGACCGCTTGAGTGAAGAAGTTTCCATACGCTGCGGACTTCATGGCGAGGGGAGCCACGCCCATTTCCACCATCTTAGGAAGCACGTTCGTGATAAAGCTATCGCTGTCGGATGGATCAATCGCGTTGACTGGGCAGAGGGAAACATCGATTGCTTCCCCCCATATTTCTAGGGCATGCAGGTTGGCCTTTGTGTCGAGGTGACCTGAGAAGCCTAGGTAGCGGACCTTGCCTTGCTCTTTCGCTTTTTGAAATCCTTCGACGACCTCGAGGGCTCGCCGTTCATCCGCATCGTCATTAGAGCTGATCGCATGCATGAGAACGGCGTCGATTCGATCCGTCTTCATGCGAGCGAGGCTTGTTTCGATTTCTGCTATGGCTTCGGCACCGGTTCTCGCTTTGGTTTTTGTGAGCAGGAAAACGTCGTCGCGGTAATTGGGAACGAGAAACTTGCCGTACCTGTATTCAGAACGCCCATCCTGGTAGCTCGGAGCGGTATCGAAGAAGCGAATACCTTCTTCTAGGGCACTCTCGATTATTTCTTGGGCAGTCGACTCGCCATCGGCGTTGCCGATGTGCCAGCCTCCGACGCCTAAGTTGGTAACAAGCTCTCCAGAACGGCCAAACGACCTCTTTGGCAATACCGCCCCAAGGCGGTCCGAACTGCCGGGGACTTGTTTTGTGGATGGATCGATCTTTTTCAACGCGCTCACGATATTCCTCCTTTGAGTCCCTTTGCTTTCGAGGCGAAGGAAGCGACTTCCTGAGGAGTCCTTAGACTGAGTACCCAACTGTCCAAGTGCGCTTGGGGTAAAGCGGCATCGGGTCCGGATTTTAGCCAGTTTGGCTGCGCTTCACGATCGACAGCTCCGATCACAGTGATGCCGTGTTTCTTGCAGTGTACGATCGCCTTGTCACTGGGGGACAGCGAGTTAGGGACCATTACGCAATCCACTTCGCTTTCGTAGGTTTTGAGGAGCGCCTGCAATGCTGTAGTGTCTTCTCGGGTACGGATACCGATTCGTTTTGTTTTTCCTCCTTTCTTAGCCTCGATGAGGGCTTCGAAGACATCTTCGTCGGGCATTTCGACTTGATGATCCCTGTGGTAGGGGACGACGCTGTTCATCAGGTAGGAGTCGAGGTAGTCCGTTTGATGGCGAGCCAAAGTCAGGTCGATGTCGACTTGAGCAACACTCTTGGTGCGTGACTTCGTTCGCGACTGGAGAAAAATCTGATCGCGGTACTTGGGGGTGAGGTAGAATCCATAGCGCCGCTCAGATCTTCCTTCAATGTAGGTCGTGGCGTTGTCGAAAAAGTGAAAGCCATTTTCAATGGCTGTTTCGATCAGAGCTTGGGCGTCGTCAACGCCTCTTTGGCCAACGAAAAATCCATCGAAACCGATCTTCGGGAATGCGGCGCTGGCGGAGTTTCCATTTTCAGAGATTCCTGTTCGCTTTCCGCAACCTGACAGAGCGAGACAGGTCATACTGCTGATCCCGAAGCCTAGGGAGCGGGTGAATTCACGACGGCTTAGTTTCATCTTTCTGTTTCGGTCCAGGGTTGCTTGAGAGGTAAGGTAAGCCCTCAATCAAAGTGTTTAGATCCGAATGCTCGTTTTGCTCAGACGTGATAATTCTGTCGGCAACGCGAAAGCCACGGGTGGGGGAAGGGCACGATATGAGAATGAACGAACTGGTTCCTCTAGCTCAAAGGATCCACCGGTTTACCCGTTAATGTTCGAGGTTTGGCCTCTCGCTTTCAGGGGGCCTCCTACTCGGAGTCATTCGCGAATGAGCGAATACACGCTCGAGGCACTGACGAGATAGCCAGGGAGTTTCACGTTTTCATTGTATACCCACTCGTTTATTCCGCGGGCTTTGAAATCGGTGATGCACTCTTCAAGTGTCTTTTGAGCGAGTTCTGGTGATGCTTTTTCCAATACAGGAATGAACCAGTTAAGAGGAGTCGCCCAGTAGGCTCCGTTTTGGTAAACCCCAGCTGGTTTGTCGACGAAGAGGTCGCTCCAGGTTTCTGGAGATAGGAGGTGGCGGATTTGGCCGTTCTGAGCGTAGTTGTCGTATTCGGACACTAGGAACTTGAGCGCTTTGCGTTCCTGTCTCTTGGTGGCAAGACCATGGTAGATGACGAAGGCGGTTCCCCAGATGTCGATCTGGTGGCATTGCTCATCGGCAGCGAAAAAGGCGCCTGATTTTTTGTCCCAGAGGAGGCCGATGTTTTCTTTGATGAGGTCCGCTCGCCGTCGGTACTCAGCCGGATTGCCGACTCCAGTTTGTTCGCTGGCAGCCTCCATATCCCGGCAGGCCTTGTAGTAGAGGACCGACGAAAAGAGAAGGTGCCCCGTTTTTTGAACAATGTCAGTGAAGCCGTAAACGCACTCTGGATTGTCGGTGGGATTGAAAACGAGACCATTGTCGGCACGTCGGATAAAGTCGAGCCCGCGACGGAGCTTTGGCTCAGCGTCTCGGAAGAAGGCGATGTCTCCGGAGTCTTGAAAGTAGAGGCAAGCAGAGCTGGCGAGGAAGGAGGCGTTGTCGACTGCGTGGTCGGCGAGTGGTTTGTTCTCTCCGCCTGGGCTGTAGATGGGGCGACCTTTAAAGTTAACGCGATCGGGAATACAGCCATCTTCGCGTTGACCGTCGAGGAGGTATTCGAGGTATCCCTTTCGTTCTTCAAAGGTAAGCAGATCGCCTACCCATTCCTGCAAGTACCCGAAACCGCGCGTGAAGATCAAGTTGTAGTGCTTTGTCTTATCCGCAAAGAACACGGTCCGCCCGTCAGGAAGCTCGCCACGGGAGTTTAGCACGAGTCTTGCCATTTCGGCCCGCATCCATTCCGCGTTTTCTTCGAAGGATGGGGGCTTGGCTTGGGTGTCGCTAAAGGAAGCAAACAGAGTGGTCGCTAGAAATGCACTGACCGCGAGTAGGGAATGTGGGGCTTGGGGTAAAGGCATGGTTGTTTGATCTTAATCTAACTATCTTTCTTCGGAGAGTTAAGGTGAAAGAGACGGGGCAGTCTTTGAATACGGCTTCAAGTTTACGCGTTATCCTACGTTTGGCTAAACAACAGCCGTAATTGCTGCGAGGTTTGGGGATGTAACAAGAGGCGAACCAAGTCCCTTCATGTTCCTCCTCAGATCAGAAATTCCCCTATGCACAACCCCGTTAGAAAACTCTCTAAGTTGTTCGCGTTAGCGCTTCTCGGCATTATCGTGAAATCATCTGTCGCGAACGAAAAACCAAACATCGTTCTATATCTCGCTGACGATTTTGGATACGGATCGGTAGGAGCTTATGGAGCTGATCCAGCTATGGTGCGAACCCCGAACCTGGATGAACTCGCAGAAGAAGGGATGCGTTTCGACAACGCTTATACGACGGGGTCTGTCTGTTCTCCAACCCGTTACGCGATGCTCACCTCACAGTATTCGTGGCGTACTTACATGAAATCTGCAGTGGTGAATCCAGGTGATCCGATGCTTCTGAAACCTGGCCAACTGACGATCGCCTCTTGGTTGAAGGAACGTGGCTACCAGACTTCGCATTTCGGAAAATGGCACTTGGGTTACGGCGACAAAAAAGGTTCCACCTTGTTGGATTCGATGCATACGGGGCCGAACAAGGTAGGCTTCGACTATCACTTTGGCGTGCCTAACAACATGGACGATCTACATAAGGTCTACGTGGAGAATGACTCGATCTATGGTCTCCGTAGCGATCGTGTATCGACCTATGGAAGAAGCTATTACGGCAAACCTTACATTGGTTACGACGCACCGCAGCGTAACGAGCCCCAGGTGATGGAGACGACGACCGAGAAGGCTATCGAATGGATCGATAATCGTGACGAGGAAAAGCCGTTCTTCATGTATTTCGCGGCGGTTGCGGTGCATCACCCGATCATGCCTTCAGACCGAATGCGCGGCACCAGTAGTATCGGAGCTTACGGTGATTTTATTCACGATTTGGACTACTCGGTGGGCCAACTGATGAATGCGCTCAAAACGCGTGGATTGGCCGAGAATACCATCTTCATCTTTTCAAGTGACAATGGCGGCGACATTCCGACTAATCGTCCGTATTCGCCGGAAAACCAAGCCGTAGACCTCGGCTTCAAGCCGAACGGGGATCACCGAGGAGACAAGCATCAGGTTTACAATGGCGGTTTTCGCGTACCGATGATGGTACGTTGGCCGGGCAAGGTTCAGGAAGAAAGCGTGGTTGATGGTCGGGTTTCGACGATTGATATCTTTCCGACCATTGCTGACGTCCTTGGAGAGTCACTTAACAAAAAGAAAATCGACGGCGCTAGCTTTGGCTCGCTGCTGTTGAATCCAAAAACCGACTACGAGAGAGAGGAACTTGTTTTACGTGATGTAAAGGGTCGCCGAGCTCTCGTGTCGGGCAATTTCAAGTACATAACCGACAAGCACCCTGAATCGGTAAAGAAAGCGCCAGAGGTGGAAGAGGAGCTCTACGATCTTGAGAATGATCCCGGCGAGACAAAGAACTTGGCGAGCTCGATGCCGGAGCTAACGACTGAGTTGAGGAAGCGACTGAAAAAGATCTCGCGGGGGGACTAGAGGGTAGGGCGTGACCGCCGGGCACGCCGCGAAGAATGGATCCTGCAAGTCGGCTCGCCCGGCGGTCGAGCCCTACCTCGGACTTCTAAAGTCGCTTGAGCTTGATGTTCTTGAAGTAGGCGGCTTGGCCGTGGTCTTGCAGAGCGATATGTCCCTCGCCGGTGGTAGCGAAAAGCTTCCACTTGCTGAACTTAGCGTTGGCGATCTGCTTATTCCACTTTTCGCTGTGCATGGTGTAGTCAGCGGTTAGCGTACCGTTGAGGAAGAATTGCACGTGATTGCCCACGACCTTGATGCGGCTGGAATTCCACTCGCCGATCGGGTTTGTCATGTCTTCAAAGGCTTCTTCGATGGCGTAGTGCGAGGCGGTGTATTCGACTTTTGTGACGGGCTCGCCTTTGCCACCACGGAAACCTTCATTGTCCAAAATCTGATATTCTGGCCCAGTGAGATAAGGCATCTTGGGGCCTTCCTTGACGTGGAACATAAGACCTGAGTTCGAACCCGGCTCGATTTTCCAATCCCACTTTAGCTCAAAGTCGTCGGCTTCGGTTTCGGTTCGAATATTGACGTAGCTTCCTTTAGGCGATCCGCCTTTAAGTGAGAGAACTCCATCTTTCACGCTCCATGCGTCCTCGATCGGTGCGCCCATGTAGCCTGTCCAACCAGACAATGTTTCACCGTCGAAGAGAAGCTCCCAGCCTTCTGACGTTTCGGATTGGCTGAGGGTGTTGTCTGATTCTGAGCAACCTACGAGGAGTAGCGAACAGGCAGTGGCGAGTGCGGCGAATTTCTTCATAAATGGTTTGGGGGCTTAAGTTAAAGATTCGTGAGAGATTTATGACTTCCTGAGTATCAGGTAGTAGGGAAGGTCTTGTTTCTTGTATCCTTGCGGTAACGACATTTGGAGACTGAATGCTCCTTTTTCTAACCCCACACCTTTGATGAGATAGGACTCCGTCTCGGGATTGAAACTTACGCTATGGGGCTTTTCGGCGATCGTGATCTCAAGGTTAGAAGTCGAAACTGGCGATACCCATTGGATCTCTAAATCGTAGGAACCTTTGCGATCCGCTTGGAGTAGCCACTCGAAGCTGGTGGGGGTGACACGTCGGTTTTGCCAGGTGAGGATGAGTTGCTTGTTATTGCGGTCTCCGATGCGCATGCGTGGTGGCGCATAGTTGTCGGGGCGTGTATTGGATACATCTTCGAACCAGTTGTGGTAGCGCTCGAGCATCGCATTGGCGACGTCTTTTCGCTGCTGGAAGAGGTTGTTCGATTCGGATGGATCGGCGAGAATGTCGTAGAGTTCAAAAGGAACTTCTACGTCAGGCTTTTCGTTATGGAAACCGGAGGCTCGTAGGAGTTTCCAACGCTGGCTGCGCATCATCATGTTGTGCTCTAGAGTTGGCTCGTCTCCGCGATGGGCTTGAATGAAGATGTCGCGCTCTGGCCAATTGGGGGATTTGCCTTCGAGGAGGGGGAGCAGACTGCGACCGTCGAGATGAACGCCTGCTGGAAGTTTTGCGTTCGCTGCCTCAAGGATCGTTGGCATGATGTCGTAGTGGGCGCTGACTCGGTCGCTTTCCGCTCCAGCTTTTAGGCGAGCTGGCCATTTCATCCAAAGCGGAGAGCGGATTCCGCCCTCGTAGATCTCGCCCTTGCGACCGCGGAAAGGCCCGACATAGCGAACGGAGTTTGGGCCGTTGTCGTTGAGGTAGATTACGATCGTGTCTCGAGTGACTCCACGGCGTTCGAGTTGATCAACAAGTCGTCCGATGTTTTCGTCCACGTTTTCGATCATAGCGAAGACGCGAGCGACATTGTCTTCGTATTCGTAGTCACCGAGCATGATGCTACTAAGGTCCATGCTCTTGTATTTTTGGTACAACGCTTCCGGAACGTCGTGGAATGGGCCGTGAGGAGCGTTGGTGGCAATGTAGGCGAAGAAGGGCTGTTCGTCGTCGATCGCCTTGTCGATGAACTCTGATGCGGCTTCGAAGTAGAGGTCGGTGCAGTAGCCGCGGGTCTCGATCTTCTTGTTGTTGTGAAAGAGAATTGGGTTGGTGTAGCGGCGTTCGTTCTCGATTGGCTCTGAAGGTTGAGCGAGGCCACCGCCGAGATGAAGGTAGGATTCATGGAAGCCTTGGTCGGTGGCCCTGAGCGGATAGTTGTCGCCTAGGTGCCATTTGCCAAAAATGCCAGTTGCGTATCCGGAGTCCGAGAGGGCTTCGGCGAGCGTGTACTCCTCGGGATCCATCATGGAACGACCTTTGTATGTATCGACAACGCGGGTACGGTAGTTGTAGCGCCCTGTCATGAGATTAGCCCGTGTGGGGGAGCACACCGGGCTAACGTAAAAGTCCGTCATGGATGCGCTTTCCCGTGCTAGCTGGTCTAGATGCGGAGTGTTGATGATCTCGTTTCCGAGAACTCCAAAATCTCCGTAACCTTGGTCGTCCGTCATGATGAGGACGACGTTTGGGTGGCTAAGCTCCTTTGCCGCCGCCGAAAAGGAGGCGAAGCAAAGGATTGTAGCGAACAGGACGGGGATGGGGCGCATTTCCTGAACGGTGAAGCTATTTTTTCTCTGGACGTGGCTTGCGTGCGTGGCCTTCAGCGCGGACTCGCTTTTGCCACTCCTCAGGCTTTACGGCACGATCGCTGGTATCGTCGTAGTGAGCGATGATGTCATTGAGCTTTTCCTTATGTTCCTCGATCAGCTTTTTGAACTCCGGATTCTCGTAGAGATTGTTGAGCTCTTCTGGGTCGTTCTTGAGATCGTAGAATTCCCATTCGTCGAACTGGTAGAAGTTGATGAGTTTGTAGCGCTCGGTGCGAATGCCGTTGTGGCGAGGAATCATGTGAGTCGCTGGGTACTCGTAGTAGTGGTAGTAGATGCTCTTACGCCAGTCGCGTGGCTTTTTGCCTTTGAGAAGGGGGACGAGGGAGCGACCCTGCATGTCGTCCGGTATCGGAGTATTCGCTACATCGAGGAAGGTTTCCGCGTAGTCGAGATTCTGGATCATCTTTTTGCTGACCGAGCCTGGTTTTGTGACGCCGGGCCATTTAGCGATGAAAGGCATTTTGAGAGACTCTTCGTACATCCAGCGCTTGTCGTACCAGCCATGGTCGCCGAGGTAGAAGCCTTGGTCGGAGGAGTAGATCACTATGGTGTTCTCGTCGAGATCGAGCTCTTCAAGTGTATCCACGAGGCGGCCTACGCTTTCGTCTACACCTTTGATGCAACGGAGATAGTTTTTGAGATAACGTTGGAACTTCCAGCGGACAAGGTCCTTGCCGCTCAGGTTGGCTTTGTGGAATGCCGCGTCCTTTGGCGCGTAGGCGTCACGCCAGGCTTTCAACTGTTCTGGCGACATGCGTTGCATGTTGTGCCAAGCAGAGCGGTCGGTACTCATTGTTGGTTCGGGGTCTTTGAAGTCGGCAGTGAGATCGACGAAGAGATCGTAGTTTAGGTGCATGTGGCGATCGATCTCCAATTCTTGGTGACGGGCAGCTGGAGCATTGTCCTCCCACTTGTCGAAGAGGGTGTCGGGTTCAGGGATCTCGATGTCGTCGTAGAGATTGAGGTGGCGAGCTGCGGGCATCCAGTTGCGGTGTGGAGCCTTGTGCTGGACCATGAGCATGAAGGGCTTGTCTTCGTCGCGCTTGTTTTTGAGGTAGTTGACCGCCATGTCGGTGACGATGTCTGTGCAGTATCCATCGACAGTGATCTTACCTTTAGGCGTGATGAGGTCGGGGTTGTAGTAGAGGCCTTGCCCAGGAAGAACTGCCCAGTCGTCGTAGCCTTGAGGTTTCCCCTTGAGGTGAGACTTGCCGTAGATCGCGGTTTGGTAGCCGGCCTTTTGGAGGAGTTTCGGGAATGTCTGCTGATTCCAATCGAAACTGTTTCCGTTGTTCATGAAACCATTCTTGTGGCTGTGCTTGCCGGTCTGGATGACGGCCCGGCTTGGTCCGCAGATGGAGTTGGTACAAAAGCTGTTCTCGAAGAGCATGCCTTGGGCGGCAAGCTTGTCGATCTCTGGGGTGGGATTCACGTCCTTGAGCCAGTCGCTATAAGCTCCTATGGCGTGCGGGGCATGGTCATCGGTGAAGATGAAAAGGATGTTGGGGCGTTTGTCTGCTGCGGAGAGTGTGCAGGCGACGACGGTTGCCAATAGGATTATCGGGGCGAATAAGTGTCTCATAAGATTCTGTGCGCATCTGTATACTGCGCGTGGTTAAAGAGTCTTACGGAAAGAAACTGTATTTCAGACACAGTTGTTGTTAATCCCGTGAACTAAGCTGCGGAGGCCCCTCATTGGGTGTGCTTTTTCGGATGGCTGCTAGTAAGGGATTGTTCGTTGGGGGAGCTTCTTGGTGTGTATGGCTTGAGACCTCCGTGGAATTCGTCGGCTTAATCTCCGATCCAAAAGATGGGACCTGTGCCCGCATCTCGGGGTTGGCGGAGAATTTACCAAGTACGCTCGACTGCCTTACTACGAAGAAAAGAACGATTGGTGGGGTCGATTAGTCAGCGTAGCGATTAAGTTCGCGAAGCGACAGAAAAAGCAACTTAGCATATTGGAGCTTAAGTATTGGGTTCTGCTAGTTGTGCTCGTTTACTCGGTGCAAGTAAGTTACGGTGAGGACGATCAGGCTTTTGGTGTCTAGTATACTAATGATGGATACGGTAGCCTGATGCTATATCTCCGTTTTCCCAAGGGTAGTGTGAGGCCAGTATCAAATCCGCTCTGAAGATTTGGTGCGAGATTTTATACCACCCGCAAAACGGAATGATCATTTGTAGGACCCAAAACGTAGCAGCCGT
Source organism: Pelagicoccus mobilis (assembly GCF_016595505.1). Lineage (GTDB taxonomy): Bacteria > Verrucomicrobiota > Verrucomicrobiia > Opitutales > Opitutaceae > Pelagicoccus > Pelagicoccus mobilis. The sequence continues at coordinate 89,364 of NZ_JAENIL010000009.1, read as the reverse complement.
TGTCTCTAGTGGCCACTGTGTTGAGGGGGGGGGGGGGGGCTGTTTGCTCAAACGTTTTGCGAGTGGTTTGACTGAGTCCACTCGATCGTTAGAACGAAGCTCTCTATCAACTAGGTTGGACCAGCGTCGTCTCGATCTGTCCGATCCACCGACGATGTTTGTCAGTGATTGTAACGAGCAGTTTGATACGCAAGTTATGACGGTTGGCATAGATATACAACGAATGGGGGTACCCAATGGTCTCGTGGTGATATCCGAGGTCCTGTATCTCTTGGTTCAGCCTGAAGGTGAGGCATGGTGGCGTGAATTGGCTATGAATTCTGCGGTGCACATTTTCGCCGCTTTCTTTAGGGTAAGATGAACGCGAACTGGGATGTGTAGTCCTGCTCTGCCGATTGGGATCAGTTGAACTTCATATTAGTAATCCAGATTCCAATGTCATCGCCGCGGACATCATCTGGATTTGGAACTCCCATGTCATCTCCCATGATTGTGTCCAATCGGCGGTTTGGGCCGAACGAGTAGAGGTAGATTGGCTGAGTCCCTTGGAATCGAATCCAATAAGCGTTATTCCAAGGATCTAGAAAGTAGTCTCTTCTCAGATTTGAATGTGACTCGTCGGATGATTCACTGTTCAGAAAGCCCGACCCATTGTCCGGAAACCTCAACCAATCCCGACGTACACCAAAGTAGAGGCGAAAATCAGCGAGCACGCCACTTTCAATAATTCCCGGGTTGATCCCTTGATACTCTTCGAGCTCTCGCCCGATCGCTTGGAGCTCATTCAAAGTTTGGGCGACCAAATTGGGATCGACCTTAATAACGAAACGTTCAAGAAGCGGGTTCGTTAGCCCGCCAAGCGCGATTGCGCATATCAGCAAGATTAGGGATTTAGCACTGCTTACAGGCTTGGTATGAGACTCGTGCTGTTGTAAGCAGGCAGCCCGATTAGACACATCCGCCAGAAACAGCATCCCGAACATCAGCTCTGCTGCTTCTAGGTCCATATTTGAAATTGTATGCCAATAGACGAGACCGGTGAGTGTAAACCAAGGTGCGAGATGGATGGATGGTGCGGCTGAGAGAATCCAGCCAAGTAATCCGTCTTTGAACCGATTTCGAAGAAGAGATGCCAAGATAGGAAGGAGCAGTCCGTAGCCTAAGCAGATGCCGGTGAAAAAGATCCACGGCGCAAAACCTCTGGCTTGCAGAACATTGTGAACGTTCAGCTCTTGCTGGAAATTCTGTTGCTGAAATACCTCTGGCGGTTGAAATCCAAAGACTCGTTGAGCCCACGAGATCTCTTCTCCTGCTGCGAATAGGCATAAGACTGAAAGTCCCAGCAGAGCGACCCAGTTTGTATTTAGGAGTCTATTCGCTCCGGGTGCTGATTTCTTGGAGAACACGGATCTCAATCCGATCAGTCCAGCAAGCATAAACGCAAAGAATGTGGACCATTCCCCGATGTTGTCTTCCCACATCAAGGTGTCGAACAGTTGGCGATCAACAATCGCCAATGAAAAGAGACCCGTGCTCAACAAAAAGAAGAACAGGGTCTCAACTAGTCGCGTGCGAGAATCGACTGAAATAGGATATGAACAGCTCGCCGATCCCATCAGAATTCGTTATCGCGAATGGGGTTAATGCTGTGAGTTCTCGCCAAGACGGATTGAAGGTCTCAGAGACCAGAAAACTAGTATTTCTGACTCTAAGCTTAGTTTCGGCGAGCCTTGTACTTGCGTAGACCTAGTAGTCCTGCGAACGCGAATCCTAGCATGAGCAGTGTGCTTGACGCATCCGGGACGGCGTATTCCTGCAACGAGCCGACTGCAAATTTGCCTGAGGCGTTTACTTTAGTCCCTGATCGCCAATCTTTATCAACATTTTCATCCCGATCTTTACCGCCCGCAAAAAGATTACCATCTTTAGCCTTTGTCTCCCAGCCCGCCCAGCCAACAAGGCCTTTCATCTCCTTAATGTCGGCAGTGGGATCGAGGATGTTGTTGGCTAAGCCGGCCCATGATCCACTGTTCAATTTTACACTAAATTCGAAGTACCGCTCGTCGGTGTCGCTCGCCAGAGTAAAGGGAGCCTTTTTATTATAGACGTTGTCGCCATCTGCTCCACTTCCGGTAAAGGCTGCGTCTGCGGGATTTGCGCTTGGGGTTGTTCTAAACGCTTGGAAATACAAGTAGTCGCCGGTGACTCCTACGACGGTGGTCGCAGGATTAAGGGTCGCAGTGTACAGCGAATTGGCAGCGAGCGTTGATGAGTCGAGTACATCCGTGTAGTAACCCAATTGAAAAGCGCCGGAAAAACCTGCCGCCAAATTTGATGGGTCATAATTGAGGTTGAATGTGGCAAGTAGTGTGTGACCGACTGCAGAGGAGGTATTGTCTTTCCAGCTGTAACCATTGTACGTGTAGCCCTCTTTGTGCTGAAAGTCGTCAAAACTTGAGCCAACCTGAGTAACGGTGAAGCTGACAGCACTCGCTGTGCTGATGAATCCGATGGCGGCAAACAGGAATGCCAAAAGTCTAAAACTAGCAGGAATTGAATTTTTCATAGGTATTCGTGGTGTTACTGATGGGATGCATACCTGCATCGGATTGGATTATCGTAAACGGATCAGATTATCGTAAACGGATCATAGCAGGTACGATGCCAAGTGTTTGAGCGATCATCTTCTGATTCTCTAAGAGACTGATCTTAAGCGCCTAAGGTTTCGCATATTTGAAGGATCGGTTTTTCACCTATCGGTTTTTTGTAAACTATCCTAACTGTTTCTTGCTGTGTTTATGTTCGGACTAGCTAGTTGACGGGTAAACTTCAGATCGTGAGTGGGTTAGGAGATTGAGTTTTTTTAGTAAAATAAACCGACAAAACCGCAGATTAGATTAAAAAGGAGAGGTTTTATAGCAGAAGCCAAAGCCAAGATCATCGATGATGAGATTTTCCAGAGAGCGAGACATTCCCTATCTAGATTTACAGAGCCTCTTATAATGGCGTACAGAGGTCATTGTTCTCGGAAGCGAAATCTTGGTCTATCATGTTTGCTCGTCGATTCTTGCTTGCCGGACAATCGCCCAGAATGTCGCCCGTTCGGTTTTTGCTGACGTTCTCGAAGCAGTGCCAGTTACGGGTTGGGCGACTCGACGTTCCCGTCTTCAAAAAGCCTATCTCGAGATGCCTGATTCGCTTAATCATGCGTATGGATCAAGGCTCCTTGCCGACGCTGCGAGTGTTGACCGAGGCTAAGTCGTTGGGGCATCCATTAGAAAGGCATAGGTCTATTGGATGCCAGTACGGGAGCGATTCTGCATTTCTTTAGCGTATGAAAATTGGGAATAGGATGTTCGACTTCTAGGGTAGTGCTGCCGGTTGGCTTGGGGATGTTCTACGCATCGCTTCCCATTCTACAAAATGCAAAGATCCCTAGCTCTTCAATTGTGTCATCGTTGATGGCCATCAGATAAGAGGTTGATTAATTGGGCATCACGTTTTTTCGGATCACCTCGACCTGATCTCAGGCTTCATTTCGTCTCGAAGATTGCTTTGTGCTCAGCGTGGCTTTCGATCAGTTTCTTGTGTCGAGAGTAGTGGAGTCAAATGCCGCCCGTCTGCTACAACTAGACTGACTCAAGCGCATGATGACGGCTTCAGCTTAGAATGATACGGTGAAATTCTGAGTCGGCGATACTCTCGATTCTAGAGCGGAACTTCAGGCAGTGGTTCTCGAGTATTGAATTTACCGGTCATGATTTCCTAGCGGGATCCCTGAGTGATGGGATCGCGAACGTATTTTACAGACAGGGATACAGGTTGCTAAGGTTGGCTTGAGCTCGAGACAGAATCTCACGGATTGTATTTTTGCCAACATGTACATCTACCGTTGGTAAACTGGTAAACTTGATCTTCAATTGGAACGGGGAGAATTGTTTTTGCTTGGATTGTTAACAATCTACAAAAGGGGGAAAGTGTATCTTCTTTGGTCAGGAATTCGTCCTGTTGGGCTGTATGGGGTGATCGTTGTGTTCGTGCTAGAAGCGTTGATCCGTTGGGGCATCGAATTGCCACGATTGCTGCACCAGGGGAGGTATTTTTTTGTTGGATACCTGTATGAGGATGCTTTGGCGTCAATCGATGGCAGAATTAGAATGGGCCGGTCACTTCGGGGATGTGCACCGATCTCAACGCGTTTCAACGAGCTGTATCAACTCTCAGGGAAAAGGAGCCCTTGGCCAGCTCGTTTAAACTCTAGCTCGTAATGATTTTAGGGATGAAGGAGTAGAACGTGATTAGCTACATGAGACTAATGAAAAGACTGATTTCTCTGCTTTTTGCTGTGGCTGCGGTGAGCGCGACTGCGTTCGGCTCAACGTTTTATACGAGTGGGAGCAACGATATCGACGCGGTTCGGAAAGCGGTTCAAGAGGAAGCGACAACTGCGGAAAACTACCGCTATCGTTCTCTCATCCTTTATGTCTGGCTGGGAAGCGTGCAGCAGCAGTCTGCCGATACGCGCCCGTTTTTCGACGTGGATACAGCTTACTATCGTTGGGAGCCACGTACGTTGCGTGGTCCAGATACCGAACGCGAGAAGGCGATTCAGGAGATCTGCAAGGTGATCGATGAGGGCTTCCAGGTCATGGAAGGAATCTACACTGAGCTAAAGACGGAAGGTCCATTCTATGAGCCGTTTAAAGGTTCAAAAAAGGGATTCCCCAAGGGGGGAGATATGGAGGCCGATTGGCCAATGTTTCAGGGTAATAAGCACAATACTGGATACACAGACGCTCCCGGCCCCAAAACAGGAGAACTCGCTTGGAAGTTCCCGGTCGGGCTCGGTTGGTATGCGCGTCCAACCGTTGAGGGTGAGCGTGTATATCTCGCTTCGCCAGGTATGCACACCACTAGCTTGTGCTTGGATGTGAATACGGGGGAAGAAATCTGGAAGTCTACTCAGACGCATCCGCTTTTGGGGATCTACAAATATCCAGCTATCGCCTCCACTCCGCTTATTGTGGGAGACGAGATCGTGTTGCGCGAAGTTAACTCTCATGGCGGAAACGAAGGCCAGGCTCGCAATCTGGTTTACGTAGACAAAAAGACGGGTGAAACGAAGAAGCGAAAGTACGCAGGTCACGTTGACTACCGCACTCAGGTAGCTCCTGTGGCGACCAATGGGAAGTTTGTGACTTATCCGTTTGGGCTGCATGATATTTATGGATACAAGCCGACTTGTCAGAATTTTAATCGCTTGATCTGCGCGGATGCAGGAAACGAGCGGAAACTGTGGGATTTTAATGTGGGGGATATCGATGCCCTCGCTGAGCCGGTGATGACCGACACGCTCGTTTTTCAGGGGACTTCAGAAGGGTACTTGTACGCCTTGAAGTTGGAAGGTCACAATCGCGACGAGCGGATTGCTTGGAAATTCCACGCAGATGGACAGATCCACACTTCTGTTACTGTTGATTCAGGGAAGGTCTATTTCGGTAGTAACGGGGGTACGCTCTACTGCTTGGATGAAGACGATGGATCTCTCGTTTGGGAAACGAAAGTTGAGGATGTCGAGAAACGTACCCGTAAGCACTTTACTGTGCCAACAGTCGATGGCGATGTGCTCTACGTGGGAGCGGCTAATAGCCGTATCTACGCGATTGATACGAATAGTGGCAGGATTCTTTGGTCGAAAAAGGCGAAAGATTGGGTCCGCTCCCAACCTGCCCTAACGGACGAGGGTGTTGTTGTCGCGACAGTGGATGGTAGTGTTACTTGCCTCGATAAGAAGGGGAAGCAGCTATGGACAAAGAAAGTAAGCACGCACCCGATCTATGCTGACCTTGTTGACAGTCCTGCAGGTGTGCTGGTGAGCGATAGTGACCTTTGGCTCTACTGTTTGGGTGAAAAGGGCGAGGTTAAGTGGAAGCGTAGTGTTCTTAACGCATACGAGAATGAGGAGGGCGAACGTGTGTTCACTGACGTACTCTCTGGTGGCACCTACTACCAGTCCAAGCCAACAGCCTACCAAGGAAAACTCTATTTTGGAAATCCAGCAGGTTTCATGTACGCGGTCGACGCGGATACAGGTGAGGAAGTTTGGAAGTTTGAAATGGGTGCGGCGATTTCAGTAGGTCCAGCCTGCGCGGATGGAAAGATTTATACCGGTCAACAGGGTGGCGAGCGCTTCTTCTACTGTCTCGATGCTGAAACCGGTGACCTTGTTTGGAAACAGACAGTCCCTGGAGGATGGGTATGGGGGTCTGCGACTGTAGATGATGGTCTTGTCTATGTTCCGACGGTTGATGGCCATGCGGTCTGTCTCGACGGCGAAACTGGCCACATTGTCTGGATGTATCCAACTGCCAAGTCAGTCCCAGCTGAGCCGGCGATTGATGGTGATCTCGTTTACTTCGGATCTTGGAGTCGTTCGCTCTATGCCTTCGACAAGAAAACCGGTGAAATTGTCTGGAAGGAAAATGGAGTGGGCCTCGATTCAGGAACACTCATTGCGACTGATGGAAAAATCTACCTGCCGCACCACAGCAGCATCTTCAAGTACTTCGACGCAAAGACAGGCGAGCTTCTTAGTGGTGGAAATACGAGCGATGCTGAAAAGGGGCAGTACACGAACTTCAATGCCACACCTGCTTTCTTCAAGGGACGGGCGTATTACACTGCTCGCGTTGGCATGGGACTACGTGGTGTTCCGATGGCTTCCAAGGTCTACAGTGTAGACTCAGAAACAGCTAAGATTCACTGGACCTTTCCAGACGGTGGTGGCCTTTCGGCTCCGGCGATAGCTAGTGACCGACTGTACATTGCTTCCGGAAATACGCCGCTCTTTTACTGCTTGGATGCCTTTACGGGGGAACCGCACTGGGTCTACAAGTTTGGTCAACGCGTAGAGGAATCAACGCTCTGTATCTACCGCGACAAGGTGTATGCACTCGCTGGAGACGGATACGTTCACGCGATCAAGTAGAGACGGAAGAGAGGTTAGACCATGAGAACACCTTTCTTAAATCGATTGCCCTTGGCAGTCCTCATCGCGTTTATGCTGGCATTTGGGAGCTGGTTGCCAGAGGCCAGCGCGTCTAAACGACCTAACGTGGTTTTCATCTTTATCGATGACCAGGGCTACTACGATCTCGGGTGTTATGGTGCTACGGAAGTGAATACGCCACGCATCGACGCTTTGGCTGAGAAAGGTATTCGTTTCACGAACTTTTATTCGGCTGCTCCGATCTGTAGCCCTTCGCGTGCGGGCTTGCTCACGGGATTGTATCCACGCCGCACCGGAAATCATGTTTGGGTACACAGACCGGAGTCGACAGAGGGGATTCCTTCTGAGGTTTTGACCGTTTCTGAACTCTTCAAGACAGCTGGGTATGCGACTGCTTGCATTGGGAAGTGGCACCTTGGTTTTGACGAAGAGAGTCTCCCATGGAACCAAGGCTTTGATTACTACTATGGCATTTTGCACAACCTGGATTCCTTTGAAGTTTCGCACTTTGATGACGAGGGCGGTATGCCACTGCAGCGTAATCGCGAGGTCCTAGAGCGTGGGACGAGCCCTGATCATTTGACAGAGATGTACACGACGGAGGCTATCTCGTGGATTGAGGAGAAGGCGACTAAGGGGGATGAGCCCTTCTTTCTCTACCTACCGCATACGATGCTGCATGATCCGCTTGGCGTCAGTGAGAAATTCAAGGGCAGTTCCAATTGGGGAGAGTACGGTGATGCGATTCAGGAGATGGATTACAATGTAGGCCGTATCGTCGATGCTCTTGAGCGTCTGGAAATCGATGACGAGACGCTAGTCATATACATGTCTGACAATGGTCGTTGGCCTGGTCGTAATAAGGACCAACCCCTGGTGGGATCTAAGCTGACCACTTTCGAGGGTGGCATGCGTGTGCCATGTATCGCCTACGGTCCAGGCTTGGGGGTAAAGGGTGGTCTCGAATCAACAACCCTGGCCCATGCTATGGATTGGTATCCGACATTAGCTTCGATTGCAGGAATCAAGATTCCGGAGGGGATGCTTTTGGACGGGCGTGATCTGAGTGCGATGATGCTAGGTGAAGTTGAAGGTACACCAGCGTTTGATCGCTCCGTTTCGCTGAACGCGGAAGTCCCACTTCGTCGTATCGTTGATCCATCGAGTGAATGGGCGAAGTGGTTTACTGAAGAAGAATACCTGAACGCGTTCTTCTATCATGGTTCTCATGGAGAACTCACGGGAGTACGGTATGGCGACTGGAAACTCGTTCTCGGCCGCAAGCTACAACTCTTCAATTTGAAGGACGATCCGAAGGAGAGTATCCCGCTACGTGCTCCATGGCTTTTTGACGACAAGACACCGCCACAGAATCCAGCTGATCGGAAGTTTTGGATGAACGGAAGAATGCAAAGCAAGCTTCGTGGCATGATCGTGCAATTTCAACGTGAGATGAGCAGAGGAAGAATGTACTGGAATGAATAATACAGATCGCTCTTAGAGACTATTTCTTCTTCTTTTTGTTGGGAAGGAGGGGCTTGATCAGTTTGTCCTTCTTGCTTCGAGAGAGATCGTCTCGTCCTTCGATCATCGTGATGTATTCGTCGGTGAACTCTATACTGTCTCTTTTCTTTAAAGATTTAGCGATACCAGCTACGCGTTCGATTGCTTTTTCGCGGGAATCTGCATCGTCTATCGCGTCGATGAGCTCGAAAGTTTCTGAGAGATTTATGTTCTTGGTTTCTCTAAATTGAGAGTAGGTTAGGCCAGTAACCGCCTGAAGTTGGGTCGAAGGGTCGTCCAAAGTCAGATAGTAATCTCTCGCTCCTTCGTAGTCGTTTTTTGCGTACGTGCCGATGACTCTAGCGATGCTATTTGCCCTTGTTTTTTCGTCTTGAAGCTGGCTCGCCCACTCGAATGCGGAGTGAGGATCTGCGTTGGCGAGGTCACCTATAATCGTTTTCGCAATGCTGTTTTGCTGATCGACGTCCTTAATTTCGCTGAAGAGCGTGGACATTTCCTCGGCGGTGGAACTTTTAACCAGTTCCTTGGCTATCATGGGCAGGGATCTCGCGACGATGGGATCATTGCTGTTTGCAAGTGCATAAGAAAATGCTCCCTGACCATCAATCGTCGCCCAGCCGCGCATGATTCCTGCCATTGCTTGATTGCTCAACGGGTCATCGCCGAGGCTATTCAGCATTTGGAACGGTGTATTCAAATCTGACTTACCCCACTCCTCGAATAGACTTCTGACATAGCGTTCCTTGTTAGGAACGTCGTCATTGAAAACGAGCTCATTGAAGACATCGCCGAACTGACCGTTCTCTTCGGCGGCTCGCAATATGGATTTGAATCGGTTGTAGCCGGCGTTGGTTCCACCCGCCTCAGACATCAAAGTCATAGCCAGCGAGATGTCTTGCTTTGCAACCTCATGTAGCATCGGGCCGAGCGGGAGTTGTTGAAGGGCTCCTTCATTGCTGGCGATCATCAATGCATCCCAAGAGGCAACTATGTCTGTCGTAGACCAGCCCGCGGCGGCCTCGCCAAGATAACGCAAGCGATCACGCCCTTCGAGGGCTTGAGCCGTTTCGAAGGCTACCGCTCCGTCGGTTTGTCCCCATTTGTGAAAGAGTCGATTCATCAGAATGCTCTTTTTGCGAGAAGCTGGCATCGACTGGAGTCGTTCCAAAACGCTAAAGGCTTTGTCGGTGCTTAGGTTCTCCAGATGGCGATCAAAGTGTGAGATCGCGTCGACGATGCTCTCGCTTGCGAGGATGTCATCAACGCTTTTGAGTGGTTGGGGACCGGATGCGGGGACTATGACGGGCAGGATGCTGGATTTCGTCTGGTCCTGTATTTCTTGTGCGGAAGTGATTCGCGTCGCCTGATTCTCGATCGCTTGTGATTCCGTATTTTCAGATTTAGGGGACGAGAATCGGCCAACTCCAAATCCGATGGCGGTAGCGCCAATGAGAAGCAGTGCCAGTTGCGACGTTTTCATTTTTGGGTGAGCATCTTATCTTTGGGGGAAAATTAGGGAATCAGATTTACCCTCCACAGGAAATTGCAAAAAAGCCTCCCAATAATCCTGAGGAAAATTGAGAGGCTGCTTGAGTTCAGAAACAGATATCTTTGTTAGGAGAGAATCCAGCCGTCTGGATACTCCTTTTTCAGGAACTTGTTGGCCTCTGGGATGTTGGTGACCTTCATCTTTTTCGCGTCGTACTTGATTTTCGCTTTCGAGCGGATCGCAACGTTTCCGAGAAGTCCGAGTTCAGTGAGCTCGGAGGCGTAGTCCCAGTGCGAGCAGGCCTGGCCACCGGTGGAGATCGCGTTTAGCCAGTCGCCTTGGTGGGTTCCCTTGATGCGCTTGATGGTCTTTGGAGGACGATTCTTTTTGATTTCGTCGAAACGCTCGTCCGGGAAGACGCGAATGGATTTGGTGTAAGTGTCGGCTAGGAGATATCCTTCTTCGCCGATGAAGAGGGTGCCGCTGTTATCGCGTTTGGTTAGCAGTTCATGAGGAAGGCCCTTGGGGGCAGGAGGGAGCATTCCTCCGTCTAGCCAGTGGTAGGTGACGGGATCGAATTTTCCTCTCTTAGGGAATTTATAGGTAATGGCGGAGGCGTTGGGCGCACAGTGGTCATTCACTGAAGTGGCGAGAGCTTCAACAGAATCAGGGAGCCCAAGGTTCAAGCTGTAGAAGGCGGCGTCCATTACGTGGCAGGCCATGTCGCCAACCGCGCCACATCCGAAGTCCCACCAAGCTCGCCACTTGAACGGCATGTAGGCTGGGTCGTAAGCTCGTTTATCCGCGATACCCAGCCAGAGGTCCCAATCCAGATCCTTTGGCACATCTGGAGCTCCTTTTGAGTGATCTGGCTTTTTCAAGCCCTGCGGCCAGACGGGTCTGTTAGTCCAAGAATAGACCTCGTGGATTTGCCCGAGAGCACCGGCAGCAATCCATTCCTTGGCGAGACGAACGCCTTCGTTGGAATGGCCTTGGTTACCCATCTGAGTGACAACGCCTTTCTTGCGAGCAGCCTTGGCAAGGATTCTCGCTTCTTCAACGGTGTGAGTGAGCGGCTTTTCGCAATAGACGTTGATGCCTAGGTTCACTGCCGACAACGCGATCGGAAAGTGCATGTGGTCAGGTGTGGAGATGACAACCCCGTCCATCTTGTCTCCTAGTTCCTCGAACATCTTGCGGTAGTCCTTGTACCACTTTGCTCCTCGGGTTGCGGCGTCTTCAATGACGCGCATGAATTCTTCTCCGTCGCGTTTCTTCTTCGAATCTTGGACGCGTTTCTGATCCACATCGCAAAGCGCGATAATGTTGTGGCCAAGTCGGCTAATGGGGACGATGGAGCTTACCCCTTTTCCGCCGACACCAACGAAGGCGATATTGAGCTTGTCATTCGCTGACGGCTTTCCCGCCTGTGCCGACATAATGTGAGGGAAACTCACGAGGCCGAGGGCGGAAGCGCCAGCTGCGGATTTAATAAAGGAGCGTCTGTTAACGTTTGGGGTGTCTTTCGCCATATTTCTCTAAGTGTTGGGACAAAGTGAGTTATCGATTTCTGCTAGTTCGCTATCAGGGGATAACTCCTTGAAACCACAATTACTTACGCGTCAAAGTTGTGATTCTGTCGGCTAGAAACAACTAGATACTCAAGCGATCAGTTAGTAGACCATCATCGTGCCACGAATCTGCTTCCACTTCCCGGGGAGGGAGCAGAAAAACACATAGCTCCCCGGTGTTGTTGGAGCAACAAATATGACCGAGCTTAGCTCTCCCGGTTGTACCACGCCAGTGTGGGCGATGACCTTGGAACTCTGAGGGACGAAACCATTTTCATTGTCGGGATCCCGCTTTGCGAGTGCGTCAGCGAGCTGTCCAAGTTCTAGATACGAGCCGCTATCAGCGAGCACCCAGTTTCTAGGGGTCGAGGCTTCGTTTTTCAGATGAAGAGTGATGGCCTGTCCACTTTGGACGGAGAAGCTACTGGTGCTATACGCTGAACTCGCTAGGGCGGATAGTTCAATGGTTCGTGCCTTAGTGCTAGTGGTGATTGAAGCCGGCTTATCGCTCTGCTTTGCCCATATAGCGGGGACATTGAGAGTTTCGCGTCCTGTGTCTGTGGGCACTGACTTCAATGTCAGGAATATATCGCTCGATGCCTTTACACCAGAGGCAAAGGAGGGATTTAGGTGGAGATGAAACTGCATCGCAGGTTCCAGCTTGGGGAAGTCGATTAATAAACTGCGCTGATCGGCTAGGACGGTGATACCAGATATTTCGATAGGGTCATGGCCCGGGGTTTCTGGTTCTTTGATCGAGTACTCGGGAGAGCCGTAGGCGGGTGAGTATTGGTAGTTCCAGCTTTGGGCGAAGAAATTTCGAGTGCTTTGTGACTCTTCGGCGGAAAGTGGTTCGCTGAATTCTACGCGTATCGAATTTTCAAGTACTTCGAAGCCCGTCGGATAGTAGCTTGCCAGACCAGTATAGCGAACACGTTCAAGGCTACCGTCAAATCGCGCGTAGGTGCCCCATCCCTGAGTCCCCACGAGGTACATCTGTCCGTCGACTGGGTTGACCCGCCCACGGTGAACGCCGGAGAGGAACTCGCCTGAAAGGGGAACGATCGCCCCTTGATCAGCCTCGGGATTCTGGTCGCTCAGAACGAGATAATGGGAGCAGTAACCGTAAGATAGGGAGATTAGATGATCAGAGAGGGGACCCCAACGTGTGGAGTCAGCAAAAACCTGTCCTCCGGTTGAATTGTCGATCCCCCGCGGGATATAGCATAGCGGTAGATCGAAGGATTTAGGTGATCCACCCATTTGGTAACCGAAAAACTGATCTCCTTTCGTTTTGATAATCATTGAAGCTGGAGTCAGTTGCCCTTCCTGCGGAGAGGTGATAACTGTTCCATCTGGCGTGACAGCTAACCCATTCGGGTTGCGAATGCCGCTAGCGATTGGCCCTCCTTCAGCTCCGTCCGGGGATACTCGATAGATCCCCTCGGTTTTGCTAGCGAAGTAGAGGTATCCGCGTTCGTCTGTTTGCAGTCCCGTATTGAAATCATGACTACCGATAGAACTTTCGAATTTATTGTTGAAGCACTCGTAGAAATCTGCCTCCTTGTCGTCGTTTTTGTCATGGAGTCTGGTGATCTGGTCTCTTCCGATCGTGTATACGAGCCCGTCTATCACTTTCAGCCCCAGGGGTTGGTTGAGTCCTGTTGCGAAGCGTTTCCAAGTGACGCTTCTTAGGTTCTCGTCGATTCCCGACACGATCCACACATCGCCAAAGAATGTGGATACAGCGGCGTCGCCGTTCTCGAAGAAATCGATGCCGGTTAGGAACATCGGCGAAGCGTAGGGGTTGCTCAGGGGGACGGGAAGGGTGTCGACGACGTAGCTTTGCTTTTTCCTGCTTAAGGTTCCAGGCATTACGATCGAATGATCCCAGTTCCTTGGATAGCTCTTTATTTGCTCGGATGGCCGAAGCCGTTTTCCCGGATCGGTTAATTTAGCCAAGCTTTCGGTGGCATAGACTATCTGGATCGTGTCCCCTGCATCCCGTCGCCCGAGATCCAAAATAACGGAATTGTCGATTGTTCTGAGTCGAGTGCCATTTCCCGAAATCTTGATGCTTCTCGTATTATGGCCAGAATTAAAGGTTAACTGATCGGGTTGGTACTCTTCGAGTTTCCAGGACTCTCCGAATTGGCAGAGTGCGAGGGTTTGGCCATAGGATTTTCCTAGGAATTCAATTGATCGTACTAGGACTCCTTCGTCGGTCACTGTCTGGTCGAGGATTGTCGTTCCGTCGACCGAGTACTCGAAGACCGTGGAGTTGGCTCCGTTGTGATAGCCGTGATAGACAGCGCTTTTCGCCTCGGGCCAAGCTCGTTCTCTACTGCTCTCGAAGAGCGTTGGAGAATCAGGCGAAATTCGTCCCATTAGTCCCCATCGCATGGCAGGGAGCTTTAGGTCGCCCTGCCAGATCGCGCTGTAGTTTAGCGTCTCCGGATCGAAACAAGCCGAGAACTGAGTCGCTCCGGTACCCAAGCGTGCCACAACTGCTTTGGTAACCGAATAGTCGGCAAGGGAAAGGATGACACCGGTAGCTCCTCCGCGAACCTGTTTGCTCCAGCGATCCTCAACCTTGTCCATTTTCGAGTGCCGACCCCAGTGCCCAAAGGATTCGCCATCCAATCCTGGAAATGGTGGCAAGACGGAGGGTAAGCTCTTCTGCTCCAAGTGGAATCTCGCCTGTCGGCTGTAGAAATCGTAGATTCTGCTCTCGTTGTCTGGAAAGGATGAATGGGTGTATTCTGAACGCCCTTCCGCTGGATCGAGATAGGGGAGATTCGACTCCATCGTTTGGGAAATAGCCTGGGCGATCCCGATGTGTATCGTGAACACGGATATCCATCGATAACTGTTTTGGAACGAGAATCGAATCTTAAGCATGGCTTGAACTAGCAGAAGCCATACCTTCCGAGCATCCGCTTAACGGATAAACTTCTTTGGCAACAAATTCGTTGGAGGTAGCGCTACTCTTTGGACGAGCCCGAGATCACCTGAGGACGTAGTCGGAGCAGGATGGATGTCTCGACGGGTGGAAGATCGGCGGCGGAAACTTCCCATTGCAGGTCGTCGTTGACGTGGGAGAAGTGCTTTTGGAGGCCGAGGAGTTCGTCTCCGAAGCTGGATATCGTTATGACATTCCCGGATTTATCGGCCTGGTAAGTTGGCTTTTGGTTTTCACGAGCTCTCAGCACTGATCCAGTGAAAATAAAGGTGTTACCATCGAATGCGGTCTCATCTTTGTTGCGGATGAATTTGTTGATTGGATGTTCTTCGAGTTCACCCTCTTGGTTTGGATACACTAGAAAGACGTCGACGGGGGCACCGTGAGCAGGGACGTTACGAAAGCGTTCACCCGTATCGTCGAGGGGCGCGGTGGTGGCTGGGCTGCCTTCTTTGGCCCCTAGGAGGTTGAGCATGAGGTGGATGTGCTTGGCTTGGGCTTTTACCGAAACGATTGACTCGTGCTCTTTCGTTCCCTCCGTGCAAGCTACGAGTTCCAGTAGTCCCTCATGGAGACAGACGACCGCTTCGACGTCGACGGCTCGCTGTTTCACATTGATGGATACATGGGGAACGCTAGGAATTTGTATCTGCTCTCTCGAGGCTGAAGCGTTGTCTTGAGAAAACACTGTCGAATGAATTGCGGTGAGGCAGCAAATGAGAAGGACTCGAGCCATCATTGTGGTTCTACAAAGAAGAAGATCTTGTCGTTTGGTTGGAACGTGCATTCGAATTCAGCGTACCCGTAGGAGTTGGTCGTGAATCCATCATTTTTATCCTCTCCTGTAAAGACGCGGGTGATGGTGGCGTTTTGGGATGATGCTGCCTTAAGGTCGCTGTTGCATTTGATTACATAGGATGTGCTAGGTTCGAGTAGAGTCGAGAGGACTGCGGTTCCGCTTTGCAAATCAATGCTCTTGATCGATAGAGCAGGATCGTCTGGATCGTACGCTCTGATAAAACCGAAGTTATCGAGGTAACCAGAGACATTGCTCGAAAGTAGTTGAATTACGGCTACGTCGTAATGGCTGAGATTGATGTCTGCCGGGAGGTCAAAATAATAGAAGCCTTGTCCATTGATGCGATTGGCCATGGTGTTCCCGTTGATCGAGAGTGCTTGGTGCCATTCGCCTTCCACAATGTCATTTTCTGGCGCGATGCTTGAGGCGTTTGTGAGGACGAGATCTTCTGGCGCGTTGTTGCCGTCGTCTTTACCGAGGTAAAGATTGAGGCTAAATTTTTCATCGCTTAGGTTGGCGTGGAAAGCGAGTTGCCAACCTTGGCCTCGGAGCTCGTCGACGCTGAAGAAGAGTCCCGTTCTGTGGTTTCTTCCTAAGTTTCGGGCTTGGAGAGTTTCTTTGGTTTTGTGGGCGTACCAGGCGTTGTGGTTGTTGGCTCCCCACACGCCGGTATCGAGGTCAGCGTAATAGGTCGAATCGCTCTTCACCTTGATGTCGTCCATGTAATTGTCGATGGGGATGAGACCTTCATGAGGCGTTTCGAGAGTGGTGAAACTTCCAGTGGAGCTCGACCAACTTCCGCCCGCGGCGTTTTCGGAATAGAGCTTGTAGTAGATGGTCGCTCCGCGTGGGAGGTAGGGGAGCTTGGTTTCGTAGCTTTGGGCGGCTCCGTTGCTGACTGCTTCAAGGGAGAATTCCCATGCATCCAGATTTTCTCCCGCGTCGGAGGTACCATAATAGATCCATACCGTAGGAGGGTCGCCTTTGACGTCGTCGATGTTCCAGTAGACGATGGCATCGCGATCGGTTGGAGTGGAATGTCCGGTGATGGATACGACTGCGGGATCTGGTGCTCTGAGCGTAGTGAAGGAAGCGGTTGAGGGAGCCCATGCTCCACCGGCGATGTTTTCGACGTGGGCACGATAGTAGTAGGTGGTGCCGGGGGTGAGACTGGTGAGCTTTTGGCTGAAAGAGGCGTCTTTCTTTCCTTGGTTGATGGAACCGGTCCAGGCATCGGGATCTGTACCGCCGTCATAGCGACCCCAATACAGCTTTAGATTTGGCGTGTCGCCGCCGAGTTTGGTGACAGATCCATGGAGAGTACCGAGATCGAAATCGATATTGGTGGCAGGTTCGTTTTGTACGGCGGGGAGACCATATGTATCGACATGTTCGGTACTGCTTGCCCAGGCAGAACCAGCGGAATTGGTCGCGTAGGCTCGGTAGTAGTAACGGGTGTCCATGGTGAGACCTGTGGCCACTTGCGAGAATTCGCCTGAGCGTGGTCCGATTTCCACTGAGGCATCCCAGGACGCTGTGTTTGTCCCGCCATCGGTGGTGCCGTAGTAGATGTGGACGGTGGGAGCATCGCCGCCGGTGGAGGTGACTTCGCCTTTCAATTCGAGGCTGTTGAAGTGATTGATGTTGGTGGTGCGGGTCTCTACTGTTGGGAGACTTGGAGGGGTGGTGTCGATGACGGTAATGGTGCCTTTGCGTTCGCCGTCGTCGTTGAAGACAGCGGCGAGGGCTTCGTCGATTTCGAGCAGGTCGGTGTAATTGTAAGTGCCGACGGGGAGAACGAAATCTTGACTCGTGTAAGTTTCTCCAAGTTCCGGTTCATGCTTGTTGTCGCCATCGTCGTTGGTGAGCGAATACAGACGGATGGAGAATCCGGTGAAGGCGTGATGGATGCCTGAGCGTAGATTGTAGACGACGGACTTTTTGAAGGTCTTTCCCTCTTCTGGTGGACGGGACCACAGCTTGAGTTCGAAGGTGGCTTTTTCGGGTGGGATGCTGAAGTTGATTTGAAATTCGGGGCCGGTGTGGGCGGAAGCGTAAACATCGAAGGTGCCTCGGAATGCTTGCAGGTCGGAGCTTCCGCTTGGGCCGTTGGTGAAGCTCATGAAGCCGCCGAGTTCGAGATGGACGGTCGCATCCTCGTCGCCCATCCAGTAGTCGTAGCCGTAGGAAGTGGTGCGGTAGGAAGTGAGGATGGCTCCGTCTTCTAGGAATAGGTTCGTGCCCTTAAAGTGATTCGAACGGTTGGCGGAGCCGTGGAGGGTGCGGCCTCCGGCCTCGACGATGAGATTGTCGATTTTCCAGGATTCGACGTTGTCGTTGAGAGTACGCCTTAGTCCACCACCTTCGCCGATACGGAGAGTGCCGCCCTCGAAGGTGTCGACAAGGTTTTGACCGATGAGAGAGTGACGAAGGTACCAAGTATTCACATCCCCAGGACTTGGGGCTAGGACGCCGTCCCAGCTGTCGGGACTCATCCAATAGCCATCGTCTGCGGAGCTGTTGATGGTGCCGCCGATGAGCGGATCGAAGGTGGTGAAGGAAATTGGGGCGGACCAGTCTTCACCTCCAGGGTTGGAGGCTTGGAGACGGTAGTAGTAAGTGGTGTTGCCGGTGAGGCCTTGGACGCCCTCGGAGATTGATCCGCTTTGTAGTCCTAGATCTATGACGTTTTCCCATTGATCAGGGTTAGTTCCTTCGTCGGTGGTTCCGTAGTAGAATTTGGAACTCGGATTCTCGCCGCCATTGGCAACGATGGAGGCATTGAAGGTGGCGAAATTGTGGCCGACGCCTGTGGCGGGGGCGGAGTCGACTTGAGGAGGATCGGGGACGACGAGGGTAGTGAAGCTGTGGACGGCGTCTGACCAGGAGTCGCCGGCTGACGAGGAAGCGAAGGCGCGGTAGTAGTAGGTGGTTTCGCCTGAGAGATTGATGGCGGTGGTTTGTACGCTGCCTGAAGTTTGGCCTAGGTCGATAGCATGTTGCCAAGCGCTGGCGGTTTTGCCGCCGTCGACTGTGCCGTAGTAGAAGATGACATTGGGGTTGCCGTCTGTGATCGGGGTGACGAGGGCGTTGAGATCCGTGGTGGTGCTGCCGACTGTGGTAGCGGGAAGGGTGGCGATCTCGGGGGTGTCCGAGAGTTCGGTCATGCGACTGCGGTTGGCGATGAGGAAGAGTTCGGCGGCAGTGAGGGGGACGTTCCAGAGTTGGGGATCGTCGACAAGGCCAGGGAAACGGGTCGTTTCTTCGACGCTGTCTGTATCGACTGCACCAATACCGATGTGGGTATTGCCGGAGCTGAACTTTCCGTTGGTGTGAGCGATGTCGCCGTTGTTGGTCAGCCAAGCATCGGTTTCGGGATCGTAGATGACGAGTTGGGAGTTTTCGGGATCTTCATCGCCGTATTCTGTGATGTTGCGGATGTGGGCGATGAAGTAGTTTTTGTCTGCTTCCAGAAATACATCTGGGCGAGAGAGACTATCGTTAAGAGTAAGGAGTTCGTCTCCGCCGTATTTGGGGGAGAAGAAGGGAACGTTTTTCCAAAGTCCGTCGACTTGCATACGGCGTACGCCGAGGTTCCAGCCTTCTTTGCCGACGGTTGAGTAGGCGACGTAGTGGGCGTCGGTATTGGATAGTGAGGACGGGAGGCGAATCCAGGAGGAGAGGGTGAAGACGTTTCTGCCGACTCTGCTGTCGCTTCCATGGTTGGAGGAGGCATATCCTGCTTGGGCGTTGAGGCTGCTTGTGCTGATGGGGGCGAGGCCTTGGTTGGTCCAGGCGGCATTATTCTCAAGGGTGACGTCCGCCTTGGAGCCGAACATGGCATGGTTTTCCGCTTTATCTCCGCTGCCTTCGTTGAGGGGGTGATGCATCATGACCCGGAGGTCGTCGGGCGTGGGTATTGTGTTGAGAATCTCGGGGGTGGAGTAGTCGATCTTGCGGGCTTGGGTGGCGGCAACGGTTTCGCCGATGAGGGATTCGTATTGAGAAACTACTGACGCCGCGGATCTTGTGGTGTAGTCGATATCGTTGGTTTTGCGGGTCATGACCTCGATGCCGCCTGCGTTTAGGGCTTTTAGTCCGGGGACGAGTGGGCCGACTTTATCGGTGCTTATCGCTTCGATATCCCAGATTAGGTATTCGAGGCTTTGGTTTAGGTTGTCGGCGCTCTTGCCTTTGGAAAGGACGGGATGCCCCATGTTGGCGAAGGCGAGATTGAGTTCATCGCTGATGGTTAGGAGCTCGTCTGCCGGGAACATGCCGAGGACGCGGCTAGAGAATTTCTCGTAGAAAAAGGCTCCGGACTTACTGTAAGCGCGGTCGCGAGGGTAGACGCCGCCTTGAAAGTCGGCGCCGAGGGCTTCGATGGCCCGGGAACGACTTTCTTCGCTGATGTCGAACTCGGAGTCATAGATAATGTGATACATGGCTGAGGAGTACTCAGCTCGGGGGACGCCGTGTTGCTCGCGGACGAAGCACTCAATCAGGGAGTCGAAGATTGAGGAGGCTGCGCCCTCGGCTTCGCCGATGGCTTTAAAAGCGGCGACGCGAACCCACCAGCTTTCGTGGGTGAGAAAGGTTTCGAGGAGGTCGAGGTTTTCGATGATGATCTCCTGCGGCATGACCACCATGGCGAAGAGAGCTGCATCGAGTTCCCATTGATCAGAGTTGGGATTTTCGAGGACGCTGATGACGTAGGGCGCTAGAGTTGTTTTACCCTCGGCTTTATATTTGAACTGAGAGGAGTCGTCCATGTGGAAGCCGGAGGTGCCGGCGATGGCCATCAGTCCGGCTTGGCGTACACGAGCGTCATCGCTCTGGATGGCTTCTATAAGCATGGGGACGGCTTTGTCGCCGTGGTAGCCGACCGAGTAGGCGGCTTGCGAACGAATGAGAGGATCGAAGTGGCGGAGGTGCTTTTCTAGGTATTCGAGAGACGCAATTGGGCCTCGGGAGCTGTACCATACGTTGTATGGGGAGTACGGGATTACGCGCCCGATAGCCGGCCATTCGGATTCGAAGTCGTCGTCGGTGTAGCCCTCCGCATGGGTGGTTTTAAAGAAGTCCTCATTCTTTGGGTACACTTCCGCTTGGTGTTTAATCACGCTGTGCGCAGTTGGAGGGGCACCGGTGATGCGGAGGTTTTTACGTCCAGCGGTGTAGTTAAGTGCGACAGCGCCTCCCCAATATTGACCTTTGAATTTGGTATTCAATTGGCCGGGAAGCATCTCGAAGCTACCGTCGGGGCGTCTGGCGAGCTCGAGATACCAGCGCATTTTGTTGAGGTAGTTGAAATAGTAGTCTGAGCGTTCGGCCGGAACATGGGCGGAGGAGAGTGCACGCCAAAGAACGTTGGTCCAGTTGCCGGTATGACCTCCTTCGAACCCAGCGACACTCCAAGCGGACTGAAGGCCGATGAGAGGAGCAGCGTTTGAGTAGGGTTTGTTGAGGAGAGAGAGTCCGACGCCGACCATACCGGTTTTTCCGTTGTTGGCGCCACCCGGGTTGGGACGATGGTCGCCGTATTCAGGGCCTCCATATCCGGCGAAGCGATAGAAGTAACGAAGGGTCTTTTCGAAGTCCTCGTCCTCCATTTCGACGCCACATTCGCGGGCGAGGACGATGCCGACAAAGACCGAACCGCCGGCAGCGTTTACGAGTCCGGAACCCACGTATCCAGGACTTGGATAGTCCCAATGGCCCCAGCCGCCGTTGGCGTCGCGATCGAATGCGTCATCCACGAAGGCTTTGAGTTTAGGGAGAACAATGGCGTCGCCTGTGCGGAGATAGTATTCGCCGAGGGCGATCATTTCCCAGCCGTTGTTCCAGTTGTTGGTGCCAACGCTGGTGCCGTTCCATTTACCCATGTAGTTTTGGATGATGTCGCGGACTGCGTCGAGATGCTCTTCTTGGCCAGTTGAAAGAAGGAATGCTATGCCGGTAGAGCCTCGAAATCCACCTAGACCGTTTTTGGTGCCCTGGATGTATTCAATGAGGGAATCGGCGTAAGCGTTGACGATGATGTCGGATTTGGTGTCGTCGAGAGGCCAGCTTGCGGAGTAGGCCCCAAGTACTGGGAGATTGATGACGACCTCGAGGTGCTCACCTTCGCGTTGAATTCCGAGTGTGAGTTTGCCATCGGTGGCTTCCGCTTCGGTGATGGCATTGCCGAGTGGAATGCGGATGTCCATCTTGGGAGTGGTTGCGTCCCAAAGCCCCGTTGAAAGCTGAACCCCGTTTGCTGAGTGGACTGTATCCCCGAACTGAAGGATCCCAAAGGCGGGAGTATTCTCGGGGACTTCCATCACGGTCATGAATGTGTCGCCGGACAACGATCGGGCGTAGGCACCTGTCGGGCCCATTAGGAAGTTTTCTGTGGGATGAGCAGCCTGAAGGTGTGGGAAACCGGTTACTGCGGTAATGACGATTGCCAACAGCCCAATGGAGGCGAATCGCTTAAGATTCGACTTCGAACACAAACAGAATGATTTCCACACTTCATGAGTGCGGTATAGCGCAACGAACCACTTCCACATAGCTAGTACTCAGCTCGTTTCGCTTATCGGGCCGACTTTACTGTAAATGAGTGATTGGCATGAAGTTTTAATAAATCATGCCTGTGTATGGGGGAGCTACTTACAGATTTTTCGAATTTAGAAAAGATGCACAGAGGTGCCTTAGGTTTTGGCACGGGTAGGGGCATCTATTCTAAGCGTTCTCAAATTTTTGGATACAGGATTTCTAGGGCGAGAATTGTGTAGGCGCTGACGATGTAAGGATCGCTTTCCATCCAGCGACTATTGTCATTTTGCCAGAATCCGAGTCCGCGTTGTTTGGAAAGGAGTGTTTCGGCAAGCTCTTTGCGCCAGTCGATTTTTTGGCCGTCCTCGGTGTGGAGGTAATCTGCTCCGTAGGCATCGAGCGCTTTGGCCATGGTGTAGTAATAGTAGTATAGTCCCTCGAGGCCCATTCCAGGATTCTCCTCGAGTGTGAAATTCCTTTCGAGCCATGCAACGGCTGTCGCGACGCGGGGATCATCCTTTTTAAGTTGGGCGTACATGTAGCTCATGAGGCCTGCATAGCTCATGCTTCCGTAGGAGCGTTGAGCGACTTGCCCATTCGAAAAGTTTTGGGAACCCGCCTTGCTGTTGCCGGGATAGTAGACGAACCCACCGTAATTCTCAGGATCTCCGCTCGCCCAAAGTTGACCATTTTCCTCCGGAAGATTCTGGCAGTTTTCGACGAAGCGAATGGCGGCGTCCCAGTCGATATCTATTCCAATTTGCTCGGGGCCAATGAGCTCGCGTGTTTCATGAAGGGCTTGAATTGCGAGCGAGGTGTTTGATAGGTCGGAGTGCTCATAGCTGTTACCGTATCCAATACCTCCCCACACGGCGTCATTGTCGTCCCATTCGTCGAGTTGCTGCTGTTTTGCGAGATAGATCCGAGCGTCTAGCATGATACTCTCCAGGGAATCGTCTTCCAGCGATTTGAGGGCCATCAATGAAATGGCGGTGTTGTAGGAATAAAGCCCTTTAGAGTAGATGCCGCCATCTTCCTGAACGTTTGAGCGGATAAAATCCAGTGCTTTTCCGACAGCGGGAGAGTTACGCCAGCGCTCATTGTCGGTCGGGCTTTCTACAAACGCCTTCAAAATGAGCGCGGTGAGCGCTGGGTAATCGCTGGTGGACCAGTAGCCACTAGGTTCCTGGTTTCTCTCAAGGAGAGTGAGGCAACGATTGATGGCGATGTCGATCTCGTTGCGGAGTGATACGTCGGGCTTTCTCGCTGAATGAGTTACTATTTGAGGAGCTGAGGAGGTTTTTGTCTCACTCGCAGAAAGCCACGATTGAGATGCCAGAAGGAAAACTCCAATAGCGACGAAATAGGTACGGATCAGATACAAGGAGCAAGTCATGATAAGCTTGAGAATCTTTGACGGCGAGGGATTCTGCCAAGTCAAAAGAGTTTTGTTACAGCTTATTAGCGGAGTATAGAGGCTGTAACTTATACCTTTTCATCAGCGATTGCCGTAAGGTGTCCTCTACGCGATGTATTCACTCAGTCATTGCTTGTGCGTATCTTGCAGTTAAGGCTTTGGACTGCCTCTCTCAGGACTTGAGAATTTCGTCCAAAATCCAGTTCGTGTGAGCCCCGGTCGCTCCTAGGGATGGATGGGTGCGTATTCCGAATAAATCGTCCCTCAATGCCTCGACGTGGTGAAGCTGGACGTTTTCTGGATGCTTAATCTCCAAGCTCTGACTGTCCGATGCGCTCGCAAGTGTGATGGGTTGCTCCGCGAAGACGGGGAAGTGAATTCTTCCTTCGCTTCCTAGGATTTCGACCTGGTCTACGTGTTCGAAGCTGCCAAAATTCAAGAAACCAGTCCCAGTTACTCCTGATTCGTGTATCCAGTTCGAGGATATTGAATCGTAGGCAGAGTAGAGCCCGAGTTGGTTTGCGCAGATCCCACTGGCAGATTTTACGTCACCGAGGAGGTAGCAGAATAGATTGAAGCCGTGGCTGGCGAGATCATCGAAGTGTCCACCTTTCGCGATCTTCGCGTCGGTACGCCAGTTGTAGTTGTCGGATAAGTCGATTTCGGAAGGAGGCTTGCTGTATTGCCAGTGCACGTGCCGAACCTTTCCGATGGCACCATCATCGATCCATTTTTTTACCTGGAGAAAGCGTGGTAGTGTTCGGCGGTAGTACGCTACGTAGACGGGTGTAGTGTTCGCTTCAAAAGCAGCCAGAATTTCGAGGCAATCCTGGTAGGTAGGCGCCATGGGTTTTTCAATACAACAGGGCTTTCCTGCAGCGGCGACTTCCAAGGCGTATTGTTTGTGACTGTCAGGAGGGGTCGCGATGTAGACAGCATCAATATCTGGAGACTCGATCAGCTCTGTGGCAGAGGCGAAGACTCTGGGCACGCCGTGTCGGGCAGCGTAGTCTTCGGCTTTGGCGAGGTCGCGTCGAGTCACGCCAGTGAGCTCGAAGCCCTGTGTCTTTTGGTAGGCGGGGCCACTTTTGAGTTCGGTTACGTCGCCGCAACCGATTATTCCCCAGGATATTGTGCGTGTTGGATTTTCAGGCATGGATCAAATCGAGTCTACTGAGATGTTGATGACAAGCGGGGAGTCGCCTTCGATCTTGGCCTTGATTGGTACGGCTTGAAGGCCAGGGACTAGATTGAAGAAGCGATGGCCCACGGATATTGGATTGTTGGAACGAACTCTTACTCGTGACTTTTGCTTTGTTATCAGGACTTCACAAGCATCGGTGTGGTCGATAGTTTCGTTGCTTGAGCTGATGATGGGCAAAACGAAGGAGTAGCTTGTTGGTGCTTCAACCTCTATGGATACGCTTTCGTATGCGAAGCGGTATGAGAGGTGACATGAGTTCGGGAGGGATACATAGGCGTCGTTGGTTAAGTGAGTATCGACGTCGAACCTGGTGGACTCGCTGTCTGACTTGACCGTGACCTCAGCGGAGAGGTCGAAAAGGTTTGAGTAGGTTTGACCTTGGCGTTCGCACTCCAAGCGAGGTGTTAAAGGCAAATCTTCGGGATTGCTTGGGGTTTGTTGGTTGTGCGGTTCTACCAAGACGTATTGAGCCATGCTTGCGGAGCACAGCAGCCCGGCGGCTTCGTGCCACAGCAGTGAGAGGGCGCCTCCGGTTGCTTGTTGCACGTTTGGACGGTAGAGGAAGTCGTAAGCCGTAATCGTCCCCCGCCAGGGGCCAATGGAGACAAGGTGGGTCGCTATCTCCGGAAAACTGCGAATCCCGTAGCGATCTTCCCTCGGCAGATGAGCAACGTGCGTCTTCAGCTCAATGGCGTGATCAAGCAAAAAGGTGAGTGGCTTCGCATGGGTAAAGGTGTGGTGGACGCAGGGCTCAATCCCTTCCTGCTCGTAGTGAAGGCCGCCATACAGGAGTCCGTCTCTTGAGGTGCAGCGTTGGAGTAGGTGAGTGTTTTTGAAGGCGGCCTTCGCGAAGGCCGCGTTTCTGTCAGCGAGGAGAGAATAGGTGATCTGGCAACCGTCGCTGGTGCGGCTGCCCCAATAGGTCCACTTGAATTGGCGGGTGCCCCAGCTATTATCCCAGCCTCCGTCGGGGAGCATGAACTCGAGGTGAGACGCCAATGAACGATCGATGAGGTCGAGTAGCTCCTCGTCATTCTCGCTCTGTGCATAGAGGGCGAGTCCGTTGAGGGATTCCTCAACGTTGTATCCAAGATCTACGGGCAAGAGTCCGCGGGCGCTATGGCGGTTGACCGGTTTGGCCTCGCCGAATATGAGCGTGTTTGGCGCGGTGAAGTAGCGTTTCACTCCTTTGGCCAATTCTTTGCTTCGTTCGACGTAGCGAGGATTGTTGAGATATTTACCTAACAGGTTCAGAGCGTAGATCGCAGAGAAGCCGTAGTTGATGTTGGCAAACTCAAGATCGAAGTTTTTGAATACATACTCTGCGGCTTGCTCGAGGCGCTCGGTCCAGCGTTCTCGGGTGGCGGAGTCGAGGAGATCTCCGTGATGATGGAGTGCTTCTGCGAGCGCTGTGGCTCCGAAGACGGTGATGCCTTTCCAGGAGTTTGGATCGGCGACGACGGTCCAGCTCCCATCTGGACACGAGACGTTTTGGGACCATTCAAAAACGGCGATTCCTGCTTCGAGGTATTTGTCTTGGCCGGTGCTCTTTGCCATGTGGAGCAGCGGGTAGACAGCGTCCATACAGCGTCCGTGGATGGATTGGCAGGCTGGGCAATACAGCGCTCCATGACGCGTTGGGTCTTCCGGTTCGTGGATTTGCGTCGAAATCATCCCATCGCACCACGTTTTCAAAAGTTCGCTCGCTATTCCGTTCATGCTTAGATGGATAAATGCTTACTGCTAGGTCTGAAGGTGGATGCGTTTTCCCGGGGCGGTGTGAGGGCAATCTGCCTGCTAGATGGGGGCGATAGGGGCGATCCTCTGGGATACGAAAACGTTGGGGGAGGGTACATTTACACAAATATTTGTGCAAATGAGTTTCCAGTGCCATTCGAGCATGTTGCTAATTGTATTATGCTAGGAAATGTTCCTACTGTTAGCTTTCTTGCTCTTTTGCGAGTTGATCGAGGTCTGATGCTTTCGTCGCGGAAGCCCGCTCAGCTAATGACCGGAAGCTATCCCAATTTCCGCGGTTTTCCGCAAGCCCCCAAAACAATATGACAATCGAGTACATCACCCTTGGTGCCTATTTAATTCTGCTCCCGTTACTTGGGGTGTTGTTTTCCAAGTTTAACAATAACTTGAGCGATTACGTTCGGGGGGGCGGCCAAGTGGCGTGGTGGCTGTCGGGCTCGAGTATCTTGATGGCAGGCATCAGCGCTTTCACTTTTACGGGTAATGCATCGGCTGCATTCGAGGCGGGGCCGACGGTCCTCATTATCTATGCTGCCAACGTGACAGCGATGCTGATTTGTGGCCTGTTTCTGGGGGCTTGGTACCGGCAAACGCGGGCTTACACACCTGCTGATGTCGTAAAGTCGCGCTTCAGTGTAGCGGTCGAGCAGTTCTCCGCCTACACGGGCATTTTGATCGCTCCTTTTGCGGCAGGGATCCAGCTCTGGGCGCTTTCGGTCTTCGCGAGTTCTACTTTTGGCGTTCCCATAGAGTACTGCATTTTCGTGATCGGTGCGGTGGTTGTCTTTTATTCAACGACAGGAGGTAAATGGGCGGTGATGGCGACCGACTTTGTACAGAGTCTGATCCTCCTCTCGATCACCATTCTTGTTGCGGTGCTCTGTTATCACAAGATCGGTGGTTTGAGTGAGTTTTTTGGATACTTCTCGGAGCCGGAGTTTGCCGAGGATTTCAAGTTCGTCAAAGACCCTGACCAATGGGCGGATGGCAAATTCTCTTTCCAGTGGATCGTGGTGATCTTCATCATGACGATCTACCACCAGATTACCTTGGCTTCGGCGGCTCGCTTTCTCGTGGTTAAGGACGGTAAGGCCGCCTCCAAGTCGGCCTATCTTGGGGCGATCCTCATGGCGATCGGTTCGCTGATCTGGTTTTTCCCACCGATGGTTGCTCGCTTTCTCTATGGCGACGAGATCATGGCGCAGGCGATTGAGAATCCCGAAAACTCAAGCTACTCCTACATCGCTCAAAAGGTTCTGCCGAATGGCCTGATGGGCGTCATGATCGCGGCGATGTTCGCGGCAACCATGAGCTCAATGGACTCCGGGCTGAATATGCAAGTGGGTGCCTTGGTGCGAAACATCGTTCCGAAAGTCCGCGAGATGTTTGGAGTTACCAAAAAGATGACTCCGAAAGGGGAGCTGCGACTCTGCAAGATTTCCACCATTGGAATCGGGTGTTTGATTATCACATACAGCTATCTGTTTTCGCAGAACAAGGAGCTGGCGCTGTTTGACGCCTACTTGATGATCAACTCGATTATCACGATTCCATTGGTGTTCCCGATGCTTGTCGGGTTCTGGGTTAAGAAGCTGCCGAGCTGGTCCTACTTCGTCATGTTCGGATTCTGTCTTCTGCCGTCGATTTACTCGTTCTGGCTGAAGGAAACGACAGGGGAAGGGTTCACGATCCAGCAGCGTGCGATGTGGATTTTCATCTACGGCATCATTGGGGCGTTGGTTTGTATGCCGTTCTACCGTCGCACTTCTGACGCGTACAAACGCAAGGTTGAGGATTTCTACAAGCTCATCCGTACACCGATTCGAGATGACGAGCACGAAGGTGTGTCGCGTGCGTACGGGCAGTTGGTACTGCTCGGCCGCTCATCAGTTGGTGTCGGTTTGGCTCTGTTGCTCCTGCTCTTTGTTCCGAACGAATTGGCTGGGATTTTGAGCGTCCTGTTTATCAGCGGTTTCTGCGCAGGTATTGGAGTGCTGTTGCTTTGGGCGGCGCGTGTAGAAAAGCGCAAGGAAGAGCAAGGCTCGGAGTAGGCTGTTGGCGTGGGCGCGTTGCGGATCGGCTCCCAGTGAACATGTATTTGAAGAGAGAATACGGAACTTTTGCCTTGGATTGTGGACGAGATCGTTGATCTCGTACGCGATCAGCGATCGCGTCTACAGCTTTCCCGGGTTTACTCGCTCTGGATATTCTCGAGTTCTTCTTCGCTGACTTCGCTTACGACTTCGAGTTCTCCAACGGTTCCTTTGCCCCAGCCGAGTTGAGTTTTGGTTTTATCAAGCCCATCTAAGTTGGTGCCCATGAACGGGGCTGCGGCACGACCTAGGGAGGGGACTGCGTCGACGAAGTTGGTCGATTGTGCGGGGAGGCTGAAACGGCATGACCAAAGGAGTTTATGTTGCTTTTCTGTTCGTAGAAGAGGCCAGTCGTAGGCCATCAGAACGATGAAATAGCGTTCGTCTTCCAATAAGGATCGGATCGCTTCACGGTCTGAGGGAAGGAGTCCTTTCTTCTCGAGTGCGCGGTTTATGCCGGTGAGCTGAGCATTGCTCGCGACGCTGGGTCGGTCCATGGTGGCGATGTGGGAAAGCTCCGAATCCACGTATCCCGTTTCGTTGCCGTCTTCGTCGTATTCTGTATCTCCATCGTTTGCCTCTGGAAAAAGATCAGCCCAATCCTCCTGCACGGCGGTCACGCCCCAGTGAACGATGATGACCATTTCGCCTTCCTCGAAGGTTGCTGCTGGGGTGAAGTTTTGCTCCGCCATTTCTGGTGCAAGCGTTTCCATAATCTCTTGAAGCGAGATTTTCTCTAGGCTGCTATCATTGACTAAGCCCTGGTGGAAATTTCCTGGGTAGATGTGGTAGCTCATGTGAGCCAGACCATCAGGAGTTTGTCGTTGGGCTTCAAACTCAGGACTCGCCCAAGCAGCGGTAAGCACTCTGGCTTTCTTTCTGAACCGGGCTTGCCCTTCAAGAGGGTTGCAGATCGAGAAGGCTAAGCAGCCAGAGAGGAGTGCAAGCAGGATTCGCATGGCTTTACTTTACCAAGAAACTGGCGTTCATAGTGTCTTCCGAAGAACCGCCTATTTGAACCACGAAGGTGCCGGGTTCGACTTTGCGAACCATGTCGGCTCCCGTGCAGGCGAGCATTTCGGGAGTGATTTCAAATGTAACTATTTGCGACTCGCCAGCCTCTAGTTGGACCTTTGCGAATGCCTTCAACTCCTTGGCAGGGCGGATGACGGAGCCGTGTGTGTCTTGGATATAAAGCTGAACCGTCTCTTTGGCTGTGAACTTTCCTGTATTGGATAGTGTGATACTTGCGGTGAGCGATTGTTCGGTGTCGATTTCTGAAGCGGAAAGGGTGAGGTTCGCGTATTCGAAACTGCTGTAACTCAAGCCGTATCCAAAAGGGTAGAGTGGGCCGTTTTCGATGAACATGTAGCCCTTCTTGTAGTTGATCTTCTTCTGGCTGTAGTGGAAGGGAAGCTGACCAATGGTTCGCGGGAGGGTGGCAGGTAGCTTGCCAGAAGGCACGGACTGTCCGAAGAGAGTCATAGCGATCGCGCGGTCGCCTTGTTCGCCCGGATCCCATGCGTCGAGAATGGCGTCGGCATCCGCCGCAAACGCGTTGATGGAAAGCGTACGACGGTGCTTGAGCACTACGATGACGGGTTTCCCCAGATTCTTGATACGCTTGAATAGCTCGACCTGTTCGCCAACCGGATCGATGGAGGCCCGGTCGCCGATGGCAAAAGCGAAGAAGGCTTCCTTGGATGTGAATTCGTCGCCCCCTACGAAGAGAATGCACGCGTCTGCTTCTGCTGCGGCAGCGACTGCTTTCTCCATTCCCGGTGCGCATTCGTCAGCTGTGAGGAGGTCAGGGTAGTTGGGATCGCCGTTGGTGAGGGCGAAGCCTTTCTCTGCAAGGAACTCAATGGATTCCCCGGCTACCTCTTGGAATTGCGAGAGTGTGTTCTCTTTGAGAAGCGGTCCGACAAGGGCGATCTTTTGCGGCTTCGTCGAAGAGATCGGGAGCGTGTTGTTCTCGTTTTTGAGTAGGATCAGGGAGTCGAGATCTAGCTCGAGGGCGAGTTCCAGAGAGTCTTCGGCTCGGCTAATTAAGCTCGCTGCCGCTTCGTCGGTGTAGGGATTGTCGAAGAGCCCTAGGATAAACTTGGTACGCAGCACGTTTCCGGCGGCCTTGTCGATGAGAGGGATGAGCGACGGGTTTTCGCGAGCCAGCCTTGGCAGGCGGACGTAACAGTCTTCGTTGTAAAGATCGACGTTCATGCCGGCTTCGAGGCCGAGCAGGGCCGCGTGATCTTCGTTTTCAGCCACGTTCATGAAGAAGAAGAGACGTCCTATGTCGTTAGCGTCGGAAACGGTGTATCCATTAAATCCCCACTCGTCGCGAAGAATACCTGTGAGAAGATCCTTGTTGGCGTGGCAGGCGATTCCGTTGAGGTCGCCGTGGGATGCCATGATGCCGAGTGTTTTGGCCTCTTGTACGGCCGCTTTGAAGGGCGGGAGTATTTGGTCGATCAGGTCGCGTTCGGAGATTTGAACCGAAGCGAAATTTCGTCCGCCCTCTACCTGTCCGTAACCGGCGAAGTGTTTGGTGACAGCTCCGATATGGGTTGAGGAGAGCCCTTCGTAGTCGCCTTGCACGCCCTTGACGGCCGCGACGACCATCTCTTTGACGAGGTGTGTGTCCTCACCGAAAGCCTCGCTCATGCGTCCGAAACGAGGGTCGCGAATCAGATCGGCTTCGGGGGAGTGGCACATGTGCATGCCGCGGGCGCGGGCTTCTCGTCCGACCTTGTCCCAGACCTGCTGCACGAGCTCTGGATTCCAGCTCGCAGCCATGTTGATGGGGCGACTGAAGTCGGTGGTACCGGTTGCGTCTACTCCGTTGTAGGACTCGGTAACGAACATGCCGGGAATGCCGTGCAGGCTGTTTTCAACGAGGTACTTTTGCAGGAGGTTATTGATGCGAGCAGCCGTTTCCGGGGAGTCGTGCTCACCGGGGTTCTTGATACCTGCGATTCCGTGTTTTACCTGCTCCTTGAAGTGGTCACTTAGGACGAGTTGCCCGTCCTCGCCGAGCTCGACGCCGATTTGGGCGTGAACGATCCGCATCTGCCCGACCTTTTCCTCCAAGCTCATTTTGGAGAGGAGCTCGTCAACCTTGGTCTCGATGTCGTCCATGGATTTGTTCGCTTTAGGTAGTAAGGGAGTTTCGATTGTCTGCATCGTGTCGGGAGTGATTTCGCCCTCTGACCGCCGAGAGGGCTGATTTGCTGGGCCAAGGTAGGATTCTAACTCCGCCTCAGGCTCACAAAACGATGAGATAGCTAACAGTAGGATGTATGGCTGTCGCGGTTTCGAGCCTATACGGGACTGTGGATTAGGAGATTGATGCTAATTGTAGGATTTTGGGCCTGAACACTTGAGATTCGGCGTCGCTTAGGGTTTTTTAGCCAGACCGACAGCGGCATCAGCCGATCGAACCTTACCTCACTTCCCCAATGAAACAGAGCTCAGGCAACGCAGCAAAGCCCTCGAAGAGGCGAGTCACCATTCGTGACATAGCTGCCGAGGTGGGCCTGCATTTTACTACTGTCGCTCGCGCTCTGAAGGATTCTGATCTTGTTCGGCCTGATACGGTGAAACGAGTTCGGGAAGCGGCTGACAAACTTGGCTATCAAGCGGACCCATTCGTGTCTGCCTTTTGCAGTTATCGGAGCCGCCATCTGAAGAAAGGATATCGGGGGAATATCAGTTGGATTAACGGTTTCGACTCGCCGGACTATTATGAAACGACGGCGACTGGCTTCGGCAAGGAGTGTTACGAAGGGGCGAAAGCTCGCTGCGAGGAGCTGGGGTTCAAGTTGGTCACGTTCTGGTATGGAGAGCCAGGGATGTCTGCGAAGCGTGCCTCGCAAATCATTCACAGTCGGGGTGAGGCAGGTCTTATCGTAGCGCCGATGCCGCACAGTATCGACAAGCTGGATATGCGTTGGGACTCGTTTTGCTCGGTGCGAATTGGGTACTCTATCCCCGATGTTCCGCTCACGAATGTGGTGGCGGATCAGTTTGGTAACATGAATCTCTTGTGCGACAATCTCGAGGAGCTCGGTTTTCCGCGGATCGGTTTTGCAACTCGAGAGTGGATAGATCTCCGAGTAGAGCACAAGTGGTCAGGGGCGTACCAAATTCGGCAGCTCACTGGAGATTCGGATCGCTATCAGCCGATGTTTATTGGGAAGACGGAGGACGACTACCCGGAATTTGAAAAGTGGATACGAAGGCATCGACCGAGCGTTCTCATTGTCGGTGGATCGACTCCCTATGCGAACTATCTGGAACGAATGGGAATGAAGGTCCCTCAGGATATTCAGGTGGTATCTGTCTCGCTCGAGGCGAGCGAAATCGCTCACCGTGCTGGTGTGGATCAAGAGGCTCGAGTCGTGGGCTCGATCGCCGTGGATCAGGTTTATGGGATCATTGGACGTTCGCATGTTGGGATCGAGAGTGTCCCGAAAACGATTATGACGGCTGGAACGTGGAGAGGACACACGTCCTGTGATCCGTCTCTTCTCGTTTCCTAGAAAAGTTTTGGTGATGAAGTTTAACGCAAAGAATCTTTTATTTATGTCCCTTCTTGCAGCGACGTCTCTTGTAGCGAAAACGCCGGCACCAACTGACTTGCGGTGCGAATTGCTGAAGGGGGATGTGCTGATTTCCATCTCCGACCCAACACCCAATTTTGCTTGGGTGGTCCCTGTTGTTGAAGAAGGAGGGCGTCAGAGTAGCTATCAGGTCCAAGTCGCTCGTGCAGGAAGCGACTTCGCTTCAGAGGGAGCGTTAAGCTGGGACTCTGGAGTCATCGATTCGTCACAGTCGTTGGCAGTTGAATACGGTGGATCGGAGTTGCAAGCATCCGAAACCTATAAGTGGCGGGTGCGGGTTGGACTGAATGACGGTGAGATTGGACATTGGTCGGAGCCTCAACGTTTTACCATGGCGGTGGACCTTAAAGATGCTCCTTCAGCTCATCCGACGCAAGCGACAGTCGTTGCTCCACGCTCGGTCGCGGAGTTAGAGTCAGGGCGTTACCTGATTGATTTTGGCAAAGTCGCTTTCGGATTTCTCGAGCTCGATCTCATCGCTCCCGAAGAGGGCGTTCTATCGGTGCATTTTGGTGAAAGGGGAAGTGAATCAGGCGTGTTGAGAGAGTTGCCTGAGAAATCGAGTGTGCGCTACTATCAGGTAGAGCAGGCTGTTTCGAAAGGAAATGGCGTATATGGTGTTCATCCGCCAAAGAACTATCGTAATACCAAACCGGTTGCCATCGCGATACCGGGGCGTTTTGGAACGATTGCTCCCTTTCGTTATGTGGAGATCGAGACGAATGGGATTGAGTTAGAGAATCTGGTCGCGAATCAGATTGCTCTCCATTATCCATGGGATGAATACGCTTCGTACTTTCGCTCTTCCAATGAGGATTTGAACGCTCTCTGGGACCTCTGCAAATACAGCATGAAGGCCACTAGCTTTGCCGGCGTATATGTCGATGGGGACCGTGAGCGCATACCCTACGAGGCGGATGCTTACATTAATATGTTGTCTCACTACGCAGTGGACAGCGAGTATTCGATCGGCAGGTACACGCATGAGTACTTGATGGATTTCTCGACCTGGCCAACGGAGTGGAAACAGCACTCTGTGATGATGGCCGGCATCGATTTGATGTATACTGGAGATTCCTCGTCGATTCGCAGGACTTACGAGCGGCTCAAGAAGGAGAAGACGCTCGAGTATCTGGCACGCAAGGATGGATTGCTGGTGTCGCATCCGTATCCGAATCATACCAAACGAACGGGGGACTCTGCGGATATTGTCGATTGGCCGCCCGGTGAACGAGACAACTACGTATTCAAAGAAGTGAACACGGTGGTAAACTCCTTCCACTATTTGAATCTGCTGCAAATGGCGGAGCTTGCGAAATCCCTTGGGATCGAAACTGATGCAGAAGATTACACCCGACGGGCAGAGGAGTTCTACAAAGTGTTTAATCAAGAGCTCTTCAATGAAGAAACTGGCCTCTATGTCGATGGGATCGGTACGGATCACTCTGCCTTTCACGCGAACCTGTTTCCGTTAGCATTTGGACTGGTCCCCGAGGATCGTCGAGCGAAGGTCGCTGCGTTTGTGGAATCCAAGGATTTGGCCTGCAGCGTTTACGCAGCCCAGTACTTATTGGAGGCCCTTTATCAAGGGGGACGAGAAGATGCAGCACTGCGCTTGATGACCATGAAAGGCGTTCGCAGTTGGCAAAACATGTTGGCTGTAGGGTCGACCATAACCCTGGAGGCTTGGGATGATTCCTTTAAGCCAAACCAGGATTGGAATCATGCTTGGGGGGCGGCTCCAGGTAATGCGATCGCTCGATTTATGTTGGGCGTTCGTCCGCTAACGCCGGGTTTTGCTGAAATGCTGATCGCTCCTCGGCCAGGTTCCTTGGAGTTCGTCGAAGGGTGGGTCCCCACTATTCGTGGACCCGTCGATGTATCGGTTCGGCAGATACTTGGCGAGAAGATGAACGTGTCGCTAAAGATTCCTGGAAACACAAAGCCCACAGTTTCACTTAAAGTGCCGGATGGGCGACGATTGGTCGCGCTTATTGTTGATGGGGAGTCTCGAGCTACCGTGGAGGAAACAGGTACGATTGAGTTGAGGGATCTAGGGAGCGGAAGCCACGAGATCGAGTTGTCGTTTGATTGAAGGAATTTGTTGGGTGGATCGACTTCTCCGAAGGCGATCTAGACGTCTTCGGTGCCGAGGCTTGCCGACAAAGCGAAGCGCTCAAAGCCGTGCCACCTTTTCAGCGGCCGCTACCTTTTGGCGAAGATGTTTATTCATACAGTTTGAATTTCTTGTGAATGGAGCGCTTCGCTCGGAGGCTGAACGCTTTCGAACTTTGGCTTCCCCACGCTAACCAATTACGAGTTGTCTATGCCCCCTGCGAACACCCCACCTCCGGTCGAAGCATCCCGCTCCGACTCTGTTGCTAACGAATACGAGCGAGAGCCCGTCCCAGAGAAGTCGCTCAAGGGAGCAGGCAAGTTCTGGGGCATGTATGCGGGAGAGCATGCGGCAGGCACTGAGTTCATGATCGGACCGCTGTTCCTCTTGGCTGGGGTTTCGCTTCAAAACATCATTTTTGGCCTTTTGCTGGGCAATCTCATGGCGGTTCTGAGCTGGCGTTATGTCTGTGTGCCGATCGCCACCAAGGCCCGTTACACGCTTTACCATCACTTGGAGAAGATTGCAGGCAAGTGGCTGGTGCTGCTCTACAATTTGGCTAACGGACTGCTTTTCTGCTTTCTCGCCGGGGCGATGATTACGGTTTCGGCCACTGCGGTGGGTATTCCGTTTGATATGACGATGCCGACCACTGACGACTGGTTGCCGAATAGCACTATGTTCGTGGTTGTTGTGCTCGCGGTCGGTCTCCTGATCGCAACGGTCGCCTCGCTTGGATACGATACGGTGGCGAAGTTCGCTAACATCGCTTCTCCTTGGATGGTGCTCGTGTTCCTCGCTTGCGGGATTGTCGCCTTCAAACAATTGGGCGCCAGCAGCTGGGAGGAGCTCAATGCGATTTGGAGCGAGTCGATTTTATTTGCCCAAGATGGCGAGAGCGAGTCGACGATGGGTTTCTGGAGCGTTTTCCTATTCGCCTGGTTCTGTAATGCAGCGATGCACGTGGGGATGGCGGATCTTTCGGTTTTCCGTTTTGCCAAGAAAGCTTCAGCTGGTTGGGCGACGAGTGCTGGCATGTACGTCGGCCACTATATGGCTTGGATTGCGGCGGCCTTCATGCTCGCTGCTCAAATCAAACTGAATCAGGATGCAAACCCTGTACCGGGGCCAATGGCGAACAACGTGGTTGGGCTTGCGGGAATCATCTGTGTGGTTGTCGCGGGGTGGACGACGGCAAACCCTACCATCTATAGAGCCGGTTTGGCGTTTCAAGCGATGGCGCAGACGATCTTCCCGAATGTATCCAGATTTTGGGCGACCTTCGCGGCTGGGCTCATCGCCACAGTTGCAGGGGCTTTTCCAGCGTTTGCCTGGCAGCTGCTTGGCTTCGTAGGCCTCTATGGAACCATTCTCGCTCCGATGGGCGGAGTCATTTTCTTCGATTGGTATTTCCGTCAAAAGGGGGATGCCTCGGCCTTTCAAAAGTCGTCTCCAGCGACTTCATTCAGTGTCCCCGTCTTGCTCGCGTGGCTGATTCCGGTTGTGCCGGCTTTCTACCTAATCGTCTACGAAGGATACACCGCTGTGAACTTCGTTCTTCCTTGCTGGTTGATTACCGGTGTTCTCTACCTGCTACTCAGCAAGAAACCTGCAGCCGCTTAACCCTCAGATAACTCAAGAATATGAATACTTTACTCAGAATTATCGGATGGGTCGGACTCGCGCTAACGGTTGTCCCTTCTTTTCTCTTCCTCTTCGACGCGCTCAGCATGGAGAAGCTGAAGCTCGCCATGACGATTGGGATGGTTGTTTGGTTCGCAGTGGCGATCGTGCGGAGCCGTCTGGTGCCTGCTTCGAGCGAGTAGCGACTTTTGCTACAGGACATCTTTTTGCTTGTGGCCGTTGGGGACCCGACTCCGCTCGAAGAGCTACGACGGGCGTGCAACGGCCGCTACCTGTTACTTGTGCTTGCATGAATATCTCATCTCTCGATCTGTCTATTGTACTCT
The DNA here is from genome assembly GCF_016595505.1 of Pelagicoccus mobilis. Classification (GTDB taxonomy): domain Bacteria; phylum Verrucomicrobiota; class Verrucomicrobiia; order Opitutales; family Opitutaceae; genus Pelagicoccus; species Pelagicoccus mobilis. The sequence goes on along the minus strand of NZ_JAENIL010000009.1, from coordinate 52,290 downwards.
GCTACTTCGTATTCGTATTTTGGATTACGATACGCGTTGGGAGAGGTGTTAAGAACTCGGAGGATTACTTTCTTGCTGGACGCAGTATGCGTTGGCCGATGATCGGGGCCTCGCTTTTCGCGACTAACATTTCTGCGGAACAGTTTGTAGGGCAGGCTGGGCTTGCCATGGCCCTCGGGTTAGCGGTCGCGAACTATCAGATGGCGGGCGTTCTAGGATTCGCTTTGATGGGGATCTTGTTTTTACCTGTCTATATTCGGCTTGGGATCGCTACTACGCCGCAATTCTTGAAGGTCCGGTACGGGAAGGATTCCTATCGGTTTGTATCCATCTTCCAGATCTTGTTTTTGGCGATCAATGCGATTCCTGTTTCTCTTTATGCGGGCGGGCAGGTGATGCGCGACCTGTTTGGTTGGGAATCCTTGCTGCCAGGCGTTCTCATTCTCGCAGTGACCACCGGTTTGTACGCGGTGATCGGTGGTTTAAGGGCGGTGGTAATAACCGACTTTATTCAGATGTTCATCCTGCTTGCTGGCGGAATTATGGTTCTGCTTTTTGGCCTAAGTGCCGTGGGAGGATGGGATGTCTTCGTGCAAAAGACAGAGGACTTTCGCTCGCAGGAGGGTGTTGATTTGCTCTCCATGGTGAGACCGGCGGATGATCCGAACATCCCTTGGACCGCAGTGGTATTTGGGCTAACGATACACTCGCTCTATTTCTGTGCGGTGAATCATTCGGTGGTGCAGCGCGCCATGGCGGCGAAGAGTATTCACCAAGCCCGGATGGGTGGGATCTTTGCAGCGCTGCTCAAGTGTTCGACGGTCTTTCTCATCGTGATGCCTGGAGTTATTGGGTTGATGCTGATGAGGGACGGATTCTTTGAGGTTCCCCCTGAATCTCCTGATCAGGTATACTCGACGATGATTCGTTCTTTGCTTCCAGTGGGTTTGGTGGGGCTGGTTCTCGCTGGGCTGGTGGCTGCTTTGATGAGCTCCGTTGATTCCTTCCTCTGTTCTGCGTCGAGTCTGATTACACTTGATTGGTACAAGCCAATGCGTCCGAAGGCCAGCGAGCGAGAGATCGTAATCGCTGGGCGAATTGCGGGGGCGATCCTTGTCATCTCCGCGGTGGTTTGGGCTCTTTGGGTTATACCTCATTTCAAGTTCCTCTTCGATTACCTCGCGAAATTTGGATCCTACTCAGTGGGCGGTGTGCTTGCTTGTTTTCTGGGCGGACTGATGTCGCCTATTCCCAATCGGGTTGGGGGAATCGTGACTCTCATTTTCGGCACCTTAGCGGGCGTTCTCATGTGGCTCGCTGTAGACAACGCTTGGGTAGGCGGAATCGTTGATCAGCTTGGCCTCGATTTCATGAAGATGAACTTCCTGCACGCCGGAGCAGTTCTGACGGTCGCGAGTTTCGTGGTGCTCTTCGCTGTTTCGCTACTTTTTGGCGAAAAGGGAAGGGAAGGCTACGAGGCTTCTCGCGGAGTGGTCCTGATGAACATGGAAGCGACTCCCAAGGAGAACCGCCAGTTTGCGATCTGGGTTGTGGTCGTTGCACTTGCCTCCGTCGCTATTTACTGGGCGTTTTGGTGATTGCCAGACTGTGAACGACGAGCTCGGGATTGGGGCCGTCGTCAAAGCTCAGCGTCACGCCGAGTTTGGGATCGAACTCCGGGAATACTAGCTTGTATTCGGTTTGCGTGGACTGGCGAGATGCAGAAAGCGTCTGCGAGAGTTCTCCGTTTGAGACAGTGATCGAAGAGTCGGAGTCGCCAGTGCTGAGGGAGATCACCACGCCAGCCGAATTGGATGTGAGGCCTGTGATATTTGGATAGCAGAGAGTGGCGTTTTGTTTGGAAGGGGTGATTCCGAAGTTCCCGTGTTCATCTTCCACTTTTCGGATGCCTGATCCTGTGGAGTAATTTGCAGCTGAGAAAGGTTTTTCGCATGAGTGACGTCCGACTGCGTCAGAGTTTATCTCGATTGGGGCGATTTCTCCATTCTCACGATAATGGAGGTAGCTGATCCAGGAACCGCGATAATAGCGATTTCCCGAGAAACTCATATCGCAATAGATAAAGTAGCTTTGCCCTTTCCAGTCGAAGAACGAACCGTGGCGACCTTGTTGCGGACCTTGCGGCCAGGTCTTTTGCTTGAAGTTCTCCTCCATGCAATCCGGATCAATGATACAGCCTTTGTATTGGTAAGGGCCATACGGAGACTTCGAAGTCGCATAGAAGCATCCCCAGGAAAGGTAGTAGAGGTCGCCGTGCTTGTGGAGGAACGGTTTATCGTCGGTTTTACCGTCGCCGTAGGGACCGCTGGGATTCAGGATCTGGACTTTGCGCGGTTTCTCTGCGAGTCCGCTCATATCGTCCTTCAGTCGAGCGATGTAGTAATCCCAAACACCGAAGACGATGTAGGTTTCGCCATTATCAAGTTGGAGGAAACCGGGGTCGTAGACGTGCGTGTCTGCCGCATCGCTGTTGATCCAGGCGGTACCCGTTTCATCGTTCCAGGGACCGGTTGGTGTGGGAGCGCTTACGAGGGCGATTTCATGGGTGCCGACGGTTTCATCGACGATCGAAAGGCACCAGTAGTAGGTCCCGTTTTTGCAGATCGCATCGCCCGCCCAACACCCATGGAATGGTTTCCCGAGGTAGGTTTGTTCTGGAGAAAGTGTTGTTTCAAAGCTCCAGTTTACCAGGTCCTCGCTGCTCCAAAGCTGCCAATCGGGCATGATGAAGCTCTGGGCATCCGGATCCGAGTCGTGGGAAGCGTACAGCCAGGCTTTGTCTTCGAATATCCGTATTTGCGGATCTGTGACGCCTTGAGCTTGCAAGGCTTCTAGGCTAATGGGTTTGGTAGGGAGCGGTGGAGCGTAACGTTTCGTTTGGGACACTTTTGAAATGGGAATAGACTGCTAGCCTACGCGGGAAAAGCAGAGCTCTCACTCCTAGGCCGCCGCTAACTGTAGGATTTCAGTTTGAAGGAGCCGAGGGGCGTTTGAAGTTAGGACTATCCTTCCATTCTCCAACGACTGCTACTGTCTTTGTATGGGTTTCCAGTCCTACTCGAAAGCGATGGATTATGCCAACCAAGTGGTCGACCGAGACAATGCCAACGTTCATTCCGTTTTGGGTGATCCCTGCAAGATCTCCTTGTGGTGTATCCGCATGGAGGGAGACGACCTCCATATCTCCAGGGAAGGTGTATCCGCTTTTTTGCAACAAACTGATATAACGCAAACCGTCAGCCGCCATGATCACATCTGGTTGCTGCTCCTTGACCCATTTCAGGAACTCTCTTCCATCATCTGCGGTGTCTTTTTCCAGAAATGGCGTGAGGTTCATCCCAGCAGTGAGGTCTTTTTGTGCGGCGAGGTAGCCTCCGAGCCAAAGGTTGTTGGTCCGGACATTCATGAGCTGGGAGCAGCTGAATCCGATTCGTTTGAATCCGAAGTCATGCAGCTTCGTATAGAGCAAACGTGCGTTTTCGTATTGATCGGCTGTAATGTTGGTGAGTTCGGAGTCCTTGAGCGAATAGCCGATTCGCACCGAGCAAAAGGTGTCCCAGAAGAGATTTAGCTCGTCTACGTTGTGCGGCATGGGACCTACTATGACTCCGGATGCATTGCGGTCGTGGAGAATCTGAGACGCTCGCGAGGCGGTCATGCCCGGTTCGGACATCCAAAATGGTTCGAGTTTGTATCCAAGCTCTTGGCACCGTTGTTGAGCTCCCAGGTAACAATCTTGGTAAAACCCCTTTCCCTTAGAGAAGAAATCACGTGTCTCAAATCCGTTTATCCAGACGAGGATTCCCTGGAATGCTGGAGTACGATTTTGGGTGCGGTAAGCGGAGAGGGCAGAGAGCATCGGATCTGCTTGATAGCCCATGCGATCAGCTGTTTCTCGCACCTTTTTCTTGGTGGCTTCTTTGACTCTTGGCGAGTCTCGCAGCGCTTCGGCAACCGTTGTGAAATGAACACCAATCTCCGCTGCGATTTCGCGAACAGTAACACGACGATCGCTTTTATTCTCTGGTTTTGGCTTGGGGGCGGTCATTTCGATAAGTGACTACTTGGAAGTGAAGCGGAGTAAGCCTCTTTCGGCAACCCTGCTGTGACTGCGTTTTTAGATTTCATACAGTTGGATTCGGTTGAGAGGGAGAAGGACAGGGGCACTTTAATATCTAATCTTAAGATGTAGTTGTTCAATTGCCAGAGCGGGGAGTCTAGTGGGTAGTTCCTCCTCGCTCTGGTTCTAGCTACCCAAAATACCGCGGATTCCTTTTCTCCATAACACTACGAAGAGCACCCTGTCGCAAGGCAGGGTGTTTTTTGTGAGGGGAATGCTTCGTTATCATCTTGCAGTGGATCTTCATGATGCGGCAATGACGGAGCATTGCCCTCCTGGGAATGTATCCAGAAAAGGCAGCTACCTACAGGTAGCTGCCATGGGGGTAACAAAGTCTCTTTCGGTTCTTTGCTGTTCCTAGGAGATTCTAAATTAGTTCAGACCGGGTTTGGTAGAGGATTCGAGCCACTTGGTGAGCTCCTGGTTGAGTCGGATTACTTTGTCTGGCTGCTTCGAGGCGAGGTTCTTTAAATCGTTGGGATCGTTCTCAAGGTTGATGAGTTCGATATGTCGTTTGCCCTTTCTCCAATCGATCAGTTTGTCCCATCCACTGATAATGACTCGAGACTCCAGGTCAGAATCAACGTCTTCTAGCTGAGATAGCTCGATGTCGTGAGCGTAGTCTTCGACAAATACAGTGTCGCGTGCTGCGAGAGCGGCTGGGTCGCGAAGATCGAGGCCAGCCATCTCGCTTGGTACTTCAATACCGCAGGCTTTGAGGATGGTAGGGGCGATGTCGATATTGCTGGCGAGGGTCGTAGTATCCCGCTTGGCAGTCACTTGACCTGAGTGTTTGATCATGATTGGCGTGCGGATACCGTCCTCGTATGGCTCGCGCTTAGAGCGAACGGAGCGCTCAATCTGTGCTGGATTTGAGACCCAACCGTTGTCGCAGGTGTAGACGATAATCGTATCGTCAGCGATTCCTTTCTTTTCGAGGTAGCTTAGGAGATCTCCACACACTTCATCGAACCACTCGATATTCGCCCAATACTTGGCTTCTGACTCGCTGGAGGCAATGTCCTTATACTTCAAATACAACTCTTCTCGCGCATCGTGAGGAGTGTGTGGCAGGAAGACTCCATACCAGACGAAGAATGGTTTTTCCTGTTCGATCGCTTTGTCGACGAAGTTGTAGTAAGGCGCATGGGTTGTGCGACCGATTTTGAGACCTTCATCTCCGTGCCGTCCGCCTTTTTCGACAATACCGTGTGTCATCGCATCGGTGAAACCGTTCTCAAGAGGATCACCTTCCCACCACTTGCCGGTCTGCAAGGTTAAGTATCCATTGTCTTTGAGAGACTGGATCATGTTTGGCATCTTCTTCATTGGAGCGGTCATTTTCGGACGCCATTCGGCTGAGAGCTTTGGTGCTTTACGATGATGGACACCACCAGGGAGGACAGGGTCGTTTCCTCGAATAAGATGCTGGTGTGGATGCAGGCCCGTCGCCAAACTTGCGAGGGAGGGACGGCACAAGGGAGCGGATACATAACCGCGTTCGTAAAGGAGCGATTCGCTGGCGAGTTTGTCGAGATGGGGAGTATGTACGTGGGGATGTCCCATGAATCCGTAATCGTCCCAAGTCTGGTCATCACTGATGATCAGAATTACGTTAGGTTTCTTCGCTCCTGCACATAGGCTGCAAAAGAACATCAATAAAAAGGAGAGGGTGAGTTGTTTCTTATTCATTTGAAAAGTCGTTCCGGAACTAACTTTGGGAACGGAAGCGAAAGATCCCTGCAGGGAGTGTGTAGATGCCAGCTTGTTGGCTATACTTGTATGGTTTCGTGTGGATACGTTCCCAAGTCGGGTCGCTCAGAAACTCGATGGAATCGCTATTTCGAGCGGGAATGTGGATTTCGCCAATCGCGTTAGGTGGAATCTCCACTTCGAGTTCGAACTGAGTGCCTTTTAACTTCCACTCGCAACGCGCCATTCCTTGTGATGTTTCGAGCGAGGTCTTAGCCCATTCGAGCCCCCCGCCGGGTTGTGGCCGAAAGAGTAGGCGTTTGTAGCCAACACTGTCAGACAATTGGTCGATACCGCCGACGGTCCGGTAGAGCCACTCTCCGATGGCACCGTGCGCATAGTGGTTAAATGAGTTCATGCCATCGTCGCCGAACCCGTTTTCCTTTGTCCAACTGTTCCAGCGTTCCCACATTGTGGTCGCTCCATTTTCGATAGGATAGAGCCATCCCGGATAGCTCTTTTGCAGGAGTAAGCGGTAGGCGAGGTCGGTTAAACCGAAGCGGGAGAGAGTAGGGCAAAGGAGTGGCGTTCCGATAAACCCCGTGGAGAGATGGTTTTCCTTGCGTTCAATGAGCTCTACGAGGCGAAGAATTGCTCTCTCTCTATGCGTTCCCTCAAGGAGATCAAACGAGAGCGCGAGTAGGTAGGCGGTTTGTGTATCGCCTGCAAGCAAGCCAGATGGGGTTACGAACTCCTGGCGAAATGCATTGCCGATTTTTGTTCTCAGTTTTGAGAATCGCTCAACATCTTCTTCGTATCCAAAAATACCAGCGATCTTTGCCATCAGGGAAGTCGTATGCGCGAAGTAGGCGGTGCCCACGAGCTCGCAAGGAGTCGGTGCCCACTCTGGCTTAATCGCATCGACCGCCAGCCAATCGCCGTATGCAGTCGCGGGACGGATCAGCTTGTTGCTCGTCTTTTCCTGGTAGTCTATCCAGCTGACCATGTGGGTATAGCAACGTTCAAGCAGAGTTGCGTCTCCGTAGGCCTTGTAGATTTCCCAGGGACAGATCACTCCCGCATCTGACCAACCAGCGTTGCCGTGTCGCCGCGAGTGGGTGTCGATGGAGAACTTCAGTTCCTTGCGGACCGAGAAGACATCCGGAGCGATATCCGGGTAGGCACCACCTGCGGTTTGCCCATCGTTGAGGGCATCGATCCACTGTGAGAAGAAGCTGGATACGTCGAAATTGAAGGCGGCAGTTGGAATAAATACCTGAGCGTCGCCGGTCCACCCTAGTCGTTCGTCGCGTTGTGGGCAGTCGGAGGGGATCTCAAGGAAATTGCTTTTTTGTCCCCAGCGGATGTTGCTCTGTAATTGGTTCAGGTGAGTGTTCGAGCATTCGAAGGAACCGGTGGCGGGCATTTCACTGTGAAGTGCGATCGCAGTGAGCGTTTTCTTTGTGGGGCGGTTTGCCAGGCCGGACACTTCTACGTATCGGAAGCCGTGATACGAAAAACTAGGGAAAAAGGTTTCTGCTCCTTCGCCACTGCAAAAATAGTGGTCGGTCGCTTTGGCTTGGCGTAGGTTCTCGACGTAAAGACTACCGTCTTCGTCGAGCATTTCTGCAAAGCGAAGCGTTACCTTGTGCCCACGTGGGCCTTTAACTCTTAATTGGGCCGCTCCGGCGAGGTTCTGCCCAAAGTCAAAGATGTAGATGCCGTTTCCTCGACTTCTGATGGACTGTGGAGACAAGGCTTCTTGTTTGCGGGTGAGGGGGCCTTGGCGTGGTACGATCTCGGCTGCTGGGGGCGCGAAGCGATCTACAGCGCTCCAGCGTTTTCCTTCAAATCCAGCTTTGTCCCAACCTGGCATTTCCTTGCGAGCGTCGTAGGTTTCACCGTCATAGATGTCGGACGCTCTGATCGGACCGGTTGAGCTCTGCCACCGCGTATTGCTTGCGATGATTTCACGTTCCCCATTGCTCAGCAGAACTTCGAGCTGGCAGATCACGCTTAGCTGAGGGCCGTAGTTTGCTCGAACTGGGGGATGAAAGAGGTTCCCGCGATACCACCCATCGCCGAGTACGATGCCGATCGCGTTGTCGCCTTTGCGGGTCAGGTGGGTGACGTCGTAAGCGAGGTAAGGAATCGACTTCTCGTATTCGGTCCAACCAGGTGCAAAGCGATCTTCGGTCACTGGTTGTCCATTTATGGTAGCCTCGAATAGGCCTCGAGCGGAGATGTAAAGTCGAGCGGAAACGATTGAGGTGCAAGGAAGCTGAAACTCTCTGCGTAGGTATGGAACGGGTACAGTCAGCTTGTCTCCGTTGTCGAGTCGACCGATCCATTCTCCCTTCCAATCGTTCTCATCGAGAAGGCCTGCTTCGAAGAATGCAGGATCGCTCCATTGGCTCAGTTGCCCCCATGCGTCCCATATTGCGACTCGCCAGTAAATGCGTTCGCGGGATTTGAGGGGTGGGCCATCGTACGCGATGTCGGTGTTGCCGTCTGTATCGATTCGCCCAGTATCCCAAGTAAGATGGTGTGGTTCGAAGTTGGGATCGTCCAACGACGCCTGCAGCCGGTAGGCCATTTGAGCAGCGCCGGGGCGTTGATCATGGAGTTGCCATGAAAGGCGAGGGGTTCGGTCTCCGATGCCGATCGGGTTCGTTCGGAGGTTTACACGAAGCTTGGTCGCGAATGCGTTTGATTGGGGAGTAGACATGTACCCACTGTGTTCGAGGTGTACGCTGTGAATGCCGACGGGAACCGGGCGGGGATCCGCCGGTGCGTCAGTAGCTTGGGGAGATGGGGTTGTTCGTTATGAAATCGTGTCCGAGTGGAAGGGGAGTGTCTACCGTACCAAATCCATACTTATTGATAAACTGTGTGGCTGGCAGGCGTTGCAATGACGGAGCATTGCCCTCCGGTAACGAGTTAGGAGGGCACTCTTTCACGCACTCCAACTGTAGTTAACGGGAGGATACCAGTTCTTGAGCCTTTGAAATGAGTTCCCGGTCGCGAAGCTTGATGCTGGAGCGACGCAGGAGAATTCCGATGCCAAGCACTACACCGCCGCAGAATAGGAAGGCGATTCGGCCAGAGAGCGGATTTGGAATCAGACTGAGCAGCAGAATGAAGCTACCGAAGCCCATGGCAACTGAGCCCATGAGGAGGCCTTGCTTGTAGTCGGTCTTTTCGCAGCCAGATTCCTCCTCGGAGATCGGAGTGCGCATGCGTTTGTTGAAGGCTTCGATCTCTTGGCGGCGTTTTTCAGGCATGCGATTCCAGAAGCGCATGGTGAAGAAGAACCAACTGCCACAGGTCGTGAGGTTCGCGAAGAGGCCGAAGCTTGGGATCCAGTTGCGACGTTCGGTTTCGGTAAGCTCGCGGCCGAGCATATCTGCGAGCCAGTCGACGTTGAGGAAGTTCGCTACGCAGATGGAAGTTGTGAAACCGACTAAGGTCGTTGTCCAGGCCGCCCAGGATGGGGCCTTGCGGGTGAAGATGACGAGTGCGAGTGGTATAGTCATCGGGAAGGCCACCATAGAGCCCATCCATTGTACGAGTTCGAAGAGGCCGAAGCTCTTGATGTTGGCCAGAGCCAAGGCGCAGCCGATGATGAGCGCGCCGAGGAAAATCGTGGTCAGGCGACTGGCGAGCATGAGCTCCTTTTCGCTCGCATTGGGGCGCAGGACAGGAAGGTAGAAGTTGCGTACGAAGATGCCGGCATTTCGGTTGAGCCCTGTATCCATGCAGGAAACGGTGGCTCCGAGCATCGCGCAGATCATGAGGCCCATCATTCCCATCGGCAGATAGTCGAGCGCAACCGCGATGTAAGCGGCTTCTTCCGGATTGTTGAGTTCCGGGAACATCGATCCGATGTCCGGGTAGAGAATGGCGGCGGCCAGTGGGGGAATGAACCAGATGACTGGGCCGATGTAGGAGAGAATCGCTGCTAGAGCGGCTGCCTTGCGAGCGTGCTGGGAGTTCTTAACCGCAAGGTATCGTCCGGACTCGATCAAGTTGTTACAGTTGACCATTTGGCGAGCGAGATTCGAGAGCATCCAAAAGCCCAGTAGCCCGTAAGTGAATGGTGCGGAAAGGTCGAGGTGGCCTTCTGGCATCTTTTCCACGAAACCAGAGGGGCCGCCGACTGCATCCATCGCGAAAACGGCAGCGACGATGGTCACCGGCACCATGACGAGAAGTTGTACAAAGTCGTTCGAGGAAGACGCCCAAGAGCCACCGAGTAGGGTGGAGGTGATGACGATGGATCCCGTGATAATGATCGCCATCTCGAGCTGGATATCGAAGGAGATGGAGATGAAAAGGCAGAGACCGAAGAGCCAACCGGATCCGCCAACCACGCCGAGAGGAATGCTCAGCCAGGTGTAGAATTGCTGGCTAAACTTATCGAAGCGCTCGCGGACGGCTTCGACGGTAGTGATGGCCCGCATCTGGCGCGAGCGAGCGGCGAAGTAGAAGTAATTGATGGTAAATCCAAGGGCGTTGCCGACGTAGATTGTGACGACTCCCCAGCCATCGTTGTAGGCGGCGGAAGCGGCACCGGTGAACGTCCAGGCGCTGAACTGGACCATGAAGGCTGAGGCTCCGACGAGCCACCACATCATGTTTCCCCCGCCGCGGAAGTAGTCGCTCGTATTGCTGACGAATTTGGACGTGAAGTATCCTACTGTTAGAAGCAAACAGAAGTATGCCGTGATTACGATGTAGTCGTATTGAGTCATTGTAAGGGGATTGGGAAAGTAACGCTCTTGCGAGTCGGGGAAGTTTCGCAGGCGAGCGGTGCCCAAATCAATCGATGCGGATTTAATACAGATCGAGTCGCGCCAGTACGGTGCTTAACACGACAATACGCAGGGATGTCTTTTTGCGTTTACCCAGCAAATTTGACTCGGAGGGATGCGGTCTTCCTAGGCGAGCTGAGCCATCAGAAGGCAAACGTCGTCGCCCTCTTGGTCTTTGCCGGTGAAACGGCGAACATCGTGGATGAGGGTATCCAGTTTTTCTTCAGGAGATTTGGATTCGCTCTTGGCGATCGATCTCGCGATTCCTTCTGCTCCGAATTCTTCACCCTCGGGCGACATTGCCTCGAGGACTCCATCGGTGAAGAATACGATTTGCTCCCCAGTCTGGATCGGAAAACGATGGCTTTCGAACTCAACCCCGGGGATCAGGCCAAGTGCTGGATTCACGGGAATCGGGGACTCGGGCTCTTGCGGGAGGAGGGCGTGGGTGCCGCCATTGACGCAGATTTCTCCCGACTTTTCTTTGAGGTTGATCAGGCAAAAAACGCCTGATGCGAAAATGATGTGTCCCTTTTCTCCCAACCAACTAAAGAGCATGTTGTTGATCTCTTGCATGAAGCTCCGAGGGGAGTCGGCAAGGTGGTTAATTTCGTTTACCGCTGCGTAGAGCATGGCTGTGACCATCGCTGCGCTCGCTCCGTGGCCCATGACGTCGGCCAGGAATATGGCCGCGTTTCCGCTTGGTGTTTTGATGACAGAGTAAAAGTCGCCGCTCAGCTGAGTGGAAGGGATGTGTTTCGCTGCAAAAGTGAGCTGAGCGTTTCCGTCTTCGTCCTGGAATTGGGGGATCCCTTTAGTGAGTAGGCTTTGCTGAAGACTGCGCGCCAGTGTAAGCTCTTCCTCGAGGATTTTGTGCTGCTCTTCCAATTGTTGGGCCAGTCGCTTGCGTTCCGTGATGTCTCGGGAGATTCCGAAAGTTCCAAGCGGGTGTCCCGACTGGGAGACCATCGGGAGTTTCAGGGAATGTACCCAAATTTCATTCCCTTCCCAGGTGACGAACTCCTCCTTCTCGACCTTTTGCAGCTCGCCATTGACGAGCTTTGCTTCGTCGATCGCTGCTTCGTCGGCGTGTTCCTTGTCGAACAAATCGTAGTCGGTAAGCCCGATGGCTTGGCTGGTATCCGAAAGTCCGCTACCTTTGGCCATGTATTCGCTAGATGCCAAAAAACGCCCAGCTGCGTCCTTGAAATAGATGTACTCCGGAAGATCCTTCAGCATGAGCTTGAAGAGCCAGCCCGGCGACATGTTCGGATTGATCGAAACGAGTTGTTGGTCGGACTGCAGGTTTAGCTGCTTGCGCTTTTCGCAGATGTTCAGGGCCTCGTTCAACGCCCTTGCGAAGTCGCCTTCCTCGAGCTCGCATGAAAAAATGTTTCGGCCAATCCCAGGCTCGAAGCTCAGTCGATCGGCGAACGACGTAGCGTTTGAGGATTCGAGGGTGAATATCGTGGGTGGAGCGCTGGGCCAGTCGGAAATCGCTTTAGCAAGGTCCAGAAGTGAAGTGCTTGTGGATCCCACTATGACCAGGTCTACCTGCTCGTAGCATCCACTGATTGGAAGATCGCTCTCGACAGACTCTTCTTCCAGCTCGGGATGGGTGCGTGAAAGCCAATCAGAAACACGAGCGTTACAATTGACTTTCAGGACTTTCATTTCTTTGCAGCTAATTTTTAGACAACAGGTAGCGGTAACGTGGACAGAAGCAAGGTCGAGCTGCTTCTCGTTTTTAGCAATCTAGACTCGGCGATTGTACGGAATGCCGATTTCGCAGTATCAGTTTCCATGAGGGCGAGGGCTTCGATTTCGATGTAATAAGTATCGATTGTGTGGGAGTTGCTGAGCAGGGCGAAAAGGGCAGTCTTCTTTTTAAAGGTTCATATCCCTGGTTGGACGGTTCCACTCGTTTTCAGTTCCAACTTTATAGGGAGGTCGAATCTTTGGGGTAAACTTATACAGGGCGGCCTCTTGGGGTACACGCAGGCCGACTTGATTCTTGTCACCCGCCGATCTAGCCGTCGGCGGGTGTTCGATTTTGCAAGGCACTGTGGTGCTTTTCCCAATACAGTTTATATGAAATTTGGTGTTCAGTACTACCCGAACCATTGGCCTGAAAGCCAGTGGGCTGCAGATATCGCTAAGATGAAAGAAGTGGGCGTAAAGTACGTTCGCATGGGCGACCTGAGCTGGAGCGCATTCGAGCCCGAACCGGGGAATTTGGATTTCTCGTGGATGGAACGCGCGATCGCGATGATGGGCGAAGCAGGTATCAAGACCATCCTTTGTACCTGCTCGCGTACGCCGCCCCCTTGGTTGTATCGCAAGCACCCGGAGATGCTACCCGAGGACCAGCATGGGGTGACTCGGTATCAGGATGGTCGTTACGCAGTAGCGATGTCGCACCCTAGGTTTCTTGAAGAGGCGCTGCGAATCGACGAGGCAATGATCAAGTACTTTGCCGGGAACGAGAATATCGTATCTTGGCAGATTGATAACGAGATCGGTTGCCACAATGACTGTTACAGCGACCAAAGCATGGCTCAATTTCATGCGTACCTGAAGGAAAAGTACAAAACGCCGCAGGCCTTAAACGAAGCTTGGGGCGAGCATTTCTGGGCGTTTCAGATCCAGGAGTTCAAGGATGTGCCGCGGCCGCTGGAGAATCCACACATCCAGCTCGAATACCGTCGCTTCTTGTCCTCGCTAAATGTCGGATTTGGCAGGTCGCGCTACCAGATGATGAAGGCGGCGGATCCTGATAAACCGGTGACGACGAACTTCCAGAACTTGTATTGGGATCATACTGACTACCATGCACTCTCGAACGAGATCGACGTGAATGGCATGAACCATTATCCGGCTCGCACACCTGAGATGGCTCTCGATTGCCTGCGCGGTGACAAGGGAGAAGTCTGGGTATTGGAGCAACAGTCGCACTTGGCTGCCATAGATTCGCCGACTGGCTGGACACGACTTTGGGCGTGGATGGCGATCGCTCATGGGGCGAGCGCCTTGATCTTCTTTCGTTGGCGTCAGTGTCGTTACGGGTGCGAGCAGTTCGGTGATGGCTTGCTGCCGCACAGCAGTCGCGAAGGACGTTTGTTCAAGGAGTTTGCTCGAATGGGAGGTGAGTTGGAGACTCTAGCGGATGTGATCGAACTGACGAAACCAGAGTCAAAAGTGGCCCTGACATACAGCTACGAGTCGCGTTGGGCGGTAAAGGCGAGTGTCTACGGGGATGAAATCGATCCCGTGTACGAAGCGGTTGATCTGCACAAGGCCTTGGCAAAAGTTGTGACCTCAGTGGATTGCCTCGATCCGCGAGCAGACTTATCGAAATACCGTTTGGTGGTCGCTCCTAGGATGTGGCTGATTGATGATGCCGTAGCCAAGAACCTTCGCTCATTCGTCGAAGCGGGGGGCACTCTCTGTCTGACTGCAGGCTCTGGAATCGTGGATGAAGTTGGGAAGTGCTTTGTTGAACCGCGTCCTGGAAAACTCAGCGACTTAGCTGGGATTTGGTGTAGCGACTTCGTGGGTGCGGAAGGGCTGGATCTGAGTCTGGAAAGTGAGGCCGTGCCTAACCTGAATGGTTTGAAAGCAAGTGTCGCTTCCGATGAGATCAATCTCGAAGGGGCGGAAGTGGTTGCGACTCATGGAAGTGGTTGGCGCAAAGGGCTGCCTGCTATCACTCGTAATCGAGTGGGCGAGGGACAGGTGATTTATGTCGGCGTGCGTCTCGATGAGTCGGAAATGCAACCGCTTGTGAATTGGCTTACTTCGGAAGCGGGAATCGAGCAGGCGTTTGACCGAGTCGAAGGCGTGACTGTCTATGAGCGGGTTTGTGCCAACTACCGCTTACTCTTCTTGCTGAACTGGGCAGAGGAAACGAAGTCGATGTCGATCGGTAGTGGCTGGGTGGATGCATCGAGCGGTGAATCCGTCGACGGAGACGTCGAGATCCCTGCGACTGATATCAGGGTGCTGAAGCGGTAGTTTTTGGGGCTGGATGACGACATTTATATGAAAGCTAATGTGATGTTCAAATTTCGTTTTGGTGCTAGGTGGTTTATGAGAGCCAGTGTTTTTCTGGGCGTAGTTATCTCATGCCAGATCGTGTTCGGCGAAGAGAACGGTGGTGACTCCGTTGCGAAGCCGAATATCATTTACATAAATGCTGATGACTTGGGCTGGATGGATCTCTCAGTTCAGGGGAGCACTTATTACGAATCGCCCAATATTGATCGCTTGGCTCGAGAAGGGATGATTTTTACTAACGGCTATTCTCCGTCCTCCAATTGCACCCCTAGCCGTGCTGCGTGTATCACCGGGCAATATGCGCCCCGACATGGAATATACACTGTCGACTCATCGGCCAGGGGTGAGTCGAAGGACCGGAAACTGATACCAACTCCAAATACCACTGATTTGGACACGTCGATTCTAACGATGCCAGAGGTCCTGAAGGAAGCAGGCTACGTAACTGCTCACATCGGGAAATGGCATCTCGGACCCGATCCGCTTGAGCATGGCTACGATGTGAATGTGGCTGGAGCTCATTGGGGCTTCCCTCCAGGAAATGGATACGACAGTCCTTATGATTTCCCCAACTGCGTCCAGGAAGAGGAAGGCGAGTACTTGACCGATCGTCTGGGAGAGGAAGCTGTCCGCTTTATCGAAGGGAACAAGGATAGGCCCTTCTTTCTATCGTTCTGGACGCACTCCATTCATTCGCCTATTCAAGGGAAGAAGGAGCTAGTGGAGAAGTACGAGCAGAAGACTGCGTCGGAGGCGCACGATTATCCCACCTACGCGGCTATGGTTCAAAGTCTCGATGAAAATGTCGGTAAAATCATGGATACGCTAAAGAAGCATGGTCTAGACCGGAGCACGCTTGTTGTGTTTACCTCAGATAATGGAGGTGTGTGGAGATGGAGTAAGCAGTGGCCGTTGCGTGCTGGAAAGGGATCCTTCACTGAGGGCGGGATCCGCGTCCCGCTGTTTGTTCGCTGGCCTGGGGTGATTAAGGAAGGATCATCCAGCGAAACACCAGTAAGTGGTATCGACCTTTTCCCTACGTTTTTGGAAGCAGCTGGTATTGGCGTGCCGAAGAGAAAAGTACTGGATGGAGTGAGTCTCATGCCGCTTCTTAGTCGCGGTGAAAGCCTCGCTGAGCGTGCCCTCTACTGGCATTTTCCGATCTATTTGCAGGGGGCCTGTCCGGAGCGAAATGATGAAAAGTTCCGCACGCGTCCTGGTTCCGTTATCCGTTATGGGGATTGGAAGTTGCACCAGTCCTTCGAGGACGGCCGTTTGGAGCTATACAACCTGAAAGACGACATTGGGGAAAAACACGACTTGGTGGGGCGGAATCCGGAAAAAGCCGATGAGCTTCTGAAGCGTCTCAACTCTTGGAGAGAAAAAATCGGGGCACCTGTGCCAACACAGTTGAATCCGGATTATAGAGGGGATTAGCTGATGTCTCTGAGATGCTCATCCAGACGCACGGATGATCGTGGCGGGGAAGAAGGGAAACACGGATTTTGTTGAGATGTATCTCTTGGGGGACAAGGGACCTGTCCAGCGTTTGAAAGCAGAAGCGGATCAGTTGAGTGAGGAAGAAAAGGCCAAGCCGAAGCGAAAGAAGTAGGGCGAGAATGGTCTCTTCCAAAACTGGCTCGAACTTAAGCAAGGGGTTGCGTTCTCAAATCTAGACGCTAGATGGAGAGTCTCAATTATTCCCCCCTTTTCCTGCTCGATCTCTAGAAGCTCTTGCGATTCACATGAAGCAAACACGACGTACCTTTATTCAATCAACCAGCGCAGTGGTAGGCGCGTTGACGGTGCCAAAACTCATCTCTGAGGCTCAGGCCGCGAATCCTAGGAAAAAATACAACATCTTGTATCTGTGTTCGGATCAGCAGCATTGGCAGGCTCAAGGCTCTGTGGATCCCTTTTTCGATACGCCTCACCAGGATGCGCTTTCGGCTGAGTCGACGGTGTTCGAGAATGCATTCTGTACGACGCCTCAGTGCTCGCCCAGCCGTTCTTCGATGCTGACGGGGTTCTATCCCCATCGAACGGAGATGATGAACAATCACGGTGCCTCGGGCGGCACTGATTTGAAGTTGCCAACTATTGGCAGTCATCTGCAGGAAGCCGGCTACACGACTGCTTTGTTTGGGAAATGGCATCTGGGGCACAACGTGGATGGCAATGCCGGTTGGGACGAGGAACGGAAAAAGGGGCCGGATCCGAAGACAACTGAACTCGGGGTCGATTTCCTGGAACGGCGTGCAGAGGATGATAAACCTTTCGCCCTCTTTTTAATGTATTTGGATCCTCACGACATTTATTACTACAAGCCCGGAGAGAGTAAGGTGAAGATCGATGATGTGGATTTGCCTGAGTCGTGGGCAAAACAGGATTTCGAATCGGTGCCGCCGGTCCATCGCGAGTTTATGGAGTTGAACCAAGGCTCGTTTATCGTGGGTGGGGATGAAGACGATTGGAAAGGCTATCGCGACTTCTACCGCCAGAAGGTGAAACTCTATGATGACCACGTGGGGCGTGTTGTGGCGAAACTGAAGGAACTCGGGCTTTGGGAGAATACGATCATCGTAAACACTTCGGATCATGGAGATATGGATACGTTTCACCGCCTCGTTTTTAAGGGGCCGTTCATGTATGAGCATATGATGCGGATTCCTATGTCGATCCGGGTACCGGGAAGCTCGGGACCCAAGCGGACGGACTATAACTGGGTCAATGTGGATACGGTCCCGACTTTGATGGAACTTGCCGGGGCGAAGGTGCCTGATTGCCAAGGGCAATCGGCGGCTTCGATTGTGAATGGCTCGAAAGACGTACCGGAGCGGGATTACGTCATTGGGCAATATTACGGCAAGCAGACTTGGGTGAGTCCGATTCGAAGCATTCGTTGGGAAGGATGGAAGTACAATCTCTATACGGACTGGGGGGAAGAGCTCTACGACCTAAAGGGCGATCCGGAGGAAATCGAGAATCTGGCCAAGGACCCGAAGCATGCGAAGGTAAAGCGTCGCTTGCGGAAGCGGTTGGACCGGTGGATCAAGGAGAACGACGACCCGTTTTATTCGCTCACCACGACCAAGCTGGACCCCAACGAGGCGAAAACGATCTTAAGCAAGAGCAAGCAGGACGCTTCGGCATAGGCCGGAGATTAAATGTCCCAAGACTTTATTCTGTCTTCCTCAACCGCATCCATCGATAGTTGTCTATTGATCGCTAAGCGGGAGACGGGGTTTCTAGAGAATCAGGTAGAAATTATGAATGTACGTAGACTTGTAGTGCTGTTGCTAGGACTAGCATTGGGTTCTTCGAGTTTCGCCGAGTTGAGGCTGGCGAGACTTTTTTCCGATGGGATGGTTCTGCAACGCGAGCAGAAGATTGCCGTGTGGGGTTGGGCGGATGCAGGTGCGGAAGTAAAGGTATCCTTTGGCGGTCAAAGGCGGAAGACCAAGGCGAAGGACGACGGGTCGTTTATGCTCCGTCTTAAAAGAATGAAGACCTCAGCCGAGGCTCGTACCATGAAAGTGACCTCGGGTGCGGACGCAGTATTGGTGAAAGACGTGTTGGTGGGCGAGGTTTGGCTTTGTTCCGGGCAGTCGAACATGCAGTGGCCGGTCAAGTCAGCGAATAATTTCGAGGAGGAAAAGGCGGCGGCTAATTATCCGCGTATCCGCATGTTCTTGACGGATCTAACGGCGAATACCGAACCGCAGGCTGATTGCACCGGATCGTGGGAGGTCTGTTCTCCTGATAACGTAGGCGAATTTTCAGCTACTGCATATTTCTTCGGGCGTAAGCTTCATGAGGACCTGGATGTCCCGATCGGGTTGATTCGTTCCTGTTGGGGCGGGACGCCGATCCGATCTTGGAGCTCATTATCTTCTTTGCAGCAGTACTCTGGAATCATGGAGTTGAAGGCTACGATGGATTCTCAAGCGGAGCGTTTTGATGAAGCGGCTGAGGAGAAACGCTTCGCTCGTGTATTGGAAGATTGGAAGGCTAATGTTAAAAAGGCGAAAGAGGATGGTAAGAGCGCTCCGCGGAGACCGAGAAAGCGTATCCATCCGCATAAAAGTCAAAGGTATCCAGGAAATTTGTACAATGCTATGATTTACCCGTTGGTTCCCTTCGGTATGCGTGGTGCTATTTGGTATCAAGGCGAAGCCAACGCACACTCTATTGAAGACGCAGTGCTCTATCGCGATCTGCTGGAGAACATGGTGGACGGGTGGCGTTCGGACTGGGGAGATCGTTTTCCCTTCTATGCGGTCCAGTTGGTTAACTTTAAAGCTCCTCAGGTTGAGCCGGTCGAAGATACGGGCTGGTCGTGGATTCGGGAGAGCTTCCTGAAGTTTCAGGCGGAGGTGCCGGATACGGGCATTGCGGTTGGAATCGATGTAGGTGAGGAGAAAGACATTCACCCGAAAAACAAGCAGGACATCGGCAAACGACTGGCGCAACAGGCCCTGGCCAAAACCTATGGGCGTGACATCGTCGCTGGTGGTCCGCTCTACAGATCGATGGAGACTGTCGGTGACACGATAGTCCTAAAGTTTGATGACATTGGTTCCGGACTGGCATCCCAAGATGGAGCGGAGTTGAAGACCTTCGCCATAGCGGGCTCGGATCGTCGCTTCGTTGAAGCGGAAGCAAAGATCGTAGGTGATACGGTTGTCGTTCGCTCTGACGCTGTGCAATTCCCTTTGGCGGTTCGCTATGCGTGGGCGGATAATCCCGTCGGCTGTAATCTAGCCAACGAAAACGGTTTTCCAGCGTCGCCTTTCCGTACGGACGATTGGGCTCCAGTGACTGGGGAGAAGTAGTCTTTGAGAACGGGGGGCGTAGCGCGGTGCTTTAGCCCGCGGCCAAGGAGTATTGATGCCGCAGCAGCGACGCGGGCTAAAGCTCCGCGCTACGTCGTATGCATGACGCGGCAATTGAAGGTCACGCGTGTTTACTATTCTGATACCGTTCGCAAAGAGGAGTGATGATTTGCAGAATTTGAGGCGGTAATTTTTGTTTGGATGATGATACGGCCTTTGGCCTAGATGATCACTTCTGGTGAGCATGATCGAATCGGAGGTTTTATCATGCTGCAGAAGTGGTTGGTTTGGTTTTCTGCTGGGCAGGTGGCAACGACGGAGCGTTGCCCTCCTATTTATAGATTTCGATGTAGTCGATTTCTACGGTGCCTTCTATGTTGTTGCTGAAGTCGATGCGGATGGTGTTGATCTGGCCTTTCCAGTCAGGATCTGAGCGCATGTCGATCTCGAAGGTATGCCAGTCGCTGTTAGCGGTGGGGTTCATCTGAACTCCGTTACCAGCTTCGCCGCCTCCTTCGGGAGAAAAGTAGAGGAGCCAGTTTGTACTGGAAGTTTGGTTACGAGCCTTGACTCGGATGTGGGAGTATTGGTCCGCGTTGACGGATCCTTCGTTCATGCGAATGTAGGGATCCTTGCGATCTGCGGTCATTGTGAGTTTCAAAATTCCGTTTGAGATACTGGAATCGAGGTCTTTGGTGAACATGTTCTCTTCGCCGTCGTCCCAATCGAATCGCTTGAAGACAGCGGGAGCGGGTGGAGTCGCGAGGCGAAAAAATGAGGGAGTGAAGGCTGCCGCTTTCGACAGGGTGATGGGGCTTTGGATTTCCTCGGATAGAAACTCCCAATTTTCCTCCAACAGCTCACCTGTTTGACGTTGCAGGCGCTGGTCATTTGAGAGCCAAGAGACGGTTAGATCTTTGGTTTGTGGATCAATGGAAGCATCGATGAAGGCCTCGGAGATTTTGTAGTCGATCACATGAAGGGCGGTGGGTGTTTCTTCGCTATTGGGACTAGATCCTTGAGCGTAGGTAGAGAGGATTTGTTCCTGTTGCCAACGGCTGAAGTCGATGACGCCTTCGCCCCCATCCTTGAAATTGTTCTGGGTGAAAACTCTGCTCCAGGTCCAAGCGGTTTTGTCTTGGTTGGGAACTCCGTGAGCGATGTGTGTTTGGTTATTGTTGGTATAGACCAAGTAGAGGTTTTTATCGGAGTCGCCGATGAGGGAAGGGCGACTGCCTGTGAAGGCTAGGGCGTTGCTATGCCAGTCTCCGTTCGTGTCTCTCCAATGATGATGGTAACGAGTATCCGTTGTACCGGATACATAGTGTCTCATCATCGTGTGGATGGATCCATCGGGATAGGCGTAGTGCGTGCACTGGTTAATTGCGTTTTGACCGGGGGCAATGGGGACGACGGTGATGCCGGGAGTGTCGATCGTGATGACTGTGTCCTTCGAGTCGGTGCCTGTGATCGCGACTTGTTGACCGTCGTTATTGTGCCAGGTACGACCATTGTCATCGCTGTAAGCGTAGCAGAGATCGTGGTTGTTGGTCATCGAAGTCTTTGTGAAGACGTCGCGCCAGATCCAGGATACATGGAGACGAGTGCCGCCGTAGCTAATGGCATTGATGTAGGCGTAGCGAAAGGGGCTGGTTTCGCTGCGGTCGGTTGCGATCTGGTTGTCCCCGTTGTGGTCCCAAGTGTAGTTCCCTTTGTCGCGGGCGATAAATTTCCCAAGTCCGGTGGTCCATTGGTGTGTAGTGGCATCGTACTCACGAATCATGCTGTCGCCATTGCCGGAGGTCCAGTAGCGGAAGTAGAGCATGAGGTTACCGTTGGGCATGGGAACGAAGCGCGGGTAGGTGAAGTCTTCGATCTTGCCGAGGGGGCCGAGGGTGTCGGTATTCGCCGAGAATAAGGAGGCGTTCCAATCGACTTGATCGGGGTGGGTGGCGACGCCGGGGGCGGTGTATCGGTAGTTGAGGTCGGATTTGTGGTGGTCGTAGGTGAGGTGGATCGATCCGTCACCTTCTGCAATACCGATGACAGCTACGTTGTGGCTGTCGTTGTTCTCGATTTTGTAGTCTGTGAAACGGATGACCTGCCACTCCCCCGAGGGAAGTTTGCGACGGGCCACACAGATGTGGCGCTCGTGATCGTAGTAGGTGGCGTACTGGTAGCCGTTGAAGCTTTGCAGTGGCCACTGCTGGTGCGTCCTGCCGTTGATGGTGGTGCCGAACTTGGTGGATCCGTAGGGGGATGGGGTTTCGTCGGCGGGGAAGTTGAGGGCTTGCTCGTCGATGAGCGAGTCGCCGATTTGAAACACCTCGAGGGCGTGTAACGGCGAGAACAGTGCAGAAAAGCAGGTTGTTGCGAAAGCGATTAGATGGGGGCGGCTTAGCATGAGAGTCGATTGAGAATTCGGTTTTCGCGATCCGTGGTACTTGAAGTTTTGTACGGATTTCGCAGCTGGCTGTTAGCGTAGCTGGGATGGGGAAATCAGGGGATTGGCGTTCGGAGAAAATGGAATCGGCCCTCTAAGTTCCGTTCGACTTAATCCATTTGTATTGAATCAATTAGCTCCTTCAGGAATCGGCGAAGTGGGTATCTTCCCTGAAAGCTTGACCCAGAGCTAAGCTGGATAAGTGTTGATGGTGTGAAACCGGGTCACTCGCGTATCAACCAAGCAGAAATTGCTCGTGCCTTAGGCTTGAGCCAATCGACGGTATCCATCGCTTTGAAGGGGGATACTCGAGTTGCGAAGAAAACCCGTGATGCGATCAAGAAAAAGGCTGAGGAGCTTGGCTACGTTCCTGATCCAAATCTCTTCGCCTTATCTCTCTACCGTTCGCAATCGAAGTCCGAGAAGATCGTCGCGGGTTTGGCGTGGGTGACAAATTTCGATACGAAGGAGGGGTGGAAGGTCCATCGCATGAACCAGCTTTACCGAAAGGGCGCGGCGGAACAGGCGAAAAAGCTTGGTTACCAGCTCTACGATTTTTGGTTGGGCGACCCTGAGGTTTCTGCGCAGCGTTTTCGCCAGATTCTCTTGGCTCGGGGAATTCGCGGTTTGATTCTCCCGCCTCAGCAAAACTTCCATACCAGTATTGATTTCGATTTTTCCGATTTTGCGGCTGTGACCTTGGGGTACACCTTGCGAGAACCGGTTTTGAACATGGTTTCGAACCATCAACTTCGTTCGATTCGCTTGGCGTACCGGAGCTTGCAGAATCTTGGATACGAGAGAATTGGTTTAGTGATGAATGCTCATGTCGATGGCCGAGTGGCAGGTTCGTTTTCCGGAGGGTTCTTGAGCATGAATCCGACGCTTGAAGGCGATGGATTCGTAGCTCCGCACATGTACAAGGAGTTTTCCATCGAGGGTTACGAAAAATGGCTAGATAAGTGGAACCCTGATGCGATCATCATTAGCGGGGACTCCAGCGAAAAACTAACAGAGTGGGCTAAGGACAAAGGAATTCGCGTTGGAGAGGACCTCGCGTTCGCCGAACTCAACCTGATCGATCTCGATGGTAGCCACGCAGGAATCAGCCAATGCTCGGAACTGATCGGCAAGGCTGCCGCGAACAAAGTGGATTCTTTGTTGAGCCACTTTGAGTATGGAATTCCGGATACGCCACTCAGAACGTTGGTCGAAGGCGTTTGGGTGGATGGCGCGACAGCTCCCCCGAGGAAGTAGCGCGGTGCTTTAGCCCGCGGCCGACGCGTATTGATGATGCAGCAGCGACGCGGGCTAAAGCTCCGCGCTACGGCATGCCGCTTGCATGGCACGACTCTAGGCGTGGTACGACGAATATGTCCTGTGTTTCTAGATACGAAAAAGCCTTCGCTCCTTGCAGAGCGAAGGCTTGGAAAGTTAAACTAACTTGAACCTAGAAAGAGAAGGAGTTGGTTAGCTTGTAGGTAGTTGGGCGGTTGAGGCCGTAAACGTAGCTGCCATCTGCGTTGACGCGGGTGATGCGGAAGTCGTCACCTTGTCTGAAGAGGTTGTCTACGTTCAACTGGATACGCCAGTCGATCTTGTCGCCGCTGAGCTTGCCACGGTAGTTGACCATGATGCCGCCAGTGACGTGGGAATCGCCCTCGATTGGGTTGTCGGTGTCCTTGCGAACCACGAGGTACTCGTCTGGGTCGTTTTGGCCGTTACCGTTGCTGTCTGTGACAGGGAAGTCTGCTGGGAGATCGCTGTCTGGTACTTCGATGACGTTGTAGCCGAGGGCCTTGCCGCTTTCCCAGCGAAGGTTCGTTCCGAAGGAGAAGCCCTTCATGAAACCGTCGTGGAAGCTGTAGTTCGCTGTGAGGCGGGCGTTGTACTCGGAGATACCGTGATTGGAGATCCCTTGCTGTTGCAGCGCTGTCATTACGTCGCGTCCGAAAGCGGAGTAGAACTTGGCTGAGATGAGCGAGCTTGGCTGAGGGATGCCGTTTTCGTTGTCTACGATGTAGCTGTTGTACGGTAGGTCAGAGATCTCGCCTTCCCAGACTTGGAGTCCGTTTTCTGGAGTGATCTCGTCAGCGTCTTCTGGGCGAACGTAGTACTTGGAAGCGTCGTTGTGACCGTTTGTGTGGTAACCCTTGTCGAAGAACTGGTTCCAGTAGGGGGCACGCTTGCTAACGTATTCGAGCGTTTGGCTGTGAACGTTGTCGATTGCGTTCTCGAGCTTGGAAACGTTACCTGCGAGACGGAAGTTGCGATTTGGATTCCAGTTAGCGCTGAATTCCCAACCTTCTGAAACGGAGTCGCGAGTGGTGTTAACGTTGGTGGCTTGGAACCACTGCATGTCTTCCTCGTCGTGTGTCCATTGTGGAATGCCGCTATCTGGATCGATGATCTGGTTGCCATCGTCATCTAGCTCAGGGATGCGGTATCCATTGCGCTCAACGAGAAGGTTGCCTGCGTCGTCGATACCTGACACGCGTTCCCAGTCCTCGATGTTGAACTCGGTTGGATCGCCATTCATGAACTTCTTGTCCAGAGTCGTGAGGAGGCCGAGAACTTGGCGCTCGTAACCTTTCAAGCGGTCCCAAACGAGGTGTCCCATGCGCTCGTTTACTTGAGCGGTTTCGAAGTGGTTCAACTTCAGGTCGAGCCTGTTCTCGAAGAGAGTCATGCCGATACCGTATTCGGTTGTCTCACCGCCTTGGTTCGGGATGCTGCGACCGAAGCCGTCAACTGAAGGGGAGGTGAGGTCGAAGTTTTCCGACTCGTTGTAGAAGGCACGCAACCAAGGTGTGGCGTGGAATACGACGCTGGTGGTGGTGAGGTCCTTCGTGTTTTCGACGGTTGATTGCTCGTTGATGAGGCTGGTATCCCAATCGGAGCGCTCGTCGCCGTCGTGTTCGTAGTCCCACTTCGGTGTTGGGTCCTCTGGACGGAGGTAGGTGATGCTCTTCACTTCGTCCTCACGCCAACCGAGGGTGGTGACGATGCGGTTGTTCCAGAAGAAGCTCTGGAGGGAACCGCCGTAGCCGGATTGCTCAAGACCTGTGAAAGTGAGGGTCTTGTTGATGATACCAGGGCGGATGTCCAAACCGTCTTCAGAGGTGAGCCACTCGCCGCGGTGTGTGTTCTTGTTAGAGAAGTAGTGGTGTCCGACTGGATTGTTGAGGTGTGGACGGGTAGTGGATGGAAGACCTGTGATGTTCAGGGAGGTGTCCCCAGGCGCTACGGCATCGCCTATGTAGAAGATTGGCCAATACCAGCGGTTTGCGCTGTGCTGCTCGTTTGGACCCGTCTTGGCTAGGTCTTCGTTGTAGACTGCTACGTCACTTGCTCTCCAGTAGAGTCGAGTCTCTTCGGACTTGGAAGCGAAGCCAGTGAGGCGGTGCTTGCCGAGGAAGCCGAGTCGGTCGGACTTTTCTGTGAAGTCTAAGTCGTAGTTGGCCTGAATGAGGCCTGCTTCGCTTTCGAAGTCTTCGTGTCCGCTGATGTGACGGCCGTGGAAGAATGGGCGAAGGAAGTTCGGGTTTTCTTCACGGTTGGCAACCTGCTCTAGGAAGAGCATGTTGTTGGCTACGATTTCAGCGAGCTCGTCGGGAGTCTTGTCCGCCTTGGCTTTCACTTGGCGGAGTGTACCGCCTGCGTTGATGTGATCGATGACCTCTTGGGCTTGGATCACTGCTTGTTCGAGTGTTGGGCGAATCGTGCCGCCGCCAGTGAGCGCGCTCGTAGTGCCGTCGGCGTTCTTGAGGTCCTTGATGTAAGGGGCTCCGTAGAACAAGCCTGGGTTTTGGATGGCGCCTGGAAGGTAGCGGTTGACGTCGAGCGAGATCGCTTGTGTTTGAGCGAGAGGACCGAAGTTTTGGTCCTGGTTGTATTCTTCCTTCAAGTACGCGAAGGAGAGGTAGAGGTCTTCGTTGACTTTTTGCTCGAAGTTGAAACCGAGCTTTTTGCTCTTAACGTCGCGGTAGTTGCCGGGAAGCGTGCTGAGCTCTTCGTCCATGAAGGGAAAGATGCCTTCGTCCATGACTTGCGGGTCGGCGAAGGAAGATCCGTCACGGTTTTCGTAAGGATTGCCACTGCGGGCGAAACGTAGACGGGAACGTGGTTGAACCTTGCCGCCGCTGCCATTCGTTGGTTGGCCGCCTGTAGGGGTGATGGTGCCGTACATGGAAGTGTAGCCTTCTCCTGCTGGGCTCCAAGGAACCAACCAGTCGCCTCCTGAGTAGGACGCATCGCCAGAGTAGTAGCCGGTGAAGGCGCGGTCTCTGCCGTCCATGTGGCGGATCCACTGTCCATTGAACTCTTGAGGAGTTCCATCGGGATTGGTCTTGAGACGCTCGTCGTAAACGTAGTCGCCGGTGGCAACTGGCTTTCCGTTGCTATCATATGGCCATGATGCGTCGTGGATGAAGTTCCGCTCGCGGAACTCGTCGAGGCTCATGCTGCCATAGGTGTCAGGGTCGGAAGCTTGCAGGGCTGCGAGTTGATCGCCAGCATTGTTCCAAGCGTCGAGCCAATGGCTAACGTTGTCTTGTGGAAGGCGGTAGTTTGGCTTGCGGCCAGTGGCGCTGGTGGTTTCGAAGTAAGCGTCGATCGTTGTTTTCTCGAATGGCTTGTACTTGAAAGTCACATACGCCTTGCGGTCTAGATTCTCGGCGCTCTCGGACATGTAGCGTTGGTCGCTTACGGCACCTGCGAAGCGGACCGCTAGCTTGTCTTCGATGAGGGCGCGGTTGAAGTCCACTTGAACGCGGCGAGAGCCGAAGTTGTCGACCGAGAAGTCGACCTTGTTGATCTCGCGGCTGAGATGGGCCTTTTTGGTCGTGTAGTTCACGACGCCACCTGGCAGGCCGAGTCCGAAGAGAAGCGAGTTTGGTCCACGGAGAAATTCGGTACGCTCCATATTGTAGCGATCCATTGGGCCGCGTACTTTAAGGTAGTTCGCGGATTGGGTCGCGCGGCCGAGGCCACGAACGCGAACGGAGCTTTCGCGTGCATTCGGGTCGTCGAAGTCGCCACCGATGTATCCGCCGCCGCCTGGAGAGCTAACTGCCTGAGTTTCTGTGGTAAGGTCGGTTTCGACACCTGCCACCATGGAAAGAGCGGTATCGAGGTCGTCTGCGCCAAGGTCGTCCATGAAGGCGTCCGTTAGAACAGTGACAGAGGCCGCGACGTCCTTGAGCTGTGTATTTAAGCGACTACCTGCAGTAGTGGAGGTCGCGCGATAACCGTCATCTCCTTCACTTGTGACGGTAAATGGAGAGAGCTCGAAGATTTCGTCGTCTTCGGCTAGCTCATTGCTTTGGGCAGACATGTAAGCCCAAGGGGATGTAGCCGCTAGCGAGAGCGCTACTAAGCTACGTGTTGGGATCTTGTTCATAATTTTTGAAGCAGTTTGTATTCGGTTCGGGATACCCAGAAGAACTGCAGTTGCTCAAACCAATCGGCTACGCGGCAGTTGGTAGGTGATTGGGGAGGGGGATGGAGTTCTGGGGGGTAATCGAGTTTTTGGCCGGAGAATGTTCAACAATAGTCGCTGCGAACTTCGGTTGTTCGTATGAACAAAAAATTGAGGTGAACAGACAACGGTTTGGTAATCGATTCATATGAAGTTTGGTGTCGTAGAGGTGTTTTTGCGTTTTCTCATCGAGAATGAGAGGATTGATGGTTTGTTCTTTAAGTGAGAATTTTCTCCAAAGATAAAAACTGCCCAAAGATGGTTGTGAAGTCCTCATAGTAGAGAGACGGGGAGTTTACTTTGTTTTAGCTTCTCGTTGGGGCAAAATTGGAAAGCAAATGGGGCGATGACCTCTTGTCCTCAATTTTTGAAGATGGATTTGTGTTTTTGCATTCGAAGAAGTACTGCTTATGAATTGATTATTAATAATTTTCAATTGAGCAGAGAAACTTCGAAAGCGGAGACATTCGGATGCCGTATTCTAATGCTAGCTATCGATTTTTCTGATGGGAATAAATCGATCGAAATAGGGCGGTCGTTCGAACTCTTGGAGATCAGCCGTATTTCCGATCTGCCGGCGCCGGTGGGGCTGGGTTTCGGTGAATCTAAGGACATGCAAATGTGTATTGATTTCTAAATCCTTGGCGGGCGGCAGAAGCGCTTGTTTTATCTTGTTAGTGTGAGATGGCTCACACGACTGTTCCCCATTAAGTCGACCCGACTTGTTCTTCGCTTGTCAAAGCGCTACCTCGTCATGAATCCCCTCAAAGCCCTGTTCTTTCTCTCTGTCGCTGCTGCTGTAGCAACTTTGTCTGCCTCTCCGAAAGTTGAAGGTGAATTGCTCAAGTGGCATCGCGTCACTCTTACTTTTGACGGCCCCGAGTCCTCGGAGGATGCGGAGGTGAATCCGTTCCTTAACTACAGGTTAGTCGTCACGTTTCGTAAGGGTGATCGCCTGATGCGCGTGCCGGGCTTTTACGCTGCGGATGGAAATGCGGGAGAGAGCGGAGCAACTGAGGGTAACAAGTGGCGCGTCTATTTCTCGCCGGATGAAAGCGGTGAGTGGACCTACGAAGCCTCTTTCCGAACAGGTGAGTCGGTCGCGATATCTGACGACCCGGAGGCCGGAAAAGCGCATTCCTTCGATGGGAGCACCGGACGCCTTGTAATTGGTGAGACCAACAAGGAGGGGCCAGATTTCAGAGGGAAAGGGCGGCTGGACTATGTCGGGGACCGTTACTTACGCTTTGCGGGAACGGGAGAGGCTTTCTTGAAGGCTGGGCCCGACAGTCCGGAGAACTTTCTCGCTTTCGAGGACTTCGACTCCACTTATTCGTACAACCCCAAGAAGGCGTTTTTGAAGGATTGGGCTCCGCATGTGCGGGATTGGCAAGAAGGGGATCCGACTTGGCGTGGAGGAAAGGGTAAGGGGATAATCGGTGCGGTGAACTACCTTTCTTCAAAGGGGATGAATGTTATCTATTTCCTGACCAAGAATATCATCGGAGATGGACAGGACGTATGGCCGTATACGGACTATGACGAACGCTTTCGCTTCGATTGCAGCAAGCTGGATCAATGGGAAATTGTGTTTGAGCACATGACTCGCAAAGGAGTCGTTCTCAACGTGGTGACGCAGGAGCGCGAGAATGATCAGTTGCTCGACGGTGGGGAGCTTGGTCCTGAGCGGAAAATGTATTATCGCGAGTTGATTGCCCGGTTTGCCCACAACCCAGCTATCGTTTGGAATCTTGGTGAGGAAAATACGAATACGCCAGAACAGGTGAAATCCTTCTGCGACTACTTTGCGGCAAATGATCCTTATGACCACCCCAAGGCTCTGCATACCGTGCCCTACGGATGGAATGTACTTTACCGTCCGATGCTGGGTCATCCGACTTTCGAAGTGTTGAGCGTACAGACGCGTGATGACTACGATGTTGTTTACGCCCAGACCGTTAAATGGATTGAACGCTCACGTGCTGCGGGGCGTGAGTGGCCGGTCTTTATCGATGAAGTCGGGATGGCGTGGCAGGGCGTTGAGCCAGATGCCCAGCAACCTAACAACCAAGGTGTACTGCGTCGGATCGCGCTCTACCCGAGTCTGATGGCCGGTGGATCCGGAGTTGAATGGTATTTTGGATACGAGCAACCGCATAGCGACCTGACTTGCCAAGACTGGCGCACGCGGGATCGCTTCTGGGATATCGCACGTTATTCCATTGAAGTCTTTGGAAATTTGCCGCTCGGTGAAATGCATCCGGATAATGAATTGATCAACGCTCCAGCTGCTCCGGCGTATTGCTTGGCAGCGGAAGGTGATACCTATGCTGTCTATTTCGAAAAGTGGCAGGATGCGACGATTGATCTGCGCGAGTATCGAGGTCGCTATGAGGTGCGTTGGTTCAATCCGCGTACGGGTGAAGGGCCTTACACGGGAGAAGAGTGGCAGGAGCGTTATCCAAAGCGTCGTGTTGTGAGCTTGAGTGAGATCGTTGTGGATACGACCTACGTGTCGCGGCTGGGCTTGCCACCGTTCGACCGCCATCAGGATTGGTTGGTGATTTTGGATCGGGTGGAAACAGGAGAGGTTGTGAGGTAGAACCCGTTGTCCCTAACGGGCATTGGTGGATGCTGTGGCCGCTAGGGACAGCGGCCGCTACCCAATGGAAAAACGCGAAGACTTTCGTCTTCGCGTTTTCGTTTTGAGTCCTGTAACTGACGGGCGGTTTTCGCCGTCGAAATTGTTTCGCCTTAGATCTTTTGCTCGGCCAGTTCTGCCTCGCGTACTTGATCGATGGTGAGCATCGAGCGTTGGGCTAGGCGACGGAGTAAGCTGAACTCATCGCGCGTCTTGTCGATTTCGGGACGCGTGTAGCCAGGACCGAGATCGTCGAGGGCGCTTTGCAGGGTCGGCGGGTCTTGAAAGAGTAAGCCGTTATCCGCTTCTGTTGGGAACTCTGCTTTGGGGAAGTGGGCCCAATCATCACTTTCTATTGCCTGCTCGTAGCCGTCGTTTTTGAAGCGATCGATTGCGATTTGTCTTACGCTCTTCAATACGTCTGCGTACTCGGCGTCTCCAGCGAGGTTCACGCTTTCGCAGCCATCCTTGTAGAGCCACTCCTTGTCGTCTGCGGCGCTGAAGATGTACTTCCAATCCTTGTTGGCAGTCATGTAGAGGCCTAGCTGGTTTTGGGAGAATTGGCTGTGGACGAAGCGCTCGCTCGGATGTTGGTCTTGTAGTGTCTGAAGGCTTACTCCTTCGAGCTCCGCAGGTGCTTTGCCTCCAGCGATTTCCAGGAAGGTCGGGTAGAGGTCAAGTAGCGTGGAGGCTTGGCTGGCCTGTGCTCCGGCTTTGAAGGTGCCGGGGAGACGAACAAGCATCGGGATCTTGGCGGAGGCATCCAGCATCGAGCGTTTCCCGTAGCAGCCAAAATCGCCTAGCATCTCGCCGTGGTCTGCGGAGAAGACGATGAGAGTGTTGTCGATCTCGGGACCGAGGGCGTCGAGAAGTCTTCCGATGTGATGGTCGAGGTGTGATACGACACTGTAGTACGCCGCTCTGATCATGCGGGTGAGGTTTCGTGAGTCACCGGAGTCCATGTACTTGTAGCGGCATTGTACCTTGCTCCAGAAGTTTCGCTGGTCCTCGTAGTTTTCTGGCAAGTACGGGAAGTCCATCTCGTGCATGCGGTAGAGGCGAGACCAAGGAAATGGGCTTTCGAAGGGTGGGTGTGGTTTGATCCAGCTGCTCCAGAGGAAGAATGGTTTGTCCTTATCCCTGTTCTTCAGGAACTCTATGGAGCGGTCTGCGACCCAAGCATTGTTGTGAAGCTTGTCGGGGAGCTGTGAGGGCTGGGGCAGGTAGTAGTACTCGCTCCGGAATCCATGTGGATCTTGAACGTGGCCGTACCCGTTCTCTTCGAGGAAGTCGCGGTAGTCGTCTCGCGGTGAATCTCCTACTAGCTCTTCGGAGTATTCGCGGGATTGGAAGCCCCAGTCCCCCTTGCACTTGTTGAAGTGCATTTTGCCGATCCCGTGAGTTTGGTAGCCTAAGTCGTTGAGACCGTCCATGAAGCTTGGGCGGTCGCACTCGATGTAAACATTGTCGACGCAGCCTGTTTGGTGAGGGGGGACTCCTGAGGTGAGCGCGTGGCGAGCCGGGACGCACACAGGACTTGGCGTGTAGCAATGGGTGAAGGTTGTACCCTCGCGAACCAAGCGGTCTAGGTTAGGGGTTTTGATCTGACTATTGCCGAGTGCTGCGATGCAGTCTGCTCGCAATTGGTCTGTAAAAATGAAGAGAATGTTGGGTTTTGAATCTGACATTTTGAAAATGTGTTTCCGGTTAGCGACATGCGTCAGTCGCTTCCTTCGGATTTGGGCGGGATAGAGAAATACGTTAGGCAGGTCTCGTGGGACGAACTTAGGTTTGGGGTATCTTTTGTCCTTTTACGTAAATTGGAGGATTTGGAACTTAACCGTCCAAGAATGCAAAAGGACAAGAGAAGCGATGTGCGTCCATTGTCTATATAGGGAGTCTAAGCTACACTGTTTGGTCTCAGATGCTGAATGTTGATACCTCTACTCCCGATCGTGTTGTCGGTCTTCGTTGCGAAGGTGCTGAAAATCCGAATTTAGTGGAAACTCCATGCCCGCGCTTCTCGTGGAAGATTGAGTCGGGGCGTAGGGGAGCAAAGCAAAGTGCGTATCGGCTCCGGCTGAAGAGCTTCCCTGGGGCGGAGGAGGTGTTATGGGACTCAGGGGTTCTTGAGTCTGCCGAGTCGCAGTGGGTGATTGCTAGTGGTTTAAGGCTGGCAGCCCGGACTTCCTATGTTTGGCAAGTGCGCGTCTGGGATGAAAGAGGGCGTGCCTCTCGTTGGAGCGAATTCTCCAGCTTGCAGACTGGCTTGATGGGCGGCGAATGGCCAGCGGATTGGATTAGTGATGGACGGGTGGTTGAAGTGGGGGAGGCCCCTCCAGCTCGCTATTTCCGAACTGATTTTTCAATTCCGCAAAAATGCATTCGAGCGGTTTTGTATTTCTCAGCGTTTGGGATCGTAAAACCGTGGATTAACGGCGAATGCATTAGTGAAGACTGTTTTGCTCCCGGTTGGCCAGACTATCGGAAGCGTGTTTTTTATGTGTCTTATGATGTGACGGATGCGCTGCAGGAAGGGGTGAACACACTCGGTCTGATGCTCGGAGATGGCTGGTACAGTGGTACTTTGTTTTTGGATCATCAGTATGGGTCTACGCCCAAACTGTCTGCTTGGATCGAGCTGTCTTTTGAAGATGGAAGTATCCAGAGAGTGGCGACGGGGGAAAATTGGAAATGGAAGACGGGTCCGATCGTGGAGCACGGGATCTATTTTGGTGAGACCCACGATGCTCGGCTTGAAGATCTGAATTGGTCGCGTCCAAGAGCGCTGGATGATGCTTGGAAGGCCGTTAAGGTTGAGGAGACTCCAGATGTTTCGATCGATGCCCGCTTATCTGAGCCTGTGCGGCGGATTGAGGAGCTGAAGCCAATGGGCTGTGCTCGGAATGCTTCAGGTGCTTTCATTTACGACCTTGGCCAAAACATGGTTGGCTGGGTGCGTCTGAGAGTGGAGGCCGAGGCTGGTGATGATATCACGCTTCGCTTCGCCGAGATGTTGGAAAAGGATGGGTCGATCCATACGGCCAACCTAAGAACTGCCAAAGCAACCGCTCGCTACATTGCCAAGGGAGGTAGTGAAGTGGAGATCTGGGAGCCCTGTTTCACCTATTTTGGATTTCGCTATGTTGAGCTGACGGGAGTTAAAGAGCCGTTTGCAGATGCAATTACCGGGGTGGTGGTGCATACGGATTTGAAGCGGATGGGACGTTTTGAGTGTTCGAACCCGCTTCTCAATCAGCTGTATTCAAATACGCTCTGGGGGCAGAAAGGGAATTTCCTGGAGCTGCCCACAGATTGCCCGCAGCGCGACGAACGGCTGGGCTGGACCGGGGACGCTCAAGTGTTTTGCAACACCGCACTCTACAACATGGATGCCAGCAACTTCTACCGTCAATGGCTTGCGGCGGTGAGAGATAGTTTCGAGCCCGGTCCGGAGGGCGGTTTTGGCAGTGTCGCTCCTTACACTGGATTCGCCCGTGGCTCTGCTGGTTGGGCGGACGGTGGAGCGGTGGTTCCCTGGACTGCTTGGTTGCACAGCGGAGATCGGGCGATACTAGAGGAGAATTTTCCAGTCGTTTGCGAATGGGTGGATCTGATGCGTGAGTCGGCACCGGACGGGATCCGAATCAGCAAAGAAGGCTGGGGGGATTGGCTGGCCCCGTGGTACCCGCAGCTCGAAGCCCCTACGCCGTACCGAATGATCGCGACCGCCTATTATGCGTATTCAACGCAGATTGCCATTTGGATGGCGGAGGAGTTGGGTGAATTCGAGAGAGCGGCGGAGTACAGCGTGTTACTCGCCGAAGTAAAGACTGCCTTCCAACGCGAGTACATTTCAGCTGACGGTAAAATCGAGAGTGACGAGCAAACTGCTTACCTGCTAGCTCTCGGCTTTGACTTGGTGCAGGAGGAAAAGCGTGCTGCGATGGTAGAGCACTTGGTCAGAGCGATCGAGATCAAAGATGACCACCTCGCCACTGGATTTATTGGCACGCCGCTGATCAATCCGGTTTTGAGTTCGGTCGGTCACACGGATTTGGCTTATAAAGTCGTACTGCAAGAAACGTATCCAGGCTGGCTGTACAGCGTTAAGAACGGAGCGACTACGATCTGGGAGCGCTGGGACAGCTGGACGCCTGAAGAAGGCTTTCACCCGAAAGGGATGAACTCTTTTAACCACTATGCCTATGGAGCGGTGGTGGAGTGGTTTTACCAGACGGTAGCAGGAATTCGCCTCGACCCCAAGTATCCGGGCTGGAAGCGGTTCTTCATTGCTCCGGAACTGGGAGGGGGCTTGAGCTATGCGTCTGCGTCGCTGGAGACGCCGTATGGAAAGATCGTGTCGTCTTGGAAGCAGAGTGGAGATCGCTTCGAGATCGAAGTTGAGATCCCCGCAAATACTACTTGTAGCATTACGTTGCCAGTGAAGTCCTGCGAAGCTGTGTCAGAAAAAGGGGCTCCACTCTCAATCCATGAGGCGGTGACGGACCTCAGGGTGGACAAGGGGAGAGTATCGTTCGATATGTCCGCTGGGCGGTATCATTTCCAGGCCGAGCTTTTAACCGCGAATGTACGCTAATTAACGCTAATGACCTTCTGTGTTTTAACTATTCGCGACCATTCGCGTTCATTCGCGGTTCTCTCATTCTAACATATTCCAAGTAGAGACGTTTCTCAAAAATTTGAATACAACACACTTTCGTAATGAAAACCCAATCTGAATTGTATCGAGATCCGAACGCTTCAATTGAAGAGCGTGTTGAGGATCTAATCTCCAGAATGACCTTGGCCGAGAAAGCGGCTCAGGTGCAGGCGGTCAGTCTGCGCGACTCAACGGCGGCAGAAGAAGGCGGAATCGTGCAAGCGGTTCGGGACGGTATTTCTGAGGGGATTGGCCAAATCGAGAACACCTTTGATCCTCGTACGCCCATCGAGAGCGTGAGGGAGGTCAATGATCTGCAACGGATTTTACTCGAGGAAACGCGTCTGGGTGTCCCGGCTTTGATCGGCAGCGAGTGCGCCCACGGACACGCCGGACAGGAATCGACCATCCTTCCGGTGCCGATTGCAATGGCCTCGAGTTGGAATGTAGAGCTCGTGGAAAAAGCCTTCGACGTAGCAGGGCGCGAAGCCAGAGCACGCGGCGCGCATGAAGCCCATACGCCGGTCTTGGATCTCGGACGGGATCCACGCTGGGGGCGCATAGAGGAGACGCTTGGCGAAGATACGCATCTCGTGACGCAAATGGGACTCGCAGCGGTCTCCGGACTCCAGGGCGGCCGCGATGGCGACCCAGGCAGCACCCATGTCATCTCCGCTCCGAAACATTTTGCGGGTTACGGTCAGGTCGTGGGCGGACGTAACTTTGCGGCGACTCCGATCGACAGCCTGACGATGGCGGACGAAGTTTACCCGCCGTTCAAGGCAGTGGTTCAGGAGGCTAAGGCCCGCGGCATGATGGCATCGCACTGTGAGGTCGATGGGGTTCCTGCCCACGGAAATCGACGTTTGCTCACTGATCTCCTCAGGGAGAAATGGGGCTTCAACGGGTATGTGGTTTCTGACTACAACGATGTGCCGCGTCTCGAGTTTTTTCAACGTGTCGCGGAGACAGTTGAAGATGCCTGTGACATGGCCTTGACCGCCGGGATGGATATGGATTTGCCTGTCGGAGCTGGTTACGCGAACTTGATCAAGGCGATCGAGATTCGGCCCGAATTAGAGAAGGAGCTCGATGTAAGTGTGAGGCGGATACTCAGTCTCAAGTTCGAGCTAGGCCTATTTGAGAATCCGTTTGTCGACGAGCAAGCGGTTCAGGAGATCGTCGATTGCGCGGAGCATCGCAAGGTAGCGGAAGACATCGCTCTGGAATCGATCGTGATGTTGCGAAACGAGGGGGGCATTCTCCCTCTGAAGAAAGCGGCTCTTCGCAAAGTCGCAGTTGTCGGTCCGAACGCGGACTCGAAGCAGGTTGGCAACTATACCGTGGGACGTTCGGAAATTAGCAGCTTCCTTGACGGCATCAAGGGGGCTGCCGGCGATGATCTCGAAATCTCCCATGCTCGCGGTTGCTCGATCGCGGAGCTTGGTTGGGATGGATCGCAAACGACCTTGTCCCAAAAGACTTTGGCCGAGGAAGAGGACTCGATCGAGAAGGCTGTCGCACTCGCATCCGCCGCCGATGTGGCAGTCGTCTGTGTGGGCGGTACTACCGAAACCAGCCGCGAAGCGTTTTATGTGGATGGTATCAAGGGAGATCGTGCCACGCTCGACCTGCTCGGCAATCAGCTGGAGTTGGTGAAGCGAGTGGTCGAGACCGGGACGCCAACTGTGGTTGTGCTGCAAGGGGGACGACCTTATTCGATCCCTGAGATCGCTGGTATGTCGGTGGCCTTGTTGAACACGTTTTATCTTGGACAAGCCAATGGTGACGCCTTGGCCAAAGTGCTCTTTGGCGACTGTAGCCCGAGTGGGCGCTTGCCGGTGACGATTGCCCGCTCAGTCGGTCAATTGCCGATGTACTACTCGCAGAAGAGAATCTCGTTCTACAAGGATTATTTGGATGAGGAGCCTGGACCGCTGTATCCGTTTGGTTTTGGACTGTCGTATACTGAATTTGAATACTCTGAGTTACGACTCAAGTCAGTGCAGGTTCCTATGTCGGAAACTGTGGAGCTATCGCTGAAAATCCGAAACAAGGGTGCGTGTGATGGTCAGGAGGTTGTGCAGGTCTATCTGCGGGATCGAGTCGCCTCTGTTGTTAGGCCAGATAAGTTGCTCGTGTTCTTTAAGAAGGTTTTTCTCGAGGTGGGTGCGGAGACTACGATTAAGATCGTTTTGTGTCCTGAAAAACACATGTCATTTTCTGGGCGAACTGGAGAGCGAATTGTTGAAAAAGGCTGGTTTGACCTGGAAATAGGGGGATCTTCAGTCGATATTTCGCTTCGAAGCTCCTTCGAGTTAGTTTAGTTTCTCACGTTTGAATGCAAAAGTACAAAGGATTTGTTGCTCGTCCATTGCAAATTGAGACCGTTTTGGGCTAGTATCGCAGCGTGTTATTGCTCCTCTACGCTGCTCGGAATAATCTGAGCTGCTTACCCTTTTGATGTATCCATTGCGCGGATCTATGAATGTAGGTATTCGTGAAAAAGATTCTCATTTGTGGTAGGGTGTAGTGGGGGTAGAGCGCCTACCTATCTTCAGCTTCTTTGATCTTTGACGCATTTGCTGTCTGCTTTGTATCCGGATCATAGCTGATACTACCCTAATGACTGAACTATGAAAACAACGACCCGTTTCGAGCAGCGTTTGCTGCTCTCGGCGATTATCGCCTTTCCTTGCTCGATTGCCCATGCGCAAGATACTGACAAAGAGGAAGACATATTTGAGCTTTCTCCCTTTGAGGTGACAGCAGATGACAGCTCGGGCTACCGAGCGAATTCTACCCTGGCAGGCTCTCGCCTGAATACGGAGCTTAAGGATGTCGCGGCTTCCGTTTCTGTATTGACGGCTGAATTTCTAGATGACGTTGGAGCTACGGACATCGAGACTGCGTTCTCTTATATTGCGGGCGTGGAAACCGCACTAAATACGGATACTTCCGAAAGAGGTTCTGCGGGTGAACTCGCTGACAGCAATATCAATACTCAGCCGGGTAACAACCGCGTACGCGGTTTAGCTCGAGCAGACGTGACGCGCGACTTTTTCCAGACTGGTAATGGGAATTTGGATCGTTACAATGTCGATCGTATCGCCCTCGTGCGTGGTCCAAATTCGATCTTGTTTGGGTTGGGAAGTCCAGCTGGTATCATCAACTATACTACAAAGAAGGCGACAGTTGGTAAGGACATCAGTCAGATCTCTTTGGGGGTAGACAGCTACGGATCGCTTCGCGCTACGTTTGATTTCAACCGCGCGATTGGTGAGAAGTTTGCCATCCGCCTGATGAAATTGGATGAAAACACCAAGAGCCAGTACGACACTTCGTTTGATAGGGATGACCGTCTCACCTTGTCGCTTCTCGCCAAGCCTTTTAAGGGGGCAAGCATCCACTACAGTTTTGAGATGACCGACAACGATGCGCGTCGTCCGAACTACTCGCTACCAATCGACAATATTTCGCACTGGATGGCAAGTGGTCGTCCTACATGGGACATACGTGACGAGGCGAATGTAGGTGTATTCCCAGCTGAGAACTTTCCGGGTGGGCCTTCGGGTAGCGATAACCCGGCATCACCGGCGACCTTGAACGGAGGGGTAGAGGAGTTTAACAGTCCTTTCCCGTTCTCTAACATTCAGCTATTCATTCCAGGCAGCTCCGATCCAACGGTGCCGTTCATCACGACCAAGTCGGGTACAGGCTATCGCCAGTTCAATGACGATGGAACGCCGAAGGAAGTAAACTTGCAAGAGGAAGGCACGGAACGCGTTCTTGCTCGCAGTCGAAGCGCCTTCGACCAAGTTGATAACTTCATCAACACCAGCGTATCCGATCCACGGATATTTCCGATCTACGATATTAACCTCGCAGCGCTACCGGGTAATAGTCAGAAACGTGAGGGAGAGACGCACCACTTGACGTGGACGCAGAAAATCACAAACGATTTTCACTTCGAGCTATCCGGGTTTCGTGATCGCACGAATAACCTCAATATTTCGCGATTCAACGGGGCGGACCGAGCCGTTTCGATCGATCTAAACCCGGTGTTGCTGGATGGGGTGACTCCGAATCCTGGATACCTGCGTCCCTATATTTCCGGACGTGGCGGCTTGAGCGAATCTGAGAGATTCAGCGAGGCCCATCGTTTCACGATGGCGTACGATCTTGATTTCGCAGATGTGAGCGACAAGCTTGGCTTCCTAGGCCGACACGTATTTTCAGGGATGCTCTTTGACAGCGAGCAGTGGAACACGAGTTTTGGCGGAAGCCCGAGTTCTGTGGTTTCCGACGATATCGAGACGTTTGGTCTGAATCGCTCGATTTATGGTAGCTGGGTGTTTCAAGCTTGGTACTTGGGCGATCCATTTACGCCAGATCAGGACTTCCCGAACTACACGACTTACACGACGCAGGAGATCGATCCAAGCACTCCCATATCCGTCTACCGCGCTACCAACGGCGCTAGCATAAATGATCCTCTTAACTGGAGCTATGCAGATCCCGTTCCGACTCAAACCACCTACAGCCGTGCCTCTTGGGCGGACCTAGACGTGGAAGGTGAGGGGATCACTTGGCAGGGCTACCTTTGGGAAAACAAGATCGCGACTACCTTTGGCTGGCGTGAAGACACGGTGGCTTCGCGTTCTGCCAATCAGGTAAGGGGCGAAGATAGTCTCGTGGACCCTAGCAATCCTGAAATCTGGGGACCTGCCCTTGATGACTCTGAGCCAGCTCAAACCGGTTCGACAGCTACGAAGGGTATCGTATTCCATCCCTTCAAGTGGCTTTCCGTTCACTACAACGAATCTGAGAACTTCGCGGTCAGCCCGACTCGTGTCTATCCAACTCTGGACCCAATCCCGAACTCTTCCGGTGTAGGCGAGGACATAGGCATCGTATTGCGTACGCCTGACAACAAGGTTGAGGTTAAGATCAACAAGTTTGAGTCGTCACAGAAAAACGTGTCCGGTCGTGGTACGCTCGCGAATACAGCTCGTTTTGGAGTGAACACCTATGAGCGTTTCGCTTGGGCGACCATTCGCAACTTCCGAAACAACCGTAACAAGGACTATAACAAAGGTCGTTACATGGAACTTGATGGTCAGCGACTGTCCCAACAGGAGATGGACGATTTCTTCCGTTACGCATGGTTCGATCCGGAAGCCCCGAATAAGGTCGGTCCGAATACGGAAGCTCGCTACTTCTCCCCTGTTAACGTGGATGACACGGTTGATGTGGATGCGACGGGTTACGAGTTGGAATTGACCTATAATCCTACCGAGAATTGGCGTGTGGCCTTCAACGCGACGAAGGTGCAGACGATTCAGGACAACATTGGTCCAGGATTCAACGAGTACGTCGACGCTCGTATCGCTATCTGGGACAAGACTTGGCAGCCATGGTCGCTCTTTGAAGCGGACGGCACGCTTGTTCGTGCGGAAGAGGGAATCCGATTCCAGGACCGTGCATCCAACAAGCTCATGTACGACGAGTTTGTTAACCGTATCTTAGCAGCTCAAAATACTGCGGCAGCGGGTGAGGGTCGGATCAATGTAGGGCAATCTGAATACGCCGCTAACCTCGTGACCAACTACAGCTTCCGTGATGGCAAGTACAAGGGACTGTCCATCGGCGCGAATGTTCGCTGGCGTGAAGGAAATTCGCTTGGGTATCCAATTATTCAGACGGAAAATGGTCCTGCTTCCGATCTCGCCAACCCGTTCATTAGCGATTCGGACTTGAATGTCGGTTTGAATGCCTCCTACCGGAAGAAGATTATTAACGACTCGGTAAATTGGGTTACGCGTCTTCAGGTCAATAATGTGATAGGCGACGACAAGATCGTGCTGAGTGCAATGAATCCGGATGGCACCCCTGCTGCTTACCGTGCGGGACGAGAGAGCTATATCCAGTGGACGAATACTTTTAATTTCTAGCTAATCGATTATTAGACGTTTAGCGTTTGTATTCAAACGGTATCCAGCGGCCTTGCCTGTGATCAGGTGAGGTCGCTTTTGTTCGAAAATGGGTGGGAAGTGCCCCTGTCGCTTGCGACGGAAATCTTTATCATGAATGATTTGAGTTATGAAAAGTGATGATGCGCATCTGCAGTCGGAATCTAGATTGAAGAAGTACTACGGTCCGGGAGGATTCGCGGAGAATATCTCGGTCAACGCGGTTGCTCAGTTGGTGAACCCGATCTTCGCGATCGCCTTGGGAGTCGATCCTGTACTTGTCGGATGGGCGATGGCGATACCCCGATTAGTGGACGCATTTACGGATCCGTTGATGGGGTCGATATCGGACAATTGGAAAGGGCGTTGGGGAAGGAGAAGGCCCTTTATCGCTTTTGGAGCGATCTTTAGTGGACTGTGCGTTGCTGGCCTTTGGTGGACGCCGGAAGCAGCCTCAAAGGACTTCCAGTTTTACTGGCTCGTTTCGTTTCTGCTGATTTCAACGGTCGGTACTACAAGTTTCGCTGTACCTTATGTAGCGCTTGGAATGGAGAGCGCCTCCTCGAAAAATGAGCGCACGGCTTGGATGGCTTGGCGTTCGTTCTTCCATAAACTCTCAGGAGTGGGAGTGCAGTGGATGTATTGGCTGGTGACGCTTTCGCTCTTTGCCGGAACACTCGCAGGAGCTCGAGTTGTCGGCGCGGTGGTTGGGCTTGTGATCGTGATCACGGGGCTGCTGCCAGCCTTGTTCATCAAGGAAGTGGCGCATCCAGCTCAAACGGTAGAACGCGTACCTTTGTTCAAGAGCTGGGGACTTACCTTGCGGGATCGGAACTTCTTGGTTCTCGCGGTCGCCACTGTACTGATTTTTTCCAGTATATTGTTGGTGGATACGCTCGGCTTTTTCCTCATGGTTTACAACGTATTTGGAGGAGACGAAGCGAAGATGGGCTTTTTTAAGGGGATTGGGGGAACGACCTTTCACGTGGTTGGTATCGTTTGCATTCCTCTGATGGCAGCCTTTGCCAAAAAGATTGGTAAAAGGAAGGCCTTCGAGTTTTGCACCGCATCGATTGTAGTTGGCGGTATAATTAAGCTCTTTGTGTATGTGCCGAACGCGGACTGGTGGGTGATCGTGCCTAACTTTTTCTTAGCACCTGGGCTCGTTGCGGTGATCGTGCTCGCTCCGTCGCTAATGGCGGATGTGGCGGCCTATGATGAGCAGCAGCATGGAACCTCGCGACAAGGGATGTATGCTGCGAGTTTAGCGTGGGTTACAAAGCTGGCTCTCTCGCTCACTGCAGTAGGATCTGGATACGTACTCAAAGCTGCGGGTTGGGATCATGATGCTGGAATTGAACAGGCCCCTGGAACCTTTGAGACGATGCGCTGGGTATTCAGTATGGGTACCATCGTACTCGCGATAGCAGCGTCTCTGGTCCTTCGCTTCTACAACTTGGATGATAGAGAGGAGCGGCAAAGCTGAGGCGTTTTTTGTCTCTTGTTGTTGAGGTGGGAAGCGACCTTGTGTCGCGAACTTTAGCTGAGTGATCGCGGCACAAGGCCGCTTCCCACAAGGATCTCGAACTAGAATTATGTTTATACGAATCTTAATTGCATTCCTCGTTATTGCTGCACCGCTCTCGGCGCAGATAAAACACGCCCTTCGTGATTCTCAGGGGCGACATGTCGTTCCGCGTGGTTTTGTTGTGAATACAAACGACGCTTTAGGGCAGATAGAATTCTTTGAGGATGACTATGCTCGCATGACGCGGATGGGAGCTAACTATCAAGTTATCCGCTTGGAGTTGGGACGGATCAGCTCCTTTCCTGGTTGTCAGGTAGAGGAAGAGTATCTTGAGAAACTGGATCGCTTGACGCGGCGTGGTCGTGAGGCGGGCTTGAGCACTGTGTTCAAGCTCACGGTGTATGGTGCTAAAGGTTTCGGATGGGAGGCTTTCTGGGCGAATGAGAAGAATGAACAGGGCATCTATCTTGATGCGTGGAGAGTTATTTGGGAGCGATTCAAGGATGATGAATCGGTGATCGGTTACGACTTGGTGAATGAACCGAGAAAGCTGACCATGGATATATCGTATGATGAACTCACCGAACAGTACTTGATTCCTTACTACGAGCAATTGATCGATGCGGGTATGCAGTACAGTGACTCGAAGTTGTTCTTGTGTCAGACGATATT
Organism: Pelagicoccus mobilis; assembly: GCF_016595505.1. Classification (GTDB taxonomy): domain Bacteria; phylum Verrucomicrobiota; class Verrucomicrobiia; order Opitutales; family Opitutaceae; genus Pelagicoccus; species Pelagicoccus mobilis. The sequence continues at coordinate 9,354 of NZ_JAENIL010000009.1, read as the reverse complement.
CATGAACAAAGGGGAGGCGATAGAGTTCAATCAATACGCGGAAATCAAGAAGCCGATCGACCGCCCGAACGTTGTGTTCGCCCCACACATCTATCAAGAACGACTTCCGTACATCGAGCCGACCATGAAGCGTTTTGAAAAGGAATCAGCGATGCTGGATGCTCCGATCCTAATTGGGGAGTGGGGTTTCCCCACTTACCGGAGTGCTGACAGCAGCCTGTCCGAGCAACTTGAATACATTGCTCATTACGCGAAGACAGCAGAGGTCTTTGATCAGATGGGAGTAGGGTCGATCAAGGCGTGGTTTCTGGGGACGCGGAAGTACAATAATTTTCTGCCAGGTGGGGAGTCGACTTGGTCTATCTTTGTAGAAGAGCGAGCGGCGGGAACCGTTGAGCGTAAGTACATAACGGACATTATCTGTCGCCCTTATCCGCAGGCTATTGCGGGAGATATCCACTCCTTCATGTTTCACCACGCGACGCGTACCCTCGAGGTGAATATTAAGACTGATAATAGCAGAGGCGCTTCACGCATTTACGTTGCGGCTGATCGCCATTATCCGGATGGTTTTTCAATCCATTGTGGCGACGATCTTATTTTGGCAAAGAGTCCGCTTGGGAACGGTCAGCTGAGTGTGCTCAAGGCTCCTGCGAACAGCGCTCCAGCTGACTTTGTTTGGAATGACGCGACTCAACAGTTGATCGTGCTTCGCTGGCCAGTTGATGGTGTCGAGACCACGCTTAAGATTACGCCGGGTATTGCTCTGCTGGACGACTAGGTCGTTGGAGGTCGCAATACGGCAATGACGGAGCATTGCCCTCCTATCAGTCCGACGCCAAGCGTATCGGGCCGTGGCTGGTCCGGAAGGCGGTGGGGGAGACTTTGAGGTGTCGGCGGAAGAGTTTCGAGAAATGGTAGGGATCGGAGATGCCAACTGCTTGGCCAACTTCTGCGATGGAGCGGGTGGTGCTAAGTAGGAGTTCGCAAGCCTGTTTAAGTTGGCGGTTGATGATATAGTGCTTCGCGGAAATTCCCATGTGGTTGCGGAAGAGCTTTAGCACGTGGGAGCGGCTGCGGCCAATCATGTCAGCCAATTCGGATACAGTGATCGATCGCATGTAACGTGCCTCGACGTGGGCGACCATGCGGAGCAGCTCTTCTGGGTAGTTCTGAGCTTCGACGTTTTCAGCGCTTTTGAGATGCATCAGTTCGCCAACAAGGAGGTTACCTAGCTGGCGAAACTCGGTTTCGTTGGCCCCCTTGTTTCGGAGATAGCTGCGAATAATGTAGTCGAGAAGGAGGGCAATGTTGTCTCCTACCTTAATCTTGAAGTGAACGACGTCCTCGAGTCCCGGCCAGTTGGCGTCAGCTCGATCGGGGGAGTCGAATTCTTCATCTGAGCGTTGATGGGGAACGTTCGGGATCCACTTTGCTCCTTGCCGGTAGTAGGGTACGAGGTGCACGTGGCCGGTGAACATCGGGTCGTTTTTGTCAGGCTGATACTTGATGGTTCTATTCCAAGGGAGCAGGTAAAGATCCTGTGCCTCGAGGGGGTATTCAGTGCCATTTACCACAAATGATCCTTTTCCGCTTTTGCACCAAAAGAAACCTCTGCTCTGGACGCAGGGGTTGTTGAAAAAGCGACTTCCGGAAAACTGGAGGTAGCCGGCTCTGCAAACGGCTGGGTCGATTAGGGGGCCATCGGTTTCGAAGCTAGGGGAATCGAGTGACATAGATTCATTTGTACATTCAATAGGTTCTCTGTCTATCCTGTTTTCTTTTGTTTGGAATTCTTGGTTTTCCTCATTGATACAAGCCTTTCCGAGTTCCTTGGGTCGAGAGCGGCGCGGTCGTTCTCTCATACTGTTAGGCTAGGGGCTTGTTGTTAAGCGGGCCCTTTTTTTTGCGAGACGTTTCGTATGAAGATCCCATACCTCAAATTCAGACCTTTTTGTTTTGTCCTCCTTCTCTCGTTGGGATTTGGAGCTGCTTCACCGCTTAATGCATCTGTTTTCTCAGATCTGGACGAGGGGTTCAATCCGGAGGAAGCGGATGTGTTTTTGGAAAATGACGGGGTTGTTGTGATGGAAGTGGAATCTATGTCACATGATCCGGAGCATTGGGATTTAGAGACATCGATTGATGGATACAGCGGTTCCGGGTACCTGGTGGGTAAAACGGACACTTTCAAAAAGGGTGGGCTCGGTAAATTGCGATATCCGTTCAAGGTGGAAACCTCGGGAGTTTACCAGCTGAACTGGAAGGTGAGGATCACAACTGGTGACCACCGCGGCGAACACAATGATGCGTTTGCGAGAATTCTGGATTCAGAAGAAAACCTTTTGGATACAGTGAACCACGAAAATGAGCGCGATGCGGACCCGAATTGGTACAAGGTGTTCATGAACCGACTTGGGCAATGGTCCTATGACTCCAAGAATTTGGATGGAGTGGGGGTCGCGCTCGCTTGGGATCTGGAAGCAGGCAAAACGTACTATTTTGAAATCTCGGTGAGATCGGCCGGTGCCGGGTTAGATCGTATCGTCCTATGGAATCAATCACTGCAGAATTTTGGTGACAAGGTAACGGGGCGGGTGGCGTCAGAAGCTCCTATGGACGCTCTATCTGAGTCTAAGCGTAATGTAGAAGTCGATACGGATGGGGATGGACTCCCGGACACGTTTGAAGAGCGCTACGCTGATTTGTCGCTTGAAGCGGATTCCGATCCGGATGGTGACGGACTAAGCAATGGGATGGAATATGTCTTGGGGACTGATCCTAGGAGTCCGTCGGAAGGAATTAGAGTAGAGCAGGCTTTTGTGGATGGGGCGCGTTATCTCGATTACTCATACTCTTTCTCTGAGGAAGCCGTTTCCTTCTATCGGATTGTGCCAGCGTACTCGCTTGATCTAGGTGCTTGGGCTGAAAACGATTCTCTTGGCGGTGTGCAAGACATTGTCGAATCGGGAGTTGAAGGAGTTTCGATTGCTAGAATGAGAATGCCGGTTTCTGCAGTCGACGATGCTTTCTTTATGAAGCTTCGGATCGAACGTGTTGCTGAGTGAGCCTGATTAAATGCAGTATATTCTCCCACGAAGGGCACGAATGAACACGAAGAAGTACGGCCAAACAGTGGGGACTCTTCGTGCGATCTTGGTGGGCCATTACTGATCCTGAGTTTCGACTTTTTTCTATGAATCGTTTTTTTCTTATCTCAGCAATTTTCCTCGTTTTTGCCTCGCTACTTTCCTCGGCTCCGCTCGCTGTCGTCGATCTGAAGAGTGAGCATCTCGAAAATCCAATCCAGCTTGACGTGGAGCGACCTCAACTGAGTTGGAAGCTTGTTGCTGAATCCAATTCTGACCGCGGTCGAGGGCAGAGTGCTTACCGTGTACTTGTAGCATCTAGTAAGGAACTGCTTCAGGAAGAGAGAGGCGATCTCTGGGATAGTGGACGGGTCGAGAGTGACGATTCTGTTTTAATCAGATATGCGGGAGAAGCCTTGGTGAGTCGGCAGGCGTGTTATTGGAAGGTGCGTGTCTGGGATGAGTCTGGTGTCGAGAGCGACTGGTCAAAGCATGCTCGATGGACTATGGCTTTGCTTGAGGTTGAGGATTGGGAGGGTTCCGATTGGATCGGACTAGGCGAGGATACACGAACGTCATCTCTTGCTGAGCGCGAGTTTGTCGCTCCTCGTGACAGCCCCGGTATGATGCGCTCCTATGCTTCGCCTTTGCTTAGGAAGGAGATCGTGCTTTCCAAGCCAATCGCGCGAGCGATGGCTTATGTCGCGGGAGTTGGCTACAGTGAATTCTATCTGAATGGAGAAAAGGTCGGAGACGCAGTCTTGGATCCCGGGCAGACGAACTACGAGACACATACGCTCTATGTGACGCACGACATCACTGATGCTCTCCGAAAAGGGCGAAATGCCTTGGGACTTTGGCTTGGTAGTGGGTTCTTCGGACAGAATGTTGCTTGGAAACACGATTTTGATTACGGTCAACCACGAGCCCGAGCGAAGCTTTTTGTGGAATACGAAGATGGTACGAGCGAGGTGTTTGGTACGGATGCGAGTTGGAAAGCAACGGTTAGCCCGATAGTCTTCGATAACGTGTATTGGGGGGAAACCTACGATGCTCGACTAGAGATTCCAGAATGGGCCTCGGTTGCTTGCGATGAGAGTGAATGGCAAGACGCAGTAGTATTGGAGGAACCGTGTCCAACTGATCGGCTGCGTTCGCAGTTGATCGCTCCTATTCGAGTGCAGCGTGAAATCGAGGCTGTGGAAGTAAAGGATGTTGGAAATGGAACGTATGTAGTCGACTTTGGGGAGAATCTAGCCGGTTGGGTAGCGATTGATGTAGAGCTCGAAGCGGGTGAGATTCTAACGCTCACCGCAGGCGAGGTTATGGAGCCGGACGGAATTACTGTGAATACTGGAACTTCCGGTGGAGCTCCTGGCAGAAAACAGGAAATGATCTATGTAGGGAAGGGCGAGGGGCGTGAGCGCTGGAGTCCTCGTTTCTCGTATCACGGTTTTCAGTACGTGGAGGTGAGTGGACTGCGCTCTCCTCCGAAGAAGAGTGATTTCACCGCGAAGCTTGTCCACAGCGAGATTGAAACGACTGGAAGCTTCTCGTGTTCTGAGGAGACTCTGAACAGACAGTACGAGATCACTCAGAGGACCCTGGAAGCCAACTGGCATTCGATTCCGGAGGACTGTCCAGCTCGTGAGAAATGTGGGTGGCTAGGCGACGCCCACGCCACCTCCGATATCAGTTTTTATGGTTACGACATGACTCGCTTCCTCGGGAAGTACCTTCGCGATATCGAAGATAGTCTGAAGACGAATGCACGCTACGATCAGGTAGTTGGGCATGGCCCGGGAATTCCCACTTTTGTTGCCCCAGGTAAGCGTGTTACGGATCGTCCTGCGGAGATCGATTGGGCGGTGGCCTATGTTATCCTTAATTGGGACCTGTATTTACACACTGGTGACGTCGATGTCTTCGCTAGGCATTACCAGAACATCAAGAACTTCGTCGCCTACTTTGAGTCGATGCGTGGCCCTAACGAAATCTTGCCCAGTGGCTTAGGCGACTGGTGCCCACCGCTATGGGATCGCAAGCACGCTCCTGAGTACATGCTTTGCCACCCTCATGTTTCGGGGACGGCCTTTTTCTACAGGACTCTGCAAATCGCGGGCGACATGGCCGAGGTCTTTGGAGATAAAGTGTATGGCGATTATTGCTCGAAGCTCGCTGCCGATGTGAAGGATGCCTTCAACGAAGCTTACCTAGTTGAAGGAGGAGCGGAGGACTCGCTTTTCTACGGCAGTCAAACTGCCACCGTGATGGCTCTCAAGTTTGGCATGGTTCCAGAAGAAAGAATCGACGCGGTGGTTCGTGGACTCGTTCACGATATAGAGGTAGAGCACCAAGGACACTACACTGTAGGGATTCACGGACTGCGGCATATCTACACGGTGTTGTCGGACTATGGGCATGAAGCGTTGGTTGCTCGCATGCTCGTCGACCGGAGCTTTCCCGGCCCGGGATATTTGGTGGATCATGGCTTTTCTACGTGGCCGGAGCGACAGTTCAATTGGGACGAGGAGCCTCGGTATAGGAACTCGATGAATCACCCCATGCAAGGCGGCTTCGCAGCATTTTTCTACGAGGGAGTTGGAGGCATACGTCCTTTGTACGAAGGTGCGGGATACAAAACCTTTGAACTACGTCCGCGACTGACAAGGGAGTTGGAGTGGGCCCGTGTTTCCAAGGAAACACCTTATGGAATTATCAAGAGCGACTGGAAACGAACCAGAGGCGGTCTGGCATGGGAAATAGAGGTTCCTATCAACTCAACGGGAGTAGTTTACCTACCAGTTGCCGATCTGCGAAAGGTCACTGAATCTGGCATGCCGCTCTCTCAGGTTGATGGAGTACTTAGCGTAGAACCCGCGCTTGATGCGAGACGAGATAGCCTGAAAGTTACTTTAGGATCTGGCCGATACTCGTTTCTTGTCGGAAAGGAGTCGATCTAAGAGGGGCTCTCTATCGGTGTGCATTAGGGCGTGTCTTAAGCGGTCCCGTCGTCTACATATGTATCGAACCAGACTCAGCTGCTTTCCGTTTCTTTAGTCCTAAGCTCGATTGGTCGCTTTTAGAATGAATTACCCTATGACTCGTTTACTCCTTAAAACCATTACTACGACGCTCGTTTGTGCGGCTTTGTGTTCCTGCAATGTTGGCAAGGTCGAATTGATTGACTCCGTAAAAATCTCCGATTTAGGGCTCTATTTCGATGGGCAGAAGGTGAAGCCGAAGGATGGTTTCGACTATCCAGATAGTCCGAAGTACGACTACGCTTATGGACCGAGGATCACCCCGCATGGCGATTGTATCGAGGTTTACGGGGACTATGTGTTCATGACCTGGTACAAAGGTCCGGAGGCGGTAAGAAACGTAATGCTATCGCGATACAACATGAAGACAGGTTCGCTCGTCACGGTAGAGTTCGATCATCGACATACGGGATTTGTGAACAACCCGCACATCGGCGAATCGCATAATACGATCGCAGTGGGAATCTGTCCGATCGACGATACGATTCACCTGCTCTATGATATGCATGCCTATGGGCCGACGAAGCCGCTCAATGGGACATTGAGTAACGACTATTTCCGCTATCAAATTTCGGAGAAGGGTGCTGCTGTCGCATCGGATGAGCAGTTTTCCAAGCAACTGTTTGGACCGAAGCGACTGTACCTAAAGAAAGGGGAAGACTATACGCATCTCACGTATCCATATTTTCATATAAATGAGAAAGATGAGCTTTTTGTCCGAATTCGTCGTGGTGGCCACAACAACGGTAAATACATGCTGGCGAAATATGATGGAGAGTCTTGGAGCGATTTCTGGGATTTTAACATCCTCTCGGCAAGCGAGCATGGGCACCCGCATGACTGGGGGCTCTATGGCGATTTGAAGTTCGAGAATGGAAAACTGCGAGCCGGCTTCGAGACGCGTCTAGCGATCGAAACCGACAAGTATAAGTACAACAATGGGTTCCACTACGCTTACTCGAACGACCCGGAAGGGCGAGGTGAGTGGTTTACGCATAAGGGTGAACCCGTGGCGTTGCCGATCATCGATCCTACACCTCTAAAGTTCTATGAACCGGGGGATCTTTATCCGGATGCAGAGCCGAATTCGCTCTATCTCACGCAGGGTACGGACTGGACGGTAACCGAAGATGACTCGATTCACTTCATCAACGACGCTCGTCACAACGGTAAGTCGATAGATGTCCACGCGTACAAAAAAGCGGGTGAGAAAGAGTTTAAGGTGTCCACCGAAGTTCCGGGCGGGCAGTTGTATTCAGTGGGCAGTACGGTTTACCTCATAGGGTTGGAAAATGGATACCCGTATGTTTCCGCTGCTCAAGGGGGAACGAACGACTGGAAGGTCATTTACCAAGCGGCTGAAGGGCCGTTGTTCAAGCATGGAAATGCTATAATCCGGGACGGAAAACTCTACTATTTCCTCATGGAGAACGGTGAGGGAAGTGCTCAGCCAATCCATCTCTTGATCTATGATCTCGGACTCTAGGAGTCGCTTCACCTTTATTCGTTTTTGATATGAAGAATTCGATGTCGTTAGTTTTGTTGGTGTTTTCGTTGATGGCACAACTCGTGTCAGCTGAGACGGTAGTAGATGAGAAGAAACCAAATGTTCTCCTCATCGTGGTGGACGACCTTGGCTGGAAGGATCTCTCGGTCCAGGGCAGTTCCTTCTACGAGACGCCGAATATAGATGAACTCGCAGCTGGTGGAGTGCGTTTCCTAAATGGCTACGCGAGTTGCCAGGTATGCAGTCCCTCGAGGGCGAGTCTGATGACTGGGCAGTATCCAGCTCGTATGAATACAACCGATTGGTTTGGTGCAAAGGCGGGTACGGATTGGAAACGAAATACGAAGCTGCTTCCTGCGGAGTACATAGAGCGACTCGATCACGAACGTACCACAATTGCAGAAGCGTTCCAAGAAGGTGGATACACGACTTTTTTTGCTGGCAAATGGCATCTGGGAAAAGATCCGTCGGATTGGCCTGAGCATCACGGCTACGACATAAACGTAGGCGGATTCAATAAAGGATCCCCTCCGGGAGGCTTTTTCTCCCCGCACAATAATCCGCGAATGGAAGATAAGGATCCGGGTGAGTACTTGCCTCTGCGACTCGCGGATGAAACGGCAGATTTTATACGGAGCAATGGAGACGAACCTTTTTTTGCGACACTCTGTTTCTACGCGGTTCATGCTCCACTACAGACAACTGAGGCGCTTTGGGAAAAGTACCGGAAGAAGGCGGAGGCGCAGCCTCAACCCACAAGCCGATTGGAGATCGAACGGCGTCGCCCCATTCGAGTTGTGCAGGACAACCCGATTTACGGCGGCCTTGTTGAAGCGATGGATACAGCGGTAGGACGTGTCCTCGATGCGATCGAAGAAGCGGGCCAGACCGAGAATACCATCGTGCTCTTCACCTCCGATCATGGAGGTGTGTCTTCAGGTGATAATTGGGCGACTTCCAATCTTCCGCTCCGGGGAGGCAAGGGCTACCAGTGGGAAGGCGGGCTTCGTGTTCCGTTTATCGTTTCCTGGCCGGGTAACATTGAGCCGATGATAAATCTGGATACACCGGTGATTGGGACTGATGTTTACCCAACCCTCCTAGAATTAGCAGGATTGCCCGCTCGCTTCGAGGAGCACGTCGATGGTGAAAGCATCGCCCCCGTGTTGCGTGGAGAGTCGTTTCCGGAACGTTCGCTGTTTTGGCATTATCCGCACTACGGAAATCAAGGGGGAGATCCGAGTTCCGTTGTTCAATTCAAGGACTGGAAGCTGATCCATTATCATGAAGGCGATCCGGACGAGCTGTTTTATTTGGCCGATGATCCGATGGAATCGCGAGATCTAGCTCAGCGTTATCCCGATAAGGTTCGCGAGCTCCGCGAGCTGTTGGACAAATGGTTGCTAGATGTTGATGCGCAGTTCCCGACTGAAAATCCGAACTTCGACAAAGAAGCCTTTGCCAAGAGCCAAGTGAGAAAGGTCGAGGTAGAGCTACCGAAACGAGAGAAGGAAGCCGCGGCAATTCTTCACCCTGACTATGAGCCGGAAACCTCTTGGTGGGGGAGCAAGGTAAAAGCCGATTAGGACGAGACTAAAAGGGGCTCTCGGTAGGGCTGACTGGCCCAGTCAGCCGCAATGCACATTGGCGTCAACTTAAGTTCTCCATCTGGGTGACGAGTCTGTCCCATCGCTCCAAAGTGTTGCGTCTTTTG
>NZ_JAENIL010000099.1 GCF_016595505.1 Pelagicoccus mobilis | reverse complement strand
CCGCCATACCAAATGCCTATGTTTGTCGCTATTTCTTTCGTTGTTTTTGATGCTCCCATGCGAATCAGAACTCCATCAACTCGCTTGGGGACGACCAGAAAAGAAACCGCGTATTCGATCGTTTCAGTTTTAAGACCGAGTGCAACACCAGTGTCGATGATCTGACTTTCGGGAAAGTATCTTTTCTTAGGATACTTCTTCCATAGTTCAGCACGTATGAGGGCGACTCCTTTCAGGACTCGTCGTTTTTCTCTCCAACTGAACAGTGCTTTGATCATTTTCTTTATTTGCTTAACGTCAAAGTGAGGCGATGCCGACTTCGGCTGAGGTTCCAGTTCCGTTGAGGTTAGTATTCATGATAACGTGACAAAAGAGGCGAGCGTTTGTCGGCATTGCCTCGACTGCCTTGTTGGGCTTATTGATCATCTTTTCCTATCCACTCAAAATCTAAAATTTCTTCTACTTCAAACCGTCTCTTAAACATACCGAAATGACCATATTCTCCTCTTTTCGAGGCGATACCTTTCATCTTCACTCTATACTGAAGTACTGCTGCATATTCTTCACCAAGTTGGTTTAATCTTAAACCGTAATCCTCACCGAACTTGTTGAACACATCTTTCTGTGGTGAGACCCACCAAGCTTCATCTTCTTCATCGACATAGAAGGATTGGGTTTCGAAACCCCATCGCAAGGTGCCAGAAAAGGTCCCTTCTATTTCTCTCGAGCACGAAGTGAGCAGGAAAACGACAAGAATGCCCGAGGCCGTAAGAAGTGTTTTTTCGATCTTCATTTCTTTGCCCAACGCCAAAGACTCACGACGTAGGACGCGCAGCGTCCGGAGTTGTGAGCTCTGCTTTGTTAAGCATTGTTGTTTACTTCTAAATGCAAGAATTCGTTTTTGGAGTTCAGTGATTCAACCAGTTCATGAATAAACTCCGAACTTTCTGGGGGTGGACCTATAGGTTTTTCGAGCTCAACTACTTCAGGATACTCCGCGAGTAGATCCTTATAGATTCGTTCCATTTCTGTAATGCTTCTATTGTTGTAAGAACCGTGGAAATGGTAATTTGCCTTCCCTTCGTAAGCGTGAACAACGAACTTGCAGATGCTGATAGCATCCTTAGCCGCGACTATGTAAGAAATTACTTTGGGGTGGAGTGAAGAATCAAGGGCCACATTGTTGTACTCGATCATTTTCTTCAATTCAACGAATAGTGAATCCAGCGGCTGGAGGTGTAGCCCTTTACCCCACGCGTCCGCTTGACGCTGAGTCGTCCCTGGCGGCATTTGGTGGCTTTCAGGGTTCGTGTGGTGGTCGTAGTCAACAATCCATCTTAGAGAATTGAATAGTTTCTGGTGAACACGGCAAACATGGCGTGCCACTAGTAACCTCGCTGGTTTCCAACGTTTCTTCTCTCTTCGATTGATAATCCAAGTGAATAGCCAAACGACCAGAACTGTCTCGATAACTACACCGTGGAGCTCAGCTACGACGCCAAGCCGGAAATCGCTACTAGACCAAGCTCTAGCGAGATAGTCGTACACACCGAAATGGTACAGCGAGTAGCTGAAGACCAATACGGCGAGGGCGATGCCAATCCACTTGAAGGTTTTGATCATTTTGTCTTTCGCTTAACGCTAAAGTGAGGCGATGCCGACTTCGGTCGATGTTTCAAGTGTATTGAGGCTAGTATTCATGGGATCGTGACAGAAGAGGCGAGCGTTAGTCGGCATTGCCTCCACTGCCTGGTTCTGATTTTCTTCTTTCGATTTCTGTGCGTATCCAAGAAAGAGTAGATTTAGTTCTCTTTTGGACTAAGATCGCTAGAAGTTGCGTATCCGTATGCGAACCGATGGGAAAATGTGTTTTGATGAAGTCTATAAATGAACTGATCTGTGCTTCTGCTTTGTACATCAACTCCAAAATATCCCAACGAAACTTTAGGTTTGGTGCTCCGTGGTAGGTCGAATGTGCGATTAGTTTATTAATACTTAATCTCTCGTTTTTACTAAGGAATGACATCGGAGTGGTTGCCCCGAAATCCGAAGCACGCATATCGTCAGGACGGGTGTTCTTATCTCTTGGCTTGAAAAAATCATCTATGTCGCGAAGTGCTAGAAGTGATGTATGAAGGCATGCATTCTGGATGGTGCTAAGAGACCAAGAGCGTCCAGATTCGCCGGTGTCAGCGTGAAAATCTTCGTCATCAATGAACTCAAATGTACAAAAATAGTATGCGAACATAAGATTCGTTCGTTCGGCGAAATACTCAAGCTGGGGAGCAATGTTGTCGTTGAATTCTTCCTGTTGATCGTCACTCATCTTTTTTCAGAACAGTATTATTAAGCGTCAAATTTGTCGGGTGAACAAACTTTGGTTATCCGACAGTTTTTTAGAGAAAAGTACCTAGTGGGGGTTGCTTTTGTCAACGACTTAGGCAAAATCGCTGTCGGATAACCAAAGTGAATTCTACTTTGGTTATCCGACAAGGAATCTAACTCTAACCCCCGTATTTGTATGTCGAGAAAACCGAATGAGCCGGAATGGCTTTGCCGTGCCCGGAGGCTTTGGGCGAAGGATGGCGCGCCTGCAGGATTGGATGAAAAGTGGAGTCCGGTGTGGATGAAGCGTTTTTTGGTTTATTTGGAGAAGCGTAACAAGGGGAGTCTGCCGGAGGGGTTGCCGAGCTATGCGACGGCTCATTCTTTCAAGCGCATGATCGAGGAGAGGTGGAAGGTGGAGGACTGGCAGGTGGAGCAGGCGGGGAAGGCGGTGGATTGGTTGTTGGACGCGGCGGGCGCGCATGTGGGTGATGATGGTCCGGCGGAGTTTCCGGTTCGGAGCGAAGTGGGTTTGGCTCCGCTGGATTTGGTTTCCTTGGAGCAGGTGGAGCGTCATTTCGTGGAGGAGGGCGATATGGAGCAGATCGCTCGGGTGGTGGCTCGGCGGAAGGGGAGGGCTTTGAAGACGGAGAAGGGGTATCTGGTTTGGCTCGGGCAGTTTCGTCGCTGGTGGGGGAAGCAGGCGGTTTCGGGGATGGTTTTAGAGAGCCGGGGACAGGCGGGGGAGGAAATGAAGCGGGCGATCTCTGGTTTTTTGGATCATTTGGCGGTGGAGGAGAATGTGGCGTCGGCGACTCAGCGGCAGGCTTTGAATGCGTTGGTCTTTGCGTTTCGGGCGTGTCTGGGGATGGAGCCTGGGGTGCTGCCGGAGTATAGGGGGGCGAAGCGGGGGCGGGTTTTGCCGGTGGTGCTGTCGCGTGACGAGATTTCGCGCTTTATGGTCTGCGTGGAACCGAAGGCGCGGGTGCTGGTGAAGTTGATGTATGGTAGCGGGCTGAGGGTGGGCGAGGCTTTGAGGCTACGGGTAAAGGATGTGGACTTCGCGCATGGAGTGGTGGTGGTACGGAGCGGCAAGGGGGGGAGGATAGGCGTACGCCTTTGCCGGGTGGTCTGGTGGAGCCGCTGCAGGAGCATTTGGAGCGGGTGAAGCGGCTTTTTGACAAGGATCGCGCGGACGGGGTGGATGGCGTGTACATGCCGAATCGCTTGGACAAGAAGTATCCGAATGCGTCGAAGGACTGGTTGTGGCAGTACGTGTTTCCTACTGACAAGCTGCAGAAGGATCCGCGGAGCGATGCGGTGCGGAGGCACCACTGGAATGATCGGTTTGCCCAGCGGGTGGTGCGGGATGCGGCGAGGGCTGCGGGTATCCATAAACATGTGACGCCGCATGTGATGCGTCATAGCTTCGCGACGCATTTGCTGGAGGATGGTTATGATATCAGGACGGTGCAGGAGCTGCTGGGGCATGCGTCAGTGGAGACGACGATGATCTACCTGCATGTGATGAATCGGCCGGGGTTGTCGGTGAAGAGTCCGCTGGATGGGTGATGCCGGGGTCCGGTGGGGAGGTAACAGGGATCCGACGGAGTCGGAGCAGGATGGCCTTCGGCCAGCAGGGGCTTAGGGGAGTGTGAAGTGTTGAGTGTGAAGTGTGGAGTTGTCGCCTCGGCGCGCGTTGGCGTCAACTTAAGCGCTCAAAGGCTCCTCATCTTCTTCTTCATCCGCTTCTGCTTCGGAGAGCGGTGCTACAGGCTTGGAGTCTGTATTTTTAGAAGAAGATGAAGAGGGAGAAGCAGAAGAAGGACGTCTTGGAGACGTTTTTCAGATAAGTTGACACCAATGCTCGGTGCGGCGACCTACAGTTTTGTGATAATGGCTGTTGGCCGCTGGGACAGCGGCCGCTACCTGTGGGAGGGCTGGGCGGGGACCTGCTGGGCGATTGTTCGTTTGAGTTGGAACTTGGCTCCACGGCAACGACGGAGCGTTGCCCTCCTGTTGTGACTATAGAGTTTTTAGGAAGGCGATGAGGGCGGCTTGGTCTTCGACGGAGAGTTGGAGGCCGTCGGTGGGGTGTTTGGCGAGGTTGGGGTCGATTGTATCGCTTCTGTGAATACCGGTGCTGTAGTGCTGTATGACTTCTTCGAGGGTTCGGAATCGGCCGTCGTGCATGTATGGGGCGGTTTTGGATACGTTGCGGAGGGAGGGGGTGGAGAACTTGTTTTTGTCGACGGGGTTGCCGGTAACTTCGTAGCGGCCGTGGTCGGAGGTGGGGAGCAGGCCGTTGTTGTGGAATTGGTTGTCGGTGAAGAGGGCTCCGCCGTGGCAGTGGAAGCAGTCGGCTCCGTAGTGGCCGGTACGGGGCTCGTACTCGGTCATGAAGAGTTCGAAGCCGCGCCTTTCTTGGTCGGTGAGTTTGGCTTTGCCTGCGGCGGCGGCATCGAACTTGGAGGTGTGGGAGGTGAGGGTGAGGAGGTAGGACTCGAGGGCGAGGCTGATTGTGTGGGGAGTGATGTCGGCTGGGTGGAAGGCTTTGGCGAAGTCGGCTTTGTAGTTGGGATCTGAATTCAGGCGTTCGAGGAGCGTTTCGAGTGGTAGGCCCATCTCGTTTGGGTCTTGGATGGGGTGGAGGATTTGTTGGCGGAGGGTGGTGACGCGGCCGTCCCAGAAGAAGTCTTGCTTCCAGGCTAGGTTGAAGAGGGCCATGGAGTGGCGGCGGGTTGGCTTGCCGCTGACGCCTATGCTTTGGGGGCGAGGGTCGGAGAAGGCGAGCTCGGGGGTGTGGCAACTGGCGCAGGAGATTTGGCGGTTGCTGGAGAGCTGGGTGTCGAAGAAGAGTTTTTCGCCGAGCTCGACGCGTTCGGTGATGAGGGGGTTGTCGGCGGGGAGATCGGGGATGGGGAAGGTTTTTCCGGTGGTAAAGGGGTATGGTGAGTACTTGGCGGGGAGGTTGGGCTCTGCGTTCGGTATTGGGTATTGGGTACTGGGTCGTTGGGATTGAGAAATGGCGTTTAGGGTGAAGGCGGTGGGGAGGTTGCTCTTTAGTTTGGCGGCGATGGGATCGCCGGGGTGCGAATGGGTTGAGGGGCCGTCGGTGTTGGGGGAGAGGGGATTTCGGGATGCGAGGAGTTTGCCGAGATCGAGGGTGAGGTTTATTTGGGTGCTGGATTGGATTGTGAGGGGATGGTTTATGGTGATGGGGGTGAGGTTTGGGTCGTTGGCGAAGTGGTAGACGTAGCCGCCGAGGGTCTTGTCGGTTTTGTAGTGGCGGCCTTCGAGGGCGAGGAAGATGTAGCCGGAGGACCAGGTCCAGTGGAGTTGGTTGTGGTCGGGGTTGAGGGGGTGGCGGGCTGGATATTGGGCGGGGTCGGCGTGGTTGGCTTCGGGGGGCAGCCCTATGTTGAAGCGGAGGGCTTGGTAATCGCCTGGCGGGATTGATGTATCGAAGGATAGAATACGTTTCTTGGCGTCGAAGTAGGCATATTTGTCGTGGGCTTCGACCCAGGTGCCGTCGGCCGTTTGAAAGGCGAGGTGGCTGAGAAGGAAGGAGAGGCGGGTGATGGAGTATTGGGTACTGGGTGTTTGGTGCTGGGTACTGGGTAGAGTGTAGCGGAGGGAGTTTAGGTGGAGTGGGGTGTCGTCGACGCGGAGGGTGAGGGAGAGGTGGAGGGGGGCGGGGCTCGCTGGGTACGGGGTGTTCTCTTGCGCGAGTGTGAGCGCGTTGAGAAAGAGGAGAAGGAGGGAGGTTGTGAGTGTTTTAACCACGAATGATTGGATCAGCCGTTCGCCTGAATGGGCGAACGTAGTGGGAAGCGTCTGATGACGCTTGAGAGAGAGAGTGTTCTGATTGGTTGTTTGAGTTGGGTTGTGGGGTGGCAGGTCGGCGCCCTGCCCTACAGATGGGGGTGCTTGAATTAACAGGGGTCCGACGGTGTCGGAGCAGGGTGGCCTTCGGCCAGCAGGATCTGGGATTTGAGCTCCTGTTGAGGAGAGGGGGGAGGGAGGGATCCTGCATTGCGGCGTGCCCGGCGGTCACGCCCTACCTGGAGGTTGGGTTATGATTATGATTAAGATTATGATTAAGATTATGATTATGAGGATGGTTGAGAGGAAGATTGTTTGGGGGTTAGGAGGCGGGGGTGCTGTAGCCGCCGCCTAGGGTGGTGTCGATTTGGCGGAGGTGGTTGTAGGCGTCGAGAGCGGCGCCGGTGAGGGTGTCGATGTTGAGGGGGGACTGTTCGTTTTGGTCGGTGGCGATATTGTAGAATTCGAAGGTTGGGGTGTCTTCTTGGCTGTCTTTGTCTCCGAAGATGATGAGCTTGTAGTCGGGGTGGGTCTCGGAGCGGAGGGCTCTGCCGTTGCCGCTGTCGTGGCCGAACATTTCGGAGACGATGTGGCGCTCCGGCAGGTCTTGGCCGCGGAAGAGTGGGGTGAGGTTTTGGGAGTCGATGGTGAGGCTGGCGGTGGCGGATGCTATGTCTAGGTCTGCTAGATCTAGGATTGTAGCGAAAAGGTCGATACAGTGAACGAAGGTGTCTTCGGTGCTGCCGGGGGTGGCGGTTATGTCGGGGCCGGCGGCGAGCATGGGGACGTGGATGCCTCCTTCGTAGAGGTCGCCTTTTGCATGTCCGTCGCCGAAGGGGGCTTGAGCGACTTGGTTGGGGGTGCCGTTGTCGC
The DNA here is from genome assembly GCF_016595505.1 of Pelagicoccus mobilis. Lineage (GTDB taxonomy): Bacteria > Verrucomicrobiota > Verrucomicrobiia > Opitutales > Opitutaceae > Pelagicoccus > Pelagicoccus mobilis. The sequence goes on along the minus strand of NZ_JAENIL010000099.1, from coordinate 4,847 downwards.
CGATGAGGATGATGTTGGTTTTTTCGAGGTCGACGGATTCGAGGAGGCGGCCGATTTCGGAGTCGAGGGCTTCGAGCGCTTTTATGTAGAGGTCGGTGTTGGTGGTGCCGTTGGTGGAGTATCCACCTTCTGGAGTCACGTAGGGCGCGGGGTCGTGGAAGGGGGTGTGGGGGGCGTTGAAGGCCATCCAGACGAACCAGGGGTTGTCTGCTTGGCTTTGGATGTATTCGACGGCTTCGTTGACTTGGTCGGTGGTGGAGTAGGTGGTGACGTTGTCGGTGCGCACGCCATCTTCGAATTTGGTCCAGTCGTCGTAGGCGGCGACGCCGCCTTGCTGGATGCCGGCGAACTTCTGCCAGCCGCCGCGTTCTGCAGCGCCGTTGCGGCCGCCGCCGAGGTGCCACTTGCCGAAGGAGGCGAGTCCGTGCGGGGCTCCTTGAGCGGCGAGGAGCTCGGGGAGGGCGGTTTCTTCGGCGGCGAGGGTGGAGTTGTCGCCGGGATTGCCGACGCCGTTGCGGAATGGGTGCCGGCCGGTGAGGATGCTGGCTCGCGTGGGGGAGCAGAGGGGCTGGGCGTATGCGTTTGAAAAGTGGATACCGCTGTCGGCGAGCGTTTGCATGTTTGGAAGATTGGGGAGCGTGGCGGAGGGGAGGGCGTTGTCGAAGGGGCTGAAGTCGATTCCCCAGTCGTCGACTATGAGGAGCAGGATGTTGCGGGCGGTGGATTCCTCGATGGTGATTTGGTTGGTGGAGGTGATAGTGGTTTCGCTGCTGTTGGGTGGGGTGAAGGTGAAGGAGGCGTTGTAGCTGCCGGGGTTGAGGAGGGTGGTGTCGATTTGGATCTCGGCGGCGCCGGTTGATTGGTTGTAGGAGACGATGGTCGCGGTGGCGCTGTCGACTGTGATGGTGATGGCGTCTTGGGGTGGTAGCGGGGGCGTGGTGGGGAAGGTGATGGAGAAGGTTTGGGCGTCGGGGGCCGGGTTTTGGGTGCTGGGAGTGGTGAGGTCGAAACCGGAGTCGTCGAAGTTGGCCGCGCTGGAGAATTCGACGCGGTAGAAGAGGGAGTCGTTGTTTGTGAAGCTGGCGGTTTCGGTGGTGGTGGCGGTTTGGTTGGCGTCGACGGCGACTGGGTTGGAAATTTGTATCCATTCTTTGAGGTCGTTTGACTCTCTGATGACGTAGGATCCGCCTTCGGCTCCGGTCCAGGTGAGGGTGACGGTGTCGTTTTGGGTGTCTACCGCGAAGCTGTTGACTTGGGGTGGGGCTTCGGGGCCGCCTTGGAATACGATGGCGGCTTCGGCGGGGATGCTGTTGCTTCTATCGCCGGTGGGGTTGCCGAAGTAGTAGCGGCTGATGTTGTAGGGGAATTGCGGGGTTCCGTCGTCCTGGATGCAGGTGAAGTAGGCCCAGGTGCCTTCGGGGAATTCGGGGGTGACGCAGTAGCGGACGTTGTATTCGTTGAGGTCGTAGTGGGTGTCGGGGTTGAAGCTGCCGGTGCCGTCGTAGAGGGAGAGGCCTGCGAGATCGCCTTTGTAGGCGTAGTCTTCGAGGTAGTGGCCGAGGGTGTAGGTGGTGTTGACGGCGGGGCCGTAGCGGTTGGCTGCTAGGGTGGTTGTGCTGACGGTTGAGTCGTTGCGGATCATCCATTGGGGGAGGGTGGTTCGGCCGGTGGAGGAGAGGTTTGTGGAGCCGTTGGTGCCGTCGCGTTTCTGGTATCCTGTAACCATCTTGCGGATACTGCTGGCGGGGTCCATGGGGTCGCTGTAGCCGTAGGGGCCGTAGAGGGGGAGTCCGTCGCGGACCCAGCCGAGGATGGGGGAGTGTTTGCCGTTGCCGCCGATTTGCTCGGTGTAGGTGTTGGTGGATTCGTCGTAGGAGACGGCGCCGCCGAGGAGGTGGCGGAGGGCGGGGGGATTTGCGTGGTAGTGGTGGTTGCCGCCGGCTTGGTGGGCGTTGGCGGCGTCGAAGGTGACGGATTCGTTGACGTAGGCGTCGCGGTTCCAGACGTCGTCGCCTTGGATGCCGTTGCGTGGTGTGGCGTCGGTGCCGTTGGCGGTGGAGTAGGAGAAGGCGTCGCGGGAGTCGAACATGGCGATGCCGTCGACGAAGTAGCCGATGGCTCCGAGTCCGGTGGGCGTTTTGGTGGATGGCGGGGTTTCCGGGGCGAGGGGGAGCTGGTAGATGACGGCTTGGTTGGAGGGGAAGTTGGGGAAGTCGTTGGTCTGGTTTTCGTTGAGGTACCAGGGGCCCATGACGTGGAAGCCGAGTCCGGTGGTGCGGATGTAGACGTGGGTGTCGGTGACGGAGACTTCGTTGACTCCGGCGTAGGTGGGCTGGTCTTGCACGCCTTGACCGCGGGACCAGGTGGTGACGGCGTTGCGGGCGGACTCGTCGGCGGTGGTTTGGTAGATGCGGGCGTAGCGGCCGGCTTGCTCGGTGTACCAGGAGTCGACGATGGGTTGGGCGACGGAGAGGGTGGCCAGGCTGAGGAGGGTGGCGGAGAGGAGGTTTCTTGGTGTGCGCATAGTTTCCTGTGATGGGTCGCTGATATTAGTTTCGGCGAATAACAGGATTAGCGCAGCTTGATTACGGTTTTGTAATTTTTTGGGGTGCTGGGTGCTGGGTGCTGGGGGGTGTGGAGTGGGGTGTGGAGTGGGGTGTGGAGTGGAGTGGGGAGTGGGGTTGGGCAGTGCGGTGCGTCGCAAGCTACGACCCTACAGGTTGGGGGTGGCGACTGTGTCCGCTGGGGACAGCGGACGCTACCTTGGGGGTGGCAATGACGGAGCATTGCCCTCCTAGAGGGTGAGACTTTCGGGTTCCTCTATGGGGACGGAGATGGGGAGGGTGACTTGGAAGCGGGTGCCTTGGCCTTCTTGGCTCTGGCATTCTATGGTGCCTTGCAGGGCTTTGACGAGGCGGCGACAGATGGCGAGTCCGAGCCCGACGCCTTCTACTTTTCGGGTGCGGGAGGTGTCGGCTTGGGTGAAGGGCTCGAAGAGGCGATGGAGCTCGTCGTCGGGAATGCCGCATCCGGTATCGGTGACGGTGACGTGGAGGGTCCATTTTTCGTCGTAGGTGAACTCGGCGTGGGCCTCGAGGGTGACGGAGCCGGCGTCGGTGCACTTGATGGCGTTGTCGAGCAGGTTGGTGAAGATTTCGCGGAGTTTGGGCCAGTCGACTTTGGCGACGGGGGGGATGTTGTTGGATCGGAATTCGAGCTGGAGCCCTTTTTGTTCTGCTTTGCTTTGGAGGCTGTCTCGGAGGTCGGAGAACTCGCTCTGGAGCTTGTGGAGCCCGTGTTGGAGCTTCACGTTGCCTTGGCCGTAGTAGATGTAGTTGAGCAGATTGTCGATGAGGTAGAGGAGCTGGTCGCCGTTGCTGCGCATGAGGTGCAGGTAGCGTTCTTGCTCTTGGGGGTCTTTCTCGATTTCGAGGATTTGGGCGAAGCCTAGGATGGCGTTGAGCGGGGTGCGGAATTCGTGGGAGATGATGGCGAGGAACTCGGATTTGGCGGCGTTGGCGGCTTCGGCTTCGGTCTTGGCTTTTTCGAGCTCGAGTTGTGTTGCCTTGCGTCTCCGTATGTTGAATACGAGCAGGGCGATGAGGATCATCTGGACGATGATGAAGAGGAGGGCGGCGAGGAAGTAGCTGAGGTATTTCTTGTAGGGTTCGGCGGGGAGGTTGATGATGGTGGCCCCGTCGGGTAGGTCGCTTGTGTTTAAGCCGAATCGAATGAGTTGCTGGTAGTCGAAGTGGTCCTGAAGCGAGCGTTGGTTTGCGACGGGGATATCGGCAGGGGCGATGCCGTCCATGACTTTGAGGGCGATCTGGGCTGCGTTTTGGCCGTGGACGTGGGCGTTGTTTATGCGGCCGCCTACGATGCCTTGACCGATGTAGCGTTGTCCGGAGGCGAAGATTGGGTGCTTAGATGTTTTGAGGGTTCGAATGACTTCGCGGTAGTCGATAAGGCCGCCGCTGGCGTCTCTGGAAAACGTATCCAAATATATGATAGAGGGGGAGGAGTGGGAGTCGAGGGTGTGGCGGAGGGATTCCCAGGATTCGACTGTGGTGGGGTCGAATTTTTCCCATGGGACTTGTTTCTGGTTTTGGGCGAGGTAGTAGTCTATTTCCTGGTCGCGATCGCTGACGATGAGGAGTTTCTCAGTTTGGGGTATGAGATCGAGGGCGAGCTTTAGGGTGTCGGCCATGCCGTACTGCTCTTCGATGATGCCGACGTAGTTGGAGCGCCCGTCGAGCCAGGAGGGGTTGAAGTTGTTCAGTCCGCTGAATACGACGGGGCTGTCTGGGAAGAGTTGGTTGCCGTGGCTTCGCATGAATTCGAAGGCGACATTGTCTAGCGTGATGACGAGCTCGATGGGGGAGTGGGCGTATTCTTGGGCGATTCGTTCTCTGATGCGTTGGATGTAGGACTGGTCTCTGGGGATGCGTGAGTAGAGGTATTCGATGGATATGTCGACGAAGGGGTCGTAGCGTTGCTCGAGGGTTTCGAGCATGCCTGCGATCTGCCCTTGGGTCCACATGTCGGTGGGGTGGTAGGAGGCGATGAGCAGGACTTTCGCGGTGGATGAGTGCGAAGCTGCTGGGGCTTGGGTATGGGAAGTCCAAGCGAATATGAGCAGCCAGAGAAGTGGCAGCCTTCTGGGAATGGGGAGGAGCATCGGGGGGCGTTCGGAGCTTGCTAGATTGCTGTTGGGAGGCGAGCTAGCAAGCGGTTTGCTCCAGGGGGAGACGGCATGACGTTTTTTTTACGTGAACGTCTCGGTAAGAACGGAAAGGTCTCGTGCGTAGATTTGTCCGGGGGAGAGGGGGTAGTGCGGTGCGTCGCGA
>NZ_JAENIL010000098.1 GCF_016595505.1 Pelagicoccus mobilis | reverse complement strand
CGTTTGCGCAGTTTCATGTCGAACGTTCGACATGAAACTGCGCAAGTGGAGGGCTGGGGCTTTTTTTCTGTTGAACAAGTGGCCGGCATCGCAGTCTTTTGTGGCACGACGCGCGTTGTTCGTATCGTTTATTGTTACCTGCCACTATGTTAGACATTTTTAAAGACGCTGGGATTTTTGTTTATCCGCTTCTCGTTTGTTCCCTTGTGGGAGTGTTCGTTATTTGCGAGCGACTATTCTCGCTGCGAAAGAGCGCGATTTTGCCGGAGGAGCTTTCGGATGAGGCGGCTGAAGGGCGTCGCGGAGCTGGGGAGTTCGGGTCTGCGTTCGGGCGGATTTTGAAGCACTGGCATACGCATGAAGCGGATGTGGGCGCGGTGAAGGCTTATGCTCGCCTTGAGGTAAACCGGATGGAGCGGGGGCTTGTCTTCTTGGAGATCGTGGTGGGCGCTGCGCCTTTGCTTGGCTTGCTGGGGACGGTGACTGGCTTGGTGACGGTTTTCGGGAATGTTTCGCTTGATACGGGACTGCCGGAGCCGGCTTTGTTTACCAAGGGGATCGCGATGGCGATGTCTACGACTGTTATGGGCTTGGCGGTGGCTATTCCGTGCTTGATCGCGAACAGCTATTTTCAACGACGAGTCGAAACCTACGCGGTGCAGATCGAGAGCCTCCTCGAGCAGCTTGGTTTGAAGAACGTATGAGTAGCTTGCTGACACGAAAGCGTGCGAAGCCATCGATCAACATAGTTCCTTTGATGGACGTGTTGACGATCCTGATCTTCTTTTTCTTGGTGAGCATGCAGTTCAAGGAGATGACGACGCTCAATCTGACTCTGCCAACGATCGAATCGGCTGGTAAAAACGAGATGCCGGACAAGATTCAGATCAGCATCGACGAGGAGGGTGTGGTTTATCTGGAGAACAAGGAGGTCGGCTTGGACGAGCTGAAGGCGGTTATTTCCCAGCTTTCGAATTTGAGCAATGAGATTCCGGTGCTGATCCGAGCGCATAACATGACGCCGCTCGAAACTGTGACTGATGTTATGGATGCTTGCCGATTGAATGGGCTGAGCAAGATACGTCTTCAATCTCGCTAGGCTTGGGACGCTTCAGCGCTAGCCGAGATGAGGGGGCGGCAAAAGTGCTAAGAAATCGTATTTTTTGGGGATAAGGCTGAAAGAGTGCCCGGATCTGACGATACGAGGTTAGCCAAAGTCGTTCTGACTTGGGCTTTTGGCGTTTTCAATTTCCCACATGAAGATCCTCGGAGCATCAATTGAGAGAGAGATTCCTTTCAGCAAGGAAGAGGTGGAGCGCATCCTAGCGGCTCCTGGTTTGATTGTTAATTGGCATCCTTGGATCGAGGAAATATCGATTTTTGAGGAACAGGGACTTCGCTATCGCCGTTCTACGCTCACTGGCGGTGAGACTGAGTTGGTGGAGAAGTTCTGGGAAGATGAGGAGCACGACGAGTTTCACTATCAGGCGGTCGACGGGCTTTGGGCTGAAAATCGCTACCGCACGAAGATTCGGGTCGAATCGATCGATGGCGGCAGCCGCATCTCTTGGCAGGGCCGACTGATGACGAGTGAACCTGAAGACGAGGACGAGCAGATGGAGGCCTTCTTTGAGGAAGGCTTGAACGGGCTCGAGGAGTTACTGGCCGAGGTGTAAGAGGCTCGCTTCAAGGCGCGAGATGGTTTCGATTGTGTGTCGTGGAGTATTACGACGCCCATTGCCATTTGCAGGATCCAAGAATCGTTTCGAATCTGGACGAGGTGATTCGCTTGTATTCGGAGCTTGGGGTTAAGGAGGTCGTTGTTAACGGAACGTGCGAGGAGGATTGGAAAGTCGTAGCGGGGCTGTGCGACTCTCAAACTGTTTTGCGTCCGTCGTTTGGGTTGCATCCGTGGAAAGTTGGAGAGGCGAGCGAGAACTGGGAATCGCGCTTGCTCGAGCTTTTGGATCGTTTTCCAGGCTCGGGAGTTGGGGAGATCGGCATAGACCGGTGGATTGAAGGTCATGATCTCACGGTGCAGGAGCCGGCTTTTCTGTGGCAACTCGATCAGGCGGCGAAGCGAAATAGACCTGTATCCATCCATTGCCTACGGGCCTGGGGGCGTATGTTGGATTTGCTGCGGTCAAATCCTGTGCCTGAACGAGGCTTCCTGCTCCATTCATTTGGAGGCTCCAGAGAGATGGTTCCGGCGTTTGTGAAGCTAGGTGCTTATTTTTCTTTGTCGGGCTACTTTTCCCATGAGCGGAAGGAGAAGCAGCGCTCCGCTTTTCGAGCGGTTCCTTTTGATCGCCTTTTAATTGAAACCGACGCTCCAGATATGAGGGGGGCAGATCGAGGGGGGATGTATCGGATTGGTGGAGACTATGAGCTAAACCATCCGGCAAATATCGTTTCCGTATACGCATTTGCTGCGGAGCTTTATGAGGTGCCTGTTGAGGCGCTGACCCTGCAGGTCGCTGAAAACTACCGGCGTTTTTTCGAGACGCGATAGAGCCTGCCGTTTGGATCGTGGTAGAGTCTCGATTCGCGTTCTTGCTCGAGAATGCTTAGTGTGCGCCAATCGAATTCCAAGAACTCGATCGGGATGCTTTTTCCTGGATTCAGTTGTTGGTAGAAAATGGTCGCTAGCTCATAGAGCGTTGCGGGTAGGCTGGAGAGGAGTAGGTTTCCGTTGCCGACTTGTGTTGGGGGATTGGGAACGAGCGGCGGTTTTGGTGTGTAGAGTTCTTTTCTGGATACGAGCGTTTTGAAGGCTTTGAGGGTCCCGAAACCAATCGTAAGATGGCTGGGCGAATGATGGATGGCGATCCTGCCTGAAGTTAGAGTTCTGTCTTCAAATTGGTCTATGTAGAAAACTCCGTCTTCTAAATATGCTCTTGGGTAGAGGCTCTTCTGGATTTTCGGAAACTGAGATTTGATGAGGTTTATTAAGGGGATGTTGTTTTCTCCCAGTTCGATCTTGATTGCGGAGTCGTGTACTACGATTTGCTTGGTTTCGCCTGAAAATAGGCGTGTGGTGCCAATGTCGAGGGTTTGGAATGTGGAGAGGTTGTTTCCGACGCCTTGGGTGAGGAGTTCGTCGAGCGATTGTCCGGTTTCTTTTTGGATGTCGGAGTGTACGAACATGTACGCGAAGTTTGCTAGGGGAGCTGCTTTCAGAAACGAGTCTTTTAGGGTGATCAGCAATTCGCCCGCATCTAAGTTTAGGTTGTCGGACGCGTAGCAGCTGATGTCTGGAGGTTGAAGTAGTAGACTATCGTCGCTTGCCCGGAGGGCTGAGAGGATACGAGGCTGATCGGTGTAGGTTAAACTCGAATACGTCTCTTGGTCGCCTGTCAGGCTGAGCGATCCGAAGAGGGAGTCGAAATTGTATAGACCTAGTTCGGATAGCGCTTCGCTTGGATTCAGATTCAGATTGAATCCGCCGATCTCGAATGTTCTCTCAGCGGCTATCTGGCTGAAGTAATCGAGGCTTTGTTTCGCTTCTAGATAGAATGCGATGTCGGACCTTCCGATGTGCTTCTCTGCTTGGTGAAGCGTGATTTGGGAGGCTAAGCTAGGGCTGTCTGGTGAGGCTATATGGGCTAGGATTCGCTTTAGCGCGGATTGGGAGGAGGCCAGATAGAGGATTTCTTTGTGAATCGCCCACGATACTTCGGGATAGCGGGACTGCGATGCGGTGGGGCTAATCAGGGTTTGATAGGGTGTTTCTGAGGATTCGAATTGTCTCCATTCTAACGATACGTCTTCGGTCGAGGCTTGTGAGGCGAATTTGTTGAGTGTGTCTTCGAAGGATTGTTTGGAACCGTAGAAATGGGCGACGAGGATTGCCGCCGGAGTTTTATCTCGTTCGTTTGGTGGTGATAAGAGGGCGATAGCTATCCGGGTTTTTATGAACTTGCTCAACTCGTTCCAAAGCTCTGGTTCGACCTGAGTTGGTTCTTCTTCTGATGGCTCTGGCGTACGGCCGCTTATCGAGTAGGAGATTGCCTTCGCTATGTTCGTGGCCGCGTGGAGTTCCTCATTTCGGATAAAGGAGATGAACGCTTTTTTGAAGTGTCGGACTTCTATGAACGCCCATGTGTCGGCGGGGAGTTTGTCGGCGAGGGACTTTCGTTCGAAGCCAATGTAACTTGAGTAAGCTATCAGGCTGCAGGCGGCGAGGCTAAGGGCGATTGTGATGCCTATAACCGTTTTCCTGCCCATGAATAATCTTGGAGTATCTCTTATTTGGATTCGGCTGTCATCTCGAGCAGCGCTACTGATACGACTCCTAATACGCCGAGTCCGATTGCAATAAACGTCCCTGAGTTATCGAAGGCCGGTGCGAACCACTCGTAGCCCTGTACGATCTTTTCTCCCTTTTTGAGGATGAGTCCTCCTGAATCGTTTTGAAGGTACACTTCGCTTTTCCAAGGCCAAATGACGACGAGCGAGCCGAGGATGAATCCCGTGAGGGTGGAGAGTGTTACGTCGTGAAAGTGATGTAGCAGGTATGAAATGACGCGGGAGAGAATGATGAATCCGATACCGCCGCCGATAGCGAAAGGGAGGATTATCGCTATATCGAGATTGGGTACGGCTTGAAGCATCACGAGCTGGTAGTTCCCCATCAGAATAAGTACGAAAGAGCCTGACAGGCCGGGGAGGATCATGCTGCATACCGCGACTACGCCGCAGAGCGCGATGTAGTAGTTGGCCGGGTTTTCTTCAGCTGGTTTTAGGAATGCGAGTACGAGGGCGGCGATGGTGCCTAGAGCGAATGCAATGAAGACCGAGACTGTTCTTCGTCTGATATTTTTGGATACGTAGTAGACTGAGGCTAGGATTAATCCGAAAAAGAAGCTCCAAACGAAAACTGGGTAGTGGATGAAAAGCCAGTCGAGCAACTTACCGAGCGATATGAGGCTGATGCCTACGCCTAAGAATAGTGGGATGAGAAAGGAGAGGTTGAGGTGTTGCCAGAGTTCCTTGATCTTGAAGCGGCTGGCGAGTTTTAGGGCTTCGAGGTCGAAGGATTTGAGGCTGTCTATAAACTCTTCGTATATGCCGGTTACGAAGGCGATTGTGCCGCCACTGACGCCTGGGATTACGTTTGCGGCGCCCATGGCGACGCCTTTGAGGAAGAGAAAGAGGAAGGAGCCCATATCAAGGTTTGGGAATTGGTTGAGCTGGAATGAGGTCGAGCCCGTGCTATTCGGCTGGGTTTGCCGACTGGTGGAGCTTTTTGACTACTTCGATCAAAGAGGGGATAGCTTCGACCATGCTATCTCGGCAGGCTTCGTATTGACGCAAGCTGCCGCCGAAGGGATCTGGGATTTGGTCGTCCACCCCGGCTCCGATAAACTGTCGCATGAGATATGCGTTTTGCGGGGGCGGGTCGATTTGGTAGCTCAGCATCGCGAGGTGTGAGTCGGTCATGCAGAAGAACGCGAGCGCGTTGTCGACGATCTCTTGGCTGATTGCCTGGCTTTGGTGGTCGCTTAGATCGATGCCGACTTTTTTGAGCGCGTCGACCGAGTTGAGGCTTGCTGCTTGTCCGGGGAAAGCGGATACGCCTGCTGAGCTAACTTTCAATGTGCTGATTGGCTCATCCTGAGCGGAGAGGGCGTGGCGGAGCAGAGCTGCGGCCATCGGGCTGCGGCAGGTATTGGCGGTGCAGACAAATACGATTTCGTTGGGAGTCTTGGACATGCTGGCGTAGGTACGTGGGGGACCCTAGTTGTTCGTTGTGAGCTGTAAACAGCGGATTTTTGCTGAGCTTCTTAAGGGGCGCAAAAAAAACGCGTTCGGAGTTCGAACGCGTTTGTTGAATTGTCTGCTGCGAGCTCTGCTTTAGCTCTCGGCATCGCTCTCGTTGAGAGAGCGGCTTTGTCCGAATCCGTCGCGGATGATGGTTGTGTTGAGGGGTTCTTGCCAATCGACGGCTGGAAGCACGCGTTGCGAGAATTTTTCCAGCGCGGTTTCTCCTCTTGATACGTAGAAGCTGTTGATCTGTAGGAGTTGATCTCCTGGGCGGAGTCCAAGCTCATCGGCGACGGAACCTTTTTGTACGCTTACGATTTGCAGGCGGTCAGTGAAGTCCAACTCTCGCTTGGCGGTTAGCTTCAAGTCGGGCGCGAAGTCGTGGATATTTGCGAGGACCACGCCGAACTCGTCTACTGGTGGTCGTTCCTTGATAATCTTGCTGATGGCTTCGTTGAGCTTCTTGTTGGCGCAGGCTAGCACATGCTTGCTTTCGCAGTGGGAAGTCGGTGAAGCGGAAAGCTGGATTGCGGATAGCGCTAGCGAGATTAATAGGGCTAGCGAGACTTTACGTGCCGAAGTCATTTTTAGGTAGTTGCTCGTAGGTGGTCGTAGTTTTGTGTTGTGGGATGGGCGAGCATTGGTTTGTTGGCAATGCTTTTTTTAATTAAGTAGCAACACGAGGTCTACTTGGTAGCTTTGCTAATCGAATCAACGGTGACTGACTGAGAGCAAGAAAAATCCTACAAGCGTAAGCTAAAGCGGTTAACCTGTCGCGATCGAGGTCTTGTAGGTACGCGGAACTCGCTTTGTGATGGAGCAGAGAATCTCCCAGGAAATGGTGCCTGCCCAGCGGGCGAATTGCTCGATCTTGATCTCGCCGTCCCCCTGGGTTCCGATGAGGCAGACCTCTTCACCTGAGGCGGGAGCGTGCTCTAGGTCGGTAACGTCTACGATCGTCTGGTCCATGGTGACTCTACCGAGGTAGGGACAGCGTTGTCCTTGGATGAGGGCGAAGCCTTTATTGCTGAGAGTGCGTGGAATTCCGTCGCCGTAGCCTGCGCATAGGATGGCAACTCGGCTTGGGCGTTTGAGGCGGTAGGTGCGTCCGTAGCTGATTTCGGTTCCGGCTGGGAGTTCCTTGACGAGGGAGATCCGTGTTTTGAAGCTGAAGATTGGAGTGGTAGGGACCTTTGCGAAAAGGGATTGGGCGTAGGGCGTGATGCCGAACTGGAGAAGGCCGACTCGGACTGCGTTGTAAGCGCTTTCGCACGAAAAGCTGGTGAGGCCGGCGCTGTTGTCAGCGTGGATCAGGAGTTCTTTGGGGTTGAGCCAGTCGACGTTTGCGAGGGCAGTCATGAAGCGACGGCGCTGGCGTTCAGTGAACTCGACGTCGGTTTCGGCGTGAGCGAAGTGGGTGTAGACGCCGTCGAGTTTCAGGTGCTTGGCTGATCGGAGGGCGTCGAAAAGAAGATCGGCATTTTCGTGCCAGATACCGAGGCGTCCCATGCCGGTGTCGATCTTTAGGTGCACTTTGAGCACCTCGCCTCGCTCGGCGGCCATGTTCTCGAGAAACTCGATTTCTTCGACGCTGGAGAGGGTGGGCATCAAGTCGTACTCGAATAGGAATTGGGCTTCCTCGCGCAAAGTCGCTCCTAAGACGAGGATCGACCAGCCGGATCCGCCGATTTCGCGAATGGTTGCGGCTTCTGCTACGTTGGCGACGCCGAACATGTCGATACCCGCTTGCATGAGCCGAGCGACTGTTTGGTGCATGCCGTGCCCGTAGGCGTCCGCTTTGACGATGGCAATGTAGCGTATGTGCTCGGGGAGGGCTGCCTTGATCGCGATGAGGTTTCGTTCGAGCGCAGCGAGATCGATTTCTGCCCAGCAGCGTCGGGGAAACTGTTCAATGCCGCTCATTGGTGGGGAGCGGAATGGATTTTGGCTTCCCACTTCTTGAACTCGTTGTGGCGGATCGTGAGCGGGGTCGCATTTTCTGTGAGGGAGAGCAATTGAAGGAAGTCCTCCTTCTCGAATATGGGAGACGGATCGTAGGTCAGGAGGGTGATCGCGGCCTCTGTTTTGGTCCAGGCGGGGAACTCTGCGAAGCTGACAAGTGGTTGCTGAAGGTTTTCCAGCTCTTGATTTTCGATGAGTCTTAGGGATTCCGCGGAATCGTAAGGGAAGGGAAGAGCGTTCCAGGAGGAGCGGCGGGCGTCGGTCACGACTAGGCCGTTTTGTTCGGATTTGGCTGCTAGCAGCGCTCCGATTTGCAGACTGTTGTAGAAGTAGACGTTTTCGGCGGCCGGGATGCCGATGCCTTTCCAGGCTCGAATAGCCATCGAGGTGGTGCGCGCGCCGAGCATTGAGCCTGGGCCGGCGCAGAAAGCGATCGATTTGAGTTCGCTCAATGAGACTTCGGTCTGATCCAAGAGCTCTTCTAAGAGTCGGAACAAGGTTTTGCTCGGATCTTGCTCCTCGGAACGAGCGAGTAATTGGTCCGCAGCGAGCTTAAGCCCGACCCATGTACGGCGGGACGAGGTATCGAGGATGAGCAGAGGGTATTCCAGCGCTTTTTGTGACATTTTGGAGTAAGCAGAGTCATCAGTGATCGGATGCACGCTCAAGCGCGAATTGGAGAAAGCTTGGCTCTCGATGGGCCTCCGTCTCAGCTTTTGCCCGTCGACGTGTCTAATTCCATTGACCGACCGGAAAAATGTCTTCTAGTTTGCGCGATTTTCTCCGGCTAACTGAAAACTGGACACCCGCAATACGCTGTGAAAATCGACATACAAGACGTCAACGATACCCGTAAAACCCTCGCGGTTTCTTTCGAAGCTAGCGAAATCGCTGCTGAAGAGACAGCGCTGCTCAAGCAGTTTGCCACTCAGGCCAAGATTCCAGGCTTCCGTCCTGGCAAGGCTCCGGTGAACATGATTCGCCAGCGCTTCAAGAAGCAGATTGCTGACGAGCTCCGCCAGCGTGTGATCTCCAAGGCGTACCAAGACGGTACGAAGGAAGCTGAGCTGAACCTCATCAACGTGGTTGATCTGGGGGAAGTGGAAATCGCTGCCGACCAAGACGCTGAGCTTAAGTTTACCGTAGACGTTCGCCCTGACTTCGAGATCACCGAGTACAAGGAGATCGAAGTGACAGGTCTCTCCGAGGAAGTTTCCGAAGCGGACGTAGAAGAAGCGATTGACCGCATCCGCACCGAGCGTGCTGAGTTCGCTCCTGTCGAGCGTGAAGCGGCCAAGGGCGACTACGTGAAGTTTTCCCACGAAGGCACGATTGACGGTACCGCTATCAGTGAAATCGCTTCAGAGAAGCCAGTCTACGCCAAGATGCCACAGACTTGGGAAGAAATCGGCTCTGAGCACGGTTTGATCCCAGGCCTCGGCGATGGACTCGAAGGTCTCAAGACTGGCGACAAGAAGGAGATCGAAGTTGAGTTTCCAGCTGATTTCTCAGTCGAGGAGCTTCAGGGCAAGAAGGCTGTCTACGCCGTTGAAGTTCAGGAAGTTCGCGAGCGCAAGCTGCCAACTCTCGACGAGGAATTTGCCAAGGCTCAAGGCGTCGAGAGCGTAGACGAGTTCAAGAATCGCGTTGAGGAGATGGTTAAGGGCAAGAAGTCCCAAGACCGCCGTGCCGACATCCGCCGCCAAGTGACTGAAGCGATTTCCGGTAAGGTAGAGATTCCTCTCCCGGAAAGCCTCGTTGAGTTCGAAACTGAAATGGCGATGCGTCAGGTTGTGCAGAACAACGTGAAGCAAGGCGTTCCTCAGGAGAAGCTCGAGGAGAACAAGGACGAGATCCACGCTGAATCCAAAGCCGCAGCCGCCGAAGCGGTTAAGCTCCAGCTCATCCTCACTCAGATCGCTGAGAAGGAGGAGATCAAGGTTGAGGACACGGATTTCAGCCAGTTCATCATGCAGCGCGCTTACCAGTCCGGCCAGAAGCCAGACGACATCGTGAAGGAGCTTCGCAAGGATCAAGAGCAAGTTCGGCGCATTCAGTCGTCCCTCCTATACGATAAGACACTTGAATTCCTAGTTGATCAGGCTAAGGTCACCGAAGCTTAGCAACTAGCCGACGCCTAGATAGTTAGGTGGCGAACCGCATTTAATTATAATACCAACGTGCCCTACTACTTACCCAACGTAATTGAGAACACTGGACGCGGCGAGCGTAGCATGGATATCTACTCTCGTCTCTTGAAGGACCGTATCGTCTTTATCGGTACGCCAATCAATGACGAGATCGCCAATGCGATCATCGCGCAGCTGCTTTTCCTCCAGATGGAGGATCCTAAGAAGGACATCAACGTATACATCAACTCTCCAGGTGGCAGCGTCACGGCGGGGATGGCGATTTACGACACGATGAACTTCCTGTCTTGTGAAATCTCAACGTGGTGTATCGGTATGGCAGCTAGCATGGGGACTATCCTCCTTGCTGGGGGCACGAAAGGTAAGCGTTACGCTCTTCCAAACAGCCGCGTCATGATTCACCAGCCATCAGGTGGCGCAGGCGGTCAAGCCTCCGATATCTCGATTCAGGCCAAGGAAATCATTCGCTGGCGCGAGACGTTGAATAACGTGTTGGCGGAGCGCACTGGTCAGGACGTTGATCGCATCCAGAAGGATTCCGATCGCGACTACTGGATGACATCCGACGAGGCCCTCGAGTACGGAGTAATTGACCACGTCTACCACGGCAACTCCAAGAAAGACTAATCTCCCAACGGTCTTATGGCAAAATCATCACGCATGACACTCTGCTCCTTCTGCGGTAAGTCGCAGTCGGAAGTTCGCAAGATGATCGCCGGTCCCGGCGTTTACATCTGCGATGCTTGCGTGTCGGTTTGTAAGACGATTATCGAGCGCGAGCTTGGAGGTGAAGAGAAGACTTCTGAAGAGAAACCAGCTTTCAACCTGATCAAGCCGACTGAAATCAAGGCGGTTCTTGATCAGCACGTGATCGGACAGGATCACGCTAAGAAGGTGCTTTCAGTTGCAGTCTACAACCATTACAAGCGCCTCGGTTTCGAGGTTCCTAAGGCGGTTGAAGGCGAATCGGAGGAAGAAGCTGTTATCGCAGCCCCTCCTTCTGAGTATGCCGATGTGGAGGTCGAGAAGAGCAATATCCTGCTCGTCGGTCCGACAGGTTCGGGAAAGACCTTCCTCGCGCGCAACCTTGCTCGCATTCTAGACGTGCCGTTTGCGATCGCTGACGCCACCACGCTTACAGAAGCTGGTTATGTTGGCGACGACGTGGAGAACATCGTTCTTCGCCTGCTTCAAGCTGCGAACTACGACGTGAAGCGTGCTGAATGCGGAATCATCTACGTTGACGAAATCGACAAGATTGGCCGAAAGACCGAGAACGTTTCGATCACCCGTGACGTATCCGGTGAAGGTGTGCAGCAGGCTCTGCTGAAGATTCTCGAAGGCACAACTTGCAACGTGCCGCCTCAAGGTGGTCGTAAGCATCCGAATCAGGAGTACATTCAGGTCGACACATCTAAGATCCTTTTCGTGTGCGGTGGAGCTTTTGTCGGGCTCGAAGAGATCATTCAAAAGCGTTCAGGGGGAACTACCCTCGGTTTTGGTTCAGACAATCGTGAGGAGCTTTCTGGCGAGCAGGTCATGAAGAAGATCGAGCCGGAGGATCTCGTGAAGTTCGGTATGATTCCGGAGTTCATTGGTCGTTTGCCGGTCGTTTCCGTTCTTGAGCAGCTCAGTGTTGGCGATCTCGAAAACATTCTGCTCAACACGAAAAACTCGATCATCAAGCAGTACGCGAAGCTTTTCGCTATCGATGGAGTGAAGCTGAATCTCACTGCAGGCGCTGTGAAGGCTGTCGCTGAGAAAGCGATCGAGCTCCGTACTGGCGCCCGTGCCCTTCGTTCCATCATGGAGAATCTCACCCTTGAGATCATGTACGAAGTGCCAGATCGTGACGATGTGGACGAGGTCGTGATTAACCGAGACGTGGTGCTTGGGAAGAAGAAACCAGTCTTCAAGAAATCCAGTTCAAAAAAAGACGCTGACGCAGCGTAGTTGTATTCTGGATCATTCATTTTTAGACCGTACCGAAAGGTGCGGTCTTTTTTTTTTTTTTGAGTG
>NZ_JAENIL010000097.1 GCF_016595505.1 Pelagicoccus mobilis | reverse complement strand
GGCCGCTCCCACAATCAGTTAAATCCCCATGTGCAGCAGTTTCCAATGTCTTTGCGGATGTACCTTTTTTTGGGGTGCCTGGCAGGGGGGGGTAGCTAGGCTAAAGGCAAATTCAGTCCCGTCCCCAAAGGGGATGCGCACTAAGCAAGAACAGCGCTACTTGATCAAATCTTTTTGCGTGTTGTATAAGGTTGTTGGCAATGACGGAGCATTGCCCTCCTGGAATCGTTGTGTCCGCTGGGACAGGGGACGCTACCTTGGGTGTCTGTGCGGGGGAGCGCGTAGATGAATCCTTGTGCGGGAGGCGGGGAGATTGGGATAGGGATACGGGGGACATTTCCTTACCATTAATTGGGGCGCGCGAAGTGGAAGTGGCATTTCCCGAGAAATATAAGGGCTTGGGGTTGAAAAATTTGGATTATCTCTAACTTCGGGTGCGTGTTCGTCCGAAGTAGAAGGAACTCGGTATCAGTAACGCTTATCCAACTCTAACATGAATGCTCTCAGTTTGGCCTATGGTATGGCCTATCGAATCTTGCGTCGACGGTCTCGCCTTCGGGGCGTTTTCTTGGCGTTCGGACCGCTTGAGGGGATGGCTCAGTGACAAAGCAAGAGGTAGTCGATTTCTTGTCGGATGGGTTTACGTTGGCGAATTTGCCGGATTCGTTCATCCATCTTCGCCGTATCGCGAATGATCCGCATTCGGATATTGAGGATGTGGTGGCGGTGGCTCGGAAGGATCCTGAGTTGGCGGCAAGTTTGCTGCGATTGGCGAACTCTTCGGTTTACAACAACGGGGAGAGTGTCGGCAGCATAGAGGAGGCGGCCCAACTGCTGGGGATGCGTACGGTGGTGCAGTGCTCGCTGGCGTTGGGAATTCTGAAAAAGGTGACTGTGCCGGATGGGAGCTTTGATTTGCAGAGCTTTTGGCGTCGTAGCCTCACCGTCGCGACGCTGGCGGAGGCGGTTTACGAGCATGCCCCGAAATTGATCAAGACGATCGTAGATCCGAAGCTTTTGTATACGGCAGGCCTGTTGCACGACATCGGCTTGCTAGCTATGATTCAGGGCTTTCGCGACGAGATGGTGCGGGTGATAGATAGAGCTATCAGCTCCGAGACGCCGATTCATTTGGTGGAAGAGGAGGCGTTTGGCTTTTCGCATCAGGACACGGGGCGAATTCTCTTTAAAAAATGGAACTTGCCGGAAGAGCTGCAGTGCGTGGCAGGATACCATCACCATCCTTTGGGGCTGAAACGGAGGCTTTATTATCCGCTCGTCGACATCGTTTATGTGGCGGATTACATCTGTTGCGCGGGTGGGCCGGAGATGCCGGCGGCGTTTCGCCCCGCGCTGCTGGAGGATGTCTGGAATCGCTCGCGTTTGGACGTGAATTTGATCGGAACGTTTTCTGGCGAACTTGATCAGGCCTCGGACTCTGCGGAGGCGATTTTGAGCTGTTAGTCAGCTGCCTTTGGTTAGCGGCAATCGGAGCAGACTCCGTAAAGCTCGAGCACGTGGGTAACCTCTGTGTAGCCGAGCTTGTTGGCGATGGCTTCGAGTTTGGCGACTTCGCAGTGGTCGAGGCACTCTGCTTTGTGGCACTTCCGGCAGATGATGTGATGATGGTGGTGCTCGTGTTCGCCAAGGTTGAGTTCGAACAAGGACTTGCCAGCTTCGGTGGGGATGCGGGTCGCGATGCCTGCAGTCTCGAAGGTTTCTAGGTTTCGGTAGACAGTGACGAGATCGAAGCTGTCTGACCCCAATGCCGCATGAGCGTCCTCGGCGCTGAGCGGTTTATCGCTCGCGATAAGCTGGCGCAGGAGGGCCTTGCGAGGCTCGGTGATGCGGCAATTTGCTTCTTTGAGCGAGGAGATCGCGGTTTCGAATTGTTGTTCGGAGTCAGCCATTTTGCAGCGTGTGAGATTAGAGGAAGCGGATTGGGGCTCAAATAAAAAAAGGAGGTTTGGTAGGCGTGGCTTGCGGTGGAGGGTGGTTGTTTGGATCGAGTCTTGCTTTGGGGATGCCGCTGGGCGATTTTGGCTTCGTAACCAGAAATTCAACACATCGTATTGAGGGTTTTCATGTCGGATAATCGTAGTCCTTACCGTTTTGTTCTGCCTTTGGTCGTTTTTGCAGCGGCCATTTTCACTGTGACCTATTTGGCTCGGGTCGCGTTTGAAGACACAGGCGGGTCGTTGCAGGTGGATATGCCGGTTATTCCGGAAGCGGGCGAATTTCTGCAAAACGAGCGCAATACGATCGCTATTTTCCAGAAGGCGTCGCCAGCGGTGGTCTTTGTCTATAACATCCAGAAGCAGTTCGATCCGCGCTCCTGGAGCGTTTCGGAGGTGTCGCAAGGATCAGGATCCGGGTTTCTCTGGGATCGATCGGGGCATATCGTGACGAACTATCACGTGGTGGCTGGGGCGAGTCGTATCGCGGTGACTTTGATCGACGGGAAGACTTACGAGGCGGAGAAGATCGGGGAAGAGCCGAGCAAGGATCTGGCGGTTTTGAAGATCGATCTGGTGGGGACGAACGTGACCCCTTTGGGGGAGGTTATCGCGGACTCGTCTGACGTGATTGTGGGGCAAAAGAGCATTGCGATCGGAAATCCGTTTGGCTTGGACCATACGCTTACAGTGGGGACGATTTCGGCTTTGGGCCGTAGTATGGCTTCGATCGTGAAGGATGTGACGATTCGGGACATGATCCAGACTGATGCGGCGATCAATCCGGGAAACTCGGGCGGACCTTTGCTCGATAGCCATGGGCGTCTCATTGGGATGAATACGCTGATTCTTAGGAACTCGACGGGTATTGGCTTCGCGGTTCCTTCGAATACGATCAGTCGGATTGTTGGGCAGATTATCGAGTTTGGGGAGCCTGTGCGTTCTGGCATTGGGGTTACGATCGCGAGCGATTCCTTGATGAGGCGGTTTGGAATTCAAGGGCAGGGCATCATGCTCAAGGAAGTGCATTCGGGATCTCCTGCGGATGCGGCGGGACTGCGTGGAGTGGGAATTAGCCGCAATGGTCGAGTTGTATTGGGGGATGTGATACGCTCGATCGAGGGAGAGACGATTCGCACTGTAGACGACCTGTATCACGCTTTCGATGAACGGAGCGCGGGGGATGAGGTGGAGATCGTATTTTACCGGGACGGCAAGCTCTATACGGTGAAAATCGTACTAGCCCGCATCTAGACTTAAGGCGGTTGGGCCTTTTTCGCTGGTATCGGGGGGAGTGCAGTGGAGGAAATTGTTAGCGCTATGGTTGAAGGTCGTTTCGTTTGGCGCGATTGCCTACTTAGTTTTGTTGCAATAACTAGGCAATAGCGCCTTTTTTCGGATCAGGTGAGAGTTCTACTTGGGATTTCCTTAGCATGTTTGGTGTTGAGCGCGTTTTTACTGTTCGCGTTCAGGCGGAATGGTGAACCTGAGATGAATGAGAGGTCTGTTCCGAGCAAAGTGGATGAGCAGCTCACGGTATCCGAAACGAAGCAAGGAGAGTTGGTTGGAGCGGGGAGTGACTTGGCGGCAGTGACAACAGAGGCTGTCGTTCCTGCTGAGGCTGGTGAAGGAAGGGGGGCTGGTGAGTGGATCGCGGTTGAAACCTCTTCCGAGAGCCATGAGCATATTGTGGAAACGTGGAAGGGGCGGCTGGATCCTAAGATCGACGGGGCGTTGCTTGACGAATCGCGAGATGGAATTTTGCGTTTGCCGACTCCAAGGGGAGATTTTGTCGAACTGAAGATTGAGCGGCACACTTCGCATTCGCCAGCTAGAGGGACGTATCTTGGCACGGTGACAGGAGCGACGCATAGCAGGGTCGTCTTGAGTTATTCGAATGATGCTGTGGTCGGGAGTATTGTTAACTCGGATACGGGAGAAACTTGGAGTATCAGGGACGGGGGTGACGGGGAGCAGATCTTAGCGTTGGTGGATGTTAAGCAGCTTGGTGATTGTCGGGTATGTAGCCGAGGGGAGGTTGTTCAATGAAAGCTCGTTTCCAGATCACTTGGGCGATGTTTCTCGCCTGTCTTGGCTTTGCGGCGTCTTTTGCATGGTCCGCGGAAATCGATGTGCTGGCGGTCTATACGGATCCTGTTGGAAAGGAGCACAACGGGCAGGACGGTGTGGTTGCCTTGATGCAAGGGGCTGTTGATTCGGCTAATTTTTCGTTCGAGCGAAGTGAGATAGACCTGAGACTGCGTTTGGTAGGGGTCGAGCACACGGACTTGGTGCAAGACACTAGCGATATGAGTTTGGATCTCGCTCGGCTTGCGGAGCGCGATGGTGTCGCGGATGAGGTTTTGGATCTACGCGATGAGCTGGGAGCGGATCTGGTTTGTCTTGTACGTGAAGGAAGTGTCTTGGGAACGGATGGAGTTGCCTACCTGCTGGCTGATGAGAATGGGGATGAGGAGACCGGTTTTTTGGTCGTCAACTCATACTCTTTGGTAGTCACGCACCTGTTCGAGCATGAGGTTGGCCATACTTTGGGGGCAGCTCATGACCGCGAGAATTCTGCGAGCCCGGGCTTGTTTAGCTTTTCCTATGGTCATCGTTTTGACGTCCCGCCGTTCCAGTATCGGACGATTATGGCCTACGATCCGGGCGTGCCTATCGGTTATTTTTCGAATCCACAAATTAATTACGATGGCGTGGCGACCGGTGTGACTAGAGGGAGTTTCGGGGAGGCGGACAACGCGGAAACGTTCAGGCGAACCGCTCCCTATGTCAGTGGTTACTACCCGAGGCTGCCAATTAAGCCGATCGTATCGGTTCGAGATCAATATTTGTATACGGATCTTGATGACAATGGATCGGAGGCGGTGCGAGTGGAGCCGCATGTGGTTTTTCGAGGGGCTGAGGAGCTGACATGGTCTTGGACTTGGGAGGGCGGGCAATCAAACTCGAAGGTTCTGGAGGCGAATTTTCCAGTGGGCGAAACCACCGTTGACTTAGAGGTTAGCGGGGGAGGAGGGATGAGTAGCTCATACACGGTTGTTATCAACGTGAGTGAAGTTGCGTCTGTGGCCCAAATCGCGGGAGGAGGCAGGTATTCGTTGGCTTTGATGGATAACGGCCTTTTATACCTCGTTGGTGATCCGGCGGAACTGTTGAAAGGCGATTTTAGTAATCATAGCGGGGATCTGTATCCAATCGATGAGGACGTAACGTTTGCGGTGGCATCTAAAGTCGGGCACCCGTTTGATACTGCTTACGTTAAGGGGAATGGTGCACTTTGGGGCATCGGACGGATCGCTGAGGAGTACGGGATCGACGATGCGGAAGGAAGTGGATTGGGCAACCGTCTACTGATCGAGTCGGGCGTTTCCGAGATCGCTTTGGGAGATTACTTCGGACTCGTTTTGCGGACCGATGGTGCTTTGTTAGGATACGGAACGAATGAGTATGGGCAAATCGGACCGCTCGCGAGTTTTTCGGAGAGTTCTGTGTTTGGAGAGATCGGAGTAGGAGATGTGCTGTCCATCGCGGCTTCCGAAGACTCAAGCGCGTTTGTGAGAGAGGACGGCTCGCTTTGGGGGATGGGGCGGATTTTTAACTATGACGCTGGCAATGCCGTCATCAGCGATGCACCGGTCCGCTTAGTTGATTCGGGGATCGTGAAAGTCTCTGCTGGCAACCGACATTTCATGGCTTTGTCAGAAGAGGGCTCGGTTTATGTATCCGGTTGGAATGAATGGCAGCAGTTAGGTTTGGATTATGTGGAATGGGTTACTGGCTTCCAAAAGCTAGAAGGCGTGGTTGCGAAGGACATCCATTGTTCGGGATACCACAGTTTGGTTACGCTGATGGATGGCTCTGCTTTGCTTTGGGGGCATGTGCTCTCGGATCCCGGCAATGACTATCATGAGTATGAACGGACCTTGTTCCGGGGGAACGTGGTCTCGATCGAAATGCAAGGGGCTAATGTGATGGCTCTGAAGGACGATGGGTCGCTTTGGAAAATTGAACGATATTTCAGGCAGCATCCGCATTCAGGAGCACGAACTTTCCACTATGATACAATTCCCAAGCGGATACTTGAGCCGACTGTTGAGCCTGTGGCGAGTCCGCCTGTCGCGATCGCTGGAAACGACTTTACAGTCATCGGGGAGACATTGGGACCGAATGCGAAAGTGCTGCTCGACGGGAGTGCTTCCTATGACAACTGGAGCGTGCAACGTTGGACTTGGACGTGGGATGGCGGGAGCGCTTCGGGGCGAAGAGCTTCTATCGATTTACCAGAAGGCGAGACGACTGTTCGACTCGAGGTCGCTGACGACGAGGGAGTGACGGATGTCGATGAAGTTCTCGTACGTGTTGAGAAACCGGATACGGGGAAAGTCGTGGAAGCTGTGGACGGAGGATCGCTTCGTCTCTATCGAACAGAAAATGGTTTCTTTGCAGCTATGGGGCAGAACTGGAATCAGGTGTTTGAAGGCGTTCAAAATGGTGGCTGGGTGCATCTGCCTCGGATTTTGGATGATAGCGGGAATGTTGAGAAAATCGCGGGAGGGAGAGACTTCTTTTTGGTTCTGCGGAAAGATGGTTCTCTGTGGGCGAACGGGTCGCGTTACGAAGGGCAGCTCGGACCTAAGGCGGGTAATTGGAACAATTTCGTGCCGGTTGAGATGTTTAGCGAAGGGGTGCGAGCGATAGAGGCGGGTCGAGAACATACTCTGGTTGTGATGGATGACGGCTCCCTTCATGTGGCCGGTCGCAATCGAAATGGTCTCCTGGGAGCGGGAGAGGCGGAATGGATGTCTCGGCAGTTCGTACGAGTTTTAGATTCAGACGTGCTTCTCGCCCGTACGGGCTGGAATCACTCGTTGGCCCTGATGGAGGACGGAACCGTCTGGGGAATGGGAGCGAATGGCAGTGGCGCGATTAGGCCGGAAGAGGGCGGTGTGTTTTATCAGCCGGTGAAAATGGATGTGGAGGGAGTGATAGATGCGGCCTGTTCGAACCTGGCATCCTATCTACTCAAGGAAGATGGTTCGCTTTGGGTTGTGCAGAATGGTGGAATACGGAAATTGCTGAGTTTGATTCCGGATGAGTTCAGGGATTCGTTTTCGGAGCGATTGAGCCGCGGTATTCAAAAAATGGACTGTTACGGTACAGATCTGTTTCTGCTTTTAGGGGATGGCTCGCTGTGGAGAATTAGAGTGGATTCATTGGTTTGGACGAAATGGAAGGACAGTGTAGAGCAGCTATTTGCGAGTCGTGTCGTGGACTTTAGTCCTGAGGGGATCGTTGTTAGAGACGATGGCACTGTCTGGGGAACTGGATACGGTTGGGATGGCGTAGAGCACGAGGCGAGCAATTGGAGTGCTGAGTTGTCGGAAGGTTTTGTTGAGCAAGTGCCCTCGGCTGAGCCGGAGACGCTGGTGCCCGCTATCATAGCACCTCCTGGCGTTTCGATTGACTTCTCAGACGGGCGCGGCGTTTTGCCTCTAAGTGGGGCCTTCACTCGAGGAGAATGGAAGATTGCCTCTTGGACTTGGACGGTGGGTGGCATCGGTTATTCCGGACAGAATGTAGAACTGGAGTTGGAGCAAGGGAGTTACGCTATAACTTTGTCGGTTGAAGACTCGGAGGGCGTTTCGAAGACGGAGAGCGTCGAGGTGGAAGTCGTCGACCCTAGAGTATTCGAGGACTGGCTGAAGATATTCTGGAGGGAAGAAGAAATCGCGGCTCTAGGAGATGGTATAGAGGATTTGGATATGGATCATGACTCGCTCACTACTCGAGAAGAATGGAAGCTAAGGATGGATCCCACTGATTTTGATTCACGAATCGACGTAAAAAGTCGCGTGGAAGACGGAAAGCTGGAGTTGCGGGTTCGGAGGATTGATGGAACTGAGGGAGTGGGGTATTACCTGCTCAGCTCTGACGATGGTAAGGTTTGGGGGGAACCCGATTCCTGGAATTTGCAATTCGAAGATAAGTGGCTCATCTGGAGCGGCCTTGATCCGACGCTTCTGTATAAGTTCGAAGCGCGATCTGATTTTGGGATGTGATAGTTTTGGCCTCCCGGTTTGGAGCGAGAGGATTGATGTTGATGCTGGAGGGATCGAGTGTTGTCCTTTCATCCCATGAAAACCACTTTTACCTTACGCAGCGATGATTTGGGTGGGAACTTCACCCACGAGCAATTGGCTAATATTTTTGGATACGATGGGGGAAACGTGTCACCGCATCTTGCTTGGGAGAATGTGCCCGAAGGGACGAAGAGTTTCGCGATCTTCTGCCATGACCCTGATGCTCCGACTCCGAGTGGATTCTGGCATTGGGCGGTATTCGATATTCCAGCGGAAGTAACGGAGTTGCCGTCGGATGCAGGCAACCCGGAGAAAGGTCTCCTTCCTGAAAAAGCGTTTATGGCAGAAGTGGATACAGGGATGGCTGCCTATTGTGGACCGTGTCCGCCGCTTGGAGACTTTACCCATAGCTATATCTACACGGTTTACGCGCTTGATTGCGAAAGCCTAGGGGTAACAGCTCAAACGCCTCTCGCTCAATCTACCTTCATCGCGGTTACGCAGCACGAGTTGGCTCGGGCATCGATAATCAGCTACTACAAGCCGGAGAAGGGGGCGTAGTGTGAAGTTTTTAGTGTATAGTGTGTAGTGGTTAGTTTGTTTAAGCCTTCGAACGTTGTTTTGCTGTCCTGCTAATTGTGGTAAGGATGGCTACTATTTCCTCGGACTCAGTTCGAAGGTCCTGCGTTCTCTCAGAGCTTATCACTTCAGTGGCCATTAGGAGTCTGAGCCAGTAGTTGGTCTCGCGGGCCTCTTTGCACGCTATGTAGACCTTCGATGCGAAATCTGCTTTTGATTGTGCAGCCTGTGCCTCTTCTATGTTGGCTCCTATTGAAGTGCCCGAGCGGATGAGTTGATTTGCTAGGACTTTGTTGGAGGCATTGTATTCGCGTTCGAGATACCTGCATAGATTTACTATGCGAACCGCGAATCTGAATGATCTGGTTCTTATGTCGGCTTTTACTCTTTGTTGATCGATGGATTCCATGATCATCACGTTTCACACTTAACACTATACACTCGAGTTCTAGCTCTGCTGCACACATGAGAAGGCTCGGATCGACACGATGAAACACGTGAGGATCCGAACCTCGTAAATCGCGGGACTAAGCGAGAACTTCGTCTGCTTGATTGACGTAGGTTATGATTCCGAGGGTTGCTCCGCCGGGATCTTGGATGATGGCGATGCGCGGTCCGTCTTCGACTGGAACATCGAAAGGTGGTGCGATGACTTTTCCACCGAGATCGAAGATCTTCTCAACAGACTGGTCTACATTGTCTACTGTGAGATACGGCATCCATGCCGTAGGGGCGTTCGCTTGCTCGGGTGACTTGGCCAGAATGCCGCCTACCTTTTCCTCTCCGTTGACCAACACAGTGTATGTGTTGGTTGAGGTGTTGCCGTCTGCATCTTGGCAGGGCATCTCCATTTCCTCGGTTTTCCAACCGAAGATCTCTGTGTAGAAAGCTATCGCTTTGGCGGGGTTGTCTGTTGCGAGTTCGTTCCAGCCGAAGTCGCCGTGGTTGTATCCTAATTTTCCCATTATTATTCTTTGTTTTGGATTCAGGTTGCCGCTTGTTCGCGTCGGCGAACAGCGGTGTTCAACAAGAAGTCGAATGGGAAAGTCGTATTTCGACAGGCGATGTCGTTTTTTCTAAATTGAATCGAGACGTGCTTGGAGAAAGTTGCGTTCCGAATCGTTGGTACTGAGCTTCATGGCCTTCTGGTAGGACGAAGCGGCGGCCTTACTCTCTCCCATTCGTCGTAGTAGATCAGCTTTGCTGGCATGATACGGTTGGTAATCGGAGAGTTTCGATTCGAGTCTTTCTAGGTCACGCAGACTTTGTTCAATCGGCTGTATGTGGGAGTCTGCGACAATTTTGTTTAGAAGGACGACTTCGTTTGGCTGCAAATTATAGAGCTCTCGGTAGAGTTGTGATATTTGTATCCAGTCAGTGGATTTCCAATCACTTGCTTTGCAATGCGTACCGCTGATTGCGGCTTGGAGCTGATAGGGGCCAAGTGACTTTGCTTTGAGGGCGGCTTTCAGAACCTGATCCGCTTCGGCGATCTTTGACTGACCCCACTTGTTCCGGTCCTGGAGTTCAAGGGGCACGAAGTCACCGTTGCTATCGGTGCGAGACCGAGCTCTCGCATGATGAAAGAGCATGAGTGACAATAGACCTTGGGGCTCCGTTTCCTGAGGCGCTAGTTGGCATAGGATTCGAGCGAGGTGGATGGCTTCCTCGCTGAGTTCGTGCCGCAGAAGAGAAGTGCCGCTAGAGGAATAATAACCTTCGTTGAAGATGAAATAGATGACGGACAGAACTGCTTCCAATCGTTCAGGCCAAAGTTCTGGTGGTGGAACGCGATAAGGAATGCCAGCGAGCCGTATCTTTCGCTTCGCTCGAGTGAGGCGTTGAGCCATGGTTGATTCCTCAGTGAGGAAGGCTCGTGCGATTTCGCGTGTGGTTAAGCCACCTACAGCTCTCAGAGTGAGAGCCACGCAATTTATTTTGTCTAGAGCCGGGTGGCAGCAAGTAAATATCAGGCGCAAGCGTTCATCGGGAATGTCTGTATCCGGATTCTTGAGATCATCATCTTGCTCTAACTGATGAAGCAGTTCGATATGTTCCCGTTTCGATTCGAAGTTCTCACTCCGCCGGATTTGGTCGATGGCCTTGCGAAGAGCGGTGCGGTAGAGCCAGGATTGAGGTTTGGTAGGGATCCCTGTTTCAGCCCATTTCTTCCATCCGGTGAGAATCGCCTCCTGTAGGGAATCCTCTGCCAGCTGGAAGTCTCGTATCCGGTAAACGAGCGCAGATAGGGTTTGGCCCCAAGCATCGTGCACGGCGGCGTTGATGCTTGCATTGAATTTCGCTCTAGCGACGTCGCTCACTCGCCGCTAAGTTTCCAAATTGGACGCACCTCGATGGAGCCCCATTTGGCCCCAGGGACTTTAGCCGCCCATTCGAGTGCTTGATCGAGATTGTCGCAGTCCACGAGGTAGTAGCCAGCGAGTTGTTCCTTGGTTTCCGCGAAGGGACCGTCTGTTGTCTCGGTTTTTCCGTTGCGAACCCGCACCGTGGTAGCTGCGTCGGTGGTTTGCAGTGGATTGAGTCCGAGCACAACCCCGGCGTCGCGGGCTTCTTGAGTGAAGGAAATGTACTCGTTTAGAATTTCGGCGTTTTGCTCTTCGTTATCGGAGCGACCGGGATCGTTCTTTTCGTCAGCGTAGATCAAGAGGAGGTATTCCATGGGAGTGGTGAGTGTGGAGTGTGGAGTGTGAAGTGGAGTTAGGTGAGGTTCATTATGGGACGTACTTCGATTGATCCCCATTTGGCTCCAGGGATTTTAGCGGCCCACGTGAGCGCTTCATCCTGAGACTGGCAGTTCAGAAGGTAGTAGCCGGCTAGGTTTTCCTTCGTCTCCGCAAACGGACCGTCTACGGTTTCGGTTTTACCGTTACGGATACGAACCGTTGTTGCGGTTTCGATTGGTTGGAGTGGATTGGCTCCGAGTAGAATCCCGGCGGATTCTACCTCTTTTGTAAAGGCCATGTACTCGTCGAGGACCGTAGAGTGGCCGTCTTCATTGCTTGGGGTCTGGCACTCGACCGGGGTGGTCGCGTCTTCGTAAATCAGTAGCAGGTATTCCATAATCGTTCGTCTGTGCTTGGAGCTAGAGATTACTAGCTCACAATGGAGACGAACGGGATTCGATCAAATCGACAATGGGCTCTTTTTTTTGTGGTTCATCACGACTGAATTTCCTGTAGGGCTGGCGCTTGTCGCCATGCAGCGTTGCAGGTGAAAATATCAAAACTGACGCGGCGTGCCGCGAGCGGCAGCCCTACTGAATTGGCCGCTACCTTGAGGTTTTGTGAAGCCTATTGCTGGGAGGTGGCGGCAACGACGGATTGTTGCCCTTCGGAGTTTGAGGAAAACAGGACTCGCTTCTTTTTGCGGCCGTTGAGTGTTTTTCCTATGAATGTGGAGCGGACGAGTAGGTCGTACATCAAGAGCGATATGCCGATAGTGAGGGCCGAGATGCAGCCCAACTTGATGCTCCAGTGGAATTCAAGCTCGGCGAATGCGACTTGTAGCCAGACGACGATGGGAAGGTGGATCAAGTAAAGCCAGTAGGACGCATCAGCGATGTAGCGTACTGCTTTATTAGGTCGGTCGAGGAAGCGTTTGAAGAGTCCGATACAGAGGGCTACGAGCGTCCACATCATGAATGAGTAGCTGAGGCAGAAGGCTGCCTTAATGAATCCGTAGTATGGGTTTCCCGTGTCGGCTTGGTAGTCGGATAGGATGATTGTCGCTGCCGCACTGAGGATGAAGATCACGAATCGGCCAATGGTCAGACGAGAGAAGTTGCCGATAAGGGCAGGGGTGCGGTGCAGAACCCAGCCAAACGCAAAGAAGCCTCCGTAGATCAGGGTCGCCGGGATGTGAGGCGTTAGCGACAGGTCCGGTGTATCCATTCCCCACTGACTCATGAAATTGAGGGCGATTGCGGTTGGAATTGCGAGGGCCACGAATGCGAAGCGAGAAGTGGATAACCAATGGACGAGGGAGTCACCGGTCTTTTGAATGGCTTTTCTAAAGCGATCGGAGAAACGCATTGTTGAGCGGACAAGGAGGAAGAGGCTGGTAATGAGAAGCAGATAGTAGAGAAACCATAAGTGAGTTCCTACAAGAATGCCGCTGGGAAGCTCGCTGAGTGAGCCGAATCCGATGATCAGGCCATTTAGAATATTCACGTCGCCTCGAAGGCTCTCCGCTCCCATCGCCCAGCCGGATACGATCAAGGGACGTAGGATGAACCATCCGATCACGAAAGGAATCGCAATGCGGACGAAGCGAGACTTCAGAAAAGAACCAGACCCCCTTTTGTGAAAGGTCATGTGGCTGAAAAAGCCAGCGATCAGGAAAAAGAGCTCCATTCGGAATGAATGGCTAACCAAGATGAAGATCAGAACAAGCGGGCTTGTAGACACGTCCATGACCGCCCAACCGATATAGATGGGAACGAAGGAGAGGGCCGCGTGAAAAACGATTCCGAGAAGGAGCGCAAAGGCTCGGACTGCGTCGAGGTAGTCGAGGCGATTGGTAAGGGTTGTAGCGGTCATGGCGTGCGTTTGGTGCGTAGGTGTAAAATTTTATGGATACGTTTAGGCAACAACGGAGTGTTGCCCTCCTGTTAATAGAAGCTCACTTCGTCTAGTTCGAACTCGAAGGTGTCCTTCTGCATAGCGACGGCGACGATGCTGATGCTGTTGAGAGTTGCGGCGTTGAGTGGTGTTTGCTCGGACCAGGCACGTTTCATGGAATCGAATGGGATTTTGACCTCTTGAAAGTCATCGCCGGGCTTGCGGGTGACGATGGCGGCGTGGTAGTCGAAGTTTGTGATTTCAGTACTGTTGGCGGATACCGAAATCATGCCTTTGTTAATGCGGAGGCGAAGGCGAATCCCCTCATATGCGCTTGCGTCAACAGGAGCGCCCGCGGGATCGAGCAGAAGAATCGAACTTGCCCAACCGGGTTGGCCGCGGGGCGGGACGATCTCGCCCTTTGCGGTAAAAACGCCGTCTTTTACAGTCTGTTCGGTAGAGGTCTGCCCGCCGGCCATTGTATCGTTCATGAATTGGCGTGGGAGCCCGAGACTGTTGTTTTGAGCGTCGTTGAAGTCGTCGACGAGCGGTTCAACGGAGTCGGCGAATGCGACTCCGCTTGAAGCGAGAATGATGAGACCTGCGATTGAGCTGCGGAGGCTGTGTGCGATGTTCTTTAGAGAGTTCATAGTGTTTCTTTTTTTAGAAAGGTTGAGATTTGGATTTTAATTGTCTGTCGCTGGGTAAGTGCCTCGGGGGCTGGGGGAGGTGACAGGATTTTTTGTACTTTTTACGTAGCGCGGTGCTT
>NZ_JAENIL010000096.1 GCF_016595505.1 Pelagicoccus mobilis | reverse complement strand
GCGAACTCGTTGGTCGAGATTGACGCGATAGCTGAACAGCTCGCACTGAGGTACATGGGTTCCCATCATGACGGGAACCATCATGCTGGAACCTTTGGCCTATCCAAGCTCGAGTTGGGAGAAACGACTGTCCTCTTGTTCTTTGGGCAACAGCCCGTCCGTCATTGCCGCGGAGCCTACTGGCGAATAAACGATGTGGCAACGACAGTGCGTTGCCCTCCAGAAACTCACTCAACCGTTACGCTCTTCGCGAGGTTGCGTGGCTTGTCTACGTCCTTGCCGAGTTCAACCGCGATATAGTAGCTGAGCAATTGGGTTGGGATCGTCATCAGAATTGGCTGAATGCAATTGTGGGCCTTCGGGACGATGATGATCTCATCGGCGAGCGAAGAGGGAATATCGTGCGAGTCGGTGATGATGATGACCTTGCCTTTACGTGCTCTGACTTCCTGGACG
Source organism: Pelagicoccus mobilis (assembly GCF_016595505.1). GTDB lineage: Bacteria > Verrucomicrobiota > Verrucomicrobiia > Opitutales > Opitutaceae > Pelagicoccus > Pelagicoccus mobilis. The sequence continues at coordinate 13,649 of NZ_JAENIL010000096.1, read as the reverse complement.
CTCGATAGGTTCTTTTTCAGAGTTTCATCATCGGGCACGATGACGATGCTAGGACACTCCTCGGAGATCAACGCGATGGGGCCATGTTTCATCTCAGCAGAAGGGTAGCCTTCCGCGTGAATGTAGCTGATCTCCTTTAGTTTGAGAGCACCTTCGAGGGCGATTGGAAACATCTCTAGGCGGCCGAGAAAGAGGAAGTCTTGATACTTGGCGAAGTCCTTAGCGATTGCCTTGATGGAGTCGGCGAGCGAGAGACTCTGTTTTATCAGGGCGGGTAGTTCCTGAATCGCTTTCACCATCTTGCAGCCTTCCGCGTAGGAGAGATCGCGTGTGCGGCCGAGATAGCAGGATAGCATTGAAAGGATGAGTACCTGGGAGGTGAACGCCTTGGTGGAGGCGACCCCGATTTCGGGGCCGGAGTGCTGGTAGATGCCACCGTCATTTTCGCGAGCGATGGTAGAGCCTACGTTGTTTATAATCCCGATCACGTGGTAGCCTTTACGCTGCGCTTCGCGCTGAGCTTCGAGTGTATCGATGGTTTCGCCACTTTGGCTGATAACGATCACCAAGGTGTTCTTGTCCATTGGCGCATTACGATAACGGAACTCGCTGGCGTACTCGACTTCGACTGGGATGCGGGCGTATTTCTCGATCAAATACTCACCTACGAGTCCGGAGTGCCAAGCGGTACCACAGGCGACGATGAGGATGCGGTCGATTTGACGCAGATCCTGTCGCGAAAGATTGAGGCCACCAAATTTGCAGGTACCTTCGGTTAGGTCGAGGCGTCCGCGGAATGCGTTCTCCAGAGCGGTTGGCTGCTCGTGGATTTCCTTGAGCATGTAGTGCTCGAACTCCCCGAGTTCCGCGTCTTCGTCCTTCCAGGAGATGGTACTGATTTCAGGTACGACCTCGTCTTCTTCCATGGTCGTGATGCTGAAATTGTCATTCGTCAGCGTGACGATTTGGTTGTCGTCGAGGTAGACAACTTCGCGCGTGCGGGCACGGATGGCGCTCGCATCACTGGCTAGCATCATCTCTTTCTTTCCGACGCCAAGGATCAGAGGGCTGCCTTTGCGCGCTCCAAAGAGGGTACCTGGCAGCTTTGAGCAAATGATCGCCAGTCCGTAGGTGCCTTCCACATTGGCGAGGCTTGTACGAATTGCTTTGTGGACACTCTTCTCGGTGATCGGCTCGTCTTGTTGCTCGAGATTGAAAGCAATCAAGTTGGACAGCACTTCAGAGTCGGTTTCGTTGCTGAAAGTAACGCCTTGAGCCGATAGAGTCGATTTGAGCTGCTCGTAGTTCTCTATCACCCCATTGTGAACGAGGTGGATGAGTCCGTTGCATGAACTGTGAGGGTGGGTGTTTGGTTCGGTGACTCCGCCGTGTGTCGCCCAGCGTGTGTGGCTGATTCCGAGTCCTGCGTCATCCTGATCTTTGGGGAGCGCGCTTGCGAGATTGGCCACTTTTCCAACGCGTCGTGTGAGCGCGATTGAATCGTCTTTTTGCCAAATGGCCATTCCCGCGGAATCGTAGCCCCGGTATTCAAGGCGTTTGAGTCCATTGAGGAGAATCGAGGTCGCGTTATCTTTGCCGATGTATCCAACTATTCCGCACATGATGTAAAACTGGTTTGGGTTATGATTGTATGTAAAGGATTAGGTTGAGTTGTTTCTAAATTGTTTTGCTGGATCTACCTCTTTATCCCGAGTCGATCGAGAAGTTCGTAAAAGGTGGGGCGGCTTATGCCGAGCTCAGCTGCAGCTGCTGTCACCTTGTTTTTGTGCTTCTTGAGAGCTGCCTCGATCATCTCTTTTTCAAGGGCTTCGCGGGCTTCCTTAAGGGTCGTGCCGGCGGGAATCGTTCGGTCAGCCGGGAGTTGTAGGTCTTCAGGGCTAACTTTATTTCCTTCCGCCATGATGGCGGCGCGTCGAACACGGTTTTGAAGTTCGCGAACGTTTCCTGACCAAGGATAGGATCGAATTCCTTTCAATGCGGCGGCGCTGAACACCAGTTTTCCGTTTCCTGCTTCAGCGGCGAAACGCTTGAGAAAGCTCGTGGCGAGGTATTCAATATCTTCCCCTCTATCTCTTAGGGGAGGGAGATTCAGTTCGACGACGGAAAGGCGGAAGTAGAAATCTTCGCGGAACGTCCCATCTGCCATGCCTTTTTTAAGATCGGCGTTGGTCGCAGCGACAATTCGTGTCTCCACTGGAATCGTATCTCGTCCGCCGACCCGCTCGATGTAGCTCTCCTGCAAGAAACGAAGGAGCTTTACTTGGACGTTCAGCGGCACCTCGCCAATTTCGTCGAGAAACAGGGTGCCGCCGTTCGCTTGCTCGATCTTGCCGATTCGAGTGCTATCAGCGCCAGTGAACGCCCCTTTTTCGTGACCGAAGAGCTCGCTCTCGAGTAAGGACTCGGGGATCGCGCTACAGTTGATCGCCACGAACGGGCCGTCTGCTTGGCTAGAACGGGTGTGGATCGCATTGGCGACCATTTCTTTACCGGTTCCGCTTTCGCCGAGGATCATTACCGGAGCGTTGCTGGTGGCGACTTTGCGCACCAAGCCAAATACTTTCTGCATGGGTTCGCTGGTGCCGAGCATGCCCTCGAAAGCGTCCTCGTTCAGCTTCTTTTGCATCGAGACGTACTCCTTCTCCAAATCTGCCACGTAGTAGCAGCGCTTGAGAACGAGCTGGAGCTCCTCGGTGTCGACGGGTTTCGACATGAAATCGTAGGCGCCTCTTCCAATGGCTTCCAATGCGTTCTCCCGTTCGCCCTGGCCAGAGATGATGATGACTTTCGTTTTGGGAGCGATTTGAACGATATCCGCCAAGGTGTTCATGCCCTCGTCCACAAGGTTGGGGCGTGGCGGCAGACCGAGGTCTAGAAGCACTACTGGAGGCGTGTTCTCCCTGAACTGTTGGATTGCTCCATCGCGGTTGCCCGCTTGGAAGATTTCAAAATCGGTCCCGAGAGACCAACGCATTTGGGTGCGGATTTCTTCGTCGTCGTCGACGATCAAGAGCTTGGGTTTAGAGGCAGGCATCTGTTTAACGAGTAGGGAAGAAGTGTATTCGGCGAAGCGGCGCTCGAGGAGCATCGCGGGGAGACAATGTAAAGAGTGGAGACACCGCAGAGGATGACTGTCGGATATTTTTACAGTATCGCTTCAAGTATCGGAAAATGAAGCTTTTTCTGAAGTTTGATCTGGGGTGTTTTAACCGGTAAGCTACAAAAGAAATCCTCCGCTGGGACCTGTCTGGAAGGGTTGTGCTTCATTTAACCGCTACCGAACGGAGTGACATGACCACAAGAGCCCAAGGACGCCAAGGTCTCGAAGGTTAATTGGGTTGTATTGTTGTTTTGAACCACCGATGACGCCGATACTCACCGATTACCCTGTAGGGCGGGGGGGGGATCCGCCAAGCGAGTTGGATTGGGTAAACTGCCAAATACGCAAAGAACAATCGAAGGTTGTTTTTTCTAACCGCGAATCGTCGCTAATGACCGCTAAAATAGGGCAGGATCGCTTATAGGAATGTAGGTATCGCTGAAAGCGACGGGAGGTTTTCAGAGCCTCCGTTACTCACTGATTTCTCTGTAGGGCGGGGCGTTGACCCGCTTCGTTTGGGTAGCTTGGCCAGGAGCTTGGGGGGTAGCGATCCAAGGTGATCGGGTTACGTAGTTTTTTAACGACGGATAAGCTGGATGAGCGCGGATGGTATGCTGCTAATTAATTGGACTGTGTTTTACTGCCCATCAAGGGCACGAAGGTTCATCAGTTTGTGTATTGTTTTCAACCATCGTTCTGTGCTCAAGAGCTACGTCCAGAGATAACCTGCCAGATTCTCATCCAGGCTCTGCGCCCTAGGGCAGCGGGCGGTTCGCAGTTTTCTCATCGCATAGCAAAATGCCCGTCTCCTTTCGGAAACGGGCATCTCATACAAGAACGAATCGAGTTTAGGATTCGAAAGCCTGGGTTAACGACGGAAACGTCTTAAAGAAAACGCCAGAAACAGGGCGGCGCCTAGGAGGCCGAGTGTTGAGGTTGAATCTGGAACTGGATCGGACTCGTCGGACTGGAGGAGTTCGGGTAGAACTTGTCCCACGTTTTGCACGCCAGGAGATGCGGTGGACGGAGCTTTCCAAGTTCCAGAGTCGGGTGTACCGAGAAGTTGAAGGGAAGTGCCCACTGCTGTAGAATTGGATTCGGCGACCCCGATGTCCGTGCTCGTTTTGCCAGCAGCCGCTCCACCGATTGCGTCGAACGAACCTTCATAGCTCAGGAACTGCAGGAGAGAACCGCCGAGAGCGAGAGCGACTCCATCAGGAGCTCCGTTTTGAATTCCAGAGACAAAGAAACTAAGAAACCCGTAGCCGTTACCGGAATCGGCGAGCGTTCCACTTAATGCTTTGGTTTCATAGACTGTCCCGCTGGCGCCGTTGTAGAATTGAAGTTCGCCTCCGGCGAGATCGATTCCCGCGGCTCCGGCGATTTCCACGAACTCACCGGTGTCGCCTCCGGCGTTGTCATAATGGATCTCGTTGATCCAGACAGGGATGGCAGATACGGATGAGATCGAAAGGCAGGTTGAAACTAGCACGAAGCATAGCTTCGCAAAAGGGCGGCTTTTGCTGACATACAAGAGATGGCTTGAGGTTAAGACTACGAGTTGGCTGGGTAGTCTCTGAAGAGTGGGTTCGCAGTATTACTTATTGTAGGTGTTGGAGAGTTCAAGAACTAATGTCAGAATCAGCATGTTCTTCGGTGTTTCACGTAGGAATGAGGTAGCAACTGTGTCGGTATTTTGGATAGCGAACCAACTCAAAGACACACCCTAAAACACTTTCTCGAACTCCAGTATCAGCCTGCTCTGGCTTCGCCAGATTATGTTCTGCGCAGCCAGATGATTTGTCGCTATACTCCACAAGTGCCGCACGGAGTGCTCGGTAGGGCGAAGCGTTGTTAACTTTGCATTACAACATCGGCCAAGGTGTGGCCTGAGTGCCCTGCGGGCAACATTGTACCGCTTTGCGGTAGCAGGTGATCTGGCTGCCGGTTGAGGAAATTGTCATGTTGGCTCTCGCCAAATAGGTGCTTCCCAAGAGGTATTACAACTCCGACTCAATAACCCGCCAAGTCTACCAAGGTTATTGGATGAGTGCTTTACGAACAACTCCCCAAGCCAACTACTCTATCGGAGCTCATCGGTGCCAATCGGTGGTTAAAAACAAAACACCTCGCTTCCGTCTCCGCGTAGAGCTGCGACGTGACAAGTCCGTCTTCGCAAAAGGCTGCGCCGTGACAACCCGACTCGATCCACTCAATCCGTAATCAGTGATCAGTAATCGATAATCCAAACATAAAAACTCCGTGCCACCTGTCCGCAGAAGCTTCATGCGAAGGCTGGATCAGTGATCAGTCAACCTCTGCGTCCTCGGTGCTCTCAGCGGTTAAAACAACACAACCCGATCAGCAAACATCTGTGTTCATGAGCTCAATTGGACTACTTCGTAGTGACGTGTCGGCGTTTCACTTCTCGGTAGTGGTCAAAAAACACAGAATCCAATCAACCTTGGCTCTATGCCCATTGGGGACAACGGGCTCTACCTAGTAGGCGAGTCAACGCCCCGCCCTACAGAATGTCCTCCGCGGTTAAAAACAAAACACAACCCGCCGCATCTATCGCTGCGGATCAGTAATCGCTAATCCCTAATCTAAACATCAAAAATCTCCGCGTACTCAGCGTCCTCAGCGGTTAACAAAAACAACACAATCCAATCCAAACTTTCGCGATTAAGAACTCTCTTCCATCTCTGATTTTAGTTCTTCCATCAACAATGGATTCTTACTGTAAATACACTTCCTTTGCCTTCTTCGCTCTTAACGGAGAGAGAGCCGCCGTGGGCTTCTACAACCATTTTGCTCTGGAACATACCGATACCCAATCCACTTTTTTTAGTAGTTTTGAAGGGGCGGAATAGTGAGTTCTGAATAAACTCCTGGCTCATGCCGCAACCGGTGTCGGAAACTGTGAAGACTGCGTTTGCTCCGTCTTTTGAGCAATCAAAGGATATTTTACCAGGACTGTCCATTGCCTCGCTCGCGTTGATGATCAGGTTGAGCAAGACGCTTTTAAGCTTCTTGAAATCCGCTTTAAAATCGACACCTGGTTCCGCGGAAAAGCTGAACTCGATGTGGTCTGGCGCTTTCCAGTCGGCGACTGTTGCTTGGCAGAGTTCCTCGAGGTTCGTAGTGGAAGGAGATATCTCGAGTTCGTGGCGGACTTGACTTAGGCGCGTAATGAGATCCGTGATACGCTGACTTGTGCTTCCGATGCCTCGAAGTGCGTCCTCCCTGAATTCCGGGTTTTCCCAGTGGAGAGGCATGTTCTTTAGCATCAGATTCAGTGTTGAAACTGCGTTCTTCAGATCGTGAACGAAGAAGGTTGCCATCGTTTGGAAGGCTTCAATTTCCTTCGATTCTTCGAGCTTTCGTACCAAGGCGGCGCTGAGAAGGCTGGCAGCGATATGATCAGCAATGCAGCGGAGGGTATCGAACTCTTGGTGAGTGAATTCTAGTGCATTCGTTCGGTCTCCGAGAACGATGAAACCGATGACGCGCCCTTGCCCTGTAAGCGGTACGAGAATACGGTCTCCGCCGTCGGGGAATACGCTTGGGTTGGTGTCTAGAATAAGTTTGGAGCTGCTGTCGTCGGCATCCTCTATACTTCTCGGCTCTGGCGAGTTGAGGAGGTTTTCGATAATGCCTTGAGAATCGATGGATGTGGTAGCTGTTTCCAGGTCGCTACTATTTTCACCTTGCTCGTCACTGCTTGCGATACGTGTGAAACGGGTCCCGCTTGTATCGAGCAACCAGATACTGGTGAGCTTTGTATCCAGTAGGTTGACTAGAAGTTTGGTTGTGGATTGGCAGATTTCCTTGCGCCGAATGCTCTGGGATGTGGTGGCAGTCACCTTCAACCATAGCGTTCGATAATCGTAGAGGGGCCTCTGGAAATTTCTACTGACGAAGCGACGGACGAGTTGCCGGAAACGATCCGATTGCACGACGATGCCGAGTCCGACCAGAGCGATTAGGACGAGGAAGGTTTGTATCGCGAAGGCTTGATCACCGCCGAGGTGGGCGATGACTTTGGAAAGCACTCCCACAACGATGAGATAGCCTCCGGCGAAGGTAATGACCAGCGAACCGCTGATGATCGATCGGGAGGGGTAGAGATCGATCTCGAAACTTCCTTTTCTGAGCACTGAGCGCCCGACGAGAAGGCAGCAGGTGAAGAGGGCGACTGCGTTTATGGTCTCCAGGGCGGGGTCAATCTTTTGGGCGAGTACGATTTGGCTACTTGTGAAAAAACGTGCTGCGAAGAGTGTACCCATGCCGTAGAGCATGAACTTGATTTTCCAACGCATAGTGCCGACTGAGGCCCGGTAGGTACGTTCGAGACCCACTAGCGCTCCGATCATTGTGAGCAGGATCGAAACGTGTAGGAAGAACCCAGCCCAATCTAGTCTGATGACCCACTGGAATGGCTTAGTTGGATGCTTGCTTAAGTGAGCCAGTGCTTCAGAGCCTACAAAAACGAGGGTCAAAGGTAGTGCGAAAGCCAATACAATAATTGGCAAGCGCTTCCCTAGATTCTCTCTGGTATTGCCGCGTGAGTAAGTCGCGGAAAATAATAGCCAGAGACCAGGTAGGAAGGCCGTCGCGTAAAATCGCCAACGGATGAAATCAGCGACCTCAAGTGGATTTGTAGAACGCAGTGCGAGCCCTGTAAGCAACTGCTCGCTTGCCAGCGTTAGCATTCCCGCCGCAAAGGTCCACATCGCGATGCTGCGGCTTTTGCTAAAAGGAGCGATGAAAACGAAAAGCCCCGCGACCGCGGCGCTAACGAAGGAGAAGATAACGGGAAGGTTCAAGGCTGTGTGGGATTAACCGCTACCGAACGGAGTGACATGATCACAAGAGCCCAAGTACGCTAAGACCAGTGGCTGGGACTCTCTTTTGACAGGGAAGGATATTGAAATTGAAAACACTGTAGGGCGGGGCGCTGACCCGCCTAGATAAGCGAGGACTCTTTTTCTCTGGTGGCGATCTACTAAATCTGGATCTGCTTTTTCTTTAACCGCTAAGAACGCAGAGGACGCGGAGTTTTTTGATCGGAGTGTTATGAGATATTCGTGTTCGATTCGAAAACTGTAGACGCGGTCGTTGACCGCGTAACGCGATCAACGATCGCGTCTACAAACTTTCAGGTTCGGTTTGTTGGATAGTATCTTAGGAGAACTCTCTGTGCTCACTGTGTGTACCACGGATGGACGCTGATGAACACAGATGTTTGCTGATCGGGGTGGGTTTTGTTTTTTTCAACCGCGGAGAGCACGGAGGACGCGGAGGTTTTGGATTAGGGATTCGCGATTAATGATGAGTGATCAGAGAGGCTTTCCACGGCGTAGCGTTTTGCGAAGACGGAAGCGAGGCGGTTAACTTCCTTCTATCATTCCTGCAATTCGTTCGCGGAGAGAAGCGGGGAGCTTTTCTGGATCGACTGCTTCGAACTGCGTTTTTGCTGAGTCTGCTCTACCTTGTTGCGAAAGGGCGATGCCTTGCAGAGCTCGTGCACGGTTGGTATCGGTGTCGAGCTCGCGGGCTTCGCTGGCGATTGCATAAACGCGGGCTGCGTTGCTGGCATCCTCGCTGAGGATCTCCGCGAGTCCCAATTTTGCGAATACGTTTTCAGGGCTAAGCTCTAAGGCTTTCTCGAAACCGTCCTTCGCTTTTGATGATTCGCCTGCTCTCAGGTGTAGAGTGGCGAGGGTGGCGATTGCTTGGGAGTCGTTTGAGTTGGATGAAAGGTGGCTTTCGACGCTAGCGACGGCGGCAGTATCATCCATGCTAGTATCGATCGTTAGAATACTGAGACGTTTCTGTGCCAAGTCTTTCCCATCGTAGTCGGAGTCAGACTGAGTCGCCTCTTCAAGCAGTCTCAAACCTGCATCTCTGTGCCCTAGGGAGTAGTGAGCGCTTCCAAGATGATAGGCCACTTCGGCAAAAGTGCTCAGTTTGTTGTAGCTATCTTGAAGAAGGCTGAGTGCCCATGGGTAGTCGCCTCTCTGGTAGACGATCCAGCCAAGAGTGTCCGCCGAGTACGGGTTAGACGGAGCGAGTTCTCTCGCTTTTTGGCCGAGCTCGAAGGCGCGATCCATTTTGTCAAACTTCGTCGAGTACAGGTAGGCGAGGTTGTTGAGGGCGGGCAGATAGCTGTCGTCGATTTCGAGCATCTTCTCGTAAGTTTCGACAGCTTCAGAGAATTCGCCGCGCGACTCGTAAATGGACGAAATGGTGGTCAAGGCGCCGAGGTCCTCAGGATTGCTCTCGATGATCGCCTGTGACTGCTCAAAGGCACCATCGACGTCGCCTTGGCTACGGAGCAGTCTGGCGTAGAGACTACGGGCGGTACGGTTGTTGCCGTCGAGTTCGATCGATTTTTCGAAGGCTTGTTTCGCTTGGTCGAGATCGCCTTTTGACTGAAGAATCTGAGCCCGAATCGTGTAGAGAACGCTTGTGTCGGGAGAGGCCGCGATCGTTTGGTCGATGCGTGCGAGGGCTTCGTCGAAGTTGCGTTCCTGCATGTCCAATGCTGTGAGCTGCTCGACCGATTGGAGGTGGAGTGGGTTGTTGGACAGAGCTGATTCGAATGCGTTGCGGGCGCCTGCTGAATCGCGGCCTTGTAGGTAGGAGAGACCAGAAAGGTAGCTCAACTGAGAGGTTTCCGATGAGCTTTCTTCGAGTTTTTTATAGATGGATACGGCCGCAGCGTTGTCTCCCTTTCGGTTGTATACCTCTGCTAGCAAAAGGTATCCTTGTATCGAGTTTGGATTCTGTTCGAGGTACTTTTCGAGGGTGATGATTGCTCCGCTGTAGTCCTCCTCCTGTACCTGAAGGGTTGAAAGCAAGGCGTTGGATTCGAGGTGGCCGGGGGCGAGCTGAGTGACGCGGCTTAGACGAGATTTCGCTTTGCCTAGGTCGCGTTTCGCGAGGTAGGCGAGGGCGACCTGGTAGTTGGCCTTGATGTCCTGAGGATAGAGTTCGAGGACTTTCTCCAATTGCTCGATGGCTTCGTCGGTTTTGTCGTTGAGCACGAGCAAAGTGCCATTCACCCGCATTGCGGTTGGATCGATGGGGTCAAGTTGCAGAGCGCTGTCCACATATTCCTGGGCTTTCTCGTTGTCACCCATCTTCGCGGCGAGCTCGGCAGCTTGTGAAAGGGCAGGAAGGTAGTCGGGAGCGTTCTCTAGAATTTCGTCGAGAGCGGCTTTAGCGGCCTCGTCACCCTCGGTTTGCTGAAGAATCTGAGCGTAGCGAATTCGGATTCCGGAGCGATAGGGAGCGACGTCCGCAGCTTTGGTGAAGGTTGCCATCGCCTCCTCCTCTTTTTGCTGTGAGAGCAGGATTTGAAACTTCCCGGCGTAGCCCAGCGGAGAGTTAGGATCGAGGGCGATGGCACTCTCAAAATTCTCTTCTGCGGCTCCGACGTTACGGGACTTGAGGTAGAGAGAGCCGATCGCAGAGTGGATCGCTGCCGTTTTTGGCAGGCTTTCCAGCCATTCTTTTGTTTTGGCGGCGGCTTCTACGGAGCCGGCGAGTTCGGCGAGGATGATGGGCGCTTCCTTGTGTGCGGGATCGAGCTCGAGAGCCTTGCGGGCATCCGCAAGTGCCTCATCTCTCATGCCCGCCGCGAGCTCGATGCTCGCGAGCGACGCGAGGCTGTCCGAGTCGTTCGGATTTACTTGCTTTACGAGCGACAAAACCTGGAACGCATCGCGAAGGCGACCCTGTTGGACGTAGATGTCCCCGATACGGGCGAGAAGCTCTGGGTTCTTTTGGTCCTCGCGCAGGGCGAATCGCAAAATGTTCTCCGCTTCGGAGAGTTTTCCTTCCGCTATGGCGGCGTCAGCCTTGGCTGTCAGGCTCTCGACATCGTTCGAGCCTCCGCAGCCAGCGAGGGCAAATGCTAGGATTGTTAAAAGGAAGAGTTGAATAACGGATGTAGGTTTCATTTGGGTACCGAGGTATGAAATAACGACGCTCGAAGAAAATTATTGATGAGACAGTGTGATTAACCGCTAAGTACGCGAAGGACGCAAAGGTTTTGATTTTCGATTACTGATTCCGGATTGATTGGAGAGAGTGATCGGGTTGTGTGTTTGTTTAACCACGGAGAGCACGGAGGACGCGGAGGTTTTGTATCGGGTTGTATTTTATTGTGCACTTCACGGCGAAGTAGAAGCTCTGACAAGGGCTCCAAGGTTCGCTACGGTTGATCGGGTTGCGTTAGCCGGCTTCGTCGGATTATTGATTGCCGATTACGGATTGAGCTGAGTGAGTGATCTGGGTGTTAGGTTGTAGGTGTTTCTTGTGTAACGAGAGTGTCCAGTAAGTGTTTTGAGATATTCGTGTTCGATTCTAAAACTGTAGACGCGGTCGTTGACCGCGTAACGCGATCAACGATCGCGTCTACATTGTTTGCTGGACAGTCTTTACAGGAAATTCTCAGTGCTCTCTGTGTCCTCCGTGGTTTAGAATTCAGTGCAGGATCAACTTCGCGGTCTTAGCGGTTAATTCTTCTTCTCTGATCGGCGGAAAAACCAGAGTACGATGAATAGCGGAATGAGCGTGACGGCGAACAACGGTTGCCCGCCGTGCTTGTGGAACCAGCCGTGGATCATGGAGGGGTCGATATGGTAACACTGCCAGGCGAGCACGAGGATGCGGATCGCATTTCTGAGAATGCCAATGGGAATAAAAAGCGAAACGAAGATCGCACGCTTCCATGGGCTTTTCAGGAAGAGGTAGGAAGCCACCAAGCTCGTGATGAAGAGGACCAGGCTGGACCGAAGCCCACTGCATTGTGGGGCGACTTCCATGATGATCGTTGGCATCTCGAATATCAGTCCCTCTCGGTGGATTGGGATGCCTGCAATATAGATAAACCAGTAGGCGACTTCGGCTGATGTGTACTGAAAGAAAATTTGGATACCCTCTCGGACTGCGACAGGGAAGGGGACTAGGATGACTAGGAAAAGAATCGCGAATATCTGGCTACGCACTGTTTCCCTCCCAAACAGCAGGAATATGGTGGCGATGATAAAGCTGACGTATGCGAAAATCGAGTACGCTAGATAGTCCTCAATTTGGTTCGGGTCGAGGGGGCTGGCTGTTGTTTGCCAGAACGCAAAAAGAGAGACTGCTCCTAACGCGACTGGAACGAGAGCCAGCAATCGGTTTGGTTGCGATGGCTCGATAGTCTTCAAGCGACTCGTATCCCATGCCAAATAGATCGATACGAATGGGATCAGAATAACGTGCGAGTAGAGATCGCTGCTCCGTGCTAACCCCCACAAGTACTGCAAAGGCTCGCGGAAAAGCAGAGAAAGAACTGCCACAGCAACTCCCAGGCTAGCTAATTTTGTTAGGGTGTCTTTAGGTGGCATCTTTTATCTGCGAGTGAGTACCGAGGAGTTGAGCGACGACACTTGACGAGCTTCGCGAGGAAACAGTGTGAATTGAGTCCTGTGGCTATTGGACGGCATGGATGTGGGTAGGCTAGCTTCAATCTCAAAAATTCAATTTGCTACCGAGCCTGTCGTGCGACACCTGCTTGTCTCGCCGTAGTTGGGCGTAGGCGGAAGGAACGTATAGAGGAAGCATCAGCAATTTGAATGAGAGCGAAGCGATTGATCAAATGTTGGATTTTTTTACACTATTGCCTTAGCCATCGGAAATAGAAGCTTTTTCTAAAGGGGAAATAGGGTGTTTTAGTAGTGGTTCACCAGACTTTGCCTGAAGCTGCGACCGGCAGGCAGCCGAGGAGATCGAGTTTGATCGGGGTGTGCTTTGTTTTTAACCGCTACCGAACGGAGTGACATGACCACAAGAGCCCAAGGACGCCAAGGTCGCGAAGGTTAATTGGGTTGTATTGTTGTTTTGAACCACCGATGACGCCGATACTCACCGGTGATCCTGTAGGGCGGGGCGTTGGCTCGCCGAGCAAGTTGGATTGGGTAAACCACTAGGGACGCGAAGCGAACTGGGTTGTTTTTTCTAACCGCTAATTGTCGCTAATGACCGCTAAAATGGGTCAGGATCGCTTTCAGCGATGTAGGTATCGCTTGGGCGACGGGAGGTTTTCAGAGCCTCCGATTCTCACTGATTTCTCTGTAGGGCGGGGCGTTGACCTGCTTCGTTTGAATAATTTGGTCGGGGCCTTCGGAGTTTGATCAATGATCCGAGGTGATCGGGTGGTGTTGTTTTTAACCACGGATAAACTGGATGAGCGCGGATGCTATGCTGCGAATTAATTGGACTGTGTTTTACTGCCCACCAATGGCACGAAGGTTCATCAGTTTGTGTAATGTTTTTAACCATCGGTTTGCGCTCAAGAGCTACGCCCAGAGATGACCTGCCAGATTCTCATCCTGGCTCTGCGTCCTTAGCGTTCTCTAGCGCAGCGGGCGGTTAAGAATCCAATGCGTTACCGAGGAGCTTGTCGACGACATGTTTCCTCGTTGGCACTCCTCAAGTGTCAGCCTCCGGCTTCGGTAGGAGGAGCACCAGC
>NZ_JAENIL010000095.1 GCF_016595505.1 Pelagicoccus mobilis | reverse complement strand
GCGGAGCGAGAACGCCCGTGTTATCGAGTGGCTTGCTGCTGAATGTTCGGATGATGTCGTCATCGCCCTGCCCCTGAGCACCGTCACTGAGCTTGTTTGAGCTGACGTCGAGCTCCACAAGATTCTTCAAATTCGACAAGGCAGTCAGGTTATCGATCTGATTGTGGCTCAAGTCGAGGTGAGTCAGCTTATCGAGACTCCACAGATTGCCGATGTACCAGATCTTATTGAAGGACAGATCGAGGCGAGCCAAGTTACGGGCCCACTCGAGACCTGTGATGTCCTCGATTTGAAGACCAGAGGCATCCAGCTCCGTCAGGCGGTCAAGATCCACCGTTGAGAGAACGCCGGTCGGCTTGCCGAGAGCATCACGAATAGCCTGCTCCAAAGCGGCGCTCGGGAACTCCGTCGCGACTTGGTTCAAGGAACCAGAGGATATTGGAGTATAAAAGTGGCCGTCGTTGGCATCACCCACGAACAATGATTTCGCCCAGAGTGAAACATCCAAATCGTCACCCCAACCGGACAAGCCAGACGAACCGTTCGTGTCGATCCCAACCGCATAGGTAAAGCTTTCGTTCGCAGCATCCCAAGTGAAAGTGCCGCGCTCCATGCCCACTCTCTCGGGCACGTCATCGTTAGCGAAAATGTCAACGATGTGGTAGTAGGTTCCGCTGTCCAGGAAGACATAGGCTTCTGAACTGCCATGCTCGCCGTAGCCGAAGTGCCACGCTCCCTGCACATCACCATCTGACGCATTCACACGGGTAAGAACTGTGCTCTCCCCTCCGTCGTTAAAGGTCAGCGAGTCGCCATTTATTGAAAAAGTAGAGCTTTCGCCAATGTTTGAAAGGCCTACGCTCCCGTTGCCATCCAGCAACGCAGTGGCAGAAAAGCTCCCACTGACCTCATTCCATTCGTAAGTACCGACTTCGATACCGTCAGGATCAGAACCGCTATTAAGCGCATCCTCAGCATGTATGTACTTCCCTTCTTCGAAAAAGAGGATCACCCCCGAACCACTGTTAGGCGGAGTTCCGAAAGACCATGCTCCAATCAGCGGAGACATCTCCACCGAAATCACAAAGTCCGTCTCGCGGCTGAAAGCGACCTGTCCGTCGACCTCGAATCCATCGTCCCCAGAAATCGACTTCAATGTGGAGTATCTCAGATAGCTGATAAAGTCCAATCCAGCATCAAAGAATCCCGCCGGATGGGTTTTGCTGCGAACATCTCCAGCAAGCGTTTCCTCAATCGCTTCGGTATCTGTGGCATCCTCCAAGTAGCGGAGCCCGATCTCACCGCTGTTCGTAACGCCAGTCCCCGCCTCGCTGAAAGAGAAGGTAATTGAATCCTGGGCACGAACTGACTGTAGATGCAAATAGTCGTCTCCTGTTAAGTAAGGCGTATTCGGATACGTTTCGCCGCCAAAACTGAATTCTTGCACCGAGGTACCTTTAACCCCTCCACGCACCACAGCCAGAAACGCTGCATCATTGGGAAACTCCGCATCGAGCTCAGCTTTTGAACCAAAGCTCTTCTTGTATTCGAAACCGTTCTCGAAATCGCGCTCAAACGAATAGAGCACCGATCCGCCTACTTCGTGCACCGAAACCATCTCGGCATCTAGATAGTCATCCAACTCCAAGAAGAACGAAACCGTCCAATTATTCGCATCGCTCGCTGTCGCCTTTGAGAATTGCGAGTGGGAAATCCTCTTGGAAACCCGCCATTGAGCAACGCCCGTTCCCTGCTCTGCTGCAACGACCCGATTCAGAGTGAAAGGGTCTTCGTCACCCGCAGTCAGCTCAAGCTCGTCTCCATCAAGCGAGAGACCGACACTACCGCCAATGTCCGACAAGCCAAACTCGCCATTGGTATCCACAATGGCGGTCGCCGTAAGGTTGCTATCGCTCCAAACGTAGGTGCCACGCTCCATCCCATCGTTGGCGAACTCATCATCGTCAGCTCCGTCTTCAGCATGAAAATAGCGTCCTCCCGAAAGGAAAACGACAACACCTGAATCGTTGGCGATCCCTGCTCCGAACTCCCAAGCACCCACCAGCGGGTCCTCATCGCTCGCTACGCCAGCGAGTCCAAACTCTTCCTCGTCGGTCACGAAATTTAGAATACCGCCGCTTACTAGAATCCGCTCGTTTTCGTCAGGATGAGAGAAACCGATCGTACCATTCGTATCCACCTTAGTGTCGAAGTCGATGGCGCCGCTATACGAATCCCACATGTAGGTTCCACGTTCCATCCCGTCCGAGTCCGGATCTTCCTCGTCCACCACGTCGGGCGTTTCCATGTCCTCTGCCATGAAGTAGGTTCCATTCTCCATGAAAACGACAACACCGGAACCTTCACCCGCAGGATCGCCAAACTGCCAGGCTCCCACGATCGCAGTCGGGGAATCCGCCGCCGCGGCTCGGAACGGAACTACGTTATAGGCATTTCGCGCCGCAATACCGGCCACTCCAAACCCATTGTCTCCACTGACATTGTTGATGTGATAGAATCCGACGAACGCGTCATAGTGGCGTCCCGCAACAAGCGTATCTCCCGGAATCACCTGAGAAGTGGCAGAGGAAGACAAATCCTCTTCGAGCACAATGTTCCCCTCGCCTTGCGTTTCCTCGATCTCGACGATAACTAAATCCACACCGTCACCAGCAGCTCCAAAGCCCAATTCGAAATCAGCCGCAGCATCCATGTGTTGGAGGTCCGAATACACTCTGCCCGTCAGGTAAGGCACCTTTGGGTACTTCCTTGGACCGATAGCGATCGTTTGAGTCAACGCCCCGAGCGTTCCCCCACTCAAATTGAGCGTGTACGTCGTGTTATCCGGGAAGACCGCGTTCATCGCTGCTTCCGAATCAAAGTCCTGCTCCAGAATCCACTCACCATCTTCGTAAGTGAGAGCAACCGCCCCCTGCAAACCGCCACCGCTCACCGTTGCTGAGGTGGCATCACCTTCGGCTTCCGTCTCTACCCAAATCTCAACCTCGAACTGGTCCGGAGTCGCAGAAAACTGGTCCAAAGGCTGGCTTCCCCCCAAACTCTTTACGATCCCCCATTCAGTGACAGCGGCCTGCATACTGCCAGCCAGCACTCCCATGAGAGAAATTGATGTTACTAAGCATCGAGCTAAGAATCGTTTCATATAGTGAGACAAGTGTGAGAAAATTTGCTGCCGAAGTAGCTTCCGCCCAAGGATTTCGGCAAGTATGCCCATTCCTTAAGCAGAAGATTAGCAAACCCAAACCTAGGGCTGTCCCTAGTTGCAAACCACGAGTTTTTCCAATTCCGAATTTAGCAAAAATATAACAACCACACAGGGAGTAGCCTCTATACCTATCCGAATGACTGCGTAGTCATTCCCTGTCTTCTCGAGGTTAGAGCCCTAGCCCCCATCTCCACCAGCCTGCGACTTACTCAGATTTCTCCTCAACGCACTTCGCGCCGCCCGATCGAGCAAAGAAAAGACAAGGTCATCACGTGACTTCTCAATCGAAGGCATATGCCCGGAGAGTTTTACAACCTCCATCTCATTACGATCCCAAACGTCGTAAAATTCTCGATACAAGTCCGCTTGAGAAAGAAGAACCCCTGATTTCGAACAGAATCGCACCGCTTCCAGCTTTTCCCGTCTCGCAGGCAAATTCGCAATCGTTTGCGAATCCGTAAAGAGAACAACCCTCCCAGCGCCTCTGGGCAAATTCCCGAGAGCCCAAAGCAGCGTTTCCAATTCAAGCCGCGAGGAGGAGGTTTCCTCGAAACGCTTAAGTTTAATATCTTCAGCGATTCTCTCCAAGGATCGCGAATCGCCTTCCTCTAAAACCAAAGCCGCTCCGTATCCAACTTTCGTAGACGGATCCGCGCTGCAATCAGTGAACACTTGGAGGCACATCCCGCTAAGCCAACAGCGAGACGCCCCTCCCCGCAATCGAATTTCCGAACTTTAAAGTTCAGAACCACCTTGGCAGGATGTCGCGAATCCTTGCGGTAGCGTCCGTTGTCCCCAACGGACACAACCCCTCTTCCACTGGAATTGATAACGAACCAAATTTAAATCCTCAACACCTCATGCATGCGATTAAGCCAAACGACTCAGAGCCGAATCGATTCGCACCTTAGCGGTCTGCTGATTGGTCCAAGCCACGGGCAACTTCGAGAATTCGCCTCGAGCAGCCAAAAGCATCCCTAGAATCATTCCGCGAGCGGAATTGTCTCCGCCGGCCAATGCATTCTGCTCCAACAAGCGAACCGGATCATCACCATAACTCAACGCAAGCCAAACCGTTAACGGGAAGCCCTTGCTCGTTGAGCAGCTTTGGCCAAGCGAAGTCGCAACTGCGTTGAGCTCTCCTCCGATTGCCGAGCGAGCAGCAGAAACGTATTCAGAAAGATCGACACTGTAAGTCCCCTCCTCGATGGCTGCCTCAAAGGCCTCCTCATACCCAGCCCCCCTTCGCAACGCCGCGATCGCTCGGACAAAGAACTCCGCAGCATCAGCCACCGCAGTATCCCCATGCGTAACGCCCACGATCGAGCGAGCCGCAGAAACCTGCTCCTCCAGCGGAGATCTTGCGATCAATGCGAACAAAGGAGCAATTCGAGAGACGCCTGCCAAATCTTCACTTCCAGACGGCTCACGCTTGCCCTGCTTCAAATTCTCCAGCGTATCCCGAGCCGCTCCATCCAGATAGGACTGTGGATCAGAAGCCCAGTACGCGGCGAAATCTTCCGCCCAGAAATCGACGGACCATTCACCACGTTTCGCCAATGATTCGAGCAATGCCAAGGACTGGTCACCGTGGTGCGTAAAGTCCCCCGCACTCTTCCCCGGGTGGTACTTGGATCGCGGAGCATCGAGATCCGACAGCCCTTCTGGGTACAGTTTCCCGATTTCCTCCAGATCGTAGATCCAGTGAGCTCCGAGAGAAAAAGTATCCGCCGCAAAAGCGGCACGGATGACATCATTGGCAAACGCGACATCGTCCGATGGGGCGACTTCCTTAGAAATTGAATGAGTAGGCATGCCCCCCTTCTACGAGCGAAGGGGACATCCTCTCTCAACCAAAATGATTTTTCTCGAAACAGGACCGCCCAGAGTCCCTCAAGTCCCTTCCTTCAACCAGGCCCGAGCCAGCTCGATATCGGCAATGTCGAAGTACTGGACATCCGCCTTGGTAAACGGCTTGCAGAAAGTGGCGAAGGCCTTTTCCCAAGCCTTGTCGCCTACCACAGCCAAGCGGAAAATCGCCCGGTAATGCTGCAAGCCAAACTTGGTATCCCCCAGTAGCCCATCCAAAGTCCAGCCGTCAAATCCCACGCAGTCGAAGAGCAGTCGAATCTGACCGAACTTCTCTACCCCTTCGTCAATGATCGCCGTAAACGTCTCGCAATCTTCCTGCGTCAGCTTGCCGCAGATGCTCACTTCTACGACCTTTCCGTCAGCCCAAGTCTGGACCTGAATATCATGTGTTTCTAAGCTCATACTTGCTCTCAATTTTGTTGGTATCCAATGCGTTCCGAGACACCGCGCCTCGCGTGGCTAAAGTATAGCCACCGCTTCCCGATTCCGCAAACGGCGACCCCAATTAGAAGCGCTCCAGCTGCTTCGTATTCGAAACGTACTTGCCCCCGACCAGCGGCTCGCTATTCCCAAGCGCTCTGGTAAATTACACCTTTCCCATGACGCAATCCATCTACGACACCGCTGCACTTGAGAAACACCTAAGCCGCAAAGGCTTCGGCGGTCGTGACCTGCGTCGCACCCACCGCTTGCTCTTTCGCGAATTTACACCGCTTGAGGATATGGGCTGGGAGAAGGAGATGCTGGAGGACTTCCAAAACGAGTTCGACACCTCCTACCTGACTCTGGTGCATCGGGCCGACTCCCAAATCGATGGAGCGACCAAGCTCCTCTTCGAAACACGGGACGGCAAGAAAATCGAAACCGTCATTCTTCGCATCGCCACCGGACGCACCAGTATCTGCGTATCCTCGCAAGTCGGCTGCACAGAGAAGTGCCGTTTTTGCTCGACCGGCGATCTCGGATTTCTACGCAACCTAACTTGTGACGAGATCCTCGACCAGGTCATGCAAGCCGGTCGAATCATAGCCGCAGAAGGTCGTAGGCTCCGCAACATCGTCTTCATGGGCATGGGAGAACCGCTTCGCAATTACAAGAATCTCGTCGCCTCGGTAAAACTCCTCGTCACCCAGAATGTTTTCGACATCAACCCGAAGCGGATCACCGTATCCACTTCAGGAATACCCGATCCGTTTGTAGATTTCGCAAGAGAATTTCCGCAAGTCAGTTTAGCCTTAAGCTTGCACGGTTCGAACGACGAAGCACGCAGCTCCATCATGCCGATCAACAATCGCTACCCGATGGCTCGTATCCGATCGATGCTTGAAGAGCTTCAAGAGATTCGCGGAACCGGCCTCATGATCGAGTATATCATGTTCAAGGGAATCAACGACAGCCTCGAGGATGCAGAAGAGCTGAAACAATTCCTCAACGGATTGATGACTCACGTGAATCTCATCCCTTACAATCCAGACTACTCGCTCGACAAGTCCTTCGAACCCTCTTCTGAGGAAGCAGTCGACGCCTTCAAGCAACACCTCCAAGACGCAGGGCATCAGGTCACCCGACGCTTCTCGCTCGGCCAAGACATCGCCGCCGCCTGCGGCCAATTGGCCAACAAGGAGTAAGGCATTCCCCAACTGTAGAGCGGGGCGTTGACCCGCCACGTATTGTCGTCTCAGCGCGGCGACTTACAACAGGAGGGCAACGCTCCGTCGTTGCCTTCACGCCTCTTAGATTGGCAATGACAGTACCGAGGAACGCATGTGACGACACTCGAGCGCAGCGAAGACACATTGCCCTCCGCTAAAAAAGCGTGGGCCGTTTCTGCCCACGCTTTCGTAAAGATATTTCGGATACACTAGCTTCGTTTAGTCACAACGACTTCGAAATAGTCTCCGGGCACAACCATTGTGCCATCGTCGGCAACATTGAAACGATCTATCAGCGCGATCAAATCCGCTGCGAGCGCATCCTGTTGCTCGGTATCCAAGGCAGCAAAGGCCTTCTGGAGCGGGCCATAAATCTCGCGCCATACCTCGAGCCAATGCTGAGCCGACTTGTAACGCCAAACGTACGTTTGCTTCTGAATCGCGATCGATTCCGCTTCATCGGCAAAGAACTCGTCGAGTCGCTCCTTGGTTCCCCACAAAGCTGGCGATTTGAGGCCGGCTGGTGGAGCGAGGTGCTTACCGATGGTCTTGAAGAGTTGCCCAATGAATCCCTCAGGTGTCCAGTTCGCCAAGCCGATCTTTCCTCCTGGACGAACGACTCTCATGAGCTCGGCCGCCGCAGCGTCTTGATTCGGTGTAAACATTACGCCAAAGCTCGAAGTCACGTTGTCGTAGCTATTATCCGCAAACGGAAGATTTTCCGCATCGGCTTCGACAAACTCCATGGCGAGCCCGTCGACTTCGGCCCGCTGGCGACCGCGCTCGAGGAGAGCTGGCACGTAGTCTGAAGAAGTTACTTTGGCGTAACGGCGGGCGGCGGCGAGAGATACGTTTCCGTTGCCCGCAGCGACATCGAGAAGAGTCTGGTTCGAGCGGATATCGAGGGCTTCGCAGAGACGTTCACCAACGATCTGGAGCGTCACGCCGACGACCGAGTAGTCCCCGGATCCCCAGGCGATGTTTTGCTTGGCCTTGATGGCCGCGTAGTCAGGAGTGATTGATGATGGAGCAGTAGTAGTGGATGTAGACATTTTGGATTTCCTCTTTGAGGGTTAAGTTGGATGCCGAACCGGAATTGGTTTCGACCCTCACACTCTAGCGGAAAATCGATTTCTAAGCTTGTAGCTCACTTGGAGAGTACCTGCAGAAGATCTGCAGAATCCTTGACCTCCTGCAGAAGCGGCCGCTTTCTCGGCTAATATGCTGTATAAGTTCGAAAACTTCGAGCTCGATACCACTCGGGTCGAGCTTCGACAGAACGGCTCGGCAATCCCGCTCGAACCCCAAGTCTTCACCCTGCTGGCTCTCCTTGTTACCCATAGCAAACGCATGGTCTCCAAGGACGAAATCCACGACGAGGTGTGGAAGGGCCGTATCGTGTCGGAAGCCGCCCTGAGCAGCCGCATTCGAACAGCACGCCAAGCGATCGGCGACGATGGCAAATCACAACGTCTCATTCGCACAGTCCATTCAAACGGATTCCGGTTCGTCGGCGAGGTCTCCACTTCTGACACAACAGAGACAGCCGCACCAACTGAGGAAGTGAACGAGCCTGGCATGAGCAGTCCAACGGTTGCGATCTTCCCCTTCCTCAACCTCTCAGGCGATCCGAGCCAGGAGTATTTCTCCGACGCGATCACTGGCGATCTGATTGCCACCCTCTCCAAGCATCGTTGGCTCAGTATCACAGCTAGAAATACAACCTTCGGATTTAAAGGCAGCGAAAAGCCGACGGTAGAGCTCGCCCGCGAACTCGGAGTAAGCTACATCGTAGAAGGAAGCGTTCAACGATCCGGAAACCGGATACGCGTAAGCGTGCAACTGATCGATACAGTTTCCGGCGTTCAACGCTGGGCTGACCGCTACGACCGTGAGATCGAAGACCTCTTCGCTCTACAAGACGAAATCACCGAACGCATCGCCGCTCGCCTTGAACCTGAAATCGGATTCGCGGAGCGTCAGAAGGTGGCCAAGACAAAGCGCCTGCATCTCGGAGCGTGGGAGAATTTTCACCTCGGAGTCTGGCACTTCTTCCGATTCACAGCTGAGGACAATATGGAAGCACAACGCCTGCTTCAGCTCAGTCGCGAACAAGACCCGAATTTCGGCGAAGCGCACGCTTGGTGGGCCTACGCAGTAATCCTCGGTATGGTCTATTGGGATACGAGCCCATCACGCGATCTGCTCGACCAAGCATTAGACGCCACAAAAACGGCACTTAAGGAGGACGATAAGAACGCAGTCTTTTACGCTCTCAAAGCCCGCGTTCAGCTCGCTCGACAAGAATACCGCAGCGCGATCATCGAGAACCATCAAGCTATCGAGCTCAACTCAACCTTCGCCGCCGCCCATTGCGGACTCGCTGACTCGCTCGCCTACGAGGGGCAATACGACGAGGCGATCAAAGGATTCGAAACCGCTCTCGAACTCAGTCCCAACGACCCACAGCGCTGGGCGTTCCTGACCTATGGGGCCTTGGCTCTCATTTTCAAAGGCGACTACGAAGAAGCGCTCGCATGGACCGAAAGAGCAGAAGTCATTCCCAATTGCCAATACTGGACCACCGCCCACCAAGCGGTCGCTCTCGCCTATCTTGGGCGTGAGAAGGAAACTCAAGCTGCTGTAACACGGCTCCTCAAAGCGGTCCCCCACTTCAGTCTGAGCTTCGCCGAAGAAAAGCTCTTTTACCTCAAGGACGAAACACAACTCGCGACCTACCTGACAGGGCTCAAAAAAGCTGGAATAAAGTAGGGAGCACCTGGGTGCTCGTCGCCACCTATTTCGAACGCGTAGCACCGTTGCGTTCGAGGAGCGCTACCATTTCGGGAATCCCTCGCCTCTCCGCTTCATCAAGCGGCGTTCGATCAAATACATTCGGCGTATCCAAATTCTGTGCCCCATTCCCAATCAACCACTCGAGCATCTTAGCATTTCCAAAGCGAACGGCTCCGTGTAGAGCGGCATCACATTGTCCCTCCCTCTCCGCTCCGAGATGATCAGCGATCTTCTCAGCCAGCGGAATGCTGCCACCAATCGCGGCATGGAAAAGCAAGCCGATCCCGTGCGGTCCACGTAGTCGAGCAGTCGCCGGATTCGCATCGATCTGAGCGATTACAACTTCCGCTTTACCCAACATCGCATAACTCAGCGAGTTGGCACGAGCCCCACGCCCAATCAAGTAATCAACAATATCTTGCCGGCCCATATGGCTGGCACCTTCCAATGCGGTTTCCCAGTCCCCCTTACCCCAATCCCAGCTCGCGTTCAGCAACTGGGGGTCCTTCTCCAACATTTCTTTGACTGTATCCAAATTTCGGTGCCCTGCTTCGACGAAGCGCTTAACCAGACTCAAGGATTGTCGCGGACGTTTAGGATTGTCTTTGGGTGCAGCGACTTCATCCGCGGCAAACAGCTTTGGGCTAACAGCGATTCCGCAGGCGGCCGCGGCACAGGAGAAGAGACGTCTTCTTGATATTGGCATAGTTGGATCAGGTTAAGGATTAGAATCAAAGAGCTGGGCGAAGAAGCGGACGGTTGCTGATTCCAAAAACGTTCCCATCCGGATCCGTTCCCTTACACAACCGAAGGTCTCCGAAAAGAGCGACAGAGCCTACTTTAACGCCTCGCGCGATTAGCTCCTTTCGCGTCAACTCCACATCCTCGCAGAAAAAACCGATTTCAACGGGCACTCGCTTGCCCTCATGCTTCGGGCGGGCTCCAGCGTGAAGAGAGAGTATTATCCCTCCGACATCGAGCTGCGTAAAGCTGGGATCGTCGTCTACAATCGGGAATCCCAGAATCTCATGGTAGAAATTCCTGAGTGTATCCAAATTGTTGGTGAAGATCATGTAGCCTCTTATCTGCAGAATGCTTGGCAGTGGCCCCTCTTTACGCAGGTTCCCATTCCCCCCTAGGAAATTAGGGACACGCTTGAGCCTTCTCGCCTCGCCTGGCGTTAACCAGGTCGCTTGCTTGAAGGCCCGAGAGAAGGTTTGTTGAGATTCGAACTGATAGTCTAAGGCGATATCCAAAATCCGCCGTTTACTGCTCACCAACTCTTCGGCCGCGGCATTTAGACGCAAACGTCGAAGAAAAAGCGCTACCGTCACATTCGTCGCCTCCAGAAAGCGACGTTGTAAAGTCGACTTGGAAAAACCGGATGCCTTCGCGATTTCTTCTATCGAAATCGCTTCCTTGAGGTTCCGCTCCATGAAGGAAACCGCTCTACCAATTGACTGATTCTTTCCCATCGGCTTTTGCTGCTGATCACTCTAAACGTTTTCAAAGAAGCAAGTTTTGCATTTTTTGCCAATTTTACCTGAATTGAGAAACAGACCGATCAAGGCATCCAACTACACTCCCCTGTTACCATGAACCCAATCTACGACTCTATCGGGCACGGCTACACAGCTACTCGCGCTGCAGACTCAAGAATAAGCCATCGTCTAGAGCACCTTCTCGCTCTCGAGCCTGGAGCACACCTCCTCGACATAGGAGCTGGCACTGGAAACTACAGCTGCGAACTGGCGAAGGCAGGTTATGAGGTCACAGCACTAGAGCCTTCCGAAATCATGAGGGAACAGGGCAAGCAACATCCGAAGCTATCATGGGAATCCGGATACGCTGAGAAATTGCCCTTCGACGACAACAGCTTCGACGGGGTAATGATGACACTGTGCATGCATCATTTCTCCGATTGGAAACAAGCGCTTAGGGAAGCGATTCGGGTTACAGCCAAAGGGCCGATCGTTATATTGAGCTTCGATGCAGAAAGCCCTCCCCCTTTTTGGCTGATCGATTACTTTCCTTCGTTCCTTGAGAACGACAAAGAGCAGTTCCCTAAGCTTAGCGAAATGGCGGTATTCATTGAAGAGGAACTCAGTCGAGACTTGGAAATTCAAGCATTCCCCCTCCCGCGTGACCTAAAGGATCATTTCCTCGCCGCCGGATGGTCCCGCCCTGAAATCTATTTGGATCCCGCTTATAGAGCGGGGATTTCCTCTTTCTCCATAACGGAGCAGTCCCAAGTAGAGCGTGGGCTAAAGGAACTAGAGGCCGATCTATCGTCGGGCGAGTGGGTTCGCCGCTATGGCTCGATCCTGGAAACAACCGAGCTGGATGTGGGCTACGTTTTCTTGAGAATTCGATGACTTCATCTGAGATTCCATTGTACGAGCAAACTCAACGTCCGACTCCATTGACTCGCAGAGCTTTAGGGGAAGCCTTTGCGTAACACCCTAAATTTGATTTCTATGAAGGCCCTTCGTTACTCATCCCTCATTCTTGTTTTTCTTAATACGTTCCTGCTCTCCGCAATCGAGCTCTCGCTCAACCACGAGTCAGGCCTCTACGAAAAAGGTGAGACGATCCGTGTTTCCGCCAAAGTCGCGGATTCTGCAGATAGCAGCCCATTCCAACTCAAAGTCCTCAAGAACCACGATACCGTTTACTTGGAGAAGGAGATAGCAATCGAAGACGAAACCGAAGTCATCTTCGAGGAAGCATTCGACGAGACCTGCTCAATCATCGTAGAACTAAGCAGAGGTGACCACAAAGATGTGATCGGTACGATTGTCGCCCCAAAAGACATTGTGCCCGGTTCCAAACGTCCCCGCGATTTCGATACGTTTTGGAAGAAGCGAAAGAAGCTTGTTAAGTCGATGCCCTTCGAGACTGAGAAAACGGCAATAGAGCTCAACGATTCCGACACTGGCTACGAAGCCTTCGACATCGAAATCAACTCCCCTGGCCCCCGCCCCGCTCGAGGCATTCTAGCGAAACCAATTGACGCAGAAAAAGGTTCGCTCCCGATTGTAATCACACTCCGTGCAGCTGGAGTAAAAGGCATCTGGTGCCGCTCGGACCTCAAGAACAGCCTCGAGCAAGCCAAACGTGGCGGCGGTGCTCTCAGCTTCGACATGAACGCTCACGGTATGCTCAATCACCAAGAAGAGGCTTACTATGAAGAGCTAGAGAACGGCCCCTTGAAAGAGTACTTCAACCACGGAGTTGAGGACAAAAACGAGTACTATTTTGGATACATGTATCTGCGCATGCTCCGGGCCATCGAGTACCTGACCCAACAGCCTGAGTGGGATGGAGAGCGAATCCTGGTAGTTGGTGAGAGCCAAGGAGGCGGACAATCCCTCGCGGCGGCAGGACTCGACCCAAGAGTGACCGCAGCAGTCGTGACTGTGCCGGCAATGTGCGACTGGGGAGCTCCTTTGATTGGACATAAGGGAGGCTGGCCACTGCCCCTAGAGACTCACGGCAAAGATAACAAAAAGGTTCTCAAAACCACCCCCTACTTCGATGCTGCACATCTCCTAAAAGGCTCGAAGGCGACGATCGTGTGCGAGGTGGGCCTGACCGACCAAATCTGCAGCTCCACCTCCATCTATGCCGCCCTCAATCAGGTCGACGGAGAGGTCATCGTATATCCAGTCAGCTACCGAAATCACTTTTGGCCCGAGGGAGCTGATAGAAAGCATTGGGACGCGACCACCTTCGCAGCCAAACAGGCCTTCATTGACGACTACCTGAAATGAGCTAGTATCCGCAGGATGGATAAGCTCGCAAAAAAAGTCGTCCTGATAACAGGAGCTAGCCGAGGCATTGGAAAAGCAATTTCCGTTCACCTAGCTGACAAAGGAGCAACTCTTGCACTTACTTCTCGAAATCAAGCAAATCTAGATGAGCTGCAAGCCGAACTCACCGACTGCGGAGTATCGGTCAAAACCTACGCCGCGGATGTCACTGATTTTCAAGAAGCCAAATCTATCGTCAAAGACTGCGAATCAACCCTCGGCCCGATTGATGTCCTGATCAACAACGCCGGTATTTCGGGACCCAACGGAAATGTTCTGGAGCAAGATTTTGAGGAGCTTTGGAAAACGATGGAAGTCAATGTCCGTGGACCAATGGCTTACATGCAGGCGGCTCTTCCCTCGATGCTGAGGCGGAACGCTGGTATTGTGATCAACATGGGCAGTTACTCGAGCGTACATCCCTTCCCTGGAGCTGCCACCTACTCAGCAAGCAAGGCCGCCCTCGCTCGCTACACCGACTCCGTACAAGCGACTCTCAAAGGCAGTTCTGTCCAGATATTCACCGTAAGCCCTGGTCTTGTGGAAACCGACATGACCAAAGATGCCCCATTCGTGAAAGACATTCCCAAGGAGTTCTGGAGCCCAATCGAAGCCATCAGCCGACTCGTGGAAAAACTCGCTGGAGGAAAATACGCCTCTCTTAAAGGCCGCTTTATTCACGTAAAAGATGATATCGACGAGCTAGCCCGAGAAGCGGATCGCATCAACTCCGACAACCTCTATTCGCTCACACTAAACAACCTCAAAGGTCCTGTCGGCTAAGAGATTGGTAGCGGCCGTTGTCCCT
>NZ_JAENIL010000094.1 GCF_016595505.1 Pelagicoccus mobilis | reverse complement strand
AGCAAGCGTGCCTAGCTCACAATGCCAAACTGGGATGAGTTCTGCAACAGCCTGCAAGGCTACGGCGGGACGCAGACGGCGAGGCCGCCCTACCTCTTCCCATCTTAGGACGAGTACGCCAATTCAAAAGAAAAGCACTCCTAGCCTTGCTCATTGTCCTCTCTTTGGTCTAGCGGAGTAGAGTAATCTTCGAGCATAGCGTGCCAGCAGATTTAGTCTTCATTTTTCCTAGAGTGTTTGATCAAGGAAATCTGGAACACTCGATACTCTGGGCGCTGTTGGTTTTGCCTGAGCTCAATGTACGTTTGGTATGAGTGTATGAAAAAACCGGGGACAAGCCCCGGTTTGTGTGACTGGTTTATTCTTACTAAGAACTCAGAACTTAAGTGTATTGGTGATCTGTATTGAGCGTGGCGTGCGGAATCCCCAACGAACAATTTCTCCTTGTCCAAGCCCGTCTGTTTGTAGGGGGAGGAGGTCGGTATCATCCAGAAGGTTCTTCACGTTTACCTGAAAGGTCCAGTTCACGTTATTGAAGATCTTGCGGTTGTATCGCAGCATAAAGTCTATGGTTGTGTGGCTGCCTCCGAGGTACGGATTTTGCGGATCGAATGTTACACCGTCACTCTGAAATGGGAAACCGAGGAATCGGTCGTCTCTCCAACGCGCACTGCCTCCGACGGACCAGCCTTTTAGTTTGGAGTCCTGGGCAAATTTGTAGTTGGTGACCAAGTTCATCGAACTCAGCGGTTGACGGGTGTCGCTTGTGCCGGCGAGAGATTGGATGCGAGCGGCATCTGCTTGTGTCGCAGCAAGTAGTTCCCCTACGGTTTCGACTTCGCCTGTTTGGTATGTGATTGAGCTGTCGAGTGGTATATCGCTCCAATCATCCTGCCAAACGCTAGGTACGAATTCGTTGAAGTAGGGACTGAGTCTAGTGCCGAGATTCTCATACACTCCTTCCTGTTCACTGTAGTTGAACATTATTCTCCATTGCTTGGTTGGATTGTAGGTCATCTGGAATTCGACACCTGTTGTTTCGAGATCTTGAAGCGCGTTCCAGAATGGTCCCAAATCGTACTTGTAAGGAGTAGATAGATACGTGTCATCCTCAGTGTAAGCGGCCACGTGTTCCCAGAGATCTGTTTGACTTGCGGTGAAAGGTCTGGCGACTCCGCGGGCTCCGGCACGAATATATCCAGTTTCCTGGTTCTTCATGCTGGTTTCGAATTTTGTGATGGAGGCAGTCAGCTTGTCTTCAAGAAGGAAGAATTTGATGCCATAGTCTTTGCCTTCGCCCGTTTGGTTGGGGAATACTTCACCGTATATGTCAGTTGCCTGTCCGACGGGTACGAAGTTGTCCGACTCGTTGTAGAAGAGTCCGATCGGGCGAATCGGGTAGGCGACGAATCCCATGGTCTCGGTGCGACCGGAACGAGTGACTTGGCTATCGGCAGCATCCTTCGGGTTGTAGGGTCGTGGGTCCGGGCGTATGCCTGTTACGGGATCTGTATCGGCTAGGATTAGACTGTTGGCGCTCCATGAATCTTGTTCGTCCTTGCGGGTTCCATAGGTGAGAATCAGGCGATTCTCGAAGAGGAATTGTTGCAGCGCGAAAACGTCGGACCGAGTTTCGGTCAAATCGTTGAACCCTGGGAAGTCAGCGATAAATGCAAGGCTCACTCCATTTTCATCCATCAGCTCAGGTGAAATCGGGTCACCTGCGTAGAGTGTGGTCGTGTACTGTTCGGAAGAAGCTGGGATGGTCGTGTATCCGTTTGCTGGATCGAGATACATCATGAAGTTTGCTCGATTCCATGGGTGAGATACTTTCGTCTTGAATGCTCTTGGTCCGGCGAGACCGAGGGCTGCGTTTGTGGCGGCTGGTGTGACATTGGACAATTGAACCCATTGGCGATCGAGCTTGTTGTCCTCTGATTCTAGAGCGGCAGCCATACGGAACTTGCCGAGGTGGCGAATGAAGCTGTCTTTTCCAGTGAGGTCGAGATCGTAGGAAGCGGAGATTCGCTTGGATGTCAGCTCATTGATTCCGAAGGGTTGGTTACGTACGATCGGTCCTTCGATGAAATAGCGTCCAGCGTTCGGATTCGGCTCCCCATTTGGCAGGAAGTTATTTACGTCTACGTTGAGTGATGGTCCGCGTACCTCTTCGATGGATACGCGATTGTACTTCTGCTTGTTGTACGAAGCTTCAAGGTAGAGGTTCTGACCGAATTTCTTGTTCAGGACGAATTGGAAAGTGTCGAAATCGTCGTTGTATCGGCGGGTACCGCCGAGGTAATTCACGTCGAAGGGGAGGATGCTTTCGTCTAGGAGCGAACTATTTCGGCTTTGGTCGCCGTCCTCAGGTGCGACTCTTGCTCCACGAGCCATACGTCTCCAACTAAGAGTAGGGACTTGTGAACCCGGAATGATGTTTGTCTCAATAACGCGTAGGGAGGGGCGGTTGATTATTGGTTCGATTCCTGGTTGGGTATTGCCTGTGGTTTTTTCGATTGTATCCACCATGGGACGACCTGCTTCTATCCATGGAGTGACACGATCATAGATCGGTTCGTTTCTGCCCAGACGTTGCGAACGGGTGTCGCCCTGCTCATAACTCGCATTGATCATGAGGTCTTTCATAAACTCGGATCCGTTGGCGAACGGATTGAGTCTCATCGCGACGTACTGGCGATCCCCTTTTTCGAACTCAGGTTCTCTCCAGTAGCGTGTATCGTAGTCTAGAGCCGCGAGGCGAACTGC
Source organism: Pelagicoccus mobilis (assembly GCF_016595505.1). GTDB lineage: Bacteria > Verrucomicrobiota > Verrucomicrobiia > Opitutales > Opitutaceae > Pelagicoccus > Pelagicoccus mobilis. The sequence continues at coordinate 12,519 of NZ_JAENIL010000094.1, read as the reverse complement.
GAGTACGTCCTCGATAATTGCTTTGTTGAAGTCCAAACTGACTCTCTGGCTCCCTTCGTCATCGAAGCGATGGGCGACTTCAAAGATGTCATGGTATTTTGCGCGTTTGGAAAGGGCGTTTGTGACACCTCCTGGTTGAGCGATACCGAAGAGGATCGCGTTTGGTCCTCTGGAGAATGTGAGTCGCTCTGTATTGTACAGATCTGCTCTGTAGAGCGAGCGGAAGAAGTCGCGACTTAAAGAGTTCCCTTGGAGGCCGCGAACACTGTATTGGTTTGCGTCGCGTGTAGATGTGCCATCCGGCGTATTGATTATGCCGGCTTCATAGGTGTCGGTATTGGGCGCGTAGATGAGGGCTTCTTCGAAATTTGCGGCGCCAATGTCTTCCAGAAACTCCGGAGTCATGATTGTGATCGCGGAGCCGACATCTCGTAAGCTCGAGTTTAGACGAGTTCCGGCAAGCGTTTGTGTGGCAGCGTAGCCCCGGTCACTATCCGCATTGATTTCGAAAGGGCTGAGTTCAAAAACTTCCTCTTCAGGCTGTTCTGATTCTTGGGCAAAGGAACTGTGACAGGTTCCCGTCGAGAGTAGGAGGGAAAGGAGACCATAGCCAAATGATCTACCGGATGGGGTAATGCGCGGCATTCGTTTCATGGGTATTTTTTTTGAGTTGCAGTTTGTGACGTTCGCTACCCTGCACGCGTATTGTCTCCCATCGTCGTAAACAGGAACTCGGTTCAGGTTTACCTTTTTTTGGGGGGTAAGTGGAGGGGGAACTTAGGTATTAGCGTTTTTTTTCTGCGAAGTTACAAGGGGATCGGAACCTGACTGTACGGTTTGAGTGGGGGATTGTCTTTCAGGTTGAAACGCTGCTTCGCTGGTGCTCGATCGGGATGCGGAGTGAGGCTTGGGTGCGCAGGTAGTCTCCTGGAGAATAGCGAGTTCACCTTCTCCGGTTTACGTATCCGAAATACAATACCGAGCCGGGGCGTGAGTTCGTCCGTTTTGACTTAGATTGAAGAGCTCGATGTAGTCAGCTCCTCCGTCGCTGATGTGTTGAGTCTAGGCGATTGGCGCGTCCCCTTGGATAGATCAGAGGGACGAGTTAGCGCAGATCGTTGACTAGCTTCGTTTTTGCCTTTTGTACCAAGGGAGAGAATACAAGCCAAAGTATCATTCCTGCAGTCATTGCTGTCTTCAGGTTTTCGAGGCTGATGGCATCGAAGAAAAAGAGGATGGACGGTAGGAGGGTCAGGACGAGCCCCAGCCAGGCGATTGTTCGAAGTGTAGTGATCATATCGAGTTTTTGTGGGGCTTATGCGGTTTTGACTTTTTTGCTGAAGAGCAAGTAGAGAATCCCGGTGGCTAGCCAGCAGGGGAGCACGAAGTTCACAGCTGTGTACCCTTTGTAGACGATCAAGTAGAATGAAGGGACGACGGGGATTAGCCACGCAAGCAGCACGGGGATGCTGAAGGAGGAGACAGGTGACGTTCTTTGGAATTCGATGGCGTTTCCTTTTCTTCTAAAATACCAGTCGAAAAAGATGACTCCTCCCATGGGGGCTAGGATGGTGCCATAGAGGCCTACGAACCCTAGGAGCTGCCATGCGAATGCGGGGAAGGCTCCTGCTATGGTGGCGACTAACCCTGCTGTGAAGGTTGCCCAGAATCTGGATACGTTTGGGAAAATGGTCTGCGCCATCGCTTGAAACGCTAGGCCTGCTCTGTAGATGGTCGGATTTGCGGTGGTCCAGCCCGCTACGATCACGCAAGTGATGCCGGCAAGTCCGGCTACGTTGTTAGCCATGGGACCTGGCACTGGGTTCGGGTCCTGGTTCAGTCTGATTTGTGCGGCCAGCATGAATGCGGCAGCGATCCATGCCATGTAGTGGCCCACGTACATGCCAGCAGAGGTGGCCCAAGCGGAGGACGCTTTCTTGGCGAAGCGGAAGACGGAGAGGTCGGCCATACCGACGTGCATCGCGGCATTGCAAAACCAAGCGAAAGTAAAGACGCTCCAGAATCCCATGGTGGACTCGCTTTTGCCATCTTGGGCAAATACGATCGATTCGCTCCAGATCGAGTTTAAGTCAGCCCAGCTGGTTGCGCCTAGCTGCTTGTAGGCGACGATTCCGCAGGCGAGGAAAACGAGAACCATCCAAGGGGATGCGATGTTGGCGAACTTCGCCACGGTGTCGTAGCCAAGCGAGGCTACGATCGAAATAACGAGACCGACTGCCAGGACGATGACAACGAACATTGCGCTATTTGGAAGCCAGTCGTCGGTGGTAGGCATTGTCATGTCGAATGGGATACCGACCGCCGTCGCCGATACGGTGATCATCGCTCCTGCGAGGAAGCAGAAGAGAAGACCGTTAGCGAGATTGTAGAGCAGGACGAGCCACTTGCCGGAGATCTTTTCCAAGTGATTGTAGAGTGTGAACCGTGCTTTGGTGGCGATGGGCGCGCAGATGAAGCGCCAGCTTAGGATCGCCATCAGGTTTCCGAAAAGGAGCCCGAGGAAAATGTTTTGCAGGGACACCCCTGCTAGTAGGAAAAGAGGACCGATCATGAATTCCGTTCCCGCGGCGTGTTCTCCGGCGTACATGCCCCAGAATTTGCTGGCTCCTTTTTGGGCCTGTGGTGGGACGGCTTCGCGTTCGAATTCGCCGGTTGTGGTCTCGGCAGGTTTGCTTGCTATGGAGGCTGTACTCATTTTTCTGGGGGGATTACTTGGATCGTGACGTCTTGGACGCTTGGGGCTTGCGTCTAAAGGGGAATGTGAAAGGAGAACGGCGAAGTGGAGGAACTACAAACGTGATTGAGCTTGACTGTCCGATTTCGCTTTCTGTCTTGAAGACTCTAATGCTCGTTAAGTGTAGAGAAGGAGAGGTTGGGGCACTCGGGGTATTTGTTAGCTTTTGGGGTGAATCGCGATTTTGTTGAAACCTGACAGTCAAGTTAGTGTTGTCTGGAGTTCTATCCTGTTCAGGTCAAAGTTCTTAGTGCGTCACCCCCGAATCCTTCCTTAAAAATGCCCCAAAAGATCACGATCAGAGACATCGCCAAGGTGTGTGGCGTATCCAGGACGACCGTATCAGCCGCTCTGCGTAGTGCTAAAGGTGTTTCCGTGGAGCAGCGTGAGAGAATCCAGGCGATTGCGAATGAAATGGGTTATGTCCGAGACCAGAAGGTCGCTCAAGTGATGTCGCACATTGCCAGAGGGCACGACGAAAGCTACTTGAGGCGGATTGCGATGGTAAGCGCTCCGGAAGTCTCCGGCGCGCCTCCATGGAAGTATAATGGATTGTTTAACCGGTTCTACAACGGGGTGAAGGCAAGGGCAGAGAGCTTAGGCTGCGGATTTGAGGCGTTTTGGATGGGCGAGCCGGGGATGACTAGCCGTCGCCTGGCTGAAATAATTTATACGCGAGGCGTCGATGGTATTGTCATGATGCTGGACTACGGAAAGGACCCGACGCGTATTGATTTCGATTTTAGCAAATTCGCCGTCTCGGTTATTGGGCGCTCGTTAGAGTGGCCGCATTTATATTCAGCGGAAGGCGACTTGCACCAAGGGATGTTGATGGCGATGGGGCAGGCAAAGAATTATGGATACAAACGTCCTGGATTGATGATCAGGAGAGAATCTGCCAAGCGTGCGGAGCACAGCTGGGAGGCTGCCTACTATTTCACGCGGAGCCAACTGCCTGAAGAGGATCGTATTCCAGTCTGCTCCTTTGGCTATGGGGATACGGCGGAGATTCCCGAATGGTTTGCGAAGTATCAACCCGATGTGATTATAGGGCACAATCCACCTGGATTGAGGTTGTTGGACAAATATGGAATCGAGGTGCCGGGGCAGGTGGCGTTCATCGCCTTGGAAAAGCACGATTTGGAATCGGGAGTCGCCGGGGTCGACATCAAGCCCGAGAGCATTGGGGCGACTGCGGTCGACTTGGTGGTGGATCAGTTTCGACTGAACCACAAAGGGCTTCCGGATAGTCCTGAGACTGTGCTCGTGAAATGCGAGTGGCATGATGGGGATACGCTTCCGTTTCGAGAAAATAGTAACATCGCAAACTCGTCTTAAGGCTGTAATGAGCTCATGTGAACTTGACTGTCTGGTTCCTGAAACAGTGACAGTGGGAATCAGTCAGCGTAGAGAGAGTACTTCAAGGAGCCGCTCTTGTATTTCTCTGGAGCGAGCAGCGAATGTTCTCGTTCAGTAATACGGCTCATTCGATCAGTGGAAAACTACGATCAATCGAGCTGCCTTTTCTCCGTCGCGCTGCATGAATAAACCCAACATCCTTTACATTCTAACCGATCAGATGCGCTCCACTGCGATGGGGTGTTCTGGTATCGAGAACGTTGATACTCCGAATCTCGACCGTTTGGCGTCGGAGGGAACGCGCTTTACTAATGCGATCGCCAATACCCCTTCCTGCGCTCCCTCTCGTGGTACTATTTTCACCGGCATGCACACCTTGGACCATGGGGTCGTGAACAACGAGGTGCAGGTAAAGAACGACGGCCCTACTTTTGCGGGAGCGTTGCGCGATAATGGCTATAAGTGCGGCTACATCGGGAAGTGGCATCTGGACGGTGGGGCGAGGACGGGCTTTACTCCACCTGGTCCGCGGCGCCTCGGTTTCGACGACTATTGGGCGGTCGCCAACTGCACGCATAATTACATGAAAGGCTTCTACTACGGCGACGAGCCGCAGCCGGAGTTCATCGATGGTTACGAGCCGATTCACCAGACGGACTTGGCGATCGACTACCTCACGGAAAAAGCGAAGGAGGAGGATCCGTTCTTTCTGGTTTTGTCGATTGGCACGCCGCATGACCCGTACCTCGAGATGCCGGAAGAACTACTGGAGCGCTACAAGCCCGAAGCGGTCGAGTTCATGGAAACGAACAGCATCTATGTCCCTGACGAAGTGATGCAGGCGAAGAAGGAGATTCTCGCCGGTTATTATGCGCACATCATGGCGATTGATGATCAGCTCGGACGATTAGAGGCACACTTGAAAGAGCTGGATCTCTACGAGAATACCATCGTCGTATTCACCTCCGACCATGGCGACATGTTAGGGAACAAGGAGCACTATTTTAAGAGTCAGCCTTGGCGCGAGTCGGTGGGGATCCCGCTGCTGATGCGCTGGCCGGGGCATATTCCCGAGGGGCGGGTGAGCGATGCGCCGATCAGTCTAATCGAGCTGACAAGTTCGTTGGTAGCCTTGAGTGGTTCCGACATTCCGGAAGGGATGCAAGGCGATGACTTGTCGGCTTTGATTTTAGGCGATGAATCTGCGGCTCCCGATTCGGTCTTCATTAACTTCATGGTGGATGTACATTGTATTCCCACGCCGCCGTTCCGTGGAGTTGTGACTCGGACGCATACCTATGCTGAGTCGCCGAAAGGACCTTGGTTGGTGTACGACGACAAGGCCGACCCGCTGCAGAAGAACAACCTAATCACTTGGGCGAACCGCGACAATCCGGAGGTAGTCGCTTTGCAGAAGCAATTGCATGCGAAGCTCCAGTATTGGCTGGAGCGTACGAATGATCCCTTCGATGACGGAGATATGGTGAGCGATCAGTATATGCCGGGACATCGGGGCGGGGTGCTGCCCTTCGCGGAGGTTCCGGACTATTTTCCAGCAGAAAGGGCTGGGAAAACGGCGGGAGCTTGAACGATTTTGTGGCCAAATCGGATGTGTTGCGAGGCTGCCTCGGTGTCCCGTCTTATTACCATTGATTTAGGCGAACCAAATTCTGTATAGTCTGAGTATTGGAATCGTAACTACGTGAAAGAAGCTAGGGTGAACCGGAATCTAAAGAAACGCGACCTTTGGAGTTTTGCATCGGGCGAAGGGGCAAGCTCGATCACCATGAATGGGATCAACAACTTCGGGATGCTTTTTTATACGCAGATCCTAGGCTTGAGCCCGGAGTTGGCGGGGTTGGCCCTCTCGATCGCTTTGGTCTGGGACGCTATTAGCGACCCTCTAATGGGCACGATTTCGGATCGTACTCGCAGCCGGTTTGGTAGCAGGCATCCCTACATGCTAGCCGGTGGCGTTTTGCTTCCGCTGACTTTCTTGGCGCTGTGGTTCGTGCCGAGTGCAGTGCGGGGCGAGCAGGCTTTGTTCATTTATCTTTTGGTGGCGAACATTTGTATGAAGACGGCCTTTACTGTATTCGTAGTTCCCTATACAGCGCTCGGATTTGAGATTAGCAAAACGGACGACGATCGTGCTCGGGTACAGGGGTATCGTTGGGGACTGAACATGATCACCAACATCATCTTTGGAGGGTTGGCTTGGATTCTGTTTTTTGGAGACGGCGTAGCGGAGGATGGTACGCGCCTCGAAGGCACCAAGATTCATGAGAACTATCTCACCATGGGTAGCGTACTTTCGTTCGCTACCTTATTGATTATCCTCTTCTGCGTCGTCGCGACCTATAAGTTCGCTAAGAAAGGTCTGCCAAAGCTGGAGGACGCCAGTATGTCTTCTCATGTCAGGGCTTTTGTCGGAGACTTAAAAGACGTCTATAGCAACCGCTTTGTGTGGGTTGTATTCGGTTTTTTCGGTATTGCTCAACTCGCTGGGGCCATCGTCGGGCAAGTGCAGATGTTTACCTACATCGAGTTCATGCAGTTCTCGGCTTATGAAAAGACTTTTGTGCATACCGGCGGCATGGTGGGATTCATGCTCGGTTCGCTTTTGCTGGGAATCATGGTCAAGCGCTGGGATAAGAAGAAGACTGGTTATTTCGCGATGCTGGTCAGTTCGTTTGGCTCTCTTGCCTTGCTGGCCATTTTTAAGGGCGGCTTGATGGAGCCGGTGTCTACGCCTTTGTTTGATATCAAGGGGAATCCTTTTCACCTTTCCGCCGTGGTCTTCGTCCTGTTTCAGGCATTGTGGTGGTGCGGGGCAGGGATCCTCATTCCTTTGGCCACATCTATGATGGCGGACATTTCTCTGATAGAGCGTTTGAAAACCGGTGAGGTCAGCGAAGGGCGTTATGCCGCGGGCTTTTCTTTCTTTCTCAAGGCAGCCAGTGCGATCGCCGTGTTTATGACGGGCTATATTTTGAAAGGGGTCGGCTATGTTTCGGGGCAGGAGACGCAAGCTCCGGAGACGATTGATACGTTGGCGCTCATGACCTTCACAGTAGGACCTGTTCTGATGCTCGTTTCATTCTGCGTGCTGAGGACGTACCCGATTACGCACAAGGTGTTGGAGGAATATCGCGCGAAGTACGAAACTTAGAGCGATGATCAAATACTGTATTAGATTTTAGAGTACGTCTTCCCAGTTCCGGCCGAGTCGGACTTCATCTACTATTAGTGACGCACCTGGACGGTGGCCTACCTTGAATTGCAGGCGATCGAAAGTGAACCCGCCGGTGAAGGTTGCGACGGGAATGAGTTTTTTCGGGTCGCCAATCGGGTTGAGGTAGACCTTGGCCAGATCTTGCCCGGTTGTTCCGAATTCGAACTCGAATACGATACAGACCACTTCCTCGTCATAGGGAGTCAAGAGGGGTCGCGGATGGCGACTCACGGTGTCAGTATGATTCAAGTACAGCCCTTCCCACTCAAGGGTAAGGATAGATGCCGGAGAGAAAGCTTACGCGTGTCGGCGAGCACTGCGGCTGTACGTAGTTTCGTTCCAGGTACAGACCTTCGGCCCGAAGCCGATCAAGCTTCAGTGCCCGAATTCCGGGTACGTGCATTATTTGGAGAGGGTTCTCTCGATTCCGTCGTAGCATCTTTCGTAAAACGTTTTGGCCATGCGTTCCGCATACTCTCTGGTCGCCCCTTCAACATTGAACCTGCTTCCCCAATGCAAGATACATGAGTCAGAGTCTGCTTCAGAGATGCTGACCCAGGCTTGGTAGTTCCGAAAGGGAATAGGAGAATCTATTTGGTCGATTATGCGGTAACTGAAGGACTTTGTATCGTCGTTGAAATGAACAAGACGTTCGACGATTACGCCGCCTACGGTATTTTCTGACAAAGCAAGATAGCGGATGACTCCACCTTTGCTCAGTCGACTCTCTATGATGCAATCGTTGTAGTGAGGAAGGGTATCAAATCCAGCGATTAGATCCCAAACCTGATCTTGAGGAAAATTCAGCTTTCGGCAGGTTTGTACGGTGATGTATGGGGAGAGAGGTTGTTTTTGGGGCTTGAGCATTCGAGGTTAGGGGGCTTGGAGTGAACTTAAAATCTAGATACGTATAATAGGACACTTTGGATCGTGATTGAGGTCTTTCGCCTGCTGACTGTCAGGCAGGGATTCGGTCGCTAATGTGATTTTGGCCTCCAATCTATTGAGGCATCTCCATTGGAAGATTCCCTATTTCGGTTAGACCGTGAACTTGAAGGTCTTTATGAGAAATCAATTGCAGAGATATATCAGCTTCGTTGCATTACTCAGCACTGTGTTAACATGTAACCTACGAGCTTCAGATAATGCAGCTTTTTTGGACTCCCTTGAAAAGAGTGAGCTATCATCGTTTCTCGTCCCTCCAACTCGTGTTCTTTGGCGAAGCGAAAACGGAGTGAGCAATGCGGACAATCTGCTTTTACCCAAAAACGGTCAGGCTGTTTTGAAGGAACTGGAGAAGCCTCTCATTCTAGAGTCACATACTGGAGCTGTGCTATTGGACTTTGGACGTCAGATCGCGGGTAATGTAGAGATCATAACTGCGATGACCAAGAACAAGGACATGCCCCGCATCCGCGTTCGCTTCGGGGAATCCGCTGCAGAGGCAATGTCAGAGCTGGGGGGTGACACAAATGCTCAGAACGACCATGCCCTACGTGATTTCGAGACTAGTCTTCCGTGGCTCGGGAAAACGACCCTAGGGCCGAGCGGATTTCGTTTCCTACGTATCGACAACGTGGATGCGGAACACGCCGCTCATATATCCGAGGTGCGAGCGGTGCTGCTTATTCGGGATGTACCACAGCTCGGATCCTTCAAATGCGACGATGAGCGACTCAATCAGATCTGGGAAGTGGGTGCCTACACTGTGCATCTGAACATGCAGGACTACCTATGGGATGGCGTGAAGCGAGATCGCCTTGTTTGGATCGGAGACATGCACCCCGAGGTTGCAACGATAAACGCAGTTTTTGGATACAACGAGGTTGTTCCGAAGAGTCTTGATCTGACGCGTGACGTTACACCTGTTTCCGCATGGATGAATGGGATTAGTTCCTACTCGATGTGGTGGGTGTTGATTCACGAGCAATGGTGGATGAATCATGGGGATCGCGAGTATCTGGTCGAACAGAAGACGTATATGCGGAAGCTCTTGAGGAAACTCGCAAAGCTGGTCGGACCGGATGGAAAGGAACGTATTAAAGGGACCCGCTTTTTGGATTGGCCGAGTTCTCTGAACAAGCAGGGAGTGACAGCTGGCTTACAAGCTCTACTGGTGATGACACTGGATGCGGGCGAGCGCTTGATGCTTGAAGTCGGAGATCGCGAGACTGCGGAGTTGTGCGCTGAGGCTGCGGATCGCGGGCGTGTAGTGGTTCCGGATGTGAACGGTTCTAAGTCAGGGGCGGCTTTGCTCGCTCTGGCTGGAATGCGGGATGCCCAGGAAACCGCGAAGAGCGTCTTGAAGGTCGATGGGCCGAAGCGAATTTCTACCTTTTATGGATTCTACGTGCTTCAGGCATTGGCCGAAGCCGGTGAGATCGATACAGCGCTTGATTTTATTTCCCAATATTGGGGAGCGATGTTGGATCTTGGGGCGACAACGTTCTGGGAAGACTTCGATCTCGAATGGATGGATAATGCGGCTCGCGTTGACGAACTTGTTCCGGAGTCGGAGAAGGATGTTCATGGTTGTTACGGCGGGTATTGCTACGTTGGGTATAGGCATAGTCTTTGTCATGGTTGGGCGAGCGGCCCGACTGCATGGTTGAGTGAACGAGTACTTGGTATCTCGCCGGCTGAACCGGGCTTTCAGAAGGTGCGTATCGAACCGGAACTGGGGCGGCTAAAATGGGCGGAAGGAACCTTTCCAACGCCGCATGGCGAAATTTTCGTAAGACATGAACGTAGAGCGGACGGTACGGTGAAAACGAAATATAAGTTACCGAAGGGCGTTAAGCTTGCGAAGTAGATGGGGAACGATAGCGCCAGGGAAACTTGCCTGGCGTATACAAAGTTTAAGCACGTGACTGGGGTATCGTCAGTTTCTCCGAGCGACTTGTTGTGGCTTCTTCTTTTCTAAGGCTTTGTCGTAGAATTTCCCGATCAGTTGACGTTGTTGGGGGTAGGCGAGCTCGATGTATTTTTCGGCCGGCATACCCATCGTCTTGGAAAGTGCGCTCTCGAAGACGGGGATCGGGTCCTGCTTCTTTTTGACGGCGAGGAGTTCCGTCCTGAGGGTGTCGACGAATTGCTCTCCTTTTCGCAGGTAGGCGTCGAGCAGAATGTAGCGAGCGCCTCTGGCAGTATCGAAGCTGATCCTCGGGTGGATGGGGTTTCTCGCTTTATGGTAAGGCCTTCTGATTTCCCGCCGCTCATCGGCTTCCCAGTTGAGGAGGTCGATTTCTTCGCCGAGTTGGTTATGGTACCTTTCGATGGTGGCCAGGCCTGCGATCTCTTCGTAGATCACTTCGTAGCCATGGCGTCTGATAACGGCGACGTCGTTGAGGAATTGGCAAATCACTTGGTCGTACCACTCGCGATTTTTGAATTTGTGGCTCCGTCCCTTTTGGTGACTGTGCAGCTCGCGCATCAAACCGTAGCGGAAACGCTCGTCCCTTCTGCCTCCCCAACTGAAGGGGTCGTAAATGTGACGGAGGTTTTTCACGAAGGCGCGTTTAAGGGAGTCCATTTGCGCTTCGGCCGGCTTGCGGCTATCGATAAAAATAGGATAGGAAAGCTTGAGGTCCTTGAAGTCGCCGGAGTTCACTTGTTCATGCAGTCCGCTGCTTTGATAGAATCCCGATTGAGTGTCCAAATCGAGTCCTTGGCTTTTTTTCGCATGCTGGACGGCTCCGTGTGGGTGTCGCGTGATCACGTCCCAGTTGATGATGACGCGTCGGTGCCAAGTCTGCGTATCGGGGTCGAAGCGGATGTGCTGGGCATAGGGATTGTCGGGCTCCTCTTTCAAGCGGGCGAGGTCCCATACCACGAGCTCATCCAAATGGTAGAATGGAGCTTGGCGCAGGCGGTTGATGATGACGCGCTCTTTGCGGAAGAGTTGCTCTTTATCGAGGTCGAAGCCTTTAATGCCGAAGGAGTGGGCCAAACCCTTGAGTTCCTTTTCATGGAGGAGACCGTCTGTGAAACGCTGTTTGAGGTATTCAGCTTCGAAGTCGAGGAGCATGGTGTGGAAGCCGCCCATTATCTTGGGCATGTTGTAATGAAAATCCATTACAACCTCATTGCCGATGGTGTACTTTTCTCCTGTCATTCCATCGATGACCTTTATCTCGCCGCCGTATACCGCGAAGGAATCCAGCAAAACGAAGAACTCTGTGTCATTGCCCTCTTCGAATGGGTCTGTTTGCCCATGTAAGAGAAAAGGGAATACGATTAAGAGTGTGAGGCGAAGGATGTTGGGCATTGTTAGGTACGATTTGGGTGATGACTGGGTATACGTTGTGGCCGCTGGGGACAGCGGCCGCTACCTCTGTGGGCCCGACTACGTTATGGGGTTACTACGTCCCAGACTTTGGAGTGGCGGTCTCTCCCTTCGGGGCCTTTGATCGAGAGGGTGACGACCCATTCGCCGGGGGATGCGTACCGATGAATAGGGTGCTGTTCCGTGGAGGTCGACCCGTCGCCGAAATCCCAATGCCAAGAGCGTACGTCGCCATAGGACTGATCTTGGAAGGCAATGAGACGCTTGTCGTTTTGTAGATTCGAGAAACTCCAGTTCGCTTCCAATGGGGCACGGAAACGCGCTTCGAGAGGTGCGAGCCTGAACGCGCAGAGGCGAGAGGCGTTTCGAATCATCTCCGTATCGTGGGCGAGATTCATGAAGGAATGAAAGCGGTCTTCCTCGTTGTCGTATTCAAGAATGCACCACGAAAGCCCTATGAGGTCGTTCTCTTCGAATTGCGATTGGGTGGAGAGTGCCGGACCTCTTGGGTCTGCATGGTCGTAGACGGTGATGTAGAACTCGAGCCTGAGCGTGCCGCTTTCGCCGTGTTTGAAGCTGTAGTCGTAAGCAGCGTTGGCGTGAGGGAAGTCTTTAATCCAGGGAGCGTTGCCCCAGATCATGGCCCAGTCCTTTTTATGTGCGGGGGTGAAGACGTGGTAGTTTTGGGCGTGCGTTCCGTGACCTTTGAAATGCAAGTCCGACTTGGGGAGAAGGTTTAGATTTTCGTTCTCGGTCTTAATGAAGGGGCCGCCTGATAGGTCGCCGTCCACAACGACTTCGAAGATATCGTTCGTTAATCCCGGTCGCTTGAAGTCCCAATAGTCGTCGTAGGCTTCGTAGAGAAAGTAGAGCCGGTTGAGGCCC
>NZ_JAENIL010000093.1 GCF_016595505.1 Pelagicoccus mobilis | reverse complement strand
GTCGAACGTTCGACATGAAACTGCGCAAACCGATCTCCAGCGATGCCTGCCACGGATCAGCCTCTCGGCATCCTCAAATCTCCAGGAAACACTCGCCGCGGGCCACTCGCCGACCGTTCGACAGAGCCGTTCGCAAAGACGAGGCGTTTCGCCGGTCGATCAGGCCCCAAACGAAGTCACCCGGGTCACAGCATTGCTCGACAAATAACAACTGAGCTCCCTTGCCCAGCCCCATGCCCCGCCATTTCTTCGCCAGCAGAATCTCCACAAAGTAGATGCCCTCATTCCCCAAAAACGGCGTTCGCTCAGCCGCAACAAGCCCAGCGAGCTCGCCATCGATTTGAACCAACTTCAGCAGACCATCCTTACGACACGCCCGCATAAGCTCCAAATCATTCTTATGCACCCAATCCTTAAGCCCCGGGTTCTCGGCATGAAAGGCATCGTAAGTCGCCTCATACCACAAAAAGTAGCTCTCATCCTCCGCATCCACCAGGGATAGTCTTCCCTCCTGCGGTTTCCCTCTAGCGACCGCCTTCAGCATCGCGCCCGCCTTTCCCACAAGACAAAGCGATCCCCCCGCCTCGCTCCCCTCTCCAGAGTGCGAATAGACCTGGATCCACTTCGGCCGCAAGCGTTCAAACAACCCCGCCAAGCTCTCCCGATACAAAGCCCTCGCTTCCTCCAAGGAGCCAAACTGAAAATTCGGCACTAGCTGCACGAAAGGCTTCGAAAGATTCATCCCCAAGTGCCTGATCCCGCAAATGACTGCTCGCTCGCCACCGATCGGCACCAGCCATTCCGAAAAATCCTCCAGGCTCGTCCCCTCGATCCCACAATTTCGCCACCGGCGCTCCAACACATCCACCTCGCTCAACTCCCCAAAATCCTCCGCGATCTCATGACGCAACGCCCTCAAAGCCACCGCCTCATCCAACCCCAGCCCACGGTAGTCATAGCTCTCCAACGCAGCCCGAGCGAACGAATCCAAAATGTCATCAGCCAACTCCACGCCCCAAGCCTAGTCCCTCTTCACCAAGGGTCTACACCAAACAGCCTTGTCCTCTCCCCCCATTTCCTACTTCATCCCCCATACTTCAACTTTCAGTACCGTGCTCTCCGGAAAACGAATCACACTCATTGTCACAGGCAGCATCGCCGCTTACAAAGCGCTCGAACTCATTCGGCTGCTCACTAAGGCCGGAGCTGAAGTCGAAGGCATCCTTACAAAAAGCGCCACTGCCTTCATCACCCCACTCTCCGTCGAAGCCCTCACAGGCAAGCGAGCCCATACCGAAATGTGGGACGACCACTCCTACGACATGAACCACATCGAGCTCTCCCGCCGAGCCGATCTCATCGTCATCGCCCCCGCCACCGCGAATACCATCGCCAAACTCGCCAACGGCATCGGAGACGACCTCGCCTCCACCATCCTCCTGGCGAAAAACAAGCCCATCCTCCTTGCTCCTGGCATGAACACCGAGATGTGGGAAAACTCCGCCTTCAAGCGAAACCTCGCCCAAATCCAAGCCGACGGAGCCACTATCGTCCCCCCACAAACCGACGTCCTCGCCTGTGGCGAACACGGCATCGGCAAAATGGCGGAGCCGACAACGATCTTCGAAGCCATCGAAGATCACTTCCGCTCTAGCGAAGAGCTCTCCTCCAAAAAAGCCATCGTCACCGCTGGCGGCACCATCGAACGTATCGACTCCGTCCGCTACCTCAGCAATTTCTCATCCGGCAAACAAGGCAACGCGATCGCCCTCTCCCTCGCCAAATCGGGAGCTCAGGTCACCCTCGTAGCCGGCAACACCAAAGACGCTCCGCCGCAACACCCGAACATCTCCTTGGTCTCCGTGGAGTCCGCGGTTGAAATGAAAGAAGCCGTCCATTCCGCCCTCCCTGCCGACATCTTCGTCGGCTGCGCAGCAGTATGCGATTTCCGTGTATCCAACCAGTCAGACAAAAAACTCAAAAAGGAAGGCGGTCTGGATCTTCAATTCGAAGAAAATCCCGACATAGCCCAAAGCATAGGAAAACTAGCCGGAAACGACCGCCCCAAGCTCGTCATCGGCTTCGCCGCCGAAACCGACAATCTTATAGAATACGCTCAGAAGAAGCTCGAATCCAAAGGCTGCGACCTCATCGTCGCCAACGACGTAAGCAACGGAGCCGTATTTGGCCAAACAAGCAACTCAGCCCACTTCGTCACCAAAGACTCGGTACAGTCTCTCGACACTCTCCCAAAATCTGAAGTCGCCAACAAGATCGTCGACTGGATCGCGGAGCGAATCGATTAGGAGGGCAACGCTCTGTAGTTGCCCAAATCCCCCTACAAAAACTCCGAAATATCCGGCAACTCCAATGCTCGACGACCGCCGGAAGCGCGCTTGAGAAAACGATCCTTCGTCACATCCCCGGCGATGTCCTCCTCGAGCTCTTCTTCCTCTTCCTCATCGTCGAAGTACTCCGGCTCGTCAAAGATTCTGGTAATCCGCCTCGGCTGCGTATCGAGCACCAGAGAAGGATTAGAAACGCGCCCCTTCTTCACGTACTCCCAAAGGCACGGATAACACTCCTCCTCAAAGCGATCGAGAAAGGCCTTCATTTCCTTATTCGCCACTTTCTCGCGACGAGCGAGCAAAACGATATCCGAGAAGTGAATACAGCACTCAAACCACTCGAACGCCACCTTTTGACGCACCGCTAAGTCGCAATTCAACACCGTGACCACTCGCCCCAGTTCGCAACCGCTCTCCGGTAGCCACCCGTGAAAAGCCTCCACCAAATCCGTCGGATCGCTTAGCCCATCGGCCACCAGAAAAACCAAATCGAGGCTCTCATCGATCTCGATGTCCAGCGCACCATCCTCGATCTTCCAAGTCGCGACCTTCGTCTCCCGATGCTTTACTTGAAAGTCCGACTCAACATCAACCGCGTCCCCAGCAAAATGATACAAGACAGAACGCTCTTCCTTTTCCGTTCCAAACTCAATCAAGTCAGCCAAAACGCGAAACTGATCCGAGCCCTTACAGCCTAGAAAAAGATAAACAACCGGCTTAGACATTGCGTCAAAAAATTAGCCTTCGAACGTAAACAAACGGTTCTGCGCATGCTGACGCATCATGTGATCCACGATCACCAGATTCGCCATCGCTTCCACGATCGGGATCGCACGCGGCACAACGCAAGGGTCGTGGCGGCCACGCCCCATCAACGTCGTCTCCTGTCCTTCAAGGTCCACAGTAGCCTGCTCCTGCAAAATCGTAGCTGTAGGCTTGAAGGCAATACGGAAGACAACATCTTCACCGTTGGTGATACCACCTTGTACGCCACCTGACAAATTCGTCTTGGTACGCACCTGGCCATCACGGTTTTCAAACAAGTCATTGTGCTCGGAACCTTTTAGCAGCGTGCCTTCAAATCCGCTGCCAACTTCGAAGCCCTTCGTCGCGGGAAGCGAGAGCATCGCCTTAGCCAAGTCCGCCTCGAAACGATCAAACACCGGTTCGCCAAGTCCGACCGGCAAGTTGCGTATCCGACATTCAACCACGCCACCCACAGAATCGCCATTGGAACGGGCTTCCTTAATGCGCTCGACCATCGCTTCCGCAGTCGAAGCATCCGGACAACGCACGATGTTCGCCTCGATCGCATCCTCAGAAATCTCCGCCCCCTCAGGCATGGAGATATCATGGATCCGAGAAACGTACGCCAAGGTCTCTACCTGCGTATTCAGCTTGAGGATCTTCTTCGCGATCGCTCCCGCCGCCACGCGGCCAATCGTCTCGCGAGCCGAGGAACGACCTCCACCTTCAGGATTCCGGTGCCCGTACTTCGTCTGGTAAGTGTAGTCCGCGTGAGAAGGGCGAAACTTCTCCTTCATCTCGGAGTAGGCTCCGGGACGCGCGTCCTTGTTGAAAACCAACATGGAAATCGGCGTGCCCGTGGTCTTGCCTTCGTAGACGCCCGAGAGGATCTGCACCTGGTCCGCCTCCTTCCGGGGCGTGGTGATCTCGCTCTGGCCGGGACGACGGCGATCGAGCTCAGGCTGGATGTCCTCTTCGCTCAGAGGCAGGTTTGGCGGACACCCGTCGATGACGACACCCACGCCGCCACCATGGCTTTCACCCCAGGTGCTGATAGTAAATAGCTTGCCGAAAACGTTAGGCATGGGCGCGACAGTACGAAGGACCCCTCACGAATCAAGTCGCGATACGAGGCAATTCTCAGGGCAGCTTCTATCGGCCCCGACAGGGGCAACCCCATCAAAAGCCCAGCTCCTACCCTAAACCTGATAATCCAGCTGGATTTCGCCCAGCTCGCCCGCGTCGATTTCCTGGTTCATGCCCAAAGCCGGAACACTTTCCTTGCAAGCGCCGATATTCTTCGCCGGCACGCCCACCGCGGTGCAATGAGCGGGCACTGGCTTCAGCACGACACTGCCCGCGCCGATCTTTGCCCCCTCGCCGATCTTGATGTTACCCAACACCTTAGCACCTGCAGCGATCAATACACCATCCCCAATTTTCGGGTGGCGATCCCCTTGCTCCTTGCCGGTACCGCCAAGCGTTACGTCTTGCAAAATCGAAACATTGTCGCCCACAACCGCAGTCTCTCCGATCACGATTCCCGTTCCATGGTCGATCAGGATTCCGCTGCCAATTCGAGCAGCCGGATGCACGTCCATCGCAAAGACCTTGGAAATCAAGCTCTGCAGGTAGAGGGCGAGCGACTGGCGGTTGTCATTCCAAAGGTGATTGGCAAACCGGTAGGCGGTCAGAGCGCTGAAACCTTTGAAAAACAGAAAGGGAGACAGGTATCCGTTGGCCGCCGGATCGCGATCGCGCACCGCCTTCAGGTCGACCCGCACCGTCTCCCGGAGCTGCTCATCCGTGTCGAAAATCTCCAAGAAAAGATCACGCAGCGTGATGCTCGGCAAGATTTCGTCCTTCAGCTTCGTCGCCAAAGTATAGCTCATCGCCGCTTCGAGCGACTTTTGCCCAAGGATCGTCTCCTGGAGATAGGCCACCAACAAGCGCTCGGTGCTAGCAGCTGCTTCCGCCTCGTCGCGCAGGGTGTTCCAAATCGATTCAAGTTGCTCTGTCATAACGGCCTTTCCCAGTTGGAAACGCGGACAGTAGGAGTCGGACTGCACCGCGCCAAACGAATTTTCCCGCACGCAAGCCCACAAAACCCAAAATACCTCTATAAACTAAGCGGCGCACCTAAGTTTTAGGTTAGGAGATTCACCCCAGACAAAGCTGGCCTTCTAACTGCTTCATATCCTCAATCTATTACTGGACTTTTACAGATTAGACCTTTGTTTCAGCCCACTTACTACACGAAACCAACTACATTATGAAACTGATCCAAGTTCTCAGCGTAGCCGCGGCACTCCTCGTTAGCGCCGCTTCAGCAGACGTAATCGTCACTAAAGGTGGCTCCACCATCAACGGGAAGATTCTCGGCGTCGATGGCGGCAAGATCAAGGTAGCGACCGACTTCGCCGGCGAAATCACCATCGACCAAAGCAAAGTCGCCTCCCTCACCACCGACGAGCCGATCTACCTCACGCTCGAAGACGGGACCACACACCTCGGTCCAGTCTCCTCAACCGAAACCTCCCTCTCCGTCGCCTCCTCCACCGGACAAGCGAACACCACTATCGACTCCGTCACGGAAGTTTGGATGCCAGGAGAAAAGAGCCCGACCACTCTCCGCAACGAAGCAGCCCTCGCCGACCTAAAACGTAAATGGGCCTACGAAGCGACCTTCGACCTGACAGGCAAGACAGGTAATAGCGAGTCCAACGGCCTCGGCACTTCATTCCGAGCCACCCTCCAAGGTCCTGACGATCGCCTCCAGTTCTTCGCTCGGGCCAACTACGAGGAAACCGACGACGCCAAAAGCGCCGACGACGCTCGCGGCGGTGTCGACTATACCAACCGAATTGGCACAAAGTACAACTGGTACGTCCGCACCGAGCTCGGCTACGACGACATCAAGGACATCGAGCAAATGTACACCGTAGCCGCCGGTTTCGGATACATCTTCTCCGAAACAGAAAAAAGAAACCTCGGTGTTCGCGGTGGTTTCGGTTACCTCTACGAATCCTACGA
Organism: Pelagicoccus mobilis; assembly: GCF_016595505.1. GTDB lineage: Bacteria > Verrucomicrobiota > Verrucomicrobiia > Opitutales > Opitutaceae > Pelagicoccus > Pelagicoccus mobilis. Next base: position 9,824 of record NZ_JAENIL010000093.1, on the reverse strand, counting down.
CGGCGATCGCGACGCAACCAGCTCCGCCTCCATGGACCTTGGCCTCAACCACAAGGAAACTCTCAAGTGGGGAACCTGGATCAACCGCGCCACCTTTACGCCAACCATCGAGGACTTCGGCAACTTCCGCTTCGACCTCGACTCCAGCGTAGACCTCCCGCTCAAGGCCGAGGGCTGGTCCATCCGCTCCGGCGTGAACTTCGCTTACGACAGCGAAGCAGACGTCAGCGACAAGGAAGAGCTCGATACCACCTACTACATCCGTATGCTTCTCAAGTGGAAATAATCCCACTCACATAAAACAGATTTTCCCAAGCCGCGTCCCTTCAGGGTCGCGGCTTTTTCGTATTCCAAGGAGGGCTACGCTCCGTCGTAGCCGCTACAACCGAATCTCCCAACAGCCCTTGCCCAATCCCAAAAACATCGCCATCGCCTCGACCTCACGCTCCGCAGCCTTCCGAAAAACCTTCGTCCTCGGAGAGCTCCCCACGTATCCAAATTCCACCTTCAACCGCTCATCCTCCACTTTAGCGTTGGCCCAACCGACTACCTCGTCCCGCCAAAGCAACGGCATCGCATAGTAGCCACGCATCCGCTTCTTCGCCGGCACATAAGCCTCAAATCGATACTCCCATCCAAACACCTGCTCGAAGCGCTCCCGATCTCGCACCAACGGATCGAAGGGAGCCAAAATCCTTACCCGATCAGAAACCTCAAGGCTTCCCCAACTCTCCGCCACCCAAAGGTACTCTATCCCATCAACGCTCAGCCAAGACAAGGCCCCCTCTCCGACCAATCGATCTACCAGCTCATCACGCTCCCTCCGCTTCGGCATCAGATGATTTAGAAAGCGAATCTCCGAAAGCAAAAAACGCTTCGAAACCGGCCCGAAAACATGAGCCGTCGTTTCCAGCAACGCACGATACTTCACAGCCGGATCAACATCGCTCCACGCTTCCTCGATCACCGCGTAGATACGATTCCCCTTCTCCCTTCGGCTCACTCGCAGATACCCCTCGTCGTGCAAGTCCTCGAGGATCCGCTTAGACTCCCGTGAAGTCCCACCCCAATAGTTCCTAACCGAACGCTTGCCAAACAAGTCGTCCAAGTCCCGCGAGCGAACATCTCCCATCTCCTCCACCGCAGCGAGCACATCCCTCTTTCGCTGGCTAAGCTTTCCACTGGGCTGACTCCGAAGATGCCGCCACACCTCCCTCGGCATAAAACCGTATGCGAAAAGATACCCCTCTTCCGCCTCTAGCTTCGGAAATTCCTCCTCCAGCTGCCCCGCCACATAACCATCCACCCGCTGCCTTAAAATCAGATCCTGAGCACGGGCCGGCGAACGGATCGGGTCCGCTTGCACGAAACGCAAACCGTCAATCCCATCCCTCAAACTCGGATATCGAGGAAACGAACCAGCGACCAATCGTCTCCTAAACTCCTTTCGTCCCAGTTTCTCAACTACAGCCATTCAAAGCAACACGAACGATGGTCACAAAAGACTGCCGACCTGATAGACGATAATCGCCGCAACCCAAGCCAAGCTGGTCATAAACACGAAAGAAAAAACACCGTACTTCCAGCTCGTCTCCTGAGAGATCACCGCCACCGTCGCTCCACACTGTTGGCAAAGAGCGAAGAAAACCATAATCGAGAACGCCACCGGAATCGTGAAGATCGGCTGCCCCTTCCTCTCCCCTTCCGGCCAAGTCTGATTCGCCATCATCTCCCTCAAGTCATGGCTTTCCTCATCCGTATCCCCGCCCAAGCTGTAAATAATCCCAAGCGTCGAAATAATCACCTCACGAGCCGGAAAACTCGCCACTACTCCAACCGTGATTTTCCAGTCAAAACCAGCCCAGGCAAACGCAGGCTGCAAGGTCTTGCCGATACGGCCCATGTAGCTCTGCTCCACGAACACCGAGTCGATCTTACGCTCCAAAGCCGCTGCGGATTCCTCGTCCTCCTCCAGCAACTGCACAACTTCCGAACGCTCGACACCCATCTCCGCCGCAGCAGCAGCGACAAACTCATTGGTCACCTGCTCAGCCAGCTCCTCGCTTCTCGGGAAATACAGCAAAGCCCAGATCACTATTGTGATCGCAAAGATGACCGTACCCGCGTTCTTCACGAACTCTTTGCCCTGCGTGTACATGCGCATAAAGACGTCCCGCACCTTAGGAACTTGATAGGAAGGCATCTCCAAAACAAACGGTTGTGGTGGGATCTTCAATACGAAGCGATTCGCGACATAAACAAAAGGCATCGCCACCAGCAGCCCCACGAAATGCATCGCAAACAATGAAGCTCCTGCGACCGCCGCTCCATAATGCGGCTCGATAAACGCCCCAATCAACAGCACGTAAACCGGCAAACGCGCCGAACAGCTCATAAACGGAGCCAGCAAGATCGTTATCATCCGAGCCCGTGGATCCTGAATCGTGCGAGCAGCCATCACTCCTGGAATCGCGCACGCATAGCTCGAGAGCAAAGGCACAAAACTCTTTCCCGACAAGCCACACCAGCTAAACAGCTTATCCATCAAAAACGCTGCTCTCGCCATGTATCCAGTATCCTCCAACAAGGCGATAAAGAAGAAGAGAATCAAGATCTGAGGCAGGAAGATAAAGACAGCGCCCACGCCTTCCACAACCCCGTCCGTTGCCAGACTTTCCAGCATCGGCCATGGTTCTAGCCAACCAGCAATGTGATCCTGGATCCATCCCTTCGCCCCATCTATAATGTCCATTGGAAACCCTGCCCAGCTGTAGACCGACTGGAAAACCACGTACATCAACCCCAGAAACGCAAACAAGCCCCAGACTCGATGCGTCAAAATCGAATCAATCGATTCACTACCGCTCACGGAACCCGCAGCATCAGACGTGACACTACTGGCAACCCTGTCCTTGATATACTGATACAGCAGAACAGTCTCTGCATTCCCAGGATTTAGCCCCCCCTTAAACAGCCCCTTGCGTCCCGCTTCGATCGCTTTTCCTGCCTGTTCTTCGCTCGCCCCCAGACGGATCAAAAAACTGCGATCCTCGTCAAAGACGCTCCGATGCAATACCGAGCTCGACACCTTCGCCCGCAGCGGCTTTGGCAAGGTTTCGCGAGCCATCACCAAAGCGCTCTCGACCGACTCCGGCCACTCGACCTCGTTCATATGAGGCTTCGAAACCAACGCGCCCGCCACAGCCTCCTTAAGTTGCGTGATTCCTTCCGCTCTCGCAGCAGAAACCGGCACCACCGGCACGCCAAGCGTTTTGCTCAAAGCCTCAACATCGATCTTGATGTTCTTCCGACGCGCCGAATCCCAGTGGTTAACCGCAACCACCATCGGGATCCCCAGCTGAGCCGTCTGGCAGGCCAAAAACAAATTACGTTGCAAATTAGTCGCGTCCAGAATGTACAACACCAGGTCCGGACGCTCCACCGACTCCATCTCCCCTAGCAACGCATCCACCACCACACGCTCATCCGGCGAATCCGCCGCCAAGCTGTAGGTACCCGGCAAGTCGATGATCTCAGCCACATTCTTGCCGTAGATCATGCGCCCAGTCTTACGCTGAACCGTCACCCCAGGATAGTTGCCCACCTTTTGGCGCAGCCCCGTGAGGCAGTTAAAAAGAGTGCTCTTACCCGTGTTCGGGTTACCAAGAAGAGCGATCCGAGCCACGCCGGCCCCTGTCGCGATCGTTTCCGCTGCCACTGCTATTCCGTATCCTGCGAAACCTAAACGGCTTGCACGGTTATTTGCGCCGCGTCCGCACGACGCAGGCTAAGATGCTTACCGTCTACCTCCAACGCGATCGGATCCCCCAGCGGAGCCGCCTTCACAAAACGAACCTCCGTCCCCGGCATCAAGCCCAACTCCATCAAACGGCGCGCCGCCGCAAAACGTGGCATGTAACAACTGATTCGAGCAGTCTGCCCCTGGGTAAGATCGTTTAACGTTTTCAAATTCGAGATTCGTTGAAAGATAAGGTTGCTTGTTGAGACCGAGTTTCAGTATCCATCATAAGGAAGTCAACTTGGATTTTTAAGCAAATGGACTCACTCCCAGAACTCGTCGTCGTCGGAACCATAGTCGCCGCAGCAGCGGCTTACCTAGTAGTAGGCTACCTCCGCAAACGAGCAAACAAGTCCAATGAATCCAGCCCATGCGGCAAAGGCGCCTGCGGCTGCTCCGCCACAAAACCAAGACGCCCCGCAAGTCGGTAGCAGCCGCCGTTCGCACGCGCGAGCAAAGTTGAAGACCTGTAGGTCGGGGCGTTGACCCGACATGGCCTGCCATAGTTCGCATGAGCGAGCAATGTTGAGCGCCCCCCCCCCACAACAACTCTATAGCAGGAGCGCCCACCCCCTTGCGAAGAGTCGCCCCGGTATCCCACCATCTAGCAAAACCTAGATCATCACCCCATACCTACCCCACCGAAATGAAGCTTCGCGCCCTCTCCGCGTTCGCCGCCGTCTGCGCATCCCCATACCTGCACGCCGCCAAAGTCGACCTCGTTAAAGTCGTCGACCGCGACTACCTCATGGTCCAGATCCTCGACGGCGTTGTCGAAATCATCGAGAAACCAGAAACCTACTCCTACTCTGAGGAAACCATCCTCTACAATCCCCCGCTCGATACCGCCCAAGCAGCGACTGCTTCGAACTGGACGCTCACCTCCAACGACGACGCCAACTACGACGCCTCCGGCCAAACCGCCTCCAACGCCTTCCGCCGTACCAAACTCAACGGCCTCGCCCAACGCGGGTGGAACACCTCCATCGCCGACTGGAACTTCGATACCACCTTTACCCACGTCCTCTTCCTCCAACTCCCCTCCCCCCTCCAGCAAGGCGCCAGCTATACCCTCGAAATCGCAGCCTCGACCGGCGCCGACGAGACGAACCACACCTTCACCTACGACATCTTTAGCTCCCCCACCGAAGCCATCCACATAAACCTCGCCGGCTACGACAACGGTCCAGGCATCAAAGCCGCCGACCTTTACCAGTGGCTCGGCGACGGCGGACACCGCGACTACTCCTCATTCGAAGGCAATACCGTCTACCTCCACAATGTGGATACACAAGAGAACCATGACGTCGGCCAAGTCTCCTTCTGGCAAGACAGCGGCTCCGACGCCGGCAACTGGAACTACACCCGCTCTCCCGTATGGAATATAGACTTCTCCGGATTCGACACCCCCGGCACCTACCGCCTCGCCGTAGAAGGTGTCGGCTGTAGCGAAGATTTCGCCATAGGCCCGCGTCCGCGCAAAGCCCCCTTCGATACCATGGTCCGAGGCTATTTCTTCATGCGCATCGGTCAAGAGCCAGCCGACAACGTACTCGGCACTCCACGACAGCCCCTTTACATTCCCGGCGAAGATCCAGACGACACGGTCGTCTACCTCACATCAATGAGTCCCGACCACCCCGATTGGGACACCTTCGCCAGCGGCGACAAATGGGACCGCAAAGACGAGTGGGCTGCCTACGTCCTCCCCGGCTCCCCCACCAACCCAAACTCACGCGGCGGCCACTCCGACGCCTACGACTGGGATCGCCACCTCGCCCACGTATCCAATATCTATGACATCCTCTTCCCGTACTTCCTCTCAGGAGGAATGCTCGACGATGACGACACCGGCATCGCCGAAAGCGGAAACGGAGTCCCCGACGCGATAGACGCCGCCCGCTACGAAGTCGATTTCTTCCTGTCTTTAAAAACCGAACACGGCTACGGCCACGGACTCAACAACCCCGACGGCAACAACGTCTTCTACCAAGCAGCCCCCACCGCCCACGCCGCCTGGGCAAACGCGGTCAACGCCGCGATGCTCGCCGATGCCTACCGCATAGCGGGACAGCGAGAACTCATGGCCTATTACCGCGATGCCGCCATCGAAGCGTTCGAATGGGCCGCCGCCATGGACGACCCGAAACTAGACACACAACTAAACGTATCCTCCCAACGACTACGAGGTCGCGATCTCCGCCTCACCGCCGCCGCCCACCTCTACAACCTCACCGGCGACACCGCTTACGAAGACTACTTCGCCACAGACAGCAATGTCCGCACGGCCTCGAACGCAAACCTCACCCACGAAAGCCACAACCAACTCTACGCCACCGTCGCCTACCTCACAACCCAACGCACAGTAAACTACCCCGAGATCCAAGCAAACATGCGCCAGGCGATCGCACGCGAAGCCAAATCCTTCGAAGCCGACAAGACGCTCACCCGCCCCACCCGCCGCGCCGCCGACGACGGCCCCTGCTGGTTCCAAACCGCCCAATACGTACAACGCTCCATCCTCGCCCACCACGTCAGCCAAGATCCCGTCGACAAAGCCCACTTCCTCGACGCCCTTCTCCTCGAAGCCGATTGGTCGCTCGGACGCAATCCCACCAACATGATCCAGATGACCACCGCCACCACCGCCCTCGCCGACAAACGCAGCGTGCAGATCTGCTATAGCACGGGCGTACGCGACGGCGTGCCCGGCATGCACCCAGGACACACCCCCTACATGAACATCGCCAACTGGGGAGGCCACATGCGCGGCAGCAACCCAACCTGGATGGCCGACCAATGCTATCCCGATTGGTCCGAGTGGCCCCACGCCGAAGCCCACTTCGAAACCAACCACATCTGGGCCAACGGAGAATTCACCCCCCGCCAAACCATGCGCGGCAAGTTCGCCCTCTACGCCTACCTCTACAATCTAGAAAAGCGACGCTCCACTCCCAGCAGCTTCACCCAAACTCCAAGTCCCAACGCAATTACGATCCAGTTTCAGAACCCCGAGGTCGATACCTCCGCCCCGGTTCCCGACCTCCTCCAATCCGAAGACCTGCAAACCTGGGCTCCAATCCAGTACGACGACTCCAGCTCTCAAACCCGTTCAACCTGGACGATCCCCCACCCCGAATCCGGATCACGCTTCTGGAAACTCGACGAGGAAAACACCAAGTAAGCTCCAACTGTAGGGCGGGGCGCCGACCCGCCATCCCTACACGAGTACAGCATTACATCCTCAAAACTTCCGACTTGCACGCCCGCTAGAAATCACTTTGTGTTTCGCCCTTCATTTACCAGATGCTCAGGTGGTGAAATTGGTAGACACGCTGTCTTCAGGCGGCAGTGCTTAACGGCATGGGGGTTCGAGTCCCCCCCTGAGCACCAGTCCATCAAGGACTTACGCTTGATTTTGCCAATTTGAATTGGCAAACTTGGATCATGTCCAACTCAAGCACCACTAAGACGCAGCCAAAGGAAAAGCAGCGCAAGGCGTACGGGAAATTCACCCGTCAGAAGATGAAACACCCCTCCGGCTCCGTGTATTGGAGAGTCTCCGGCACCATCAACGGGAAGCGTTACCGCAGGAATTTCCAAGACAAGAAAGAGGCCACTGAAGAGAAGCAACGTCTCGAAACAAAACGACTGGCCGCACAAGTTCAGGAGAAGCTCGTTGTCACCTCCCTAAGTCGAGAACAGTGCGAAGAAGCCAAGCTCGCCTTCAAACGCCTGGAAGGCCGCAAAAAGCCTCTCTCCTTCTACCTCGACTATGCCCTCGAACGCTACCGTGAGGCTGAATTCGAAATCAATGTCGAGACGGCAATCGAACGCTACATTCGCCACAAGGAAATCGAGCAGAGCCGCAACATGATCGCTGCGATTCAGCTTCGCCGCATCAAAGCTCAGATGAAAAAACTGAAGCTCGCCCACGGCAAACGGCTCATTGGCGAAATCGACGCGCCCATGGTCCGCGAGATCCTAGATGCCAAGTGGGGCAAGAAAGGCGACCAGCTCGTAAGTCCCAAGACCTACAACAACAAGCGCGGTTACATCAGCACCTTCTTCAAGTACTGCGTGCTTCAGGATTGGATCGTATTCAATCCGGTCGACAAAATCGCCACCTACACCGTAAAGGCCAAGAGAGGCTCCGCTGATACGATCACAGCCGCCCAAGCCGCAAAGCTCATGAAAGAGCTAGAAACGTACTCAGAACGCGGCGAACGTCCCGGCTTCCTCGTCCCCTACTTCGCCCTCTGTCTCTTTGCCGGCATTCGGCCTGATCCCCGCATCGGCGAGATCAGCCGCCTCAAAGCGGAACACATTCGCCTCGATACCGGAGTCATTCTCATCGAACCAGAAGTATCGAAGATCGACGAAAAACGCTCCATCAAGATCCAACCAAACCTGCGCCTCTGGCTTGAGAAGTACCCAATCGACGAATACGGATTGATCCACCGTCACATGGAGATTCACCGAGCGGCGATAAAAGAGAAACACAACCTTCCTCACAACGTCCTACGCCATACCTTCATTTCGATGACTGTGGCAGCCTTCAAATCAGTTGGAGACGCAGCTCTGCAAGCGGGCAACTCCGAACGCATCATCCGCAAACACTATCTCGATTTGAAAACCGAAGCCGAGGCAGATGCCTTCTGGAGAATCACGCCTGAGGGCACAGAGCTCCCCTCAAACTTCGTGAAAGTCGAAGGACGCTTCGAAGAGGCGAAGCCTCTCGAATCGGTAAAAGAAGAGTCCGCATAGCAATCGGAATCGGCGATGAAAAGGAAGCGTTCGAAACATCTCACCTTACTAATCCCAATAGGCACACTCTTGTTCCTGTCGGTATTTTGGTGGAGTGCTTCAGATATCAAAGAAAAGGGAACCGAAGAACGCGTTGTAATTACCGGCACTGAGAGTTTTGGAAAAAGCCGGTATTTCGTATTCTATCACAATACGCAGAGGAAAAACTTCACCCACAGCAGAAGACACAAGGTGGGAGATGAAATCCCTGTGATCATCCACGGTTACTCGGTCCTCGACGGAACTAAGTCGGACTCAACGTTAACTCTAACCATCAGGGACTTCGGCACATTGTATTTCTGGTGCGTATTCATAGGTTTGGTCATCGTACCACTCTTTATCTGGCTAAGCCACCTCCCCGACAAAGCGTTCGCCTGGATTCCAGCAATTGGCACGAAAAGGAAACTTCGCTAAGTAGTGAAACTCTCGAAATACACGATTTGCTTCTCCTCATCGATCCAAAGTGTCGTAGCACCGCCCCCGTCCCAATCTTTGCAGAAGACTTTATAATCGACGCCTTCCTCACCAGAGCACCAACTTGGCCTAGAATGACGACTCCTTAAGCTTCGGCACCCTGTTTCGACCTCTGGCAACCCCTGCTTTCGGATTATTTCTTCGACATCGCCATAAGACTCAAAGCGGAACCTGAAAAAACAGTAGGAATCTTCGAATCCTCCGCCGTAGTACCGTATCTCCCTGAACCTAGAAACCTCAGTTTCCGGAAACCAGCTTTCAAACGCGCCACGCGAGAATGTCGAGTCCTCGCTTGTATTCGCGTACCCTAGCGAAATATCGACTACGCCAAAAACAAACCCGACCGACAAAGCCAACATCCCCAAAGCCCCGTAGACCAATCGCACCCACCACTTCCATCTCTTTTTGATAAACAAAATAACGACATGACCCAGAAGCAGAACCGCAGCTGCCGGTAAACCGAACACAATCGAATAGTATTTAGCCTCAAATAGTGTCATTGAAAGAGAACTACGCTTCTAACCTGCCCACATAAACGCCTACCTCAAGAGGAATCGTACCCTGCACAAATTCACGATCCTTCCTCGATCAATCGTGAATCAGGCACTCAGTCTCCTTCTTGCTTCGCAAGCGGAGCATGAGCTCGCTTTAGTCGCCAACCCTAGGTTTCGCCCCTTCGGTTCTATCCCGTCAGATTGACGGCTTCGCGATTCCTTCGGATGCCCCTCCCCCCTACCCCCCTCCC
>NZ_JAENIL010000092.1 GCF_016595505.1 Pelagicoccus mobilis | reverse complement strand
CGCTCCCACAATTATATGACAGTCTCTAGTGTTTCTATTTATTGAAGTATATGAATCGAAGACCGAATATCCTTTTCATCAATGTTGATCAGCAGCGGTATGACTCGCTAGGCTTTTCGGGGCATCCGTTGGTGAAGACGCCGCACATCGATGCTTTGGCGGCGAAGGGAATGCAGTTCGATTCAGCCTATACGCCTTTGCCGAGTTGTTGTCCGGCACGACAGTGTTTGTTGACGGGCGTGATGCCGGAACAACATGGGGGGCTTTGGAATTATGGAGGAGGCGGGTCTTTGCCGATTCCGCCGATTGATGCGGATCGCCCGGTGTGGTCGCGACAGTTGAAAGAGGCAGGGTACCGGATGGCCTATTTCGGCAAGTGGCATGCGCATCCGGAGTTGGATCCTACGGATTTTGGTTACGAGCACTTCGAAGAGCCGCCAAACGACAATTACGAGACGCCGCATAAGGGAGAGAAGCATGTGGTATCCAATAATCCTTGGCCGGAGTTCCCGATCGGAAATTACGAAACGCAGCCGGTGGAAGCGTGTCATACGCATGTTTTGGCACAGAAGTGTATCGATGCGGTGGGTGAGTTTTCGAAGGGTGCGGATCCGTGGCACATTCGTTTGGAGTTTTCCGAGCCGCATTTGCCTTGCGTGCCGGCGGAGCCGTTTGCGTCGATGTATCCACCTGAGTCGATACCGCCTTGGGAGAATTTCGAGGACGATTTCGTTGGGAAGCCGTATATTCAGAAACAGCAGGTTCGAAACTGGAAGTTGGAAGACTGGACTTGGGAGGAGTGGTCGGTCTATATGTCCGGATACTTGGGGGTGATCTCTCAAGTGGATGACGCGATTGGGCGAGTGGTCGAGGCTTTGGAGGAGCGTGGCCTGCTAGAGAAGACATTGATCATTTTCACGACGGATCATGGCGACGCGGCGGGGAGTCACCGCCAGATAGACAAGCATTATGTGATGTATGAGGAGGAGACGCATGTTCCGCTGGTGATTCGTTGGGATGGAGTGATTGAAGCAGGTTGTACCTGCAGCGATTTTCTTAGTCACTTTCTGGACATTCCGGTGACATTGCTGGAGTTGTTGGAGTTGCCGGTTCCGGAAGGGTATCAGGGGAAAAGCTTTTTGCCTCAGTTGATGGGAACGCCGGCGATTGCCCCGAGAGAGTATGGTTTCAGTACCTACAATGGGCAGCAGTTCGGTTTGTATTGTCAGAGGATGATTCGCGACCGGCGGTACAAGTACATTTGGAACGCGACGGATATCGACGAGTGCTACGACTTGGAAGCGGATCCGTTTGAAATGAAGAATTTGGCCGCTGAGGACGAGGATTCGGAGCTTTGCAAGGAGTACCGGAAGAAGGTTTACCAGGTCTTTTCGGAACTGGATGATCCGTTGGTGACTGGTTTGTGGAACGCTCGTTTTTTGACCAGAGAGAGGCAGGAGCAAAATGGGTGATCTATAGATCTGGCGACGTTCTGTACTGTGCAGCGAAATGCTAAAAGATGGCACTGTAGTGAAGGTAGCTCGCTGGAATTAAGAGTATTGTAGCCACGATGAGTTTTCAAAAAGCAGAGGTCGCTGTTTACTACTTTCCAAACTACCATTCTGATGCGAGAAATAGAAATCTGCATGGAGCGCATTGGACAGAGTGGGAGTTGGTGCGACGTGCAGAACCTCGCTTCGACGGCCACCATCAACCGAATCTGCCAGCTTGGGGTGAAACGGATGAAGCTGATCCTATCCAGATGGCGCAGAAGATCGACGCGGCTGCGGACCATGGGATCGATACCTTTATTTTCGATTGGTATTGGTATGATGACGGACCGTTTCTAGAGCGAGGATTGGATGAGGGGTTCTTAAATGCTCCGAATAATGATCGTATGAAGTTCGCTTTAATGTGGGCTAATCACGACTGGATTGATATTCACCCGATGAAGGCCTGTGACAATGCCTTGGAGAATGCGAAGATGTTGTATCCAGGGGCGGTGAATCCGGCCACCTTCGAGACGATCATCGACCACTGTATCCAGAGGTACTTTAAACACCCCTCCTATTGGCTGATTGATGGCTGTCCTTACTTTTCGATCTATGAACTGACGAAACTGCTGGAAGGTTTTGGCGGGGTTGAGCAGACGCGCGAGATGTTGTCTCTGTTTCGCGAGAAGGTGAAGGCGGCCGGGTTCAAGGATCTGCATTTGAATGCGATCGTCTGGAATAACCCGATTTTGCCTGGCGAAACAGCACCGGTCGATGCGAAGACTTTGGTGAATGCTTTAGGCTTCGACAGCATCAATTCGTACGTTTGGATCCATCACTACGCACCGGACGATTTCCCCAAGGTGGAATATGAGGCGATTCGCGATGCGTATTTGAAATATTGGGACGATTCGGAGGAGCGGTTCGATCAACCTTATTATCCGAATGTAACCATGGGCTGGGATGCGTCGCCGCGTACGGTGCAGTCGGATGCCTATGAGAACCGCGGCTATCCTTTTATGTACACGATTGCCAACAATACACCGGAGAACTTTAAGAAGGCTTTGGAGATTGTTAAAGAGCGACTGGAGAAAAGCTCTGTGCCGTCGCCTTTTGTGTCGATCAATGCGTGGAATGAATGGACTGAGGGGAGTTATCTCGAACCGGATTTGCGGAATGGCATGAGCTACTTGGAGGCGATCCGGGATGTGTTTGCGGAGGAGAATAGCGAAGTTTCAGTCGGTTTGACGAGTGCGAGTGCTGCAGAGTAGGTGAGAAGAGGATACGGACACAGCGTTTGCTTCGTTGTTCGCTTTGTGAGCGAAGTGGGGCAGTCGGCGCTCATTACCTAATTGGGCCTAGAAACTCTGATTTGGGCCCTGTTGCGCTTTGTAGGCCCGTGGGGTCATGTTCATGATTTTGCGGAATTGACGGGAGAAGTAGTTGCTGTCTTCAAAACCGCATTCGAAGGCGGTCTCCGTGATGTTTTTGGAAGTGGTCTGCAAGAGGTGGGCGGCACGGGCGATCCGGATGTGGAGCAGGTAAGACATGGGGGTTTTGCCGGTGAGTTCGGTGAACGCCCGGTAGAAGTTGCGTCGCGACATTCCGGATAGTTCGGTGAGTTCATCGATGTCGAAGGCTTGTTCGTAGTTGTTTTCTAGATAGCTTAGCACCTTCCCGATCTTGTGGGTCTTGTGAGGGTCTTGGATGGGTTTCCCTGCGTACCAGCGCGAGAGTGTGCCGACGAGCACCATGAAGTGACCGAGGGCGATTAGGCGGCTACCTTGATCTATGGGCTGTATGTCGAGTTCGGATTTGTCCCGATCGCTGTACTCTTGGATCTTGTGGGGGCCAGAAGAGGAGTGGAGCTCGATCTCCATTGCGTTGGTGAGTGCTCGTACCCGGGTGAGTTGGGAGAAGTCGAGCTGCAGGTGCCGGTCGAACCGTCCGACTTCCATGAGGGCGGGTTCGACTTCGAAGAGCGCTTGATAGCCTGGGAGCTTGACGACTTCCAGCTGGTTGACCTCTAGCAGACTGCGGTCGAAAAGTACATTGATGATCGAAAGCTGATCCGTGTCGCGAAAGCCGTGGGGGCGATTGCCGTGCAGGACAAAGACGTCTCCGGCTTTGAGAGGGAAGCTGTTGTCGTTTATGGCTTTCACTCCACTGCCTCCGAGTACGATGACGATTTCCGAGAAGTCATGTACATGGAGGGGGTAGTCGGGGTGGTTTTCCAAGGTGGATACATTCAAAGGGAAGTCGCCGTCACCGAAGACTATTTTTCGTTCAAACTGTAGAGGGTTTTGCATGGGACTCGGAATGATGATGGCGGGAACGCAATAATTCGGCTAATGGACTCGTCTCATTGTTTTTTGGATACCTTAAAAATAGGCATTGATTTTCATTTTGAAAGCCGAGATTGATGATTGTGCACTTGGATGCGGTTGATTGGCACTATCGTACTATCTTTTCAGTGGGTCTGGGCGTTATGATTACGGCCTATGAGAAAGAGATTTGGGAAGCCCCTTTTTCTTTTGTTTGTGTCCTTGGGGTGGGCAGCAGCCCTTGGAGCTGTGGAGACTGCGAAAGAGCGACCGAATATCATTTTTATTCTGACCGATGACGTATCGCCACGAGACTATGCGCTCTATGGCGGTAAGACTTCCTCGCCCGTGCTGGAGAAGCTGGGTACGCAGGGGTTGTATTTCAAGACGGCCTGGGCCACGCCGCGTTGCATTCCCACGCGGGCAATGTTGTTGAGCGGCAAATACCCGTTTCGCACTCAAGTGTTTGAAAACCAGATCAATCCTCGAGGAGAAGACGGCTACATAAAACCGGTGGGCGAGCGTTTTTCCAATACGCTGGGTTCGTTAATGTCCGCCAATGGCTACCGGACTGCGATGATCGGCAAGTTGCAGACTGGGGATGTGAAGAGCTATGGGTTTCAGCGTTGGTGTACGGTGAATCACGGACACATCTTCGATATGAAGTTTTCGGACAACGACGAGGATGGGAAGCGAGTCCTGAAGGAAGACGTGCATAGTACGGATTCGCTTTTCGATTACCTGCATCGATTCACGGCGGAGAAGTCGGAGGCCCCGTGGTTCGTTTATATGCCGCTGAATTTGCCGCACTGGGTGCGCAATCCGGATAATCCCGACAAGTGGGGACCGCCGGTGGTGCCGGAGTTGGATGAGAGTTGGAAGAAGACCGGCAAGCTGGTGCAGAACGACTTCGAGGCGTGCTTGCGCTATATCGACTATAAAGTGGGCGGCTTTGTAGAGCACTTGAAGGCGACCGGGCAACTGGAGAACACGGTTATCATGTATGCGGGCGACAACGGGACGAACCTTTACGGAAAGTCGAAGCCGGACCTGGAAAAAGGCCCGCGTGTGCCCTTCATCGTATATGCTCCGGGTATTTTAGAGCCAATGGGAGCCTGCTATGAGCTGATCGATTTCACTGATGTGATTCCGACCTGCGTTGAACTCGCGGGCGGCACGATGCCGGAGGACGATGTGTTTGACGGGCATAGCTTTGCTCCTTTGATCAAGGGCGAGTCCTTTGTGGGGCGTGAATGGATTTTTTCGCAATGGTTTGGGTGCCGGTTTTTGCGCACGAAGGACCAGCTAATCGATGGACGCGGCCGCTTTTATAATTGTGGCGACAATCGGAACGAATGGGTTGAGGGAGCTTATCAAGATGTGACGTCGTCATACGACGAGCGCGTGATCGCCTCCCGCAAGAAGCTGGAGCTGATTCTCGAAACCATGCCCGCTCCCGACTACAATGACCCGGAACTCGCTCCGCAGTGGCGTAAGCATTGGATCAATACGAAAAAGTTTGTCGAACCCTACAGACCACCGTATTTGAAGTAGAATTACGTGAGATACACTATTACGCACGAGGTTTTGGATACGTATCGCAAGAAGTATGAAAATTAGAGTAATGAAGAGTTGGGTACAATTATTTTTGATCGGGTTGGTGTTCTGTGTCGGTAGCTCGCTTTGCGCTGACCAGCCGAATATCATTTTCATCGTAACCGATGATCATGGATACAACGACTTGGAGGCGACTGATCTGCGGGATGAGGTGGATATGCCGCACATCGGGCGATTGTCCGATGAAGGCGCTTTGATGACGCAGGCTTATTGCACGGCTCCACAGTGCGTACCATCGAGAGCGGGAATCGTGACGGGAAGGTATCAGCAGGTGTTCGGTCTCGGTTCGAACGGGGAAGGACCTTTGAGAAAAACGCAGATTTCCATTGCGACACGATTAAAGAAGCTGGGCTATGTGACCGGGCATGTCGGGAAGTGGCATCTGGACCCCAACCGTAACACCAAGGAATGGTTTGAAAATGAGGGGTATAGAGGTATGGCGGATGTGCCGGAGGAGGTATTTCAATCATACAAACCTCAAGCTTTTGGATACGATGAAGTCGCGGAAGGAACTGGGAGCAAATATTGGTCGAACTTCGATGTACACGGGAACTCCTTCTCCAATCAAGAGGTGAATTATTCAACTTACGAAGGTGGAGCGCACAAGGAGAAGTTTCGCTTGCGGTTGCAGTCTGAGTTGGCTCGAGCCTTTATCGATCGCAATGCGGGGAAGGGGCAGCCCTTCTTTCTGTACCTCGCTTATTACGGACCGCATTCGCCTTTGGACGCTCCAGCATCTTTGACGGAACAAGTATTGTCTTTGTCCGAGCTGGAGAAGAAGGGGTACGACAACCAAAAACTCACTTACAAAAAGAGCGGGAATTACGCCAAGGACTATACGGCGGCGGAAGTCCGGCAACAGGGCTTGGCTTTGTTGAAGGGGATCGATAATGGCGTGGGAGAGCTTTATCGCTTGTTGGAAGAAAAGGGAGAGCTTGAGAATACGGTAATCTTTTTCATGGCGGATAACGGCGCTCCTACGAGCCCGAGGTCATGGGATGGATCGGTGAATGATCCCTGGAAGGGGTCGAAAGGGATTATCTTCGAGGGTGGATCTCGGGTGCCCTATATCGTGCATTGGAAGGGGGTGGTGAAACCTCAGGTTTTCGACAGAGGCGTGATTACTTTGGATGCAGGGGCGACGGCGGTGGCTTTGGCGGGTGGAGATCCAGCTGAGGATGAGTTGCTGGATGGCGTGAATTTGATGCCCTATTTGAAGGGGGAGAAATCAGGTGATCCGCATCGCTATTTGTATCAGCGCTATTTGAATACAGCTTCTGTCGTGCAAGGAAAATTCAAATACATGAGGCATGACAACGGAGAGGAAATGCTTTTCGATCTGACGATGGAGAACCCCGGAGCCTTCAACGCAAGACAGGACAAGCACGAAACCATCAATGTGATCGCCGCTTATCCGGAGAAAACCGCTGAACTGCGACACGCCTTGAAGCGATGGATGAGTACCCTTTCTCCTGATCTCAGCACGGATGGCTATCACAACAGTCTTCTGGATTTTGCGAAGAAACGGTGGGGATTAAAGAGTGGCGATTGAAAACGGGTGTCCCGTGATCGAGCGGAAGCTGGCGTGTTGACGTCAGAGGGACGCGCCTGTGAAGGAGGCGCTTACCTTTGCGGGTTCTCGAACCAGACAACGTTTTGGCTCCTTTGTCCGGCTACCAGAATGTCGTTATCTCCATCGCCGTCGAGATCAGTAATCATCGTGTCGTAAGCCATTTGGTCGCGACTGAGGATGTGACGCGTGAAGTTGCCAGCTCCGTCGTTTTCGTACCAGGCGGCGAGCTTGGACTCGAAGCCGACGGTGGTGAAGTCGATGTCGCCATCTCCGTCGATATCACCCACGTCCGTTGAATGGGGCGAAGCGATAGAATCGTCGATGATGTGCTGAGTCCAGTCCGGGGCTTCAAACCAAAGGGCTCCGACGCCGTGGCCTCGGGTGGCGATCACATCCATCTTGCCGTCACCATTGACGTCGGCAGGTGACGCATGGGTGGCTCCGATTTGCTTGCCTGCATCGGGAAGGGATTCACGACGCCAGGGTTGAGTTGGATCTGCGGGGGCGTAAAAGACAGCGAAGTAGTTCCCTCCGTCGAATGGCTTGCCTTTGGCTCCGAGCGTGAAGTCGACGCGACCGTCCCCGTTGATGTCGCCAAAGTCGAAATAGTGGCTTCCTCCTATGGCTGTTCCATCAGCGATGGGAATGATGCTCCAAGTGATTGGAGCGTCTTCCGAAAGGGTGGGCTTAAACCAGCAGATGGAGCCGGAGTAGGGGCCTTCCTCATGGGTAAAGTCGTTGGCGATTAGATCTTCGCTACCGTCGCCATCTATATCGAAAGAGCGGATACAGTGAACGCCGTGAATATCGTCGGTGATCTTGTGATACTCCCAACTTGTGTTGATGGCGTTTTTATTTGGGCATTCGAGCCAAAAGAGTCCGCGAACATAAGAGCCTACGAAGTCTAGGTCGCCGTCTCCGTCGACGTCATGTAGAGTACTGTGAATGCAGCGTGCCTTTAATTTTGGATGAATGGGGTCAGAAGTTGCCAGTATCTGTTTCGTTCGGTAGTTGGGACCGTGATACATGAGGATTTGGCCGTCAGCGGAGAAGATGATTTCTTGATCGCCATCACTGTCGTAGTCCGCGGCTGTCGCGGAGTTGACGTGGGCACCTGAATAAATTTCGTGGCGAGTCCAGCTGGGGTCTGGCAGCCAGGCGAACCGGCCCCATTTTCGTTTGCGGGGGACGATCTCCAGTTCCTTCTCTCCAGACTCGGTTTCGATAACGACTTTGGGGCCGCCTCTGCTCGGGGCCGGAAAGGCCCGCGTTACAAATCCATCGGGTGACCAGGTCGGGTCATCGCCGCGTCCGATTTTTCGCTTGTTGTTTCCGTCGTGTCCGACGACCCAGACATTCCAGGTTTGGGAGATCCGCCTGTCTTTTTCCCGATCTTGTATTCCGGTGAATTTGCTCATGTGGATCATTTCGACGCCTTCCCAGTGGGCGATCCATTGGCCATCCGGCGACCAGGCAGGGACTTTTTGTTCGATGGGCAGTTCGAGTGCCTTGTCGAACTCATTGCTTACGGGAGAGACTGCTCGGGCGTCGCTGCCGTCGAGCTTGCTGGTCCAGATGCGCATCTGCCCACCTCGATTGGATACGAAGGCTATTCGATCTCCTCGGGGCGAGACGACGGGCATGCCGTTGCTGAATTTCGTCTGTTCTGGGTCAGTGAAGAGCCGCCGCGATTCTCCTGTATCCGTATTCATGATATGGATTTGGCTGTCACGGGCCGGGTCTTGCTGCTTTTGTCCTGGTTGAGCGCTCATCCAAACGATGTGTTTCGAGTCGGGGAGCCAGGAGGGGACTAGGATATGTTTCGATTTTGTAGTGAGCTCTTTCGCATTCTCTCCGTCCCTGTCGCAGAGCCAAAGCGCCATGCCTTGGTGGCTGCGTTTGACGAATACGATTTTTTTCCCATCCGCTGAGCAGGCCGGTTGCACGCAGTATTCGGCCCCATGGGTGAGTTGGCGGCTGTCTGAGCCATCTTCCTTCATGCGGAAAAGTTGGAGGATATTGTTTTCGTCGGTGTGGCTGACGATGACCTCACGCTGTTCCTTTCCGCTGCAAAGTGTACTCAGGCTGATGGCTAGGAGTAGGCTGATGATTATAACGGGGTGCTCCATTTGTTTTAAGGGATTCTTTCGTCTAGGGCTCTGTGGATGCTGAGGTCCTTATAATACTTTGCCGTGGGGCAATCGTTGAACCTTGTCGGGGGCCGATCTCTATTCGAGGCGTGCGGCAAAGTCAGTGAGCTCTTAAAAGCTCAGGAGATTTCTGGATTCAGCGCGAGCGTTTTTCGTTCATCCGCGCCTCCCTCAACGGAGATGTAGAGGACAAAGTCTGGCTCCCGCCCAATTCGCCCTGCGAAGAATTCTATTCGTACTCCGGTCTCATGAGATCGCTTGACAGTCAAGTTTGCATGTCGGTGACAGGGAAGTAGCTCTTTGAAAGATTGTTTCTTGTCGCTCTTCACGTATTGGAGCATGGCACGTTATCACCCCTATGCATGTATTACGAATTAATCACTCCGCATTCCTCCTTTGCTAGCGGGCGAATTGGAAGCAGGAGTGTAAGTGCGCAACTTAAGATTTTAACCCCACTGCTTTATTCTATGACCATTGATCTTCGAAAACTTGCAAGACCTTGTCTTGCTCTGGTCGCCTGTTTTACATCTTTTGCGACTGCAGATACTAAGAAACCCAACATCGTGATGATCCTCTCTGATGATCAGAGTTGGACGGATTACGGTTTCATGGGGCACGATGTGATTCGAACGCCGCACCTGGATCGACTTGCGAGTGAGAGTGTCGTTTATCCGAGAGCGTATGTGACCACGCCGCTGTGTCGTCCTTCTTTGATGACGCTCGCCACGGGCCATTACGCGAAGGACCACAAAATCACAGGCAATGACCCGAGTACGCGTCTCGCTGACCGCAAGTCGGAAAAGTTTAAGGAATTGTCGCACGAACTGCTCGTGAATATCGATCGTTTGGATACGCTTCCTAAGATCTTATCCCGTAATGGATACCTGACGCATCAGAGCGGAAAGTGGTGGGAAGGGAGCTATCAGCGTGGCGGATTTACTCATGGTATGACCGAGGGGGATACAGGTGGAATGGCACGCCATGGAGACAAGGGCCTAGATATCGGTAGAAAGGGAATGGAACCGATCTTCTCCTTTATCGAAACGGCTGAGAATGAGGAGAAGCCGTTCTATCTTTGGTATGCCCCGTTTTTACCGCATACTCCTCACAATCCCCCCGCGAGAATTTTGGAGCACTACCAAGGTCTCGGCTTGGATCCCGCCTTGGCGAAGTATTACGCCATGTGCGAGTGGTTTGACGAGACCTGTGGGGAACTTATCGAGCATTTGGAGAAAAAGGGCCTCCGCGAAAACACGCTGATTTATTACGTCTGTGATAATGGTTGGATACAGAGAACGGCCGATACGGAGGTTAGCGAAGGTTGGTTCACCAGCTTTGCTCCTAAGTCGAAGCAAAGTGTCTACGATGGAGGGGCGCGTTCGCCGATCATGCTTTCCTGGCCAGCCGAGTTGGAAGCAGACATCAAGGGTGATCTTGTTAGCAGTATCGATATTGTCCCTACTGTGTTGAGCGCTGCGGGACTGGATATCCCGGAGGGGCTTCCGGGGATCGATCTGTTGCCCAACGCGAAGGAAGGGGAAACGATTGATCGGGACATCATCTTTGGAGATTCCTATGCTCATGACATTGCGGATTTAGATAACCCGGAAGCATCCCTGATGTATCTCTGGTGTATCCGAGATCGCTGGAAGCTGATCCTGACTTATGATGGAGAGGTGAACCGTTATGATGTGATCCACCCACGAAACGAGCCGATCCAGCTTTTCGACATAGTGGGTGACCCGCATGAGACTGTGAATCTTGCAGATCGGTATCCGAACATCGTACAAGACCTGAAAGACCAAATCGAAAACTGGTATCCGCTCACCGAGCGCAAGTTGGTTCTCGAGAAATAGCGTAGAGGTGGCGTGATGTTTAGGAATCTCATCTGCACCATCGGAGCGAGTCTATTGTTGACGGCATGTTCGGTGGAAGTTCCGAACGCTCCGGAAGGGTTGACTGTTGGGGATGGTATTTCTGCCCCCGTTGGTTATGGCGACCCGGAACCTCGGTTTTCTTGGAAGCTGGAAGATGAACGATTTGGGGCGGCACAGACTGCCTACCAAATCATAGTTCGAGATGCGGATGATGGACGTGTTATTTGGGATAGTGGGAAGGTCGACTCCGAGCAATCACTCTATGTCGAGTACGGAGGAGCTCCGTTTGCTTCGCGTGATCGTTTGTCGTGGAGAGTTCGATACTGGGATCAAAACGAGGAAGTTTCGCCTTGGAGCGAATCAGCCGGGGTCGAGTACGGACTGTTGTCAAATTCGGATTGGCAAGGAAAGTGGATCCACCAAGCGAAAGTAAGGGACTTATCCGGAATCGAAGTCACCAAGGCGGTTTACGGCCGTGCCCCTCGTTTTTCAAAAGACATTACAGAGGGGGTTCTTGCTGCAATTGAAGACGATCCCAATCGGATTTTTGAGATGCGAGTTGGAGAAGGTGAGCTTTTCGAACGGGAGAAACGTACGGGGAGTCCGATGGCGCTAGCTTTGCACTACACTGAAGACGGGCAGGAGAAGAGTTGTTTGAGTTGGGATGGTCAGTTGATCGTGATCCCGCCGACGGATCTTTGTAGCGTTCCATATTTTAGAAAGGAGTTTGAACTTGGCTCTGAGTCAGAGCGTGCTCGGTTGTATGTCACGGCTCGAGGAATTTTCGAAGTCGAAATAAATGGTCGAAAGGTTGGGAACGACGCTTTTACCCCCGGGTGGACCGACTATTTTCAGAGAATCGAAACCCTGACGTACGATGTTAGTGAATACTTGGTGGAAGGACCGAATGTAATCGGAGCACGCATTGCAAAAGGTTGGTACGCGGGCGAAGTCGGATATGGGATTGGGAAGAAGGGGCCAAGCGATGTGAATCGAGGTCTAGGGGGGCAGATCCCGGAGTTTCTTTGCCAGCTAGAGGTCGAGGAAAAGTCCGGTGCGAAGAAAGTCGTAGTCAGTGACGAGACATGGAAGGTCCACGAGAAAGGGCCGTTTCTCAAATCTGAGATTTACTGGGGGGAAGACTATGATGCGGACCGGGAGTTGCCGGGGTGGAGTTCCCCAGGATTTAACGCAGATGGCTTCAAGGATGTTGGAGTTACGGCTTTGGATGGTGTGATTCTAGAACCTAAGTCTTTTCAAACGGTATCGGTCCGTAAGACGCTTTCCCCCATCACGCTCCAGGTACTGAATACAGGTGAGGCGGTTTTCGATATGGGGCAGAACATGGTGGGCTGGCCTGTTGTTCGTATACCTGTAAAGAAAGGAAAGAAGGTCACGCTTAGGGTGGCGGAGATGTTGGAAAAGGATGGTACCCTCTACACTGAGAACTATCGAAACTCGCGTTCACAGGCGACTTATCTGCCCGCTGCAGACGGGATTGTCGAGTGGCGCCCCACGTTTACTTTTTTTGGATACCGGTATTTGGAAATTTCCGGTTACGATCCAGACTACGCCCCAGAGCAGGGTTGGGCGAAAGGAGAAGTGCTTCACTCTGGCTTTGAGAAAACGGGCGATTTCGAATCGTCTCATGAGAAGCTAAACCAGCTGCAAAGTAATATTCAATGGGGGCAAAGAGGAAACTTTTTGGATATTCCGACCGATTGTCCTCAGCGAAATGAGCGGCTTGGCTGGACCGGCGACGCCCAGGTATTTGCGGCGACTTCGCTTTTCAATTTCAATACGCACGCGTTTTGGAAAAGTTGGCTCAAGACTCTACGGGAGCATCAGGCTGAAGACGGGAGGTTGCCGGTGGTCGCTCCAAACGTCGGGACGTTCGCGAACGGTCCGGTATTGTCGCCAGGATGGGGCGATGCGATCGCAATTGTTCCCTGGGAAATCTATCTGCAAATAGGCGATGTATCTGTTCTCGAAGAGAATTTCGAGGCGATGAAGCGATACGCTGAACTGTACTTGCGAAGGAGCAAAGATTTCATTGGTCCCAATGTCGGGTTTGGAGATTGGCTGCAGCCCATCTTGTTGGAGTGGCAGGTAAACCCGGACAACTCCAACTTCGGGTCTACTCCTAGACCTTTAATCGCAAGCTGCTTTTTTGGATACACCGCTATGATTTGCGCGAAATCGGCTCGTATCCTTGGAGCCGATGCAGATGCGGAGCGTTACGAGGAGATCGTTGATTCCATTAGAGAAGCGGTTTCTCGCCATTTTTTAGATGAAGAGGGACGCTTGAAGACTCCAGTCGAGACACAAACCGGATACACGCTCTTGTTGGCCTTCGATCTGGTTGATGCGGAGCTGAAACCAAGGTTGGCATCCCATCTAGCGGAGTTAGTTCGGAATGATAATGGTCGATTGAACTCTGGTTTTCTCGGGACCTCCTATCTTCCTAGAGTACTGGATGCAGCTGGGTACACTGAAGAGTCCTTAGGGCTGCTATTCACTGACGAGTACCCGTCTTGGTTCTACTCAATCGACCAGGGGGCGACAACCATATGGGAGCGTTGGAATAGCTATAGCCATAAGGACGGCTTCGGCGACGCTAATATGAATTCATTCAATCACTACGCCTACGGCGCTATCGGGCGTTGGATGTACGAAAGGTTGGCAGGTCTTGCTCCGGACGAGTCGGATCCTGGGTATAGGCGTTTTGTTGTGAATCCGCTTTTCGATTCGCCGTTGGACCAAGCAAGCGCTGCTTTGGAAACGCGGTATGGCAAAGCGGAGACACGCTGGAGAAAGCTGCAAGAGGGGATCTCTTTGGATGTGATTGTGCCGCCGAATACGACCGCGACTATTCGCTTGTCCAAGGAAAAGGCCGAGAGGGTGAGCTGGGAAAATGCTCCTTCAGGTGGCAAGATTGAGTTCGAGAATCGTAATGGAGAGATGCATACAACAATCGTAGCTGGCCGCTACCAGTTCTTGATTCGTAACTAAGCGAGCAACTTTTATGAAGAATAGAACCGTACTATTATTGCTTGTGCTATGCTGTGTGGGATCTCCGCTCGTTAGCCAGCAGAAGAACGTGATTTTTATCCTCGCGGATGATTTGGGATGGGCGGATACAACCTTGTACGGATATACTGATCTCTATCAGACTCCGAATCTCGAACGGCTTGCAAAACGAGGCATGCTTTTCAATCGCGCGTATTCAAATAGCCCTCTCTGTTCTCCAACTCGGGCGAGTGTGCTGACAGGGCAGCTTCCAGATCGTCATGGTTCGGTCTCTCCTGCACATCATCTCAAAGAAGAACGGCTGCAGCCGGTAGTGCCGAATAAAGGTCCTGTCTCGCAAAAGGCGATCGCGGTGAAGACTGCAAACCGCTTGGATACTCGCTTTCCAACTTTGGGGCAGCAATTGAAAGGGGCAGGGTATGCTACGGGCCATTTCGGGAAATGGCATTTGGGCAGGGAGCCGTATAGTCCGCTCGAACATGGGTTCGATGTCGATATCCCGCATTGGCCAGGTTCTGGGCCGGGAGGTTGGTTTGTCGCTCCTTGGACGTTTCCGAATTTTAAGTCGAATCTACCAAAGGAACATATCGAGGACCGGATGGCCGAAGAGGCGATTGCGTGGATGGCGTCTCAAGCAGACCAGAAACCATTCTATCTGAACTTCTGGCAGTTTTCAGTGCATGCTCCGTTCGATGCGAAGAAGAGCTTGGTTGATTATTACCGTACAAAGATCGATCCAGAGAGTGCTCAAAGGTCTCCTACCTATGCCGCGATGGTGCATTCGCTTGATGACGCGATCGGAGCTCTCCTCGATTATGTTGATGCTGCGGATATCGCAGATGACACGATTATTATTTTCGCTTCAGACAATGGAGGCAATGCCTACAACGGTATCCGTGAAACGGATATGGAAGGGAACGAGTATGTTACGGCTCCCACGAGTGGAGGACCTTTGAGGGGCGGGAAGGCGACGATGTTCGAAGGCGGGATTCGCATCCCTTGTATCGTTGTTTGGCCAGGACTGGTAGAGCCTGGTTCCGTGAGCGATGAGGTGATTCAGAGCTCTGACTTTTATCCGACATTACATGCTCAGTTGGGGGTTCAAATACCGAAAGACCATGTGGTGGACGGAATCGATATCAGTCCTGCGTTACTAGGCGGAAAGTTGAATCGCGATGCCATATTCACCTATTTTCCAGTGAGAACGAAGATACCCGATTGGCTTCCGCCTTCTATGTCAGTGCACCAAGGTGCTTGGAAACTGATACGACTTTTTCACGAGGGCGAAGATGGAAAGCATGAATATTTGCTCTACAATCTTGAGGAAGATATTGGTGAGACTAGGAACTTGGCGAAGAGTCATCCTGAGGTCGTAAAACGATTGGATCGGCTCATGGAAGAGAGACTCAAGGCTTCGAGAGCCGTTCGCCCGAAGGCAAACCCAGCTTTCGATCCCGCAAAGTACCGTCCGGAGCTAAGAGGAATCGCTCCGAACGGACTGAAGATCGTGAAAGAGAGAGAATCCTAGCTACGACTTATTACTTTTTCCTTTAACCAAAACGTCAGTTTCATGACATCTGCACATCCTCATTCAGAACTCAGTTACGATTACACAATGCTAAGCGAATCGTTAGAACCAGCTAACGATCTTTCTCTGATCGTTAAGATGAAAGCTTCAGGAAACGGTCATTCGGTAAAAGTCGTTTCCGATACCGTAAACTGGCTGCTTGCCCAGTTGTTGGATGCTGGCGTAGAGGCCAGCAGTACTCCCTGTCAAATTGGGGTTTCAGGTGTTTTTTCGACCATTGCTGTTGCTAAGGATTATCAGGGAAGTAAATACACGCTTACCCTAAAAATCGCGGCGATACGCGGAAATCCATATGTTTCCTCTGAAGTGAGCGATTGGGGGAACTGCCATCACAGTCATTTTCCATTTTATGGGGATGTTTCAAGTGATGAAGAGAAACAGAACCTATTGCACTACATCTCTGATTTTCTGGCTTAGGGTTCAATTGTATCTATGTCGTAGATACTGAGGTTTTGCTCCTAGAGCATTTTCCTTATGAATAGGCGCGGGGTAGGGCTGACTGGCCCAGTCGGCCGCAATGCAGGATCAAGGCTCTACGGCGGGCTTCCTCCTTCGCCTCGCAGGCTGTTGCAGACTCTTGCTTCTCTCCAATCGATGCTAGAAGCTTTTCCCCATGAGTTTCAAGACCGCTGATCGCTCACAGTTAGAGCTGCT
>NZ_JAENIL010000091.1 GCF_016595505.1 Pelagicoccus mobilis | reverse complement strand
CACGCTCCCACAAATACCGGACAGCTTTGAGAGCGTTTTGGCTACAGAGTTATAAACAAGCCAAGGGAAAATGGATTAGGCGTGGCACGGCGCCCACGCCCTATCTGATTGTTGAAGTATGAGGAACGAGCGCTGTTTAGAAGGGGCCGGGGGCGTTGATTTCGGTTGCTTTGCGAGCCGCGCCCGGGTTTTCGCCGCGTGTTCCGTGTTGCTCGGTCTTGATGTAGCCTGGTTCTGGCAAGTAGTAGTCGGGAGTGAGCGTTGCGGGAGTGGTATCGCCTGTTTGCTCGCGCCATTCGTCGAGGACAGCTCTCATCTTTGCTAGGTCGTTTTGACGATCAGGAAGCGAAGCTATGTTAAGCCATTGCTCGGTGTCTGAGGTGCAGTCATACAACTCCTCTCGCGGTCTGGGGGTTACGAATATGTCTGCTTGGGCTGTGGTAAGAGTGCCTGCTTGTTGGCTTTTGACGAGTGAGATATGAGTGGGGCTCCCAACGGAGTCCGTTGGACCGAGTTGCGGTTTGTTGGGACGAGCGTTGAGGATGTAGAGCAGGTCCTTGCTGCGAACCATCCGCTCATGGGCTTCGTAGTCGTGCCAGTTGTGTTCTGAAAAAACGTAGTTGCGGAACTCCTGTTGAGGCTTTTTTAGCAACGCCGAGAAGCTGCGTCCTTGGAACTGCTCTGGAAGCTCAGCTCCCGCTAACTCAAAGAAGGTGGGGGCTATGTCGATCACGCTAACGAGGCTGTCGCAGGTAGAGGCGCGCTTGATGTTTTGAGGCCAACTGACGACGAAGGGTGTTTTCATGCCGCGGTCATTGACTCGCGTTTTAGCGGCCGGGAATGCTCGGCCGTTGTCGGCCATGACAATGATGAAGGTATTCTCAAGCTGGCCCTGCTTTTCCAGTTCCTGGATACAAAGGCCGATGTAGTGGTCGAAGCGCTTGATCTCGTCGTAGTAGTGGGCGAGGTCCTGACGGGTTTCGGCATCGTCGATATAGTAGTAAGGCACTTTGATCTCATCTGGGTTGTGGGTGCCACTGAACTCGTTTTCTCCCCACGCTCGGTGAGCGTCATAGGCGGCAAACCACATAAAAAAGGGTTTATCCATGGGGCGTTCGGCGAGTGATTGTACCCAGCTCTTTTCTCCGCCGTCGCCTACATCTTCTCGAGAGGTGTAGATAACATCGAATCCGCGATGAGCGTAATCGCCCATGTGGAATTTTCCCGAGTGGCCGCAGTAGTAACCGTTTTGCTTCAGAACCTCGGCCATTGAGAGCATCGCTTCTGGCGGCGACGTGTGAAGTTCGGCAGCCCCTGTGTTGTGGGGGTAGCGACCGGTCATGATCGAGTTACGACTTGGACTGCAAGAGCTCGCGGTAAGGTACGTATTTGTGAAAGTGATACCGGATTCGGCTAACTTATCGATTTCTGGCGTTTGGGCATTGGGGTCGCCGTAACAGGCGAAGTCATCCCAACTAACGTCATCGGCTATGAAGACGATGAAGTTTGGCTTTTGCCGTTCGCAGAATGCTGTGATGCCGAGGGTGGTCCCGAGGAATAGGGAGAGTAAGGTTTTCATTTGGGATTTTTGAGGTAGGAAAATTAGTCTTCGAAAACTCGGAGAGGAGTGCCTCCGTGCTCGGCTCCGACATCGCGCGGTTCGAGGAACCAGACGAGCTGACCGAGTGGAGTTAGTCCATCGGGGATCTGATCTGCATTAGGGTGGGAGCTCTTGTATTGTTCCAGCAGTTTTTCTTGGTATCGAACCACGACCTCCTTGTATTCCGGGTGCCGAGCGAGGTTCGTGCTCTCTGTTGGGTCTTTTTCCAAGTTGTAGAGGCGATGATAGAGCCCCGAAGCTCCTTGCCCTGTGGCGTAGCCTTGGCCGAGGTCGCGTTTTCCTGTGGTGAAGACGTATTTGAATTTTGAATCCGCTATCATCGCCTTGTTGTCCTCGAGGAATTCGGCGAAGACTTGATGGCGGTGTTGGTCCGTTTCGCCTGATACCAATGGTTTCAAGCTGCGTCCGTCGATGGTATCCATTGGCGGAAGATCAAGGTAGTCTAAAATCGTGGGCGCGAGGTCGACCAGCTCAGTCAGGGCTTCGTTGCTGGCTGCGGGTATGCCAGGGCCATTGAGGATGAGGGGTGTCTTTATGGCTGCTTCCCACATTTCGTGTTTCTCGAAGCGTTTATGCTCATCCAGCAGGTAACCGTGGTCACTGGTGAAGATTATCAGTGTCTCATCGAGTAAACCGCGCGTATCAAGAGTTTGGATGAAACGGGATATTTGGGAATCGAGGAATTCAACACAGGTCCAGTAGGAGGCGATTGCGTTCCGACGTTGTTCGTCGGTGAACCGAGCGAATATTTCAGGGATCCAACGATCGTCCTCAGCGGATCCTTGTGGGAGTTCAATTGTGCTTGGGTCGAAGCGATTGGCGAACTCGACAGGAAAGGCGAATGGCGCGTGAGGTTCCTTGAAGGCGAGCCAGAGGAAGCTCTGTTTGTCTTTGTTGGCCTCTAGGAACTCGACGGACTGATCAACGTAGAAAGCGGCCTCTGAATCTTCGGTGGTGTAGGGGTGCGGCAAGTAATCTGGGTTCCAGACGTGGATTCGATCTTGGCTCGCTTTTGTTCGATCGTAGGTCCTCAGGTCTGAGGGAATTCGCGACCCGGCCTGGATCTTCTTGTTGTGTTCGGCGTAGTGGTGACCTTCGACGATGAGATCGAAACCGTGATCAGGACGGGTTTCCCAAAGATCTTGCCAGATCCAGTGGTTCCAATGGTTCTTGCCGATGATTGCAGTGGCGAATCCAGCCGCGCGAAGGTGTTCCGCGATGGATTGCTTTCCTTTGTAGGCGAAGGGCGTGAAGAGGAGATTGAACCCGGTTCGATGCGGGTATTTGCCAGTGAGCATGCTTGCTCGAGAGGGGGCGCACATCGGGGAGTTGGCGTACGCGTTGCTGAACCGAGTGCCACCACTGGCGAGTTTGTCGAGAGCGGGTGTGCTGACGCGTTCGTTGCCGTAGGAACCGAGAACGCTTGAGGTGAGATCATCAGCTACGATCACGACGACGTTCTTGATCTTTGACGAGGCTTGAAGGAACGAGAGCGGGCAGAGGCTAAGCAATAGGGCGAGGATCGAAAGGCCTCGTTTGGGGAGGAGTGTGTTCACGTTCTGGATGTTGTCTGAAAGGAGGGCGGGGGTAGTGGTTTGATTTCCTGAAACCGTTTAAATTCGGCTTTATTGGCATGCTGGAAAAAGGAACGGATTGATCTCAGCGGTTCACTTCGAGAGGTTAGGGGCTTTGATATCGTAATCAACCCTCTGAACCCCATGCGCAAAAGGTTTTTTAGCGACGACAGTTTTTGGAATCAGGCATTGCCCGCCGATGTTGTGGTAGATCCTGCTTCCCAGCGTTACCTCTCATTTTTGGAGAAGTCTCACGATCTTGAAGGCTTCCACGTGAACGGAAACAATTATACGATTCCGGTTTATGAGGCCGCACCTGATACTCCGCTGGTTAAAGTTGAGCGGAGGATCAAGGACCATGTGGGTGAGGGGCGATTCATGTATCAGCTATCGAAATACGTTGTTGATAGCGTTGCTGATCATCCGTGCGGACATGATGCAAGTTTTGTTGATGGAGTGCCGATACCAGAGGATGCTCTGCCTGATGCCTTGACGGATGGACACCTGTCGATCGTAGACCCGAGTCGAAATCGAGTCTGGGATATGTGGGGCGCGGAGAGACGCCCTGACGGGAGCTGGTGGTGTTGTTCGGGAATCTCTTATCCGATTGATGGTACGGGTGTATTTGATGCCAGTGAGTGGGGGATGCGGAATGGGGAAAGCGTGCACATGTATGGGCCTTGTCGAGCGGCAGGAGTTCCGAATGTTGCGGGTCTGATTCGTTATGAAGAGCTACAGGCAGGTCGTATCGAACACAAGCTGGCGTTTGCGACCCGCTATGCAGGATTGCAGGCGCACTCGTTTCCTGCGAGCTGGACAGATGGAGGCGTGCTCGGTGGCCCTCCTGAAGGGATCACAATCCAACTGGACCCTGATGTCGATTTAGATGCCTATGGTCTGTCTCCCGCGGGAATGGCGATCGCCACTGCCTTAAAGGAATACGGGGCTGTGCTGGTGGATGTGGCGCTTGGTTCTGTGCTCTATGCAGAGGGATTGACTGGTCATGCGGACAAAAGCTGGGAGGGACTATTGATCGAGGACGAACTAGCGCGGATACCGTTTTCCAACTATAGGTTCCTGCAACCAGAGGCGGTTGTAGAGCGAGGGATGATCCCAGGGATTCATCCGATCATTTGGCAGACTTTCCACGAGGCATTCGGTATGCATCAGGAAGGGGATCTTGGAGAGGGTAATTCGATCGTTGGTTGGCGTAAGGACTGGCATGCTCAACTGCTCTCGCAGTTCAAGAGTAAGTCCTCTCAATAGCGATAGCCTCGATATCTGTCACTTGAATGAGGTCTGAAGTGTAGCCGAATACTGGTTACGTGTAAGTGCTAGGTCGGTGAGTTGAAGAATTGACTCTTAAACTCTCTCGGACTCATTCCGGTTTGCTTTCGAAATTGGGTGGAAAAGGTGAATGCGTCAGTGTAGCCTAGTTTCTCTGCTGTTTCTGAAACGCTGGAAAAGGGAAGAATCGACTGGGCTGCATCAATTCGAGCACGAATCCGGTATTCGGAAAGGCTAAGTCCGAAACGTCGTTTGAAGTGATAGCGTATCGAAGAGTAGGATACGCCGAGAGATTGCGCGATGTCGGGGAGTGATGTGCGCGATGATGGGTCTGAATCGACGCGTGCGCGAATGCTTTCAAGGGCTTGGTCCCAAGGGTCGTTACGATTTTCTGACTGGATTTGTGAGACTTGGGTGAGGAAATCGATGATCTTGGAGAGAAGGAGAGGGCGAAAATTGGGATGCTCCGGAATATCGGAAAGTGTTGTGAAGAGACGATGGAACTTCGCTGTGAGTTCATCGACCTTGGCAGGTGTAATGACTTGAAAGCTCGGGATCAGTCCGAGATCAGCAAGACGCCCATAGAGGCGTCTGTCCAAGACTAAGAAGCTCTCGTGTGGGGGCGGTTGGTTCTCCCAATTGATGATTTGGGAATCGGTATCGGGAAAGTGCTGATAGAGAGAGCCGCTCGAGAGTTTATGGGCGTCAGTGCTGCCGTAGCGTACAGAGCCTTGGCCTCGATGCACGAGATTGAGGGCGTAGTTCGATTGGCGGTTCCATTCTCTGTTGGCCTGTGATGACGGAATCTCATTCGAGGCCAGCACGAACATTCCCCAGCTCGTGCCCGCGCCAAGGCTGCGTTGGAGGAAGTACGTGGTTGGAGAGAGTGTGCGCTCTTGAGCGGAAGTCATGCTTAGGCGAATATCAAAAATGAAAGGTTTATACTCAATGGAGCTATGGAAAGGGCTATTCCATTCTGGTAATATCGCAATTCTAACATGAGCAATTCTGAAAGATACGAAGAGGTCCCTTCTTTTTGGGGAATGGCAGGAGTGTTTCCAGGAGACCTGGGTGTCTATGATGGGGATGCGTGGGCGAACAAGTTGCGTTTCGTTGCAGAGAACGGGTTCCATGGTGGAGCGATCGCTGTGCAAGATTTGGAGGATGGGACCCGTTTCGAATTTTTACAGCAGTTGGCAAAGGAGTTCGGACAAACCCAGGGAGTACACGATCGCATCGACTATGAAGAGTCGGTTGACGAGGCGCGTAGACGTTTGGGCAACAACTTGGACCTGCTATTGGCCGCTCGCGAAAATGTGCCGTTCGCGTTCTACAGTTTCATCCTCAAGAGTGGTCAACATCGGTTTGACCGTTCGGTTTCATTGAAGGAGCAACTATCTCTCTTGAGCGAACAGCTGCGTCCGGTTTGCGAGCGTTGTATTGCGGAGGGACTTCCAGCGGTAATCGAAAATCATGGAGATTATTACGTGAGCGATCTCGTTGAGCTTTGTGCGATGACTCCTGGTTTGGAGATCATGCTGGATACGGGAAACTGTTATCTCTTGGGCGAGCGTCCTGACCAAATTCCAGATGAGGCTTTTCCTTTGGTTAAAGCGACGCATTGGAAAGATCATTGGGTCCAACCGAATCCAGCTGCTCTGACATTTGATCTAACGGGCGCGAGTTTGGGGG
Organism: Pelagicoccus mobilis; assembly: GCF_016595505.1. GTDB lineage: Bacteria > Verrucomicrobiota > Verrucomicrobiia > Opitutales > Opitutaceae > Pelagicoccus > Pelagicoccus mobilis. Next base: position 10,370 of record NZ_JAENIL010000091.1, on the reverse strand, counting down.
AAGGGCATGTGGGGCTGGAGGAGATTTACCAAAAACTCCTTCGATTGCACCCTGATCCGAGTTCGATCCGGATGATGATTGAGTGGGTGCCTGATCCCGATAAGCCAGCGTTGGAATGTCTTGAGCAATCGAAGCGTCACCTTGAGAAATTGTCACAGGGTGCTTATCCGATGAAATTGAAGCGTTAGGAGGTAAGTGATGAGTGAATACAAAAAACTAAAAGTCGGCATTGTTGGGCTTGGTGGAATATTCAAACTTCACGAGCAAGCGATCGCGGCGTGTGGAGATGTCGAACTCGTAGCGGTCTGCGATTTGGATCAGGCCAAGGTTGATGAGATTTCTGAAAGGGTAGAGGCCGTCGGCTATACTGATCTAGATGCGATGATGGCTGAGGCTCGACCGGATGTGGTCGTGATCTCCACGGATACCGCCTCGCACGCTGCCTTGACCTGCCGAGTGGCGGAGCTCGGAGCGCGTGCTGTTCATTGTGAAAAACCCATGGCGGTACACCCAGTAGATGCGTGGAAGATGGTCGATGTATGTGAGCGAACAGGTACGCTTTTGACCATCAATCATCAGAGGCGTATGGGCGATCTTGCGTTTGTGCGAACGGCGATCGAGTCGGGGCTGATTGGTGACTTGTGCGAACTTTATGGGTACTGTGCAGGTGATTTTTTATCGGATGGAACACACTTGATCGATTCGTTGATGGGATTGAGTGGCGATCCAAAGATTGAAACGATCAAGGCAGGCTTAGACTTGTCGAACCTTGAGAAACGTTACGGTCATATCAAGGAGGCTGGGGCATTTGCAGTTTTGGATTCCAAAGAGAAGATTCGCTTGAGTCTCTTCACTGGGACCTTTGCCGAACGCCGAGTGTATCAGGAGTATCTAATTGTCGGCTCTCGAGGCATGCTCTGGCGTTCAGGCGACCGGGCGAATCCGCACAACTGGTTCATATGCGACGGACAGTTGGGAGATCGGGAAGTGAAGACCAACGACTCGCTTTGGTACAATATGCCGTTGCCAGCAGGAGCTCGTGGTGGGCCTTGGCGTCCGTTGGAAGTACCAGAGGATGTGGATGCCGGAAAGGCGGTTTATCAAGGGATTGTGGACAGTCTCCGTTCTGGGGTTGAGCATCCACTTGGTGGTCGCCGGACGTTGACGGTTCAACGATTGATCGCTGGGATTTACCAGAGTGGATTGAGTCAAAAAGGACTTCGTTTCGAGGACGCGGTTGCGATTGATCGCTTTCCGCTGATGAATGAGGAGCTACTCAAAGAGAAGGGAGTTACGGTATGAAGGTAATTGGTTCGACATCCGCTTGGCGTGGAAATTTGGAAGATGGATTGGGGAAACTGAAGCGTTTGGGCTTTGATGAAATCGACCTGATTGGGATTGAGGCATGGAAGTTATTGTCTCCGGAGGCGTTGGTTTCGGACTTCGAAACAGAGAAGAAGCGAGTGCTCAAGTGTCTCGAGGCATCGAATACACGAGCTGTGACGATGAATGTCGCGTTTACCCCTGATTTAGGGAGTCGTGAGGAATCTGCAGGAAACGAGTCGCGGCTTTCTCAGGTAAAAGCGACTCTTCGGTTCATGGAAGATCTTGGGATCTCTGTTGCAGCTCACTATCCGGGCTACATATCAGATTGGCGAAACGATCCGGAGGGCGTTTGGAAAGATACGACCGATACGATTCGAGAGATCCAGGAGGTCGCGAGTGGAGGAACAGGAACTCTAGCTCCGGAGTTGCATTACAAGACTCCCTTTGAAATTCCGAAGGATGCGAGGCGCTTGTTGGCGGATGTTCCTGGATTGCCTTACACATACGAACCGTCGCATTTTATCGTCCAAGGTATCGATGTTGAGGATACGGAAGATCTTCTTTCTGGAGCGACTCATGTACACCTACGTGGATGTGCAAAAGGTGCTCTGCAGGCGCCCCCAGCAGAGTGCGAGAAGGAGTTGCGTTGGGTTGTCGAAAAGCTTGCGGAACGAGACTACAAGGGCCTGATTTCCATTGAGTACCTGCCTGACGCAGAGTTCGATGTAGAACGTGCAATTGCTGAAACGCGTGACTTGATAGCGGGTGTATTGGCTTAGAGCGATTCCTGGAGACTTATGACGAAGCGAAAAAACCTGATCATTCTATGTCCTGACCAGATGCGTGCGGATGCTCTTGGTTTTATGGGGAATGAGGTGTGTCGCACTCCGAACTTTGATCGGCTAGCGGAGCGAAGCGTTGTCTTCGAACGGCATTACACAACATTCCCAAAGTGCGCTCCGGCTCGTGGCACCCTGATGACGGGACGTTACTCGCACTCTGATGGGATGTGCACGGTGCAGCAAACGCTGAAGCCTGAACAGCCGAACTTGTGTCGCAGTTTGAGAGAGCAGGGTTACCAGACGGCTGTCTTTGGTAAGAACCATTGCTGGGCTGACGAAGATTGGAGTCGGCTGGATTTCAACTCTTGGTGTCCTGAGCTCGTAGCAATCGTTGAGCCTAAACAGCTTGTTGAGGAGATCGATTTTCAAGCGGAGGGGCTTACTCCCAAAAGACTCCACCGAGGCTGGGACTATCTAGGCAACGGAACAAGGCATCGGCCCGATGAAGCTTACACTGACCAAAGTATCGAGTTCCTGGAGCGTTTGCGGGATCCCGAACGCCCATTCTTTCTACAACTCAATTGGGAGTCGCCGCACACTGAATACGGAGTGGAGGAGCCTTGGTTCTCGATGTACGACCGAGAGGCGTTGCCGGCACTCCCTTGCAGTATGCCGAGTAACGCTCCCTTGTCAGTGAGGGCCCAGCGGAGGCACCGCACTGGTTTAGAGGACAATCCGAAGGCAGCGAAGGAGGTACAAGCTACCTATTACGGAATGATCTCCAAAGTTGATGCCTTGTGTGGGAAAATAATGGATACGATCGAAAGAAACGGCCTTTGGAAAGATACGGTAGTCCTGTTTCTGTCCGACCATGGTGACTACGCCGGCCAGTATGGATTGCCTGAGAAATTCGATACGCATTTCCCAGATTGCTTGATGCAGGTTCCGCTTACGATCTCAGACCCGGATTTGCCGAGTGGGAAAAAGGTCTCCAGCTTATGTGATCTCGCTTCAGTCGCTCCGACTCTATGCGATTTACTCGGTATCGAGATGCTCCCGAATGTTCACGGAGAGAGTTTGCTTCCAGTGATAGCCGGGGAAAGGGAGATAGAAGCCGTTTTTGCGGATGGAGGTCACGAGCGGGGGATGCGGGAGCAGTATAAGGCGTTTACGACTCCTGAATCCGCTCCTGAGCCGCTTGAGCGCAGCAAGACTGCGGTTTACTATCACGAACCTGAATCGATGGCTCGCTCGCAGATGGTGAGGACTGAGCTCCATAAGCTTGTGGTTCGAGAGACGGGTGACAACGAGTTCTACGACCTGGAAAAGGATCCATTCGAAATGAATAACCTATGGGGGAGTCCCGAAATTCAGAAGCATTTGCCGAGGCTCTATGAGCAACTGATGAGGTGGAATCTCAAAACTTTGCCCGAGTCACCGCCGCTGGATTGGTTTACAGTTTAGCGATTGTCTTACTGAATCGACTGACTCCTTGGTGAGGCGGTTCTGCGTGGGACTGTTTTGAACCGGATCGAAAGGGAATCGTTCGAGTTCTCTGAGTTGTTTGCCTTAGATAAGGGCTTTGCAGGATGGATAAGTTAGAGAAAGAAGCGATTTTAGAACAGTATCTCGGTGGACTCTCCGAGGCGGATGTTACCCACCTAGAGGATTCAGAGCTGGAGGTAGCTCTTTTCGTGAATTCGGGGGAGGCTCGCCCGGGAGGGAAGTCGTCTAGCCAGTTCGATATCCCTGTCTTGAACGGAGTGTTCGCGATCCGTCGGGTGAACCCGTTTTGGTACACACCGGCCATGGGAGACTCGCTTAAAGCGATACCAGAGGATCCTGAACACAGCTTTGTCGAGCATAAGGAGGGCATGGAGAAAGATCTCGCTGAGATACATTTTCTGCTTTGGCGTCGAGAAGATGGAAAACATGGAGTTATGGTGCCTCTTTCCAATGGGGATAGGCGATCCTATCTCAGGCGAAGTGGCGACCGGCTAGAGCAAGTCGTTCGTTTCGATGTGAATGCGAGCGGGACACGTCCAAGTCTGTTTGTAGGAATTGGCGACGATCCGTATCAACTCGTTGAGTACGCGGCTCGCTTTATCTCCGCGGAAATTCCAGGTTTTCGTTTGCGAACTGAGAAACGGCTTCCTGACTTCGTAGATCGCTTTGGCTGGTGCACTTGGGATGCCTTTTATCAGGAGGTTTCAGCGGAAAAAGTTGAAAGCGGTTTGCAGGCATTCGCTGATGGAGGAGTTGAGCTCGGTTTCTTGATGATCGACGACGGGTGGCAACAACTGGAAGGTTTTCGCTTCAAGGACTTTGACACAGACAAGACGAAGTTCCCAGATGGCTTGAAACCCGTTGTACAACTAGCGAAGGAGAAGTACGGGGTCGGAATGGTCGGTGTTTGGCATGCTCTGCAGGGCTATTGGCATGGAGTCGTGGCAAGTGGCGGAGTTGCTGAACGTTTTGAAGTGGTAGACCAGGAGTCCCCTTCTGCTTACTTTGATGGTTGGGGGGAGCAGTTCGCGCCGATGAGCCGGGGATTTGTCCATCCATCCGATATACACCGCTGGTACCAGGAGTTCTACGAGTACTTGAGCTCTGAAGGTATCGACATGGTGAAGGTCGATAATCAGGGGATGCTGGAGTTCTTCACAGAAGGAAGCTCAGTGGGAAATACTGCGGCGATGAAGGCGTACCAGCAAGCTCTGCAGGGAGCGTCGCAAACTCATTTCGAAGGGAACCTGATCAACTGTATGTCCAATACCAACGACGTTGCCTTCAATCTAAGCGCCTCGGCGACATGGAGGAACTCAGACGATTTTTATCCGGACAAACCTTCTTCCCAGCAGGCAGATCACATCGTCATCAATGCTTATAACAACGTCTGGACCAGCACCTTCGTCTGGGGAGATTGGGACATGTTCCAATCCACTCACAAGCACGCCGAGTTTCACGCTATGGGACGGGCGGTCAGTGGAAGTCCCGTTTACGTGAGTGATAAAGTGGGAGCTCACGACTTCGACATCATTCGGAAGATTTCCTTATCCGGTGGTCGTGCCCTCCGTTTCGAGGATCCAGCTCGTCCGAGCATCGATAGCTTGTTTGTTGATCCTCGTTCGGAAGACTCTCTTCTCAAGGTATGCAATACCAACTCTGGAATCGGAACCGTGGCTTTATTCAATTGCCACTCGGATGATGAGGGAGAGGAAACCTACTCAAGCAAAGAGATATCTGGAGATGTTTCTTCTGATGATCTGTATCAACTCGATGGTGACGCTTATGCGTTTTACGCTCACAAAGGCGGTTATCTTGGTGAAAGGGAAAGCGGAGAACCTGTTTCCATCTCGCTCAAAGCTATGGAGAGCGAGATTGTTACCATCTCGCCAATCAAGAACGGAGCAGCACCCTTAGGCCTGAAAGGCAAGTATGCTAGTTCGGCAGCGATAAGCAGTTACGAGTGGCTAAGTAAAGATTGGCTTCGAATTTGTCTCAAAGATGGTGGTGATCTTCTGCTGATGTCAGAAAGAGCGCCTTCGAAGGTTCTTTGCAATGAAGAGGTGCTTGAGTGGACACAGGTGAATGCCGTTCTGGAAACTGCTGTTCCAGGGCAAGGCGTATCGGTGATCGACGTGTGTTTCTGATGCTTTGGTTGCAGAGCTCCAAATAAGTTGAGTCTTCTTTTTCCCATGTCTGAAGCGTATTCGAAACCTTATGACTATGCTGAAGATGCACCGCGTTCGGTGCATTATGCTGCCCGAATCAATGGTGAGAGCTGCTTGGTTTGTAATGCTGGTGAGCAGGACTTTTTAGCTTTTGAGTTCGAGGGAGAGGTTGAAGTCGAAATCGTTTGCTTTGTTCGCCAGTCGCTTGAGTCGCTTACCTTACGACCGACGCGGCATAAGATCCAAACCGAACGAGGTGACTACAGTTATCGTTTTCGTTTAAACGAGCCAACGGATCTTTGCGCGGAATTAGAGGGGCTGCCAAATCTCTATATTTTTGCGTCGGGTCCGGAGACTGACATCCCCGATCCGGAAGATCCCAACGTTCACTACTTTGAAGCGGGGAAAATTCATGAAGTTGGCGAACTTCGTTTGGCTGATGGTGAGCGTATCCACATCGAGGGTGGGGCGATCGTCCGTGGAGCGATCCGGGCTAGAAATGCTGCCAACATCACGATTTCTGGGCGAGGTGTCTTGGATGGGGATTATGAACCGTGGCGGGGATCATACCGAATACTGAGCGTGTTCGATCATTGTCGTGATCTATCGATCCGCGATATTATCATCATCAGACCGCAGTTCATGCCGATCACTCTTGGCAAGTGCGAGGATGTTGTGATTTCGCGAGTGAGGGAATTAACCGATCTTGTTTCGACTGACGGTGTAGATGTCTGCGCTTCGAAAAATGTGCTGATCGAGGATTGCTTTTTTGTGAACAACGACGACTGCATTGCTCTGAAAGCTCTAAAATTTGAATACACTCCGTATGACTGCGACTACGATTGGCGTGGCGACATCGAGAATGTGGTGGCGCGTCGATGCGTTCTCTTGAATAAGCGGGCAGGCAATGCGCTAGAGATTGGTCATGAGACGAATGCGGACTCGATTCGTAATGTTCGTTTCGAAGATCTCGATATCCTCGATTTCGGAGGGAGCGGCGGTGTCTTTGCTATTCACAATTGCGATCGAGCGCTTGTTAGCAATGTGCGTTACGAGAGCATTCGCGTTGAGCGGTATTGGGGAATGGTCTTTGATGTTCGTGTTCTGCGTTCGCGCTTTAGCGATGTTGACGGCGGACAACTAGGGTGCATCAAGAATATCGTTTTTAAGGATCTTCAAATAACCCAGCGAAGCATGAATGTGGGCTACTCTGTATCCGTTATGGGAGGACAGTCTGAAGAAAGCTGTGTTAGCGATGTTACGTTCCAAAACATCCAGATCAACGACCAAGCCGTAGAAACGCTGGATGAGCTCGACCTATTTACTCGATATTCGAAGAATCTACGGCTCGAGTGTTGAGAAAATAAAGTCATTGAAAATGTTGAAGCCGAACATTCTTTTCATCATCGCGGATGATGCGTCTCACTTCGGGGGCTATGGACGCGATTGGGTTCGGACTCCAAATATTGATCGCTTAGCCGCTGATGGGGTCCTTTTTGAGCAAGCGTTCACAACAAACCCCAAATGTGCTCCATCGCGTGCGTCCATTCTTACCGGTCGAGAAACCTGGCAGCTCGAAGATGCCTGTAATCATTGGAATATCTTCCCCAGTAAATTTGAGTGTTTCCCGGACACACTCGAGTCTGTCGGTTATCATGTTGGATTCACTGGAAAGGGCTGGGCTCCCGGGGACTGGAAAGCCGGCGGGCGGAGGCGAAACCCAGCGGGAACTGGATACAATCAGCGGACGCTTGTTCCGCCGGAAAACACGAGTCTGGCAAAAAATGACTATCTAGCCAACTTTGAGGATTTCCTTGCAGATCGGAAGGAAGGTGCTCCGTTTTACTTCTGGTTCGGAGCGAAAGAACCGCATAGGCCTTACGAGTTAGGACAAGGGAAGCGAGCAGGGAAAAGGAGGGAGGAGATTTCTGCTATTCCGCCGTATTGGCCGGAGGATGACATCGTCCGCGGAGACATGTTGGACTATGCTTTTGAAATTGAGTATTTCGACCAGCAGGTTGGACGATTCGTAAATCTGTTGAAGGAGAACGGCGAGTACGACAATACCCTGATCGTCGTCACATCTGACAATGGAGCGCCCTTTCCAAGAGTTAAGGGACAGATGTATGATGACGATTTTAGGCTCCCTCTCGTTATGCGATGGGGAGAGTTGGGAAAAGGTGGACGACGTGAGAATGCGTTAGTGAGCTTTGTCGATTTTGCGGCTACGTTTCTTGATGTCGCTGGTGTTGATATTGACGGGAGAGAATTGGCTGGTGAGAGTTTGTTAGGCTTACTGGAGGGTGAGTCCTCCACTCATAGAGAATTCGTGGCAATGGGACGAGAGCGTCATGACCTAGGACGGGAGGGCGATCTCGGATTCCCAGTCCGTTGTCTCAGGAATGACGAGTTTTTGTATGTCAAAAACTATGAACCTGAGCGGTGGCCTGCTGGGAACCCGGAAACAGGGTTTACAAACTGTGATTCCTCTCCGACAAAAGACCTAGTCCTAGATCTCGAGAAAAACGGTGTATCCAAATATTACGATCTGGCGTTTGGAAAACGACCAGCGGAGGAGCTGTATAGCATCAAAAAGGATCCGCACTGTATGATTAACTTAGCTGGAACCGCTGAATACAAAGGGCAATTGTGCTCTATGCGAGAGGCATTGAATCATTACCTCGAGAGAACTGGGGACCCTCGGGTGAGAGGTGAGGGGGACATTTTTGAGTCATACCCATACTGTGGTGGCAAGAGTCACAGTTGGGAAGCATACCTCGAAGGAACTTGGGAAAAGCAGGATTATTAAAGGAGAGCTCCCTCGCAGCAGCCCCGGCTATTCAAAACTGAGCGTTCCGAGGTTGCCGGGAAGCTTGTTGGGGAAGGGCCTCAAACTCTGGATTATAGCGGCAACGACGGAGCGTTGCCCTCCTGATGGAGGGATGCATAGGTTGCGGTTGATGCTCTAGCCTCTCCAGTTTCCTTTGTCATCGTTTTCTTCTTTGTAGCCGGCGATCGTCCAGTCGAAGCCTTGAGAGTCTTGCAGCATCGTTCCTTCGTCAGGGATTGTGGATACTGATTTCTTGGGATAGGATCTCCAATTCTCTCCGTCGATAGCGACTTGTTGCCCGCCGTCCCGTAGATGAGCCATGAGCTCTTGTTTCAGTTCATTTTGAATTTCGCGGCACAGTGGAGTGTTGGCTCGATTCTGGGTTTCGAGCGGGTCTTTCTCCAGATCGAAGAGGAGTTCCGTTCCGTCAGCAGAGCAATACGCGTACTTCCACTTGCGGGTGGCGATGACGTAGAGCGCTTGTTCGGCAGTCCCGAGTTGGGCATAAACCGAGTTACGGATCCCGGGATCTGCGTGGATCGATTGTAAGCTGTTGCCTTGGAACTTCGTCTTGCTCAGATCGACTTTGGCAGCCTCCATAAAGGTTGGAACGAGGTCGATCAAGTTGACGGGAGCATCTATCTGGCGTCCCGCTTCGAAGGTTTCGGGATGACGACAGATCATTGGTATTCGCAGGGCGGAGTCGTGCGGACTGCGTTTACCAAAGCAGTTGTAGTCGCCGAGGAGTTCCCCGTGATCCGATGTGAAGACGATGAGAGTGTTTTCCAGTTGGCCGTTCTCCTCGAGGGTATCGAGCAGTCGTCCTACTTGGTGGTCGATGAACGAGATGCACGCGTAGTAATAGGCGATCATGCAACGGATATGATTCTCGTCGATTCCGCGGTCGCGCCACTTCATGCGGTTTTGGAAGTGGTTGTAGTAGGTGAGAAGCGAATCGAGATTACCTGGCACTTTCGGTAACTGCATGTCCTGAGCTCTGTATAGCTTGTGCCAAGGGGAGGGTGGGGCGAAAGGCGGATGCGGATTGATGATACTGGTAGTCAGATACCAAGGTGTATCCGAATCTTTCTGACTGTTGATGAAATCGATCGACTTGTTGGCAACCCATTGAGTGGGGTGCCACTCTGCTGGAAGTGCGGAAGGCTGAGGCATATAGTACATTTCGCCGCGTGCTCCGTGAGGTTCGAAGACGTGGCCGTAGGGGGTCTCTTCCAATTCGCGGATGTAATCATCGCCTCCTTTGCTAATCACTTCCTCTTGAATGTCTCGGGTCTGGTAGCCGCGCATATCCTGATAGCGAGGAGCGAAGTGTGTCTTTCCCACGCCGTGTGTCCGGTAGCCAGCTTGGGTTAACTCGTTTACGTAAGAGGAGTTTTGCTCATCGTCAGGCCAATCGTTCACGTTGCTGTAGCACGCGGTGAGGGCGGGGTACTGACCGTAGTGCAGGGATGCTCGAGCTGGGCAACATTCGGGACTCGGTGTGTAAGCTCGTGAGAAGATTGTGCCCTCATTCACCAGGCGATCCAGGTTTGGCGTTTTGATCACTGGATTGCCCAAGGCATGGATGGTGTCGAAGCGCTGTTGGTCGGTGAGAATAAAGAGAATGTTGGGCCGCGTATCTTGCATAGCTGTAGGAGTCAGAATGGGGAGTTGGTTAGAGACCGTCCAATAATGTTAATTTTAAATAGGTGGGAGCGTGCTTGTCACGCGATTCAACAGAAAACGTTAACTTGCGAT
>NZ_JAENIL010000090.1 GCF_016595505.1 Pelagicoccus mobilis | reverse complement strand
CGCAGCGCATGGACGCCCTTTTTGGCACGCAGCGTTATTCGTCGGTCGAGACTTTGCCGACCAAGCTGCTTTCCAAGCTCCACGACGTGTACGCCATCGATGGAGTGATGCTGGTCGACCTCACCTACTATCATGCCTACCAGCCGGTATCGATCGGGATGCGGGCCAAGTTGCTCGATGGTCACACCGGTGATATTGTTTGGGCGGCCGACGAAACCTTCGACGCGTCCAACCCGGCGGTCTCCAACGCGGCCCGCAAATACTTTCAGAACCAATCAACCACTCAGTACCCGCTTCACCAGACGCAAACCGCTTTGCATAGCCCGGCACGCTTTTCGAAATACGTGGCGTTCGCGCTATTCGACACGATCCAGTGAGGCCTTTAACTTTTCTTTAAAATATTTTTAAAGTTCTTCGGGAGAGAGCCGTTTATTAACTTAACAAAAGATTAACAAACGTCCGAAGACGCACCAAACATACTGATTGTCATGAACATAAATCCACAAAACAACGCCAACCACATCTACGCTCAAAATCTTGGCAAGTCCGAGCAGAACGTGCCGGCCAAGCCAGCAGCTGAGCAAAATGCTCCGGTGGCGGATTCAGCGGATAAGTTGCAGCTCAACGCTCTCGACAAGCTACGCTCGGAACCGGAGGTTCGCCCTGAAATGGTAGCCAAAGGTAAGGAGTTGCTCAACGACCCGAATTTCCCTTCGAAGGAAATGATGCAGGAAATGGCTAAACTGATCGTGCCTTTTGCCGATGACGAATAGGTAACTGACTGGGTGCCTTACGTAGATAGGATCCCACACCGAAGTTAATCTATTTGTTGACCGACTAAATGAAATCAAACGCAGCGTCTTACAAGCGAGCGGCAATCATGTCCGCGAGTCCCGAACGGCTCATCCTCATGCTCTATGATGGCGCCCTCGCTGCGATGAAACGTGCGAAAGAAGGTTTCACGATCACGAACAACATCAAGATGCGCAACGAGACGATCAGCAACAACCTGATCAAGGCGCAGAACATCTTCGCCGAACTGCAACGCTCCCTTAAAATCGAGAAGGACGACGACTTCGCGGATCGCATGTTCAACCTTTACGATTTCTACAACGTAAAGCTCAACGAAGCCAATTTTAAGAAGATCGAAGAGCCGATCGATACGGTGATCCGTCTTTTCCAGGAGATCCGTGACGCATGGGCCGAAGCGATGGCGAAGCAGCAGCCCGCCGCGACCATGCCTGCTCCCGCTAACCTCAATGCGGGGATCGGAGGCGGAATCTCTCTGAGAGCCTAGTCGACAGTTTCCCTTTCAAACCGCGGCCAATGCCGCAAATGAGATAAGCCCAGCCTTTTTAGACGCTGGGCTTTTTCGTGCGCGAATTTTCGCTTTGCCTGTCTCGATGGGTGGATACACTGTTTCGCTTATGCCTGATCGACTTTCCAGACGCATGGTCTTGCTCGCGGCCTACGAGGACTTTACACGCCGGGAAACCGTGAGCCTGCGGGAAGAGAATTTTGAGTTGATGCTCAAGGTTCAGGACAAGAAGGCCAAGGTCATTGCTGAACTGGAGACGATTACGGACGCTCCGGCGGAAGAGGAGCGCTCCGAGTTCAAGAGCCGGATTGAAGCCTTGCTTCTGCAGGAAGCTAAGAACACGGAGATGCTCTCCGACAAGATGGCGAGCAACAGGCAGGAGCATCGTCGGCTTTCTCGCAATACGGTTTCGGCTAACAAGTTTCGAAGCGTCTACGCCGCTCCCATCGATCGCTCCGGAGTGTCCGGGACCCTGAAGGGCAAGGCGTGAACGTGTACGGGGTTTACTGATACGTGGAGCTCAGACCATATCCTAGACCGATACCTTACGGTAGGCAGTGTATTGACGATGCGGATATCGATCTTGTGGTTGAGACGTTGCGTTCCGATTTTGTGGCGCAGGGGCCGCAAGTGCAGGCCTTCGAGTCGGAGCTTTGTGAGCAGACTGGGGTCAAGTATGCGGTCGCTGTCTCGAGCGGCACGGCCGCTTTGCATCTCAGCTGTCTTGGGCTCGGGCTAGGGGTAGGCGATCTTGGACTGGTCCCCGGAATCACTTTCGCGGCGACGGCGAACTGTTTGCGCTACGTGGGAGCTGATGTGGGGTTTGTGGATGTGGATCCGCTGACTGGGCTTGTTTCTGCCAAGAGTTTTTCGAAGCGAGGGAAGGCGTTCTTCCCGGTCTCCTATTCCGGGGCGGTTCCAGATCTCGAAGGCATCTCGAAAGCCGCCGCTGGAGCGGGCGCGTTTGTGATCGAAGACGCGGCCCATAGCGTCGGAGCGACTTATGGAAGCGGTAGCAAAAGCGCGTCCTGCGAGCACACGGATGCAGCGATTCTGAGTTTTCACCCGGTGAAGCACGTTTGTGCCGGAGAAGGGGGGGCTGTTTTGACTAACGACAAGGTTTTAGCTGATCGAGTGAGGCGGTTGAGAACGCATGGGGTAGAGCAAGGGGAGAGGTGGCTCTATGATCAGACTGAGCTCGGCTTCCACTATCGGATGACGGACCTGCAAGCAGCCTTGGGGCGTAGCCAACTCGCTAAATTGCCGGACTTCGTTGAGAGACGCAGAGTTCTAGCTTCGCGCTATCAAGAGGCGTTTGACGAAGAACCGTTCGAAGGGAGAATTCGGACTGCACCCATAGATGCGGGATCGGCTGTGCATTTGTTTGTGGTGCACTTTGCGAACGAACAGGAACGAGCGAAGGCGTACGACTTTTTTCATCAGCATAACGTCCGCGTGCAAGTCCACTACCTTCCGGTGTATCGACATCGTTATTACGGGGACGACGGGCATGAGGCGATGCCTGGCTGCGAGGCGTTTTATGCGACTTGCTTGAGTTTGCCTCTGTACCCCGCTCTGGGAGATGAAGAGCAGGAGTTTGTGATCCAGTGCTTGAAGGCGTTTCTTTTGGAGAACGAAGGCTGAGTGTGAAGAGGGTCGTTTTTAAATGCGCGTTTGGTGGCGAGAATGGTTGGGGGCATGTCGTTCGTTGCTCGGCGCTCGCTGCCGCTTTTAAAAACAATGGATGGGAGACATGCTTGTGGGGGGGCGGCGATTCTGACTTGCTGCCGTCTGAAGTGCACTCGGCCTTTGTCCGACTTGATGCTTCTGGCTCTACCAAGGCAGATGTACTTTGTATCGATGAAATGTATACGGAGCAAAGCTCTTTTGACGAGTTGCTTGCTCGTTGGCGGCGGTTGAATGGCTCGGGTGTCGTGTTGGGGATTGATGATATGCAAGTCCGCAGTATGGCAGGTTTTGATCTGGTGCTGAACACGGAGATCGCGCTGCGAGAGGCGAGCTATCGCTCGCTGAAGGCTTTATTGGGCGAGCGTTACGCTTTGTTGCGCTCGGGCTTTGGAGCCCCTGAGAATACTGCTGATTTGCCGCAAATGTGGGAGGGCTCTGTTCCCGTTTTGGTGATGATCGGAGGGACCGATCCTTTTGGGTTCACCGAAAGAGTGCTGGAGGGCTTGGCGGAGATGGGGAGCGATCGCTTTTTGCCAATCGTGGTTTCAAGCGAACCTAAGGCGATGGTGGATACGCTGGCTCGGTTCCGTGCCTATCGGGTCCTGAGTCGATTGGGCTCTGCTGAAGTGGCTGCGTGGATGGGATTTTGCCGAATCGGGGTGATTGCTTGCGGGTCGACGCTCTATGAGGCGTCAGGTATGGGACTGCCTTTTGTGGGGCTGAGCGTGGTGGACAATCAGACTGCGACCGCTCGCAAGGTCAGGACGGAGTGGGGGATGCCGGTTTTGAATTGCGAAAAGGGTTCGCTCGATCCTCTCGCTCTCCAATCTGGAGTGGAAACGGTGTTGAGTAGAGCACGACGCCCGTATTCGGAAGTGGATACGAAAGGAGCTGAAAGGGTTTTTCGCGAGCTAGAGATCCTCTGTGGTTAGCGGGTGTCCGGCAGGGATGTCACGTTTCGCTGTAGATCCGAGGACGCGTTCCCAATGTTTCGGCGCGAGTCCGAGCGAGGGGCGAACGATACGTAGGTTTTGTGTGGAGAGGGTCTCGCCTTTTTTGATGTCTTCGCAGGCGTAGATTGAGCGCCGGAAGTGAGTTTGTTTTGAGTCTTGAATGCTAGAGCCGATTGCTGCGTTTCCGAGGGCGGCATGGGCTCGGCGACTTTGCGTGACGAGATCTGCGAGCTCATTGGGCTCGAGCGAGAATCCTGAGTCCACACCGCCCGCAGCTCTGGAGTCGGTAAGGTGTTTCTCGATGAGGCGAGCTCCCAAGGCGACTGATGCGACAGCGATCTCGTTGGTTAGCGTGTGGTCGGAAAGTCCAGTGGGGCAGTCGAAACGATTCGAGATGGCTTGCATCGAACGAAGGTTGAACCCTTCCGGCTCGCTTGGGTAAGCCGAGACGCATTTTAGCAGAATGATGTTTTCGGCTCCGTTGTCCTTCAGGGTGGATACGGCGTCTGTGATCTCTTTTTCGGTTGCCATTCCTGTGCTAAGCACCATCGGCTTTCGGGTTTGGGCGACCTTTTTCAGAAGGGGAAGATGCGTGAGTTCGAAGGACGATATTTTGTGGATCTGCGGAGCTAGGGATTCTTCGATGAAGTCTACAGCAGCTTCGTCGAAGGGTGTGCTGAAAATTTCGATACCTAGATCGCGGGCGTGTTTGGCGAGTGGCGCGTGCCACTCGTAGGGGGTGCAGGCTTCTCCGTAAAGTTCGTGGAGCTTTCGTCCGTCCCAGAGACCTCCTTGCACGACAAACTCGGGGCGATCGCTGTCGAGAGTGATGCTATCGGGGGTATAGGTTTGCAGTTTGACGGCATCGGCCCCGGCCTTGGCTGCAGCGGCGATGATGCTCCGGGCGGTTTCTATGTTCTGCCCGTGGTTGCCGGAGAGTTCGGCTACGATTAGAGGGGGCTGGCTTGGATCGAGGATACGTTCGATCAGTTCCATGACGGATTAGTCGATGGTTTGTTTCTGGTAGCGTTCTACGAGGGCTTGGATCTGTTCGATGCTTAGCTGGTCGGGGTTGGTCTCGCTGGAATAGCTGAAACCTTCCGGACACCGCTCGCCTTTGTGGGCTTTCTCGCCGTGGTAGTCCCAATAGGGTTGGGAGGGGTGGATGATGTACCGGTCCTTTTGCTCGGTGGTCATGCGAGCTTCGTCTTCGGGGACCATTGCCTCGTGCAGCTTTTCGCCAGGGCGGAGGCCGATCACTTTGATCTTGGCTTCAGGAGCGACTGCTTTGGCGAGGTCCTCGAGCGAGCAGCTTGGGATCTTGGGGATGAAGATTTCCCCGCCCACCATGTCCTCGAGGGAGCTGAGGGCGAAGTTGACTCCCGCTCCGAGGGTGATCACGAACCGCGTCATTTCCGGTTTGGTGATGGTGAGGGTGCCTTTTTCCCGTTGTTTGAGGAAGAGGGGAATGACGGATCCGCGGCTGCCGATGACGTTTCCGTAGCGAACTACGGAAAAGCGGGTGCCGGCTTTGCCGGAGTAGTTGTTGGCGGAGATGAAAACTTTGTCGGAGCAGAGCTTGGTGGCCCCGTAGAGGTTGATCGGGTTGACGGCTTTGTCGGTGGAGAGGGCGATGACCTTTTTGACGCCGGTGGCGATGGCCGCGTCGACCACGTTCATCGCTCCGTTGATGTTGGTCTTGATGAATTCGTGCGGATTGTACTCGGCGGCCGGTACCTGCTTGAGGGCGGCGGCGTGGATGACGTAATCGACGTCAGTCATGGCTCGGGCGAGGCGATCCTTGTCACGAACGTCTCCGAGGAAGTAGCGGATCTTTTTGTTTCCGAACGCCTTGCTGGTCGCCATGTCGTGCTGTTTCAGCTCGTCGCGGGAGAGGATGATGATTTTTGCCGGTCCGCCGTTTTTCAGGAGTTCGAGACAACAGCGCTTCCCGAAGGAGCCGGTGCCGCCAGTGATGAGGATAGTTTTGCCTTCGAGCATGCTCAGTATAAGAGGGATCAGTAGAACGGGGATTTTTGAAAAGTCGGGCCTTTCCCTTAGGCAAGGCGGCAAGCAGGAACTCTTTGAGTTTCGTTTTACAATTTATGCTTTCGTATTTGTTTCAATCCTCTTCTAAATAGCTACCTTAATAAGTCTTACGGGCGCTGAGTCTTTTCGAGACGGCCCAATCCATCCTACCACCCAACTAATTTTCGCTCCCACAATATGTCTTTGGAAAGAATTCTCATCCTTGATGATGAGCTCGTGATTCGCAAAGCCTTGGAAGAACAGCTCCGCAGAAAGCGTTTTTCCGTGTGCAGCGTGGGGACCTTGAGCGAAGCGGATGAGCACCTATCGAAGGACGAGTACGATCTGCTGTTCGTGGACGTGCATCTCCCGGACGGGAATGGAACCGAGCTATTGGAGCGGGTCTCGAGCATGCAGAACCCGCCGCTGGTGGTGATCATCACCGGTTATGGCACTGTGGAGTCCGCGGTGAAGTGTATGCAGGCGGGTGCGTTCGACTACATTATCAAGCCTTTCTCGTCCTCGCAGATCGACGTTCTGATCAAGAAGGCTCGGGATTATCGCCAGCTGGTGAAGGTAAACCAGTTCTTGGCCAGCGAGTCGACCGAGAGTGGGGAGCTGATTGGCAAGAGTGGCTTTATCAATCAGCTAAAGGACGTTATCCGCAAGGTGGCCCCAACGGAGGCGACCGTGCTCATCTGCGGCGAAAATGGAACCGGTAAGGAGTTGGTAGCCAACGAGCTTTACCGCTGTAGCGCCAGAAAGGCGGCGCCCTTCATTCGGGTGAACTGTGCGGCGATTTCCGAGTCTCTCATCGAGAGCGAGTTTTTTGGCCATGAAAAAGGGGCCTACACCGGGGCGACTCAGCGTCGCGAGGGGAGATTCGAGCTCGCGGACGGCGGGACGATCCTGCTGGACGAAATCAGCGAGATCTCGCCGAAGGTGCAGGCCAAGCTTCTCCGCGTGTTGCAAGAGCGTGAATTTGAGCGTGTCGGCGGCAACAAGACGATAAAGGTGGATGTGCGTGTGATCGCCACCACCAACCGCAATCTTGCCCAGAGCGTGGAGCGCGGCCAGTTCCGTCAGGACTTGTATTATCGCTTGAACGTTTTTCCCATCCAGGTCCCGCCGCTGCGTGACCGCGACGGAGATGTGGTCTTGCTTGCCAAGAATTTCGCGCAGAAGTTTGCCCGTAAGCATGGCAAGCAGATCAAGGGCTTTGCTCCCGATGCGGTTACCTCGCTCGAACGCCATCCTTGGCCTGGCAACGTGCGCGAGCTCCAAAACACGGTGGAGCGAGCTGTGATTCTCGCTGAGTCCGGGCAACCGATCGCTCAAGCCCACCTTGGTCTTTTCGCGATGCCGACAAATCTTTCCGCTCCGCCGGTGGCTCACGCCTATGGGCATGCGGAGCCTGCAGCGCCCGCCTACGGGGGAGGTTATCCGCCTCCGGTGCAACCGCCTCCGCACGGAGGGGGGTATTACGATTCTCCGCCCCCAGCTTTCCCTCAGCAGCCTGCTCCTCCCGTTGCCGCTGAGGCTCCCGCTGCTCAACCAGCCGCAGTGGAACCGGTGAGTGATGGGGCAGTGGCTGCGGACGAGACGCCGCTTCCGCTGGAGGAAATCGAGAAGAAGCACATCCTCGCGACTTTAGAGACGACTGAAGGCAATCGTACGCAGGCGGCCAAGCTGCTCGGAATCAGCATCCGCACTTTGCGAAACAAGATTTCCGCCTACCGTAGTGACGGGGAGTATATTCCGGGCGAAGAGTAGGTCCAGGATAGGGCGCGTCTTTAAATTAGCTCTTTGCTGGTCCGAGCCCAAATCGAAGCAGTGCAAGGCTACCAAGGCTTTGCGACACAAGTGTCGGATGGATTTGGCGGACGCCGTGACCTTCGACTTGGGCCGAATCGCTTCGCGACAGGTCCCATTTTTCCAGGAACTGCGTTAGCCAAATGGGACAGGGCCTCTGCCCAGCCACCATTTGGCCGCCTTGTTCACCAGAAAAAAGCCCCAGCTCTCGATGCACGCAGTTTCATGTCGAACGTTCGACATGAAACTGCGCAAACACTCTATACAGTTGCCAAAAAAATGGAGTGCCTGCCAGCTTTGAGCTCATTGAAAGAGTAGCGCTCAAGTTAGCTCGGGGGGAACCCCGAAAGTGAGTCCGGTTCCGTGCCGAATATGAGCAGTTGAGGCTAGCTCGTCGGCTGGTTTTTGGGAGTTGAAGCAAGCGATGCGGTATCTTGCTCAAGGCGTCGACGGGATTGCCTGAGCAAAACTACTCTTTTTTTACAATTTCGGGCCCATTTTGTTCCTAAACCTTTTGGAGTGCGGAACGATATATATTGAGGACTACAGAATCCCGATTCCCATGCAGCAGACATTCCCCATCACAGAAGTAGAGCTCGAAGCTCTCGCCAAGAACTCGATCGATAGTGTCTTCAGCACCATGCTCGATCGCTCCGCTAGTATAAAGCAGGTCATCAAGGTCGAGGAAGACACGAACACGGAAGGGATGCAGCTCCCAGTCGACGCCAACACCCCGATGATAGCGGGCACCGTTGGCTTCCTTGGTAACCTTACTGGAATCATCTACATTTTTATGGAGCTGCCTCTCGCTGTGGAAGCGACCTGCAAGCTCCTCGATATGGAAGCTCATGAAATTAGCGACGACGACCACGAGTTGGTTAACGACGCGATCGGTGAGCTCACCAACATGATCGTCGGCACCTTCAAGAACGATCTTAGCAACAAAGGCTATGAGTGTCGTATGACGATCCCATCAATTCTTCGCGGTTCGAACTTTTCCATAGAGCCTGCAGAAGTAGCCATGAGGCGAATTTACAAGTTCGATTGCGACGGTCGCTCCTTCGTCATCGACGTCCTAATGAAAGAAGAAAACTGATCTCCCACCATGCGTTTAAAAATCCTCACAGTAGACGACTCAAAAACCGTCCGAATCATCGTGAAGAAGTCCTTCAAGGGCTTCGATTGCGAAATCCATGAAGCGCAGAATGGTGTCGAAGGCCTCGCGATGGCCGCGAAGGTTAACCCCGACATCATCCTGCTCGACATCACCATGCCTGTCATGGATGGCGTCGAAATGTTGACCAAGCTCAAGTCCGACCCGCAACTCAAGGGAATCCCCGTTATCATGCTCACAGCGGAAGCTGGACGTGAAAACGTGATGAAGATCGCTAAGATCGGTGTCCGTGACTACATCGTAAAACCTTTCAAGGAAGACGTGCTCGTAGACAAGGTGAGCCGTGTCGTTGATCTCCGTCCAGCTGGCGAAGCCGAGCCGGTCCAAAAGAAGATCGACGATCCGATCGACATCCTCGTTGTCGACGACAAGCCAGCGATTATCCAGCAGATCAAGGATGGTTTTGGCCACACTCCATGGAATGTGCACGGTGTTGCTTCAACTGGTGAGGCAATCGACTTCTGTCAAAAGAAGCTGCCGGACTGTATCATCATCAGTCTTTCGCTATCTGAAGACGCGGCGATTACACTTTTCCGGATCATTCGTTCCAATGCGAAGACCAAATACGTTCCGCTCTTTGGACTGTCCGTTAAGACAGCAGTGGAAGAACAAGCTCGTGCTCAGCAGGCTGGTTTCAGCACGATCATTCACAAGCCAATCGATTTTGAAGATCTCGAGACAAAGATCGGCAAGGCAGTCAATCTTGACGCTTCCGGCAAGTACTTCGACATGGGCGAAGGCTTCATGACTGTGAAGCTGCCAAAGAGCTGTAACGCTGCTGTGGTGAATGAAGTCAGCACTTACCTTAAGAGCAAGACGAGCGAGGCGGTTAACGCGGGAATTTCGAAGATCATCTTCGATGCTCAAGGCGTGGCTTCTCTCAACATGGATCTGATCAAGCTTCTGCTTCACTCCATGAAGACCTGTCGCGATCTGAGCCTCAAGTATGCTTTGACCGGTAACGACGTGGTTATCGAAGAGAGTAAGAAGTTCGAAGAGTCCAAGGACTGGAAGTTCTGCGACTCGCTCGAGACCGCAAAGGCTTCTATCTAGAATCAGTTTTCAAAACGAGGAGATCTCGTTTTCTTTCACTCGAAACCCGCGATCGGCCGATCGCGGGTTTCTTGTGTATAAAGACGTAGCGCGGTGCTTTATTTCTTCTGCTGTTTCTTGCCCCAGCTGTCGCGGAGGCCGACAGAGCGATTGAAGACGAGCTTTCCGTCTTCGCTTTCCGTATCCAGAATGTAGTAGCCTTTGCGTTCGAATTGGAAAGGTTCGCCCGCAGTTGCATTTGCGAGTTCAGGTTCGCCGTAGACTTTGAGGACGTTCTTCGAATCTGGATTGAGATTATCGATGAAGGTCTGGCCTTCTTCGACCTCGTTCGGGTTCGTCTTAGTGAAGAGTTGCTCGTAGTGGCGTGCTTCGATCTCGACGTTCTCGGTAGCGCTCACCCAGTGGATTGTTCCTTTGACCTTTCGACCATCAGGTGTGGAGCCGCCTCGAGATTCAGGATCGAAGGTGGCGCGGAGCTCTACGATGTTGCCTTCGTCATCCTTGATCACATCTGTGCAGGTGATGTAGCAAGCGTAGCGAAGACGCACTTCGCGACCTGGTCCGAGACGGAAGAACTTGCGTGGAGGGTCTTCCATGAAGTCGTCGCGCTCGATGTAGATTTCCTTGGTGAGCGGTACCTTACGTTTACCGCGGGCTTCGTCTGCGGGATGGTTCGGTCCTTCGTACCATTCGGTTTCTTCAGGGAAGTTTTCGATGACTACCTTGAGCGGGTCGAGTACAGCCATGCGGCGAGTCGCCTTGCCTTCTAGGTCTTGACGGAGGCAGTATTCGAGAAGCGCATACTCGTTGACACGTTCTCGTTTTGCGACTCCGGCACGTTCGCAAAATTCTTTGAGAGCTTCTGGCGTGTAACCGCGGCGACGGAGCCCAGCAATGGTTGGCATGCGTGGATCATCCCAACCGTCAACGTGATTGTCGTTTACCAGCTGAAGGAGCTTACGCTTGCTGGTGATGATGTATTCAACGTTCAAGCGCGCGAACTCGATCTGGCGAGGCGTGTGCGGAACGGGAAGGTTCTCGATGAACCAGTTGTAGAGTGGGCGGTGGTATTCGAACTCGAGCGAGCAAAGCGAGTGGGTTATGCCTTCGATCGCGTCGCTTTGGCCATGGGTGAAATCGTAGGAAGGGTAGATCTTCCACTTGTCTCCTGTGCGATGGTGTTCCGCCTTGAGGATGCGGTAGAGGACCGGATCGCGCATGTTCATATTGGGGTGAGCCATGTCGATCTTGGCACGCAGTACCTTAGCTCCCTCGTCGAACTCGCCGGCAGCCATCTTTTCGAAGAGCTCGAGGTTCTCCTCTGGCGCGCGGTCGCGGTAAGGGGAGTTTTTTCCTGGCTCGGTCAAGGTGCCGCGGTACTCGCGCATCTCATCGGGAGTGAGGTCGTCGACGTAGGCTTTGCCTTCATTGATCATGCCTTTGGCCCAATCGAAAAGCTGCTCGAAGTAGTCGGAGGCGAAGAAAAGGTTTTCGCCCCAATCCGCGCCGAGCCAGCGGAGGTCTTCCTTGATAGCGTCGACGTATTCGGTGTCCTCCTTTTCAGGGTTGGTGTCGTCGAAGCGGAGGTGGAACTTGCCCTTGTAGTCTTGAGCGATGCCGTAGGAGACGCCGATCGCGAAGGCGTGCCCGATGTGTAGGTAGCCGTTTGGCTCGGGCGGGAAACGTGTTACGATTTGGCTGTGTTTGCCGGCGGCAAGTTCTTCGTCGATAAAATCGCGAATGAAGTTCGATGGCTTTTCTTCTTCGGTCATTGGGAAAGGGTGATAGGGGATTAGGCCTTAGGCGTTTAGGGACGCGGCTAGCTTTTTGAGACGGGAGACTACGCGATCGCGGCCGAGGGTTTCGAGCATGGGCAAGAGGTCTGGTCCGCCGCCAACTCCGCTGACTGCGAAGCGTAGGAGTGGGAACCAGGCGAAGATCTTGAGCTCCTTCTCGTCGGCAAGAGCTTGGATTGCGGTTTCGATGGAAGCGGCGTCGAAGGTTTCGAGGCCTTCCAAAGCTGGTATGGCTTCTTGGATACGCTCCGCGGCGTCGGCGCGTTTGAGCAGCTTCTTCTCTGTTTTTGGATCGACGGTGTAGTCGTCGGAGAAGAAGTAAGCTGAGAATGAGGGCAGGGCTTCGAAACTGTCGATCTTCTGCTGGCAAAGCTCGAGCACGCGCTTGAGGTAGTCTTGGTCGGTGCTGTCGTCGACGAGGCCTGCTTTGCTGAGAGCGCTGATGGCGGGAGGCAAGTACTTGTCAGCCGGGAGGCGCTTCATGTGTTCGAAGTTGATGTGTGACATCTTCTTCTCGTCGAAGCGGGCGCCGGCCTTTTGCAGATCCTTGAGATCGAAGCGTTCGATAAGCTCATCGATGGAGAGCACTTCCTGGTCGTCCTTGGGGGACCAGCCGAGCAGGGCGATGAAGTTGACCACCGCTTCTGGTAGGAAATCGCGATTCTGGTATTCTTCGATGAGGGCGCCCTTGTCGCGCTTGGACATCTTGCCTTTTCCGACCTTTGGGTCCTTGAGGATCATAGCCATGTGGGCGTAGACGGGTGGCTTCACGCCGAACGCTTTGAAGAGCTCAACGTGCTTGGAAGTGTTCGGCAAGTGGTCTTCACCACGCAGCACGTGGGTGATGCCCATGGTGATATCGTCCACTACGTTTACGAAGTGGAAAGAGGGATCGCCGTTGGAACGCACGATGACGAAATCGCGTTCTTCGCGGCGGGTGACGTTGCCGCGGATGATGTCTTCGATGACGACGGGCTGGGTCTTCACCTTTTCGACGTCCGCTTTGTGGTAGTCGTCGTACTCGGTGTAGCGTTCACCTTCTAGTTTAAAGAAGATGGCGCCGTCTTTCTCGTAAGCCCGGCCCGCGTCTTTGAGCTTTTGCAGGTACTCTTGGTAGATGTCGCCACGTTGGCTCTGAAAATAGGGGCCGACTTCGCCGCCTACTTCTGGGCCTTCGTCCCAGTTGAGACCGAGCCACTTTAGGCCGTTGAGCAATTCTTGGAGGGCGGCGTCCGTGTTGCGTTCCTTGTCGGTGTCTTCGATGCGAAGCACCAGCTTGCCGCCGGTTTTGCGTGCGTACAGCCAGTTGAAAAGGGCTGTGCGAGCGGTGCCGATGTGAGTGGAGCCTGTGGGGCTCGGGGCGAATCTTACGCGTACCTGTGACATAAAGCGCGGTACAGTTAGCCCAAAGGCTTCTCGAATCAAGCTCTGGCTTGAATGGAAGTGGCTAGGGGCGTTGTCGGGGGAGACTTAGCCCTAGGAAGTGCCTAACGGATGGGATTGCTCGCTTGGCCTAGCCGTTGTCGGGCAGCGCTTAAGAGGCGAGTAGCACTACTCAGCGACCCGTGAAGGGGAAGCTCCGAAAGCCCTAGAAAAGACAACTTTTCGCTCAATCCGCTCAAATCGGGACTCCCTAGATGCCGATAGTAGAGGGGCATATATCCATATTCCTTGGTTCGACTTGCTTGTGGCGAAAACTGCGAGAACGAGCCGGATCAAAAATACATTATCTACTTATGAAACACGTCGTTAGCAAACTAAGCACCTTTTTCGCAGTCGCCTCGGTAGCGGCCTTGCAGTCGTCATTCGCGGACGTGGATGGCGAAATCACTGAAAACAACCTCGAAACTGGAGCCTTCACCATCGCAGTCGATGCGGATGCGGAGGTCGTCGTAGGTGAACAGATCGTTGCCCTGAGCGAAGTAGAGGGCGAGCAGGTCGAAGTGGCCACTGGAGAAGTCCTCGAAGTGGGCGATGGCTCGATCACCGCAATGTTCGATTCCGAGGATGTGGCTGTAGGAATGGCCGCCTTGGTTAAACAATTCGCTCCGGAACACGAAGCTGACCACCTTTCGGCTATCCCTGATGACGAATTCGCAGTGGTAGACTCAGTCGCCGACGCGAACCTCGACGCTCCTGCGGCTGCTAAGGCTTGCCGTGACGCGATCGCTGAATACCCGAAGGAGTCTCGCTTCTATGCTCAGCTCGGTCGCGCTCTGGAAGTGGACGGCAAGCCTGCAAGCGCGATTCTCCAGTACGAGAAGGCGCTCTCTATCCGCCCTGACTATCCGGTCGCTCTGCACAATCTCGCTAAGCTCCGCTTCTACGGCCCGGAGGAGCTCCGTAATTTCGAAACCGCTCGCAAGCACTTCCTGCGTGCCGCCGAGTTGGGTTATGCAGCTTCGCTTCCTGTGATCGGAACCATGTTGCGTGACGCGATGGGTGGCGATCGGGACTTCGCTGCTGCTGCCGGTTGGTTCGCCCTCGCTGCGGAGCAAAGCAATCCTTTCTCTCAAAACGCTTTGGCTGAATGCTACGAAAACGGTTGGGGCATCGACCAGGACATCAGCAAGGCCCTGCTTTGGTACCGCAGTTCTGCCGAGCTCGGCTACGTACCGGCTTACCGCAACCTTGGCCGTGTCTTCAAGGAAGGTATTGGCGTGACTGCCAATGACCGGAAGGCATTCGACTGGTACTCTCGCGCTGCCGAAAAGGACGACGTCGAGTCTCAGTACCGCGTGGGTCAGGCCTTCCTTTCTGGCAAGGGTGTTGTCCACAGCGAAGAGTACGGCATCGAGTGGCTCAGCAAGGCGGCTGATTCAGGTCACGCCCAGGCGATGCGTGCGATCGCGGCTCACTATTATGCGACTGGTGATTCCAAGAACGGTGGTCTAGACCTCGCCGCGGCCTGGTACAAGAAGGCTGCTTCCAATGGCGACATGGTTGCCCAGTTCAATCTCGGTTCCATGTACGAGAAGGGCGAGGGCATCAGCCGCGACAAGAATTCCGCTATCAACTGGTACCGCCAGGCAGCTCGCCAAGGGCACAGCGATTCTCAGAAGCGCCTCGTGAAGCTGAAGGCTGACTGGTAAGCGAATCAATTTTTGGCGAGCTGGTAACTCGCCGCAAGAGATACAGGATCTCTATTCAAATAGGGGAGTCGGCATGTGGGAGCCGGCTCCCTTTTTGCGTTTTCCCGTAGCTCGGTGCTTCAGTCCGCGACCACTGGGAATGGATCTTGCAATGCTGACGCGAGCTAAAGCACGCGCTACCTCTCTTACTCTGGAACTTCGTTCCCTTTTTTGCAGACGCCGGTGGCTTTGAGTTCCTCGCAGGAGGCAGTGACTTGCAGGCGTTGGCTGATAGGGGTGAGTCCTAGCTTTCCGGATACGCTGTTGCCGTACCATTGGAGAAAGGGGGCGCTGATCTCGAAGATCTTTTGGCAATCGTTGCAGATGACTTGGGCCTTGTGAGGATCTTCCTCGGTGTTGGGCATGTAGTACATCGTGCTGGAGCCGATATCGACTTCGCGAACGAGGTGGCCTTCTACCAGAATCGGGAGAGAGCGGTAGACGGTTGCGCGTGAGACGGTGCGGTCGATTTCGCGAGCCTTGTCTAGCAATTCTTCGGCTGTGAAGTGCGAAGTCTCTTTGAAAACCGCTTCGAAGATCGCCATGCGCTGGCCGGTCATGCGCAAGTTGTGCTTTACCAAGTAGCTTTTGAACTTTTCTCTGCAGTCGTCGATCGTCACGTGCCCGAATCTCAATACATTCTCAATAACTGTCAACCGATAAGGAGCCCGCTTTTCGTGCTCCCATGAGCTTGGATGCCACAGTCGTTTGCGTCTGGCTGATGTCCGGTTTTGATCGGCCATTGCACTATCGCCTGCCTTCTTCGATGGAGGAGCAGGCGGAGCCTGGGTCCTTGGTGAGGGTGCCGCTCGGACGTCGACAGACCATCGGTTTGGTGGTGGAGAAGGACTGCGAGCCGGACTTGCCATTGATGCAGCTGAAGTTGGTTCTCGAGCTGGTTTATCCTGTGCCGGTTATGACGCCTGCCCTGTTAAGGCTTGGCTCTTGGCTTCGTCAGTATTACGGGGCGAGTATCCAAAATGTATTGGAAACCATGATACCTGGCCCGGTTCGACAGGGGATGAAGGCGAAACAGGAGAAGTATGTGTCGGCTGTGAAGTCTGTGGAGTCCGAGGTGCTTGCCGCCCTTGAGAAGAAGGCTCCGAAGCAGTTTGAGCTCTATCAGTTTATCGCGGGCCAGTTCCGTCCTCAAAAGAAAAGCCTGGTTTTGAGTAGGCTTTCCGCTTCGCCAGCCGCTTACACCGGACTGCTGAAAAAAGGGCTGATCTTGGAGGAAGCCCGCAAGGTCGAGCGTGTCGCTTATGACGACGAACTGGGCGATGTCGAATACGCGACCAAGCAGGAAATCGTCTTGAACGAAGAACAAGCCGCTTGCTACGAGAGTATCGCGGAAAGTGTGCGTGCTGGGAAATTCACTACGCATCTCTTGTATGGCGTGACCGGTTCTGGAAAGACGGAGGTCTATATCGCGGCGATGGAGGAGGCCTTGAAGGCGGGCAAGAGCGTGCTCTTTCTAGTGCCGGAGGTTGCGCTGACTCCGCAAACGGTAGGGCGTCTCCGTTCCCGGTTTACCGAGCATAAGGATGCTCATGCGGTGGTGTGGCATAGTAGCCTTTCTGACGGAGAGAGATTGGATGCTTGGATGGCTTTGGCTAACGGGACGGCTCGCGTCGTGGTGGGGGCTCGATCTGCAGTGTTTGCTCCTCTTAGAAATTTGGGACTGGTGATCGTGGACGAGGAGCATGAGCCTGCGTTTAAGCAGGACGAGACGCCTCGTTACCACGGTCGGGATGTCGCGGTGTATCGGTCTTTTTTGGAGAATGTCGTTTGTGTTCTAGGTAGCGCGACGCCTTCGCTTGAGAGCTATCGCAACGTTAAGCGCGGAAAGTACAAATTGGATACACTGACCAAGCGCATCGACGATCGGGAGCTTCCGATGATGCACGTGGTGGATATGCGGATCGAGATGATGCGTACTCGAAAACCGGTTACGATTTCGACTCTGTTAGCGGAGAAATTGCGGGACCGGTGGGAGAAGGGGGAACAGAGTATTCTTTTCATCAATCGCCGCGGCTATAACTCCACTATGCTTTGTACCGAGTGCGGGCATGTGGAGGAGTGTAAGCATTGCAGTGTGCCGATGACTTTTCACCGGAGCGACAATACCCTCAAATGCCACTTGTGTGGGCATGAGGCGGATCCGCCGTGGAAGTGCCCGGAATGCAACAGCGGAGCGATTCGTGGCAAAGGGAGCGGCACTCAGCGGATCGAGGATGTGGTGAAGAGTATCTTGCCGCGGGCGAACGTGGTGCGAATCGACACGGACACGATGGGAAAGAAGCATCTGTTTCGCGAAATTCTTGGGGACTTTCGCAAGGGCAAGATCGATTTGCTAGTCGGTACTCAGATGATCGCCAAGGGGCTGGACTTTCCGAACGTGACCTTGGTGGGGATGGTCGATGCGGACTTGTCTTTGCACGTGCCTGATTTCCGGGCCAATGAACGCACTTTCCAACTCCTCGTTCAGGTGTCTGGCCGGGCGGGACGAGGGGATCTCGCCGGAGAAGTGGTGGTGCAGACTTTCACGCCTCATGCGGAGCCGATCCAATTCGCGCGGCGAGGCGAAGTGGACGCGTTTCTCGAGGTGGAGATCGAGTCGCGTGAGCAGTTCCAATACCCTCCTTTTCGCCACTTAGTTCGACAAGTTTTCCGAAGTCGAAACGCTGACAAGGCAGTTTTTTTCGCAGAGCAGTTCGCCCGGAAGGTCGAAGCTCGCATGGCGGGCAAGATCGAGATGCGTGGGCCGACGCCGTGCGCGGTAGAGAAGATGAAGGACCAGTATCGTTTTCATATCTGGTACTTTACGCAGAATGTGAGTGGCCTGATGCGAGAGCTCAAAGCTGTCGAAGCCGAGGTCCCGCTTCCCAAAGACGTGGTGCAAATCTTCGATGTCGACCCCATGTCGGTGAGCTAACAAAGCCGTTTCCCGTCCCGTCCTTTTCCCTCAAAACGAAGCCTACCCCGGCTTG
>NZ_JAENIL010000008.1 GCF_016595505.1 Pelagicoccus mobilis | reverse complement strand
CTTCAGCCCGCGTCATCGATGGTCCAATCCTGCACTGTGATCGCGGGCTAAAGCACCGCGCTACGATTTTCGACGCCCTACCCGCAGATACACCGTCGCCATTCCTAAGCAACCGAGCAGCACCAAAAAACCCGCGACCGCGTAGGCACCCACCAGAATAGCTGGCAGATTTTGGTACAATCGCTCCCTCAACTCAGCCGGATAAAGTGCCAAAAGGCTGCGGATCGGTTCGCGAGCTAACATCGCATCGATCTCTTGCACATCGAGCGAGAGGACCTGCCATGCGAGGTACATGATAACGCTGAACGCCAAAGCCAGTTGATTACAGGCGAGAAACACCGGGGCTCGCTCATTTCGACAGGAGCCCAACGCCCCTCTCTGATGCAACTCAACCCCTCCGTGCAGGAGCAGGGCAACGCCCACAATCGCTCCACCCAACGAGTGCCCCAACAAGGAAGCAGCGAGACTCAATCCACCAAAAACGATCAAACTCCAGGCGCTCAGGCCCGACAGAAAAGAGACAGAACTCGAAACCTGACGCTTCGCCACGTTCTCAGCTAGATCAACTTACCCTCGCTGCGAGCAGCCTTTATCACCTCAGGCTTCGCTTCCTCCAGACGACTCAAGAGAGCTTCCTCCAAATCGAGAGCAGACATGGTTTGACTCGGAACATCAAAGCCAGCGTAGACCGATGTCATCTCCGCCTTCGCGATCGGCACGATCTTCCCATCCGGGCCACGTTTCTTGAAGCGAAAGAAATACACCACCGACTTCTGCTTTATCTCCTTCACAAAGAGATGCACCTCGAAACGGTCCCCGTAACGCACCGGAGCATGGTACTCGCAACTCGCGCGAACTCGGGGCCAACCCCAAAACTGATCCCGCTCCTGCACCACCGGCTCTACACCTAGCGACTTAAGAAAGGCATGCTCCGCAATTTCCATCCAACGGAAGAAATTGGAAAAGTGGGCGATCCCTGCCATATCCGTCTCATTGAAAGCGAGTTCCCGCTCCATCACATACTCGAAAGCCATGCCCGCAAAGCATCCTGCCTCACGCTCAAAACTCAAGCGCATCCTCGCTTCGAAAGCTGTACGCTAACAATTCGTAAACTCACTCAATTCGGCCATTTTGTAGCAGTATTCTTACCTGCCTTCGTCTACAGAAAAACCTGACAAAACCGATACCACAGCCCAAGTGCCATCAATGAATACAATCTCTCCTGCCGAGCTAAAAGAAGCTGCCACTCACTTGCCTTCCTCGCCGCGCATCTTCGGCAAGCTCAGCAACATGCTGCGCGATACGCAAACGGACCTGAGCGACATCACCGACCTAGTCAATGCCGACTCCGCCCTCACCGCTAGCGTCCTTCGCTTGAGCAACAGCGCCATGTATTCAGCCGGAATCGCCGTGGACACCCTCGACGAAGCCATCAACCGGATCGGCTTCCGCGAACTGTTTCGCCTGGTCGGCTTCGCCGCATCCCAACAACTCTTCTCGGAGAGCAACGCGACCTACAATATCACCGGCACCGAGCTTTGGGAAAACTCGCTCGCTTGCGGAATCGGTATGGAAGTGTTCGCTCGCAAGACCGGCTACGACGACCAAGAAGCCTACACAATCGGCCTTCTCCGCAACATGGGCAAGATGGTCATCGACTACTGCGTCAAAGGAAACCCAGCCTACCCAAGCTTCTCCCGCGAATCCGAACTCCCGCTCATCGAGTGGGAACAAAACAATTTCGGCATTACAAATCCAACCGTGGCCGGCTTCATCCTCACTTCCTGGAACTTTTCGGAAGAGACCGCTCACACGATACAATACCAGTACGAGCCTCAAGAAGCCCCTCGAAAACTACCGCTCATCCACCTGCTCAATCTCGCCAACGGCGTCGCCGAGCGTATCGGAAAAGGCCTCCACGGAGAGTCAAACTACTGGGCGAACTGGGAATCCTACCTGCCACGCACAGGCCTCTCCGCAGAAGAGTTCGAGCAAAGCGCCGAAGAGATTGAGACAAACCTCAATCGTGTCGTAGCCGCCTTCTAAGGCGTGCAGAGCTACTCGCTTTTCTCTTCCTCGTCCGCTTCCTCATTCATCTGCTGAATAAGGGAGCTCGGATCATCGATCGCGTCATCTCCACCCGCGCCCTCGGCATTCATCTGAGCAATCAGATCGCTGGGGTCGATATCGTCCCCCCCGTCTTCAGAGTTCGCTTGGGCAATTATATCCGCCGGATTGAAGTCGCTATCCGAAGCGCCGCCGTCTCCCGCCAATATTCCTGCCGTATCCAGATCTTCGAGATCCTCGTCGTCATCCATGGCAGGCCCGGCTCCAAGCTCACTGCCAGGACTTCCTGAGTTCCCTTCCGGCAAGGTTTCGCCGCCCTCAGCAATCTTCACCAGCATGTCGTTCTTGGCAAATGTAAGCACTCGATCCGCTAGAGCCGGCAGCTTCCAAATCTCTGGCGACACAAGCACCTCCTCAAGCGGGTTAGCCTTCCCAGCGACATTAACAAAAACCTGAATACACTCGCCTTGATCAGACTTCATGACCGACTTGATGCGAATGATCATCCACGGAGGAGATCCCTCTTCTGCCGTGTATACGTAAAGGTCGGTCTGGCGCCCGCCAAGATCCACGAAACGCGTAAACTTCATGGGATAGCCACCGCCCCAATCTTGCAGGAATTTTTTGAGTTCCTCCTCAATGGCCGCCGCTATCTCAATCGTGTGAACTTTCATATCTCAGTAGGTCGCATAAAAGAATTAGTTTATCGCAACCCGATTGCAACCCTAGCCTTCCCTCTGCCTTCCAGCATCCTGCTTAGCGACAAAACGCTTCACGATCTCCGCCGTCAAATCCATCAAGTCGATCTCATCCGACATGTCCCCCACCTTCCTCGGTCGCCCATGGATCGCAAACGCGCAATTCCCCACTCCAAACAATACCGGCAGAATTGACTGAATCATGCTCCGCGTCTCAATCTGAACCCAGATTCCGAATACAGCGAACGCGAGTCCAACAATGATATAGAATATCATTATAAATGGGGAAAAGGTACGGACCTCCATATTCTTCAAATCATCCGCAGTAATCGGCGTACCCTGGCTATCAATACGCCGTTCGCAGAGTTCGATCCCCTTGGAAATAATTCGCTTTTCGATAAAGTTTCGCCCCATTCCACCAATCAATAGGCCGCGCCCAACAAGTCAACTCGCCCTTCAGGCCATTTTCCCCTCTCTCCAAGGACCATAACATACGGATCCCACCAAGGACGAGCAGACGAATCGTCTGCGGATTTCGAGTTCACAAACTCATTCTCCACCAGAAAAGCTCCTAGCTTCTCGTAAAATCCGGGCACTCCGGTTTGGAACAAGGAACAAGGCACGTCCTCGCCGATTCTAGCAAATGCGCTTTCTACAACCGCTTTTCCGACTCCAACGCCCCTGGCCTCCGGCTCACTGCAAACTCCCGCCAAAGCCAAGACCCTTATCCTCTCACCGGATTCGATAAACTCGATCTCACGCAAAAAACTACGCGCCACGCCAACGATTCGCCCGCCGTTGCAGAGCACATGAAACAATTCCTCCCGATCTGTCGTTCCCAGCCTTGTCTCCCGAAACTCCCGAACACGATCAAGATCCGACTCTTCATCGAACTCCGCCAGAGGCCAAACTCGTTGCCAGAGATTCAGCAGTTCCCGAATCTCCTCGTCATCCAACTCGACACGCTGACGTACCGCTAAATTCATATTGACCTACATCCCCAACAACCGGCGGATCGCTAGATCACGCCCTATTCCCTGAGTCTCCACCGCAGGCTGAGCACAAACCTGATCCAGCTTCTCCACAACGAGAGCTCCCAGTTTCTCGGTAGCAATCTGCGAGGCTTTCACCCCACCAAGCTCCTCGTGCCCACACTCCGAATACAAGTGTATAGAATCGACAACCAGAGATACCGTTCTCGGATAAAAGCTGCACATTAAGTTCCAGGGATCCTCATTTCGATCGCCGCCGCGTCGAAAATCAGTACGCAACAAAACCGCTGGAATATCCGCGAACTTGGCTGTCATAAACTCAGCCACCGTCCCAGAATCGAGTTCCGTCCCATCGAACTGAAACACTGCAGCCTCACAAGCCAACAGCCCCTCGAAATCGCTATCGCGGATCGCTTTCGCTCCCAAATGCTCAGGCTCGTAGTCTTGAGGCAAATACACACTATACCGCCCCTCCGACTTCAGCCCGATTTGCTCGCTCAGCATCGCATTGCCCGCGAGGTGCCTTAGATCAAATAGACAACCACCAAGATATACCTTCTTACTGCTCATTTTCCGAAAGACTCAGTTAATGCTCGATTGAACGGTAGACGCAACAATAGCCGTCAAATAGCAGGCCACCATGCCGCCCACCATCGAACGAAATCCATAACGAAGAAGGTTCGCGCGCTGTCCAGGCTCCAGTGCCGAAATCCCGCCCACTTGAATACCGATGGAAGCGATATTCGCAAAGCCACACAGAGCATAGGTGAGAATAAGCACTGACTTTCCATCACTGATAACCCCGGAACTGCGCAGCTCAGCGAAATGAAAATAAGCAAAGAGCTCGTTAAAGACCAGACGCTCCCCCAACAACTGCCCCACTACCAGCAAATCTGCGTTAGGTACGCCCAGCAGCCACGCAAAAGGAGCGCTCAAAACGCCAATCACAAAACTGAAATTGAAAGCCTCAAACTTCCCTTCCGTCCAAGTAGCCACCAAAGCATTCAATCCCGTCCATTCTCCGATCCAGGCACCCACCACATAATTGAGCAAAGCCACCAGTCCCGTAAACGCGACAAGCATCGCTCCCACATTGAGCGCCAGCTTCAGTCCGTCCGACGTCCCCTTGGTCGCCGCGTCCAACACTCCCTCGTACTCCTTCTCCTTGGGAAAAGCCACTTGCCCGTTCACGCTCTCAGTTTGCGGAGCCACAATCTTGGCCGCTATCAGCGCTGCCGGCGCGCTCAAAATCGAAGCAGTCAACAGATGTTTCCCAAAAGCGATCGTCGCGGCCTCATCTCCCGCTCCAAGCGCCGCCATATAGATTGCCAACACACCTCCGGCGATCGTCGCCATGCCCCCTGTCATTAGCGAATTGATCTCAGATCGGGTCATCTTCCTCAAATACGGCTTAACAACGAGAGGAGCCTCAGTTTGACCAATAAACACATTCGCAGCCGCGGCCAAACACTCGGCCCCAGAGAGCCTGAGAGTCTTGCTCAAAAGCCAAGCAAACCCAAACACGATCACCTGCAGGATTCGCAGCTGATACAGGATCGCCGAAAAGGCCGAGAAAAACACGATCGCCGAAAGAACCGTCCAAGCCATGCCAAAAACCGGCACATCCTTGGGCATACTCCCAAATACCATCACCGCCCCTTCATCACTAAACCCAATCAGCTTGCTGAAAAACGCAGAGACCCCAGCCACCGCATCGTGAAACACCGGCACCTTCAAAATCAGCACCGCCAAGATCCACTGCAATACCAAGCCCGATCCCACCAGCTTCCAGTCGATCCGCTTTCGATCCTCGCTTGCCCACCAACAAAGAGCCAATAGCCCCAAGACTCCGATCAATGCCCGAATTAGCGTCAAAAGCGTTTCCATCGGGGCTTGTTTCTGCGGCCCGCCCCCACCTCCGGCAATCCTAAAGCCATAACACAAAAGCGGAAACCTGCTCCCCTCCCATGCGCCGGAGGGCAATGCTCCGTCATTGCCGCATCGCCCGATCTCCTTAAAATATCAACGGCAACACCTCTCCTCCCCCCATTGTTCACCTCTTTCAAAAACGCAACAAGCCGGCCTCCCTAGAGAGCCCGGCTTGGTTGATCGACTCGTGGAAATTCCGTTTGTTTGGATCGGTATTCCGTTTCTCTTACTTGTAAACTCCTTGAGTCTGATCACCTCTACAATCGGCGAACCTTACGTATCCCTAAATCAATTCCGGCCTCTTTCACAATTCCGAGGCACGGTATAAGCTACAGGCTTCCCCATCAGCGCTACACCTAATCCGCCAAGTCAAAACAAGGTCACGCATTTGCAAATTCTGCAAAAGCCGTTCCTTGGGGGCTTGTATTCTGCGAACGCAGCGCATTATGTGCCGCACTTCTTCATAAAACCTATTTACCAACGTGAAAGATCCACTCTTTAACTGGCTCGACCATCGCGCAGCAGGAGTCCTGCTCCACCCAACCTCATTTCCCGGCGAGTACGGAATCGGCACCCTCAACAATCACGCCTACCGCTTTATCGACTTCCTCTCCGAAGGCGGCTTCAAGTACTGGCAGCTCTGCCCGCTCGGTCCAACAGGCTTCGGCGACTCGCCCTACCAGTCGTTCTCGTCCTTCGCGGGCAATCCCTATCTCATTTCCCTCAACGCGCTCGAAGCCAAGAAACTGCTCGATTCCCAGATCCTCGCCGAGCTCTCCACGCTCCCGGACAACATCGTAGACTACGGCGGACTCTATAACGCCAAATGGCCGGTCCTCGACGCCGTCTACGAAACCTTCGTGCAAGGCGAGCAAAAGATCCGCCCCTATGGAGCGTTCTCAACCTTCAAGAAAAAGCACCAAAGCTGGCTCGAACCCTACGCTTACTTCCAAGCTCTCAAGGAGCACTTTAACGGCCAAGCTTGGTACGCCTGGCCAGAAGAGTACCGCTCTTTCCAAAAGGCGCTCAAAGGCGACCTCCGCCAAACGCTGTCCCGCAAAATCGACGCAGAGATGTTCTTCCAGTACCTCTTCGAAGGCCAATGGCAAGCGCTGCGCGACTACGCTAACGAACGAGGAATCCAAGTTATCGGAGACATCCCCATCTTCGTCGCCCTCGACTCCGCAGACGTCTGGCAAAACCCAGAGTACTTCCAGCTCGATCCTCAAACCTTCCTGCCCACAGCAGTTGCAGGCTGCCCGCCGGACTACTTCTCAGAAGACGGCCAACTCTGGGGCAATCCCCTCTACGATTGGGAAGCCCTCGCTAAAGACGGCAACTCCTGGTGGGTCAATCGCCTCAAACGTTGCTTCGAGCTCTACGACGTGGTCCGCATCGACCACTTCCGTGGCTTCGACTCGTATTGGAGCATTCCCTACGGCTCGCCAACCGCCAAAAACGGCGAATGGAAAAAGGGCCCCGGTCTCGACTTCTTCAAATCGGTCAAAAAGAAGATCAAGAACTGCAAGCTCATCGCCGAAGACCTTGGCGACCTCACCGACGACGTTCGCATACTCCGACGCGACACCGGCCTTCCAGGCATGGCCATCCTCCAATTCGCCTTTGGAGGCGGCGGCGACAACTTCTACCTCCCGCACAACTTGCAGTCAAACTCCGTGCTGTATCCAGGGACCCACGACAACAACACCTCACTCGGATGGTACGCCGAAGCGACGGAGAAAGAGCGCGACCACATTCGCCGATACCTCCGTGTCGACGGTAGCGAGATTGGCTGGGATCTTCTTCGCACCGCTTACAAAAGCGTTTCGAAACTCGTCATCGTCCCCATCCAAGATCTCATGAGCCTCGGATCAGAAGCTCGCTTCAATACGCCTGGCGAGGCCATCGGCAACTGGAGCTGGCGCTATCGTCCGGAACAACTACAAGCCCTCCGCGGCGGAACCGCAGACTACCTGCGCGAAACCGCTGAAGTCAGCTACCGAGACGGCTCCCCCGCCGTGAACACGATCTAGCCAGACGAGCGTAAATTTAAACAGGACGACCTCAAAACGGTCGTCCTTTTTTTGGTTCATCCGCAAAGACAGTGGAAACTGCTGCATATGGGGATTTAACTGATTGCGGGAAGCGGCCTTGTGCCGCGATCACTCGCGTAGCCACTTCCCCCCTGGCCCTAGAGCACTTTCTGATCGCGCATCAGCCAAGTCATCGCGTCCTTCTCGCTGGCGAACTGTCGCAGAAGAGATTTCTTCGAATCGAAAAACTCGCTGAAATAGCTGATGTAGGCAGACGGGATTGGGCTTAGTCCGTAGAAAGCCGTGGTGATCGAATTGTAATCCTCAAGAGATTCTTCCCGCCATTGCTTCACCAAAAGCATATTATCCTTCGTCAGCGGAACTCCAATCTCTTCGACAGGAGAGGATGTGATCACCTTCAAATCACGCGCATAATGCGTATTCACCTTCAACAATTCGAAATGATGCTTCAGCGCTCGAAGATCTATCTTCGATCCCCAAGTCACCCGCAACAAGCCAAGTTTCGAATAGTAGGTATGCAGCTCCATAAAAAAGGCCCCTCAACGATTTTGACATTTAAGGTACCCTGAAGTCCCTCGAACGCAACCACCGTTCAAAGAGTTTATCTAATCTTCGTCGTAGTCGGCCATCTGATAGATCGCCTCGCAGCAGGAGTCCTTCTCATCTTCAAGAATATAGTGCCCACCATCTGGATACCTAAACGCCGTAGCATCCGGCAAGAATCTCCTCCAACGATCATAAAAATGGTCGTTAAAGCAAAAATCCCTGCCCCCCCAAAGAATAGTCACATCTCTCTGTCTGAGCTTGAGGAGACCGTTCTCCACCTCGATAAGCGTTTTGAAACTGGGGTGCGAAACATGCATCGGGATGTCCTTCACAAACTCGTAAACAGCCCGCCGGTTTCCCCAAGTGCGATACGGAAGCAGCATCCCCTGCGTCTCCAGCTTGCTAAGCGGCTTCTTGTGCACCGACATGCTTACCGCCGGCCCCGCAAAACCGTTAAATCCTTGCACGAGCAACTTTCCGAACAAAGGAGCACGACAAAGAGCGATACGAGACGGAATCCGTGAATCAACGAAAGCAGCCGTATTCAAAATAGTAACACGCCTAAGCTTCTCAAATCGCCTCAAAGCGGCTCCCAACCCGATAACACCGCCCCAATCATGAACCACGATGTCGAATCGCTCCAACCCAAGATGATCAATCAATTCACCGAGATCCTGGATCCGCTGCTCGAGACGGTAAGAATACGCGTCCCCGGGCTTATCGCTCAATCCGCAACCAATGTGATCGGGGACGATGCAGCGAAACTTTCCACGCAGCTTTTTGACTACGTTCCGGTAGTAGAAGGACCAAGTCGGATTTCCGTGAACCATGAGAACCGGAAAGCCTTCGCCTTCATCGACATAGCTCATCTCGTGACCGCAACTCAGCTTGAGCCGCTTCGCCTCGAATGGATATTCCTCTTTCAAACAGTCCGGTATCGTCAAAGAGCTCACCACTCCACCCCCATCATCAAACAGTTTAAGCCACTACCAATTCCAAGCAGAGCGACCTTATCGCCAGCCTTCACCGCACCTTCCTCAGCCGCCTTTGCAAGCGTGATCGGGAGGGCCGCGGAACCCGTATTTCCAAAGGTTTGATAGCTAGAAAAGTCTTTCTCATGCGGTAGACCAAGCGTATCGAACAGCAATCGCTGATGAGCCGCACCAACCTGATGACAGACAACCCGATCAGCGGTCGACTCATTCCAACCAAGCTCTCCCTTAAATGCATCCCAAGTCCGCTTCGCCAGCGAAACTCCAGCTTGAAGCATTTCCTCCGAATCCGTCTGCATTTCCAATCCTCCCCCAGCATTGCTGGAATCGCCTTGGCACAAATCGTTCGCCGAAGTATCCGCCATGACACTACCTCCAAGAATTCGATGCCCCTTGGGAGAAAGCGACTCGTGACACACGACCGCTGCGACCGCGCCCGCGCCGATCGTCAAATTGGCAAAAAAGGGCTTAATCGTCTTTCGCGTCAGATCGCGTTCGAGCAAAATCTGGATCGTACGCTCGAGCAATGGTTTGCCGTTCTCGCCTGAAACGACCACTCCAGCCTTGATCTGGCCCGAGTCGATCATCGAACTAAGCAACGAGATCGAATTGAGAAACCCAAGGCACGCATTCGAAACGTCAAAGACTTGCACATTAGGACTCAATCCCATCAGACGGTGAGCAAACGAAGCCGTTGCAGGCTCGAGCATGTCTCGGCAAACCGAAGAATGAATACAAACTTCCATCTGTTCGGGAGCTAATCCGGACTCTGCAATCGCCTTTCGTCCAGCTTCAGCGGCGATCTCTGAGGGGCGAACATCGCTTTCCCAGAAGCGACGCTCCTTAATCCCTGTCATCAGCTCCAATCGCCCTTCCGGCAAGCGCAGACGCTCATAGAGTGGAGCTAGCTTTTGCTCGATCAACTCGCTCGACCACGCTGTCGGCGGCGAGACGTAAGAAAGCGAATCAATAACTGCAGAACGGATCTTCATTTCGTAGCGCGGCGCTTTAGCCCGCGTAGCTCATCGAGTCGCCTTTCACGACTCCTTTTCCTCCGGACGCATCGCCAGCTTAATGACCTCCGC
Organism: Pelagicoccus mobilis; assembly: GCF_016595505.1. Taxonomy (GTDB): domain Bacteria; phylum Verrucomicrobiota; class Verrucomicrobiia; order Opitutales; family Opitutaceae; genus Pelagicoccus; species Pelagicoccus mobilis. The sequence goes on along the minus strand of NZ_JAENIL010000008.1, from coordinate 155,414 downwards.
ATCAAAATAATTGATACCCATACCCGCGTCTAAGGTCATGCCCGTGCCATTCATGCCACTTGAGCGCTCACTCAATAGGAATACCGCAGCATTAGCGACTTCCTGCGTCGTCAGGGCTTCTTTACGGAACGTAAGCTTCTCGCTGAAGAGGTAGCTTTCCAAATAACCCGGAATACCTGCCGACGCGCTCGTTTTGAGCGTGCCCGGATTCACCGTATTGAAACGCACCTGCGTATCCTTGCTGAACGACTTTGCTAAATAGCGAATCGCAGAATCCAAAGCCGCCTTAACTGGCGACATGTATCCATAATTTTCAGCCGTTATTGTCAGCGACGAAATGCTAATAGCCACGACTGACGCATGATTGTCCAAATAGGGCTTAAACGCATTCGAAACCTCGACGACAGAAAAGGCGGAAATCGCAGTCGCCTGCAAAAAGTCATCGCGCTTCGTCTCATGAAAAGGCTTAAAGCCTTCGCTGTAGTTCGCGAAAGCGATCGAATGCACGATACCATGCAAGGTACCAAAGTCGCGACCGACCTCATCGGCCAGCTTGGCGATCTCCTCCTTGTTCTCTACGTCGCAAACGTAGACTGGCTTGTCTTTGAGGAGCTTTGCAGTCGTCTCCTTGCGAGCCTCCGAGCGTACGCTATAAATGACGTTCGCACCCTCCTCCTCCAAAGTTTTGGCGATGAACCAGGCGACGCTCTTGCGATTCGCCACGCCCATCACGAGCACGTTTTTGCCTGCGAGGTTTAGAAATCCCATTGCTCTACTCTGCTGCAGCAAGCGCGACACAGAAGGAAACGCTCATTACCTTACGGCCATCCTCTGTCTTCACGCTACCATCCATAAACGCAAAGTTGCTGACCTTTTCCTTGAACTTAGCCGTAATCAAAAGCGTATCCCCAGGACGAACGATGCCACGGAAACGAGCGTTCTCGATCTTCGAAAGCACCGGAACCATGTTTGGGTTCTCCTCCAAGAGGTCCGCAAACAAGCGGCTCATGTAAATAGCGCCTGTCTGGAAAACCGCTTCCGAGATTAGTACGCCTGGCATGATCGGGTTGTTCGGGTAGTGCCCCTCGAAGAAGGCTTCAGTCTCCGGAATATGGCGACGTGCGGTGAGCGAATCTTCAGTTTGCTCTACCACTTCATCAACAAAGAGAAATGGAGGACGGTGGGGAATTGCGTTGAGGACTTCTTCTGTAGCCATGAAACGATATTTGTGCTTGAGTTTAGGATACAGAATCCGAAGCGGCCTTCATCGCCACGATCCTCTTATCCACCTTATTGGAAGTGATCACGCCGTAGTTCATCGCGCCAAGCCAACCTGACATGATGATCCCAACAGACCCCGCATGATAGAGTCCACCAATCTGCTCAGGAAGTTCCATGGAGCACTTGAGCCCTTCGAACTTTGTTCCAAAAGAAGTCCCCTGCGGATGGCGTGTGTAGTAATTAATGGTACGAGGCGTCGCCGCCTCCAAATGATCGATCTTAGAACGCACGTCTGGGATGTACTTCTCGAGCGACACCAGCGACTCTTCAATCAAACGCTCCTTGTGCTTTTCGTACTCCTCTTCGCTGAGCTTATCCCAATCGACATACTTAGCGTTCAAAGAGGCGACAATCGTGTAGCGGTCCGAACCGGGACGCGTTTCAGGATAGTACACCGAAAACGTCCGGCTGGTAGTGTGTAGATCGACCAACTCTTCGCTGCTGAAGATCTCAGCGTCCGAGGTGAAAACCAAATCCCCGATATTAGGAATGGTCTCCCCTTCCCGAATCCCCATGTACACTTGGCAAGAGCTGCTGTTGATACGCACCGCATCAAGCTCGTCGATGTATTCCCTCGAAAACTTCTCCTCTCCTACCATCTTTTTGACGGTAGTGACTACATTCGCGTTTGAAACCACTGCCTTACAACGAACCGATAAAATATTGTTCGGCTCCGAGTCACGTGTACGCCCTTCGATCACGACTCCAGTCACCTGCTGCTGGCCATCAATCTCTTCGGTCTGTATTTCCTTGACCAATACATTCTTCCGAAGCGTCGCCCCATTTCGCTCGAGTTCCTCCACCATTTTTCCAATCAGCACGTCCGTACCGCCTTGGAAAGTGAAGACACCTTTGCTCATGAAATTCGAAAAAACGATACCGTAGGTGATCGCAGGTTCGTCTAGCGTAGATCCGTTCGCGTACGCGATTGGTTCGAGGAGGAGGCGATGCACATCCTTCCGCCCCGGAAAGAACTCTTCGAACAGCTCACGCGTGGTACGCTGGTCATCATCGTAGAAATTCATCTGACGTAGGTGATCGTAGAAACCTTCCACCTGCTCCAGTTCCAGCTTGAACTCCTCCACTAGGATTCGCGTGAAATCTTTGCGGTCAAAAGTTGTCCAAACATCGAACTGCGGATTGATAAAGCGAACGTCCTTCAACTGGACGATCGAATCAGCAATCTCCTTGGTCCAGTACTTGCGGCAAGACTTCACCATCCCGTGCGGAAAACCGTGCAAGGAGATGTCAAAGATATGCTTTCCTGGGCGCTTAAACCAAGTCGCAAGTCCGCCAAACTGGTAGTGGTGCTCGAGCAACAGGACCTTGTGCCCGCACTTAGCGAGGATATTGGCGCTTGTCAGCCCTCCCAGACCGCTGCCGATTACGACCACGTCGTACTCCTCTTCTACTCCTTCTAGCCAGTTTTTGCCCATAAGCGGCCAACGAATAGAGCTCGAAACAGGAAATACAACCGAGAAATAACTCCGATTTCCGAGGGAGCTCCTTCCAGATAAAGCCGTGGATTTGTACGACCACCTCCGGAGGGTGAATTGCTCTTTTCTGCTTGCGGATCCCCAAACGTGCGCAATTCGTACCTTTAATGGCAAAGACCAAGATCAAATTAGAAACGAACCAGGGAGCCATCACCCTGAAGCTCTACCCTGAAATCGCCCCCAAGGCTTGCGAGAATTTCGCCACTCACGTCGAGAATGGCTACTACGATGGCATCATATTCCACCGCGTCATCCCGGAATTCATGGTCCAATGCGGCGACCCAACCGGTACCGGCCGCGGCGGCGAGTCCATCTGGGGCAAGACCTTCGAAGACGAGTGCACTCCAGACGTGAAGTTCGACAAGACCGGACTCCTCGCCATGGCGAATGCTGGTCCTGGCACGAACGGCAGCCAGTTCTTCATCACCACCGCGAAGACGCCTTGGCTCAACATGCGCCACACGATCTTCGGTGAAGTCGAGGAAGGCTACGATATCGTCCAAGCAATCGAATCCGTCGATCGCGACGGAATGGACAAGCCATTCGAAGAGCAGAAGATCGTGAAAGCCACGGTCATCGACTAATCCTCTTCTCGATTTTTTTTACAACAAAGCCCGCTTCCACAACTGGAAGCGGGCTTTTTGCATCGTGGAGTTTTAGCCTAATGATGGCAACAGATCGCCCCCCTCCTCCATGCGGCGAAACTGCCTTAAAGTCTACGGCACAGGTAAGTCGCCACCACCGGGTGTTCCCAATTCTGTGACTCGACCTCGAAACCGCCTTTTTCCAGCAAGCCTTTCATAATCCAGTCATAGGTCGAAAACTCCTCCCGAAAGTGCCCGAGCGCATCTTCGCGAAGAAATTCGCCACCTAGCTCGGCCTGCTTCTCTACGAATCCGTTCACCAAGGAAATCTCCCCAGAATCACGATAAACGACATCTCGGAGAAAAAACAATCCGCCTGGTTTCAGAGCTCGATTGATCCGAACCAATGCCTGCGATTTCCAGAAATCCGGCAAATGGTGGAGCGAAAAGCTACTAGTCGCAGCATCGAGGCTTTCCTCGTCGGCTGCGAAATCTAGATAGCCACTTCGCTGGAATTCGATATTAGAAGTTCCCGCAGCCTCAGACCGTTCTCGAGCTTGCCTCAACATCGCCTCTGAAACATCGACCGCCACAACCGACTCACACTGATCCGCCGCTCTAACTGCAAACGCACCCGTGCCACAGCCAAAGTCCGCGATTCGGGCTGAACTCGATAGCTCCAGCAATTCGAGCAACTGCCGATTCTCCGCGTCCACATCCCGAAACTGGGCGTGCGACTTATCGTAAGCCTCCGCTTCTTCGGGCTGGCCGTAGTCTTTTCCAACCTGACGGTACTCGTCGTACCGCCATTCTGCGTAAGCGCTCATTTTGGCCACCTCATATCGCAACTTCCTTCTCAGCCTGCTCATGGATTGCCTCGGAATTCGCGCCTCCGGGAGGAACCATCGGGAAAACACGATGCTCAACATCGATCGGAACGTTGATCAAAGCGCAACCCGGAGCCTCCAAAGCCTCCTTCAAGAGAGCCTCAGGTTCTTCGGTTTTTGCCAAGTCGTAAGCCTCAACCCCGAAACCTCTGGCAATCATGCAGAAGTCCATGTGACTGCTGTAGTTCGACGCAAAAATGTTCTTCCCATAGAAAAGCGTCTGCTGCTGGTGAACCAAACCAAGCGAGTTGTTGTTGCAGAGAACGACCTTCAGATTAACGCCCTCCTCCGCAGCTGTCGCCAATTCCTGGATGTTCATCATCAAACTGCCGTCGCCGGAAAAACAAACGACTTGCTGATTTGGGGCTTCTATCGCCGCTCCAATCGCAGCCGGAAGCCCAAACCCCATCGTACCGAGCCCGCCCGAGGTTAACCAACGACGAGGCTTGTCGAAAGAAAACGCTTGAGCAGCCCGCATCTGGTGCTGACCAACATCTGTCGTTACGATGGTATCCTCAGGACAAATACACTGGGTCTTTCTAATAATCCCATAGGCCGAAGTCGCCGAATCCGCATTCGGCATTTCCAACGGGTAGTTGCCTCTCAACTCAGCAACGCGTCGCATCCAATCTTCGCGGCGACGTGACTCAGTAGCAGGAATCAGCTCTTTCAACGCAGCATTCAAGTCGGCCTGAATCGCAACGTGAGCCGTTTTGATCTTATGCAGTTCCGCTTCGTCGATATCGATATGGACGACTTTCGCATCCGGACAGAACTGGGCGACCTTTCCAGTCGCCCGATCGTCAAATCGAGCGCCCAAAGCAATCAAGAGGTCACACTCCTCCAAAGCCATATTGGTGTAGCGGGCCGCATGCATCCCAAGCATGCCAATAAATTGCTCATGGCTTGCTGGGAACGCGCCCAAGCCCATCAAAGTCGTGGTCACCGGAGCATGGATACGCTCAGCCAATTCAAGAACAGCTTCGCCTGCGTTTCCATGAATCGCTCCACCTCCAAGATAAATGATAGGACGAATCGACTCGTCGATCATACGAGCCGCTTGCTCGATAGAAGCATCCTCAATTTCCGACTCCAACTCGCAGCCCCCGGGCTCAGGCCACTCTGCAACTTGGATTCGCTCCATCTGAACGTCCTTCGGAATGTCGATCAAAACCGGTCCCGGGCGGCCCGAAGTCGCAACCTTGAATGCCTCAGGAATGACTTTCAGCAACTCTTCCGCCGATTGAACAAAATAACTATGCTTCGTGACCGGAACGCTGAGACCGTAGGTGTCGATCTCCTGAAAGGCATCCGTACCAATCAACGACTTGGGAACTTGCCCCGTGATGCAAATGATCGGAGTTGAATCCAGTTTAGCATCCGCCAAAGCGGTAATCGTGTTGGTCGCTCCTGGACCTGAAGTCGCAAAGAAGACAGCCGCTTCGCCAGTGACTCGAGCTTGCCCATGGGCAATAAAGCCAGCCCCCTGTTCGTGACGAGCCAAGATGTGACGGATGCTCTCGCTACGCGAAAGAGCATCGTACATAGGGAGGTTCGCACCGCCAGGGATGCCTGCGATTCGCTTGGTGCCCTGACGTTCGAGCAACTTGATTAGGATTTCTGCGCCTGTATAGTTCATTTCTGGATTCAGTGGATTAATTTAAGTTTTGAAACCGACTGCCTCCGGCGAAAATGTCCTAAAACGAACAACCCCGCCGGGTTGCGCCGGCGGGGTTGTTTCGAAAAAGCTCGTTGCTTACTCAACCTCTCGCTGACGCGATCCATCCGACCACGACCACTACGACCACGTTCACTAGCACGAGGTTGAGAAGGTTGTTTGTCCTGTTGATAGATGCGTTCATCAGAGTGATTGAGACCTTCCAATCGGCCGAAACCGGAGGAAGTTGAGCCGAAGAAGTCGCCAAGCGGGGATCCTGTCAAGCCCGATTCCGGGCAAGCAACTTCAATGCTGCAACAGCGGAAACTCCCCTCGCAGCATCTCGAGGCAGTTCATATACGACCGAGCATCATGGTAAGACGCCTTCCAAACGTGAGCCTTTGGAGTGTCAATCTGTGGCGACAAACCATCCAAACCGTAGCCTCTCCAACCGCCATTTTCGGGATCTATCAGAGCCCGCTTGATATAGGACCATTGCCTGTCAAAAGCCTTCTGGTACTTTTCCTCCTCTGGAAACAGACCTGCCATCAGAAGAAAGGCGTTCATCCCCTCCGCGGCTACCCACCATTCCTTTTCCGGGCGAATCACTGCGCAAGGACCTCCTTCGTCAAAGTAGTAACCACCGTAAAATAGCGATCCGACGTCGTCATCCCACCCCGTCTCCAACGCATGATCCACAAGCGACTTCGCGACTCCCAACGTACGTGGATCAATTTCACCCTCAAGAGCATGCGAAGCCTCAAGCAGCAGAAACGCAGTTTCCACATCATGCCCCCAAGAAACGTGGTCCGTGTAAAAGTTAGCAATCACCTCCTCCTTATCTCGTCCGTTCAAACTCAACTTCTGCCAGTCTCGGGTAAAATAGAAATGCAGGTACCCCTTGTCTTGGACAAACCTATCGCGAACGATATTCCTCATCGCATCTAATCGCTCCCGAACCCGCTCATCCGGCCAAACGCGATACAAACTCGTCAAGCACTCCAGCATGTGGATCGATGAATTATAGTCCTTCAAGCCAACATACTTCGTATCTATTCCATCGATACTACTAAGCGCCCAATCTCCATTCTTTTCCAACGAGTTAACATAAGCTCCAAACTCTGAATCCCAGCTAAACGTTTCCATCCAATTGAACGCTCTTTTCGCCTGAGCCAGCACCTCATCCTCACCGCTTGCCTCATACAAGTTCGACAACGCATAAATGGCAAACGACATCCCATAGGCTGACTTACGACGATCGAGCACTTCAGCGCCCGTTCGGTCCACCAGCTCGTAGTAGCCACCAAATTCCGGATCCCACATGGCATCGTTCAAAAAGCGAGCCCCCTCGATCGCCATTCTAGTAAATTCGGGGTCGTCCAAAAAAATCGATAGTCGAGCCAACACCCAAACATGCCGGGATTGCGTAACGATAAATTTGTTCTGATTTCCGGATACACGCCACTTTTCGTCAAGCGTCGTCAAGAACCCGCCATACTCGCGATCCACCACTTTTGGATACCAAGCCTCGACAATGTCCCGTTGAAACGAAGCCTCCAACTCAAGGACAAGACGATCTGCATCCTGCGAACGGCCTAAGCTAACCGAGATCAGAAAAGAGGATAGGAGAATCAAAACGTGAACAAGCCGGAGCACACTCATGCTACTCACCCACGATTCTTTGTTCCTCTTCGCTCATTTCGATCACCTCGAGCTCTCCAAGCGAAACCTTACCCTCCGTATCGCCCTTCACCACCACGACGTCGTTTGAATTCAATCCAATCACGCCAGCCACGGCTTCAGTCATCGAAGCATAAGCCTTTTCGAACCCAATCCCTATCGCTCGCGTATTGTAGCGAACGCACCAGAGCTGCTTGAGCTCCTTGCTTTCCTTCAGGTGCTGATAGTCAAACGCATTCAAGATCACAAAGTAGCGCTCTTCATCCAACGCATCCCAGAGATGCTGATCTGGCGAACCTCCAAACATAGTGGGCTCGATCAAATCACCGTGCAGACCTAGCAATACCCGGTTCCGAGAACGCAAGGATCCCACTCCCTCGTTCAACATCTGCTCGCTACTCGCGGAACTAAGCTCGCCACCTTCACTAGGCCCTTCCGGACTCCCCTGGCTCATCGCGTCACCCGAGCCCGTAATCCCTTGCAACTCCCGGTAGTTTGGCCCCAACGAAGTGCGTCCCCAGGAAATCATGATCAACAGATCCCCCCGAGTTTGATCCGGCTCTGGGTACATCTTACGTTTCTTCAAATGAACAGATAGCGACTCCGCCAGATCCTCGAACTGCGCCTGCTCCAGCCCCTTATCTCGCGTCGAACCGCCCCAAAACTTTCCCTTTATGAAATGAAAGGTCTGGTAATCCATCGCCTCGGCACGCTCGACATATTCGTCCGAGGCTGTCGCATTTACCAAAATATTGAACCGCTTCGCATTCCCTACGGGAGCTAATAGCAATCCGCCCAAACCGAGCAGGCAGAAGATTCTGGCAAAGCGTTTGATCATAAATCGGGAAACTAAATCGTAAACTGACCGTCCTCGTAAATGACCTGAGAACTGCCGTCCGGCAAATAAGCGGTCACCTTCCGATTCGAAGTCGCTACAATATCCGTGTGCACGACGGAATTATTATATCCCATTTCAGCCCATTGTTCTTCGCTTACAGAAGAGGGATCTCCCGTGTAGGAATCACGATAGGCAGCCCCCACAGCGATGTGCGTGTTTCCAAATTCACCACCAACGTTCTCGTCATAGAGCGTCTCGCCCATGAACTTTGTGATTCGGGAGAAGCGACGATCGGTTAAAGAAAACTCGCCCACCTTATCCGCGTTTTCAACCGCAACCATCTCCTTGAGCAGGCTCTCGCCCTTCGAAGCTGTCGCCTTGGTAACGCACCCGTCCTTAAACTCCAAATACGCATCTTCAATCAACGCGCCGTAGCGATAAAGCGGCTCCGTGAAACGGATACGCCCTTCAGTTCCCCTCCAGTCCGGAGAGACGAACAACTCAAAGCTTGGGATGTTTCTTCCAGATCCCCCCAACCACTTACGATTGTTGCCCAGAGTCACCCAAAGATCAGTATCCTCCGCTTCAATACGCACTTTCTCGATCTTCAATGCGTCCAATTTATCCTTGTAGGAGTAAAGCTCTTCATAAAGAGCCTTCCACTTTTCAGCAGGTTGCTCCTCCTTCAAGTAACAGGCATCGATAATTTGCTCCCAGTACTCCTCAAGAGTCATTCCAACTTCGTCAGCCATTTCCTGAGTTCCCCACATGGCCAACGTCCAAGTGTACTTCCCAGCCGACTCTTTCTCGCGACGCCAGTCCATATACGGCTTCATCGCCTTTTGAGCCGCCATGATCTTTTTGCTATCGATCCCATCGAGCTCCTTCTTGTCGGTCTCAGCCAGGATCGCCACCGTATGATCGATCTGGTCAACGGTGCCACGGTGGTATTTTTCAGCGAAGAACTCCAGCTGTTCGTCGCTAGCAAGTTCGAAGAATTCACGAGCCATGCCATCCGGCGTGAAAAAGACGATCGGGTGCGCCCCCGCCTTCAAGACCGCACGCCTAAGAGCGACCAAAAACGGCTTGGCAACCTCCGGCACACGCAATTGCACCACCTCACCTGGCTTAACGCCTTCGCCGCTATTGAGAGCGAAGTTGATCATCACATCCGCATACTTTTCGAGGATTTCATCAGAAGGTTCGTAGCTCATATCACTGCAGAATTACCTATGGGCAAAAAAAAGCAAGGCCCTCGCAACCTATCCTGACTATTCCTCGCCCGGACTCGCGACTACCATCATCTCGACCGATACCAACGTCCCCGGATCCTCAAATCCCGCCACTCGCACGAACGATGTCGCGGGGCCCGCACTACCTCCATAATAACGCCCCCTCATCGCCTTAAGCTTCCGCAAAGCCTCATCCGAACTGAAGTACACCCTCTCGTGCGCCACGTCCGCCATCGTCAGCCCGTAGTTGCCGAGCACGGATTGCAGCCGGATGTAGATCGTTCGCACCTGCTCCTCCGCCGACTCGCCAGGCCCTGTCATGGCAGAGACAAAGACTACCCCGCCAACGCGAACCGCTTGCGGCGTTCGATTCTCGCGATCGACCTCAGAAAAGAACAAAGGCTCTCGAAACGCTGGTGCGCCCTCCTCGGCTCCCGAGACGATTACCGCCCCCATTCCCACAAACAGCCCGGCCAATAAAAACGCATTGAGTCTCATGTTGGCAAAGCTAGCATAACTGAGCTCCCTCGCCAACTCCCCTAAAGAGCTAAACCTCAAACGTTTCTCGGACGATACCCACTACCCATGCCTCTCGATCCACCCATCATCGCCATCCTCACCGATTTCGGAACCTCCGACTGGTACGTCGCCTCGATGAAAGCAGTCATCGCTCGCATCTGCCCCAAGGCAAAAACCATCGACATCACCCACCAGATCGAACCCGGCAATATCAAATCAGCCGCCTTCGTCCTTTCCCAGTGTTACTCCGACTTCCCTCGCGGCACCATTTTCCTCTGCGTGGTCGATCCGGGCGTCGGCTCAGAGAGAAAACCTATCGTGCATTGGGATGGAGACTACCATTTCGTCGCTCCCGACAACGGCGTCCTAGGACTTCTAAAGCCCGACATGTGCAGAGTCTACGAAATCGAGTCCCATCGATTCCAAGACGAGCACAAAGAAAGCAATACCTTCCATGGCCGAGACGTCTTCGCCCCCGCAGCAGCCTACCTAGCCCAAGGAGCGAGCCCCAACGATATTGGCTTTGCCATGGCCCGCTTCGCCCACGATGGCTTCGAGTTCCCAGTAGTCGAACAACTGCCGACCCATGGCAGCGTAATCTACTTCGACCGCTTCGGAAACGGGATCACCAACCTGCGTATAGCGAAGTCTAGCCCACAACCCGATACCGTCGTATTGAACAACGGACTACAGATTCCCTTCGGAAAGACTTTTTCGGACGTGCAGGAAGGAGAAGCGATAGCCTATCTCGGTTCAGGCGGCTTCCTCGAAATTGCCATCAATCTCGGCAACGCCCGAGTTAGCCTAAACCTAGAAGCCGAGTCCGACTTTCAGCTACTCTAATCGGCCAGCTTCCCAGCCAAGCTGGCAAAGGCATCCGCAAACTGATCCAACCGCTCCGCTACCGGCGCCTTCAACGCGTCGCCATCCCAATCCTCAGGAGACGCATATACGAAGCGCGGCAACACGATCGTACGGAAGTCCAACATCAAACTGTTGGCCAAAGCCATAATCGACATGTAGCTCATCGCTCCTCCCGCCGCGCAAATGAAACCGACTACACGGTTTTCCATCTTACGCCCGGCAAGCTCGATCAAGTTCTTTAGAGCAGCATTGCTATCGAAATTATAAATCGGAGTCGCCAAGACATACGCGTCAGCCGCTTCCATTCGCTCGTTCAGCTCCACCACATTGGCATCGCCATAAGCCGCTCCCCCATCGCACAAGGGCAACTCCAGCTCCTGCAAATCGATCAAGTCTACCTCAACCCCCTCCAGGGCTTCAAACTTCTCTTGTACCGACAAAGCCATCAAACGGCTGCGACTTTTCGGATTCAGGCTAGAGCTAACGAGTGCAATCTTCATAAATAAAGTTTTTTCTTTATTTAAAGAGACTATGTCAACTCCCAATTCGGTCGCGATCTATTCGACCCTACCGACCTTCGACTGCTCTTCCCAGTCAGGATTTTCAGCAATCTCCGAATGTTCAGACGGCACAATTGAGACAGCCAGAGCAGCTTCAGAACTTAAATAGCGTCGGGCTATCGCTTGTACTTCCTCAGGAGTAATTGAAGAAAGCAATCCGTCCCGATACAAAATCGCGTTGTCGATGATTTTCGGGTATTCATGCACCCCATAAAGCACATTCTCCAAAAGATAGGAATTGTCGCTCCATGCTTGCCGCAAGCCTTCTTCCAACGGGGCGACTGCTGTAAGCAATTCATCCCCATCTAAAATCTCGGCCGCCAACTCCTCTGAAAGTTTTAGCACGACATCTAGCAGAGCATCCGCGTCCCCCTTCATGCAATCAACGTCCGCTCGAATATGTCTCAGGGTCTCATAGGCGGGAAACGTAACATACCGAACCGAAGGAGAATAGCTTGCACCCATCCCTTCTCTAACCTGCTCTCGTATCCGCGTTTCCAACACATTGCTTAAGATATAGAGCGCAGCGCTTTCACGAACCGATATATCGTCCTGTATCGTCCAAACAATTACAGACGCAGCGTTATCGCCCATGCCTTTAGCGTACTCGATGGTTCGCTTACCGCTATTTGAATCTAGCTTCAAAGCTCTAACCTCCTCAAAGTCCGCCTTGCTCTCCCTACGGCTAGGCAAGGCGCCAAACGTCTCAGCAAATAATTCGAGCAACGCCTGCTCTTCGATATCTCCAACAACCGCAACTTCCAAGTACCCCTCCCGAAACGGTTCCTCGACCCATTCCTGCACTGCAACCCGATCAGCATCCACAAGGTCCCGCAACGAGGGAGCGTGAAAACGCGGCTGCTCTGGGTAAAGCATACGATGCAAATCACGGTAGCCTTCGTTCATCCCATCCGGTTCCAGCTCCCGACTCTGCTTTAGTTTCGATCTCGCTAAATCAAAGGCCTCATCATCCACCGTAGGGTCCAGCAGATACTCCGCTACAATCTTGAAGAACTCGTCCAGACCGTCAGGTTGCGTCAAAGCACGATACGTAAAGGCGTCGTGGTCATCGACTCCAAAAACGAAAGAGTTCACATTCGAACGCAGCTCCTTATACACGTCATCAATGTCATAGCCGCCAAAACCGCTACGAAAAAGCGATGACATGGCCAGAGCATGCGTACCGGGATTGCTGTCGGAAAACGCCAACATACCGCCACCGATTCGTACCAGCGAGCGAACTGTATCCTTCTCGTTCTCCGTTCGCAAAAAGGTTAATCGAGCGTTGTTGGAAAACCGATACGACTTTGCCCCATCGATTTTCAGTTCCTCAGTTTCAACCACAACACCAGCTTCACCCAGATCAGTGTATTCAAACTTCTCCGGTAGCCTAGGGATGTACGGTAGTACCGCGTAGCTTCTCTCATCCTGAAACCTCCGCTTCAAAGCTTTCTCGCTAAGTGGCGAATCAATCTCGCCGGCCATGAAATAGGACAAGCGCTTCAAATTCCAAACCTCCGCAAAGGCCTTGTTGATCTCTTGCAACGACAGCGACTCGATATAGCGATCCATCCGCCCAGTAACCTCCTCCGAAGAGAGGTAAACCCTGTTTTGCGAGATGCTATCCACCAACTCGTCAATCAGCATCCGAGGCTCAGCAGATTCGTACCGCAACGCAGCGGAGCGACTGCTCTGCAACCAAGTATGCTTGAGGTAGTCGACCTCCTCCTTAGTAAAACCATACATCAAGGCCTGCCTTAGTAGTTGATCCAACCATACAAACGCATCCCACCAGAAATCGCCACCAGAACTAATGCTCAACTGGCAATACGGAATCCCAAATACTCGGTTGTAGTTCGCGAAATTATCGCTCATCCCGTCGATCAGCACTCGGCAACGCTCGTTAAACAGCGAAGTCGCAAACGAACGCCTCGCATCCAGTTCACGTCGGCTCCAGCCATCCGTTTTTCGCGAGTCCATCCAAGAGCGAGAAATCTCCAAGGTAAATCGCTCAACCCCCTCCACATAAAGATGTCCGGTGCGAAACGGCTTTGTACGGGCCAATCGGCCAATCTTCCGATTCGGAATCCGCCCCTTCGGAGCCTTCAGCGAAGCGAAGTTCTCTTCGATTTTCCTTTCGAACATCGCTTGATCGAAATCCCCTACCACGACCAAGGTCATCAGCTCCGGTCGGTACCATTTTTCATAGAATGCCTTCAGCTGCTCAACCGACGTTTCCTCGACGACCCACTCCAAGCCGATTGGATTTCTCTCGGCCAACTTCGTACCCGCGAATGAAAAGCGGAACGACGCCTGCGTGATCTTCGCGCTCGGAGTACTACGAGCCTGCTTTTCCCTTAGAATGACATCGCGTTCGTTCTCCACCCGCTCCGGGGCGAAAAGGATTCCGTCCGCATAATCTCGATACAATCGCAACCCCTGCCCGATCAACTCTTCATCGTTTTGCGGAAGCTCAAGGTGGTAAACCGTCTTGTCGTGATAAGTGAACGCGTTCACGTCCACTCCGTAGCTCATTCCAAGCTGCTGGAAAAACTCTATAAGCTCACCGGGCTTGAAGTTCCTCGTCCCCTCGAAAGCCATGTGTTCGATGAAGTGTGACAAGCCACGCTCGTCTTCCTCCTCGTCAAGAGAGCCCACCCCCACCAAAAGACGCATGCTCACGAGCCCCTCCTTCGCATCGTGCGGCAGCAACGCGTAGCGGAACCCGTTATCCAGTACGCCCCAAACGATATCGGGATCCGGTTCGAGCTCGCTGTTTTCGTGCGGCCAAGGCACCCGCTTCGCCACAGCGACCGCTACAGTCAGCGACACCAGAGCGAAAACGAACAAGCGCCTCAACATTCCCTTTCCCCTTCCCAATCCCAGCTAACTTACTCTGCCGGTAGCGTTACGATACTCACTCGCTGGCCCTTTCCTCCGCTCTGCTCGCTGCTTTGCTCCGGAACGGCGATTACGATTGGACCATTCTTCATTTGCAGCAACGCGATCTTGCCAGGAGAAGAAAACTCATGACGTGGGCGGAAACGCAACGGACGTGTATCCTTCTTCCCACGAGGAAACATCAACTCGCCGGAATTGCCTGCCAGCAGCACTCGCCCTTTCGGCATGATTTGAATACCCGTCAATGCACTCAGATCTCTAACGATCGTCTGCATGGACGAAATACCTTGGTACTGCCCCGCGCTGATGCGAAAAACCGATCCGCTTGGACGACCTTGCGTGTGGTTCGTCACAAAATAGAGCATGTTCTCCTTCTCGCGGAAAGTCATGTCCGTAGGGAGACTAGTGGTACGAATCAGATCCACCTGCCCGCGCGGCGTATGCCCGTTCAACAACTCCTCCACCGCGCTTGCTTCAATTCGCCAAATACCTGGACGCCCAAGCTGCTTCCGCTCAAACATGTGGCCACCCACTCCGGATTCTCCGATGTAGAGATTTCCCTTGGAATCAAAACAAAGGCTCGATGGCGAGAGAAGGGAAAGCTCGTCCTTGAGACGGATCCGGCTATTCGGGCCAAGGTCGATTCGCTTGATTTGGCGCCCCGTATTGGGATCGATAATCATGATTCCAATCGAAACCCGAGACAGATTGCGCATCGGCCGCCCCGCCTCGTCTTGCACCAGAGGAGTCCCGTAGGCCAAAAAGATAGCCCCCTTCGGTATGTTCGCATAACGGATCGGTGAAAAATCGAGATCGATCGGAGCCGTTAGATTCTTCACGAAGCGCATCTCGTTAGGTACGACTTCTCCTCCCTCCTTCACAGCGAGCTTGCTGATATAGCTCTGACTTCGGAGCGTGCCATTCTCACCTTGAGAATGATTGAGAACAAATAGATAGCGGCCATCGGGGCTGAAAATAGCGGCAGTCGGAGTCAAAAAGCCGTCTAGTTCCTGAGAGATAGTCGGCCGGTCCTGCCCGTTCATCAGGGTCGTGGCAACCAGCAGGATGCAGCTCAGAGTAGCGAAAAAACGATTCGTAAGGTTCATACAGTCTGTTTTGGGGCAATCGGTCAGCGGATCCACTCACCTAAGTAAATGCACAACAAACGTTGTCGAGTTCCTCCCCCTTGCCAAGCTTCCTTTTTATCCCCTTCTCAACCAACGCCTTCCAAACTACCTCCGCTACCAAAGTAAACACCAGTCGAACGCTTCCCCAATAGACGAAAAAAGCCGTCCCCTAGGTGGGGACGGCTGAAATTTCGAGACGAGCAAAGCAAGCTACTTGATCTTCACTGGCGGCAGATTCCAGATCTCAGACGCATACTCTCTCATCGTACGGTCCGTTGAGAACTTGCCCACGCGAGCCGTATTCAAGATGGCCATACGAGCCCACGCTTTCTCGTCCTTGAAGGCATCGCTCACCCGATCCTGGCAATCGATGTAGGAACGATAGTCAGCGAGGACCTTGAACGGGTCGCCGCCTTCGAGCAAGCTGCTCTTAAGCGACTCCAGTACATGCGGCTCATCCGGTGTGAAGTAGCTAGAACCGATCCAGTCGACGACCGCTCTCAACTCTTCGTCTGCGTTGTAGTGCGAAATAGGATCATAGCCCTGTACGTCCAAGGCTTGAATTTCCTCAACGGTCTTACCGAAAATGAAGATATTGTCGTCACCGACCTCCTCGCCAATTTCGATATTCGCTCCATCAAGCGTACCGATCGTCAAAGCGCCGTTCAAGGCCAGCTTCATATTGCCTGTACCCGAGGCTTCCTTACCCGCGGTCGAGATCTGCTCTGAAAGATCGGCAGCAGGAATGATCTTCGCCGCAAGCGATACACGGTAGTTCGGCAAGAAGACAACCTTAAGCTTACCCTTAATCCGCTCATCATTGTTGATCACCTTACCGACAGAATTGATCGCCTTGATGATCGTCTTTGCGAGGTAGTAGCCTGGCGCTGCCTTCGCTCCAAAAATGAATACACGCGGAGCGACATCCAGATCTGGATTGTGCAACAGACGACGGTAAAGCGTCAA
Organism: Pelagicoccus mobilis; assembly: GCF_016595505.1. Lineage (GTDB taxonomy): Bacteria > Verrucomicrobiota > Verrucomicrobiia > Opitutales > Opitutaceae > Pelagicoccus > Pelagicoccus mobilis. The sequence goes on along the minus strand of NZ_JAENIL010000008.1, from coordinate 138,822 downwards.
AATATGCAGAAGGTTAAGATGCTGGCGCTTATATTCGTGCAAACGCTTAATCTGCACGTCGAACAAAGCGTTTGGATCAACCTCTACGTCGCACAATTCCTTGATGGTCTCCGCAAGAGCAACCTTATTCTCGTATTTGATTTTCATATACGAGTCTTGGAATTTCTTATCGTCTGCGAACTTCTCCAGCCCACGCAAGGCGTCGAGATTCTTCGGCCAATCCTTCGAGATCTTTTTGCTGTCGATCAGTTTCGAAAGCTTCGGATTACAAGCCAACAACCAGCGACGAGGCGTAATGCCATTGGTCATGTTTGTGAACTTGCCCGGATACAATGCGTTGAAGCTAGGGAACAGAACGGACTTGAGCAACTCCGAGTGAATCGCCGCAACCCCATTCACCGTGTGGCTACCCACAACCGCAAGATGGGCCATGCGTACCATTTTCGGATGACCTTCTTCGATCAAAGACAAATCGCGCTTCATCCAGTTATCGCCCGGCCAGCGTGCTTCAATCGTATCCATCAATCGACGATTGATCTCGAAGATGATCTGCAGGTGACGTGGTAGAACCTTCTCAAAGAGAGGCACGCTCCACTTCTCCAACGCTTCAGGAAGAAGCGTGTGATTGGTGTAGGCAAAGGTCTTCGTACAAATATCCCAAGCATGATCCCACGACAGATTCTGCTCGTCGACCAAGATGCGCATCAACTCAGCAACCCCGATCGCCGGGTGGGTATCATTCAGCTGGATCGCAACCTTGTCCGCAAAACCATCCCAACCTTCATTGTTCTTGAAGTAGCGACGGATGATGTCGTGCAGGGAGCAAGAAACGAAGAAGTACTGCTGCACAAGGCGCAGTTCCTTACCGTTTTCTGTCTTGTCGTTTGGATACAGTACCTTGGAGATCGTTTCACCAACAGCCTTCTCGCGAACCGCCTCCACATAGTCGCCCTTGTTGAATTCTTCCAAATCGAACTCCTCCGACGAACGCGAAGACCAAAGACGCAAGAAATTAACCGTCTTCGTGTCGTATCCACTAATTGGAATATCGTAAGGGACACCTTGTATTGACTTTGTGTTTACCCAAATCGGATGCGGGTCGCCCTTTTCGTCAAATTGAGTTTCTACATTACCGTAGACCTTGAGCGTCTGAGTGTACTCCGGGCGAACGATGTCCCACGGCGTGCCAAACATCTTCCAGCTATCCGGATGCTCGATCTGGTGGCCGTTCTCGAAAGACTGCTTAAACAAGCCAAACTCGTAGTAGATGCCGTAGCCGACCGCTGGCAGATCAAGGGTCGCGAGCGAGTCGAGGAAACAGGCGGCAAGACGCCCCAGACCTCCATTGCCAAGCCCCATGTCGAGCTCCTCTTCGCAAATCTCATCCCAATTGACGCCCAGCTCTTCCGCAGCGGAACGCGCCTCATCGTAAACGCCAGCGCTGTACATGTTGTTCACCAGCATCCGCCCCATCAGGTACTCCATGGAGAGGTAGTAGCAGCGGCGAACGTTCTTCTCGAAGTGGGTCTGCTGCGTCTTGATCATGTTATCCACGATCCGGTCGCGCACAGCGAGGGAAATACAAGTCCACCAGTCCCGCTTAGTCGCCGCAGTTGGATTGTGAGCGAGCGTAAACTTGAGGTGATCGAGAATTGCCTGCTTCATATCCGTAGGAGCAGAAGCGACAGTTTTCTTAGCCGCCTTTTTAGCGGTCGGTTTCTTTTTTGCAACAGTACTCATTTTCAATTCGAAATGGTTTGAAATCGAAAGCCTCTACTACGGCCTTTCTGGACAACAATACAAAGGCAAAATCGGAAATAATGCCACCCCCGGAGGAGCATTTTACAACGAGCAAAGACCGCGCCTAATTCTCCACGAGCGAATATGTTATATAAAGAGACTGCAGGAAGCATCGGATGGGACCAGTTTCCTCTTTGCTGGATCCACCGTAACCGCATTCTAAAGAAAAAAACTTAGATTGTCAGGACTCAGCCGAGATTGGCCCAAATCCGAGCGAATTCGTCACACAGCCAACAGTCCCTACGAACTTTGGCAACGAGCATAAGAAGACCTTCAATCGCATCCCCCTCACACACCGGAACTTATGAGCATTGAATCGAACGTAACCCTCTCGAAGCGCGAAAAATTTGGATACAGCTTGGCGGACGGGTCCGCGAACTTCGTCTTTCAAGTCCTCCTCGCTTACCAGCAGCCCTTTTTCATCGAGGTCTTCGGCCTCGGCCCCACCTTGCTCTTCTGGCTATTGCTCGGCGGACGCCTCTTCGACGCCATCACTGACCCAGCCATGGGCATGATCGCAGACCGCACCAAGTCTCGCTGGGGGCAATTCCGCCCTTGGATCCTGTGGTCAGCCATCCCATTCGCGGGCGTTTTCTGGCTGACTTTTACCAAACCTGACCTCGGCCCGACTGGTCTCGCAGCCTACGCGGTCATTTGCTATCTCCTGCTCATGGCCGTCTACACTATGAACAACGTCCCCTATGCCGCCCTCGCTGGCGTCATGACAGGCGATCCGGAAGAGCGAACCAGCATCCAGCAATGGCGGTTCTTCACCGCCATGTCAGCCGCCTTCGTCGTTCAATCCTTCACCATCCCGTGGGTCGCCAAGTTCGGCGGAGGCGACGAAGCGAAAGGCTGGTCCATCACCATCGGGATCTTCGCGGCGATTTCCTTCCTATTCTTCATCGGGACCTTCCTCACCACCCGAGAGCGCGTTCCCCAAACGAAATCGGTCCCCATCAAGGACGACATCAAAAACCTCAAGCGCAACCGCCCTTGGATCATCCTCTTCTTCGTAACCCTCTTCATCTTCATCACCCTCGCCTTCCGCGGCGGTCCGATGTACTACTTCATGAGCTTCTACATGGAGGAAACCAAACTTGTGGAGTTCATCAGCAAGATGGGGTTTGTCGCGCCGAGCGACGGAGAGCTCGGCTTGGGTAAGAGAATACTGGATACCATTGGCCTCCTCGTAAAGCCAGACCACTCCAACGGCACCGCAGTCGCTATCGGCGTCTTCGGCATGTGCGGCAATGTCATAACCCTCATCGGCATCGCTTTCTCCAAGAAAATCGTGCACACCTTCGGCAAAAAGCCGATGTTCATCGTTTGCCTGAGCGGCACCACCCTCGTAACCGCTTCGATCTTCCTCGTAAACCCGGACCAGGTCGGCCTTCTCTTCTTCCTCTCCATGCTCTGGCCAGCCACCTACGGTCCCACCGTTCCCGTACTATGGGTCATGATCGCGGACACCGCCGACTTCTCCGAATGGAAAACCGGCCGCAGGGCGACAGGCTTCGTTTTCGCGGGCATCGTATTCGCCCTAAAGGCAGGCCTCGCCCTCGGAGCCGCATTTGGGGCAAAGGTAATGGAGTGGCACGGATACGTTTCGGGGGCGGCTGACACGCTCGATAGCCAGTTCGCAATCAAGGTCACCGCCACGCTCTACTCAGCCCTCCCATTCGCGGTAGCAGTTGGATTCCTTCTTCTCTACCCCATCGGAAACAAGCTAAACGATCAGATGAACCGGGAGCTTAAAGACCGCAGAGCCCAAACGAGCTAGGCCAAACGGCGCCCTTTGAAAATTCGCTCTGAATTGAGGTTACACTAGTAACGCAAAACCTTCGAACCGTTTCCGCTTGCAGTGACGACTGGATAGTAGTCTGCCTCTATTAGGAAAAGACGACAAATTTCACGAAACCAATTAGAAATACTGGTGTAGTGATAAGAGTCGTCTCTCCCAAAGAGTCACAAAACACTCTACCCTTCCGTCTCTTGTGAAATTCTTCCCCCTCGCCACTGCGCTGGCTTTCGCCTGCCCCTTCCTCGCACACAACTCCTTCGCAGAAGAGCTGACGCTACGTGCCGCCATCGACCGAGCGCTGGCAAACAACCTCGGCCTCCGAATCCAAAGCCTAGAGCCGGAGATCGCCCAAGAAGCGGTCACAAGCCAGGAGTCCCAATTCGATCCAACCGTCTTTTCCCGCGCCAACCTCAGTCAAAGCGATCTCGAGTGGGAAAACTCGGAAGGACGCACCAACCAAACCACCTCGGACTCGCGCTCCTACGCCCTCGGAGTGAGCAAACGAGTATCCTCCGGCGGACAACTCACCGCTAGCGCCAACCAATCTCGCAATGACGGCTCCAGCTTCAATCCCGAACTCGGACAACTCGTCGGGGGCGAACTCAGCGAGCGCGCCTCGCTCTCCCTCGAATTCACCCAACCGCTCTTGCGCGACTTCGGGCGAGACGTAAACCTGGCCCCGGTCCGTCGGGCCAAGTCGCAAGCCCGCGTTGCCGACCTCGAAACACGCAACGCCGTCTACGATCTTCTGCAAAACATCGAATCCAGCTACTGGCGCCTCTCCGATTCCTACCAACGCCGCGATCTCCACCAGTCTAACCTCGAACTTTCAGAGAAACTCCTCGAAGAGTCTCGCGAACGGGAACGCCTCGGACTCTCAACCAAAATCGACACACTCCAAGCCGAAGCCAACCTCGCCCAACGCAAAGAACAAATCATTCGCTCCGAGCAATCCATCCTCGAAGCCACCGACGCTCTCCTTTCCTTAACCGGCGAATTAGACGACTCCGTCGATCTCGCCACCAACGTATCAGTTTCCCAATTACCAAATAATGAGGCGACCCTAGACAACTTTCAGATCGTCCTACAAAACGCCCTCGACAACAACTTCGACAGCGACATCCAAGAGGAAATCCTCGAGCAACTCGAGCAGTCGCGCATCCTCGCGAAAAACGCGAAACGCCCCCAAGTAGACCTCTCGCTCTCCAGCTCCTACATCGGTCTTTCTCCCGAAAGCGCAAAAGACTCCTTCGAGGAAGCCTTCGACCGAAGGGGCGACGATTGGGGCATCCGTCTCGTCTTCAACCTCCCCTGGGGCCAACGGGGAGCCAAATCCCAACTTCGCCAAACCCTGCACCGCATCGACCAAGCAGAACTTCGCCTGGCCGAAATCAAACAAGACCTCCTCCGGACCGTCCGCTCCGCATGGCGAGAACTCGACACCTCACGCCAACAGCTCTCCGCCGCCAAGCTCGTCGTCGCACTACAAGAAGCGACCTTCGAACAAGAGCAAAGCAAGTACGAGGAAGGGCTCTCCACCTTTCGCATCCTTCTCGAAGCCCAGCGAGACCTCGACCAAGCAAAGCTCAGCTTGCTCGACGCCCAACTCGCGACCATCCAGGCCGAAGTTGCTCTCGCCCGAGTCGAAGGCTCCACCCTGGAAAGGCACAGTATCGAATGGAATTCCCCCTCGAGCCCAGACCGTAACTGATTTCCCACTACATCCACTCTTTAAAAAACTCCACTAGTTCATGAAAAAGCGATATTGGATCTCCGCAATCGTGCTCATCGGGGCCGGCATCACCTTCGCCACAAAATTCAACAAGGGCGACCAGATCACCGAAGTCACAGTCGAAAAAGCTCAGCGTGGTGATATCACCAGCCTTGTAACGGCGACCGGAAAAGTCTTCCCCGAAGTCGAGGTCAGCATTTCCTCAGAAGTCGCAGGCGAAATCATCGAACTTGGAGTTAAAGACGGGCAAACCGTGGAAAAAGGAAACCTGCTGGTCCGCGTCAATCCCGACCGGCTCGAAGCCCAAGTCCTCCAACAGGAAGCCGCTCTGCGAGCTAGCAAATCGAACTCCTCCGAAGCCAAAGCACGCATGCTCCAGGCTGAGCTCGACTTAAAACGCCAAACCAACCTCTTCCAAAAAGGCTTCACAACCCAAGAGCAACTCGACGAGGCCGAGACCATGCGAGAGATCAGCCAAGCCTCCTACGAGGCAACCCTCTCCCGTATCGAACAACAGGAGATGCAACTCAAAGAAGCTCGCGACTCACTTGCGAAGGCCACTACCTACTCCCCCATCGGAGGCACCATCACCTCCCTCAGCTCCGAACTCGGCGATCGCGTTGTCGGGACAGGCCAATTCGCCGGAACAGAGATCATGCGTGTAGCCGACCTCTCTCACATGGAAATCCGTGTCGACGTCAGCGAGACCGACATCGTGCAAGTCAAAATCGGCGATCCCGCGACCATCGAAATCGATGCCCTTCCCGACGACGAATTCAAGGGAGAGGTATCCGAAATCGCCAACTCTGCAAAAGGCGGAAACAACGCCAGCGACCAGCTCACAACCTTCGAAGTTAAAGTTCGCCTGACCGATCCGAACGACCGTATCCGCCCTGGAATGACAGCTACCGCCGACATCGAAACCCAAACAGTGAGCGACGTCATCAAAGTGCCACTACAATCCGTCACCGTGCGCTCCAAGGATGAGGTAAAAAAGCAGCTCGGCGAAAAATCGGACGAATCGAAACCCGAAGATGGCGACAACAAAAAAGCCCCCGAGAAATCCAACAAAAAGCGGGACAGTCTCGAACGCGTTGTCTTCGTCTTCGACAGCGACCAAGTCACCCTTGCTCGCGTGGAAACCGGGCTTGCGGACAACCGTTTCATCGAAATCAAATCCGGAGTCGAAGTCGACCAACAGATCGTAACCGGCGGCTACCGCGTCCTAACCCGCGAGCTCGAACACGAGAAAGCCGTGAAGATCGCCGAAAAGAAGAAAGGCAAAAAAGACGCCAAGTGAGCGAAAGCATCATCCAGATCACCGGCGTTAAAAAGATCTACGATCTCGGCCGAGCCAAAGTCCACGCACTCGACGGTGTGGATCTACGGATCTACGAAAACGACTACGTGGCAATCATGGGCCCCTCTGGCAGCGGCAAGTCCACCCTCATGAACATGCTTGGCTGCTTGGATACACCATCCGAGGGACAATACTATTTCGGAGGAGAAGATGTCGCCAAAATGGACGACGACTCGCTCGCCGACATCCGCAATCGCCGCATCGGGTTCGTATTCCAAAGTTTCAATCTCCTACCGCGCGCCACCATTCTTCGCAATGTCGAGCTCCCCCTCGTCTACGCAGGCCTCGCGAAAAAGGAACGAGCCGAACGCGCTCAACACGCCCTTGAACAAGTCGGCCTTGGCGACCGCATCGAACACCGGCCAAACGAGCTTTCGGGTGGACAACGCCAACGCGTCGCCATCGCCCGAGCGCTTGTAACCGAGCCCTCCATCATTCTCGCCGACGAACCAACAGGAAACCTTGATTCAAAAACCGGAGAGGAAATCATGCAGCTCTTCGAGGGCCTCTACGAAAAAGGAAACACCATCATCCTCGTTACTCACGAAGAGTACATCGCTCAACACGCGCGCCGCCTCGTCCGCCTCCGCGACGGACTCATCGAAAGCGACACACCCGTAAAGAGGTAACGGCTATCGCCACGAAGCCCCCACATCAATGAAACGCTCACGCATCAGACGCACCCTAAACGATTTCGAGGAAAGCGCTCGAATCGCAGGCGAGCAGTTGCGTGAGCACAAAGTGCGCTCGCTCCTAACCGCCCTAGGCGTTATCATCGGAGTCTGGGCGGTCATCCTGATCGGCGTAGGTATGAACGGATTGGATACAGGATTCCGCAACAGCCTAGCCATGCTAGGCGACGATCATTTCTACATCGAAAAATTCCCCTGGAGAAATGTCGGCGATGACTGGCGTAAATACATCAGGCGCCAGAACATGGAATCCTACTATGCCGACGAAATAAACGAGATCATATCCCAAACGCCAAACACCGGACTCGTAATCGCGGTACCCACCATCGGATTTCGACGCAACATGTCGTACGAGGATCAAACCGCAAACGGTATCCAGTTTACTGCGACCACATCCGACTTTAGCTACATCAGCACCGCAGACATTGCAGAAGGCCGCTTCTTCACTCAAACCGAAGCCTCAAGCGGGCAAAACGTTGTCATCTTAGGATCCGGCGTCATGGAAGCCCTCTTTCCCGACGAAGAAATAGATCAAATTCTTGGCCGACGCGTCAAAATCTCCCGCATCAAATTCACCGTGATAGGCGTCCTTGAAAGCCAAGGGAGTTTTCTCGGCCTGCAAAGTTTCGACAACCAAGCCATCGTTCCGCTCCCCACCGCTCGGAAGTTCTTCATCGGCCACCGCTACTGGAACGGCACTTCCATTCGTGTCGTCAAACAACCTGAGATTGATCGAGAAGAAGCGCGCGATGAGATAATCGGAGCCATGCGTCGCGTACGCGGACTTGAAGCTGGCGAAGAAAACGATTTCGATGTCAACGCATCCGACGCAGTGGAAGACACCATCGGCCCCGTAAAGGCGGGAATCGCAGTCGCCGGCTTTATCATTACCGGACTCGCGCTCTTCGTGGGCGCCATCGGTATCATGAACATCACCTTTGTGAGCGTAAAGGAACGTACTAAAGAAATCGGTACACGCCGAGCGATCGGAGCGAGGCGAAGCTCCATACTCACCCAGTTTCTCATGGAAGCTGTGTCGATCTGCCTGCTCGGCGGGCTGGTGGGGCTCCTACTAGCCTTTGGATCAAAGACCATTCTCGACCACTACGCGCCCAATTTCCCCGCGAGCCTCTCCTTCAACTTAATGATCCTCGCCGTTTCCCTATCCGTCACGACTGGGATCCTATCCGGATTCATCCCCGCTTGGATGGCTTCTCGTCTAGAACCCGCAAACGCCTTGCGTCATGAGTAAGCGAAAGATGCGTCTCAGCGACTTGATCGAGCAAGCCTTCGCTTCTCTTGGAGCGAACTTCCTTCGCTCGTCTCTTACCATCCTTGGTGTATCCATCGGCGTATTCTCCGTCGTAGGCGTGATGACCGCCCTCTCCGCCATCCGACACAGTATCGACACCAGCCTCAACGTGTTTGGGGCAAACGTGCTTCAGGTAACGAAGGATCCAGCTATACAAATCGGACACGGATCACGCCGCAGACACCGTGGTCGCGAACCAATTTCTCCCCGCCAAGCCGATATCTTTAAACAGGAAATGGATGCGATCGGCATTCCCACAACCCTGTCCGCGAGCGACGGAAACGAACGGGCGACCTACCGGGATCTAAAGACCCAGCCGCGTATCCGAATTATTGGCACAAACGAGAATTTCCTCATCACCAATAAGTACGAACTTGATTTCGGACGCAACATCACCCCAGCTGACATCGAGTTTAATCGCCCCGTCGTCGTCATTGGTCGAGAGATCTTGGATGAACTCTTCATCAACGAAGACCCCATCGACAAGCAGATCAACATGGACGGCGAAAAATACATCGTCGTCGGTGTTCTCGCCGAACGAGGCGAGATCTTCGGCAACTCCATGGACGGCATCGCCCTCATTCCCCATACCAAATTCGTGCAGAATAATTGGCATAGCCGACGAAGCATGGAGATCGCGATTCAAGCCGATTCGGTCGACCAAATCGACGAAGTCGAGGACATCGTAATTGGCAACATGCGCTTCGCTCGCGAACTCCAACCAGAAGAGGAGAACAATTTCGAAATCACCTCCAACGCGGCCCTTCGAGCTGCCTTTGCCGAAATCGCGGTTATCGTAGGAACCGGTGGACTCCTCATCAGCGGAATCGCTCTCGTCTGCGCGGGTATCGGGATAATGAATATCATGCTCGTATCCGTGACCGAACGCACTCGCGAGATCGGCGTGCGAAAATCTCTCGGAGCGCGAAAAAAGAGCATCCTCGCTCAATTCCTCCTCGAGGCAATCTTCCTCTCAGAGGTCGGAGCCGCAATCGGCATCGCCCTGGGTATCGTCGTCGGCAACATCATCGCCGTCCAGTTCAACGCCACCGTAATCCTCCCCTGGTTTTGGATCGCAGTCGCGGTGGGCGTCTGCTCGTTAATCGGCATCGGATTCGGCTTCCTGCCCGCCCTCCGCGCAGCGAACCTACATCCAGTAGAATCACTCCGCCACGAGTAAGCAGCTCCGCGCTGCAACGAGCATTTCCAGCAAATGTCTGAAACCATCGACCTAGACGCCTATTTCCAACGTATCCAATTCACCGGGACTCCCTCAACGGATTTGGAAACTTTGACCGAACTTCACCAGCTGCACTTAGCGGCGATTCCCTTCGAAAACCTAGACGTGCTGTTCGAACGAGAGATCAAGCTCGATCTCAACTCCATCCAACAAAAATTGGTTCACAACCGAAGAGGTGGCTATTGCTACGAGCAAAACGGGCTCTTCGCAGCGGTTCTTCGAACGATCGGGTTCAAGGTCACGCCAAGAATCAGTCGAGTGCGATGGCAAACGCCTGAAGAGACCCAAACCGGGCAAACTCACAAAGTCCTAGAAGTGCAGATCGGCGGCGAATCCTATCTCGCCGACGTCGGATTCGGCGGAATCGGTCTAATCGAGCCGATTCTCCTTCACAACGACCAAACTCAGCATGACGCCTACGAACCGCGCCGAATCGTACGACAAGCCGGCGTTTTCAAACACCAGATCTATCTCAAAGAATGCTGGCAAGAGGTCTACCATATCAACGAAGCCCCTGCCTCATCGATCGACTACGAAATCGCCAATTGGTTTACCAGCACCCACCCGACCTCAGCTTTCAAGAAGCGACTAATCGTCTGCAAGGTCGAAAACGGCACCCGCACCGTTCTTCTCAATCGCGAACTGACCATTCGATCTCAAAACGGTCTGCTCAAAACGCAGCTAGTCCAATCGCCCGAGCATCTAGCCGAAACTCTTTCAAGCCATTTCGGATTAGACCTCTCCGGCGAGTCCCCGATCAAATGCGAGGGGATCGTCTGGGACTAAAGCACCCTCGCCGCTTCCAAAAACGCTTCTGGATCCCACGCTTTTTTCGTGGAGCGCTTCACGATCTCACGATCCCTGCCCACTAGGACCGTCGCGAGCGAGTGGATGATGTCGTCCTCATCTTCGATGTGAGTCACCGCCATGCTCTTGATCAAGCGACGCACCATTTCCTTTTCTCCGGTCACGAAACGAAAATTCGAACCGTCGATCCCGTAGCCATCCGCATAAGCACGCAAAACACCAGGCGTATCGTACTTCGGGTCGAGAGTCACCGAGACAAACTCCAAATCCTGCAAGCCCTCTTCGGCTGCCATCTTCTGCAAACGGGCCATTTTTGAGGTGGAAAGCGGACACATCTCCCCATCGGTACAGCGAGTAAAGATGAAGTTCAGCACAAACGGCTTCCCCTTGTAGCGGGTCGGCGTGACGGTTTCTCCATACTGGTCGAGCAGAGCGAACTCCGGAAACGCATCGCCTTCCGCGAGATAGTAGCCGCTCCCGAGATCGTCTACCTGCTTGGCCAGGCGTTTATTCACCCGGCGCATCACCTCGGCCGACTCGTCGTCGATCTTCCAGATCTTGATCAACCTAAATCCGCCATCCTCGTCACGTACCATACGAGCTCGAATCTGGTCGCCTTTCTTAAAAACCTTCACGTCTCCCAGTCCTACCCGGAAGACCATCGTCATCGGAGGCATGAAATCGGGGATCTCCTCGTGGGCCACCGTCATTTCAAGAGTCTCGGGGTTTACGGCCTGAACCACTCCTAGAAGAGCGTGCCCTTCCTCATTTTCATCTTCTTGACTTTCCTCCTTTTGACCACATCCCAGAAGCCCTGCCAAAGCCGACGCAACCAGCAAAATTCGGAAAAAGGGGCTCTTCGCGAGACGATGAAACCCGAAAGAAGGATATTGCACAGGACTGCTATTCATGACGCCACGGTAAACAAACGATCCGTAACGAAGATGCCAGCAAAAGCCGACAGCCTAGAGAAAACTTGCTACCGACCAGCCCTGTTCTGGTTCGGTTTCGCGTCGCTGGTCTGGATCACTTTCCTCCTCTACGCTGGCGGTTTCACCACCACGATTCGGGCAGGAATGGCATTCCTCGATTGGCCGCTCTCCAACGGTTCCATAAACCCGGACGGTTGGCTGGAAAACAAGGACATGGCAGCCGAGCACTCTCACCGGCTCCTCGGCATGGTGATGGGACTTCTCTCGATCGGGCTTTGCGTCGCTGCTCACCTCGGCAAAGCCGCTAAAAATTCGCGAAAGATGGGCAACTGGCTGGTCGTGCTAGTCATCTTCCAAGGGCTGCTAGGCGGTCTTCGAGTAAAGCTCGACACCCTCAACCTGCAGATCGACCACAACCTCTACGCTCAAAGCTTCGCCGTCGCCCACGCCACGCTCGCTCAGCTTTTCCTTTGCCTGCTCGTCGCATTCGTCATTTCCAACAGTCGCTCCTGGATCGAAAAAAACGCTGGTTTCAGCGCCCAGCCCTCCAGCAGTCTCCTCACTTACGGCTACCTGGCATGCGGGACCATCGTCCTCCAACTCATAGTCGGCGCCATCATGCGTCACGCCCATGCAGGGCTAGCCATTCCCACGTTTCCGCTCACGCCGCACGAGACCCTCATACCTCCCGTTTTCAATTTCGCGATCGGCATCCACTTCGCCCACCGAGTCGGGGCAGTCATCGTCACCATCGCCATCGTCCTCTTCTGCATCCGCGTCTGGAAAGACGCCGCCGGACGCAAAGCGTTAGGCAAGTCGGCCGCCGGATTGCTAGCGCTTCTGTTAATACAAGTACTGCTTGGAGCGCTCGTTATCTGGAAAGTGCGCAACGAACACGTCACGACCTTGCATATGCTCAACGGGGCTTTCACCTTAGCCCTTTGCTGGTCAATGACGTACAGAAGCTCGAAACCAATTTCTAACCAGGCCGCCACACCGGTCGCTGCCGCTAACAGCCGGACAGGCAAACCACCGTCGACAGTCGGCCAAACAGCATAAGCGTGAGCCTAGAACCTACAGAAAGAGTCGACCTGACTCCCGCTTCCACTTTGTCCGAGCGTTCCGAAAACAAAGCCATCGCCTGGTCCGCTTACTACGAGCTCACCAAGCCTCGCCTCAGCCTGCTCTCCGTCATCACCGCCCTCGTCGGCTACCTCGCCGCCTTGCCGGAGCGTGACCTGAGCGTTCTCATCTTCTTCCTAGGCGGCACCGCCATCTGCGCCGCCGGAGCCGCGACGCTCAACCAATATATCGAACGCGGGACAGACGCTCTCATGAAGCGCACCCGCGAGCGCCCTCTGCCAGCCGGCCAAGTCTCTCCTTCCATCGCATTGTGGCTCGGCGTCGCCCTATCCATCATCGGGGTCGCCGCCCTCACCTTTGGGGCGAACTACCTCGCTGGCGCCCTCGGCTTCGCCACCATTCTCACCTACACCGCGATCTACACCCCCCTGAAGCTAAAAACCCGCTGGGCCACGGAAATCGGAGCCCTTCCCGGCGCGCTGCCACCGCTCATTGGCTGGGCTTCAGCAGAAGGTGGCATCTCCGCCCTGGGCTGGATTCTCTTCGCAATCCTCTCCTTCTGGCAAATCCCTCACTTTATGGCGATCGCTTGGACGTTCCGCAAAGACTACGAATCCGCCGGCTTCCCCATGCTCACCGTAGTCGACCCGAGCGGGCGGAAAGCGGGCATTTGGGCGACTATCAACGCTGTCGCTTTGCTCGCCGTGAGCGTTCTCCCTATCTTCCTCGGGCTCTGCAGCTGGCTCTACACCACCGTGGCAGCCGTATTCGGCATCTGGATGCTCGTGAGGTCCATAACCTTCGCAACCGCTTCCAACCGCGACAGCTCTGCGCGCAAGCTCTTCTTCAATTCGATTTTCTACCTGCCAGCAGTCCTTTTTACGCTCGTAATTGACCGCTGGATACTCTTCTAGAGTCGAATCATGGAAACCAGCGACATCCCAGCTCTCAACGCCTCCCTAAACGCGGTCGCCACCGTACTGATCATCGCCGGGATCACTTCAATCAAACTCGGCAAGGAGGGACTTCATCGCTTCTTCATGGGAGCGTCCATCCTCGTGTCCGGGGCCTTTCTCGCAGGATACCTTTACCACAAGTGGCTCATGGGAGCCGCCAATACGCCCTTCGCCGGCGAAGGAGCAATTCGCTACGTCTACTACATCATGCTGCTTACCCACGTATTGCTAGCAGCAGCGATCCCCGTGCTCGTTTTCCGGACAGCCTACCTCGGTATCAAGAACCGACGCGAACTTCATAGGAAATGGGGTCGCATCACCTACCCCATTTGGCTCTACGTATCCATCACCGGCGTGCTCGTCTACTTCTTCCTATACGTCTGGTACCCGCAGCCAGCCGCAGCTTGACCTAGCTGCACAGCGAGCTAAAAACAGATCCTCTGCCCCGCTAATACCTTCCAATGACTTGGGAAATCGCATTCGTATTCGTCCTGCTAGTACTGACCCTGGTCAGCTTCGTCTGGGAAAAGGTGCCTGCCGATGTCACCGCCCTTTCCGTCTTCGCGATCCTGCTCGCCTCCGGAATTCTCTCTTCCGAGCAAGCCTTCAAAGTGTTTTCAAACAAAGCTCCCATCACCGTAGGAGCGATGTTCATCCTTAGCGCCGCCCTCGATAAGACAGGGTTGATCGCCTCGATGAGCCAGAAGCTGCAAGGATTAAGCAAGCTCACCTACCGGCCCTTCCTGCTCATCATCATGGTCTTGGTCGGGATACTCTCCGGCTTCATCAACAATACCCCGGTGGTCGTCGTAATGCTCCCGATCGTGCTCACGCTCTCCAGCAAGATCGGTGTAGCCGGCTCAAAGGTCCTTATCCCGCTCTCCTACGCCTCCATTCTCGGAGGCACCTGCACTCTCCTCGGCACCAGCACCAATATCATCGTGAGCGGCGTCGCCGAAGGAGTGGGCGGAGAGGCCCTCGGCATGTTCGAATTCGCCTTCATCGGCATTCCGCTCTTCGGGGCCGGAATCCTCTACCTGCTCGTATTCGGCAACAAACTACTCCCATGGCGTGAAACGCTGACCTCGATCCTCTCCGAAGAGGAACGCCGCGAGTACATCGCGGAAGCGTTCGTCAACTCAGACTCCTCCGCCATCGGAAAAACGCTCAAGGAAGCAGGCTTCAAACGCACCAGCGGCGTGCGCGTCATCGATCTCGTCCGTTCAGGCGTCTCCCTCCAAGGCCGCATGCACGAAATCAAGCTCATGGACGGTGACCGCCTCTTCCTCGCCTGCCGCGCCTCTGGACTTGCCCAAGCCCGCAGCATCGAAGGCATCGACCTCGCCGCCGAACGGGAGCTCGGACTCGAGCACATCAACGCCCATGAAGGCTTGATCGTAGAAGGAATTCTCGGTCCCAATTCCGAGATTCTGGGCAAAACCCTCGAAGAGGTGAACTTTCGCCAACGTTACCGACTCGTCGTTCTCGCGATCCACCGAAACGGCAAAAATCTGCGCGACCAGCTGGGCACTCTAAGGCTCGAATTCGGCGACACCCTCCTGCTCCTCGGTACCGACGAAGCCATCCAAAACATGAGCGGCAGCGAGGATATCATCCTCATGGAAAACCGGGCGGTCCCTTCCAAATCCGACAAACGCAAAAGCTTCGCCGTCATCGCCGCCATCACCGGAGTTGTCGCCTGCGCCTCATCGGGATTCGCGGGAATCGAAGTCGCCGCCGTTATCGCCTGCGCATTCCTTTTCCTCACCAACTGCCTCCGCCCCAAAGACGGCTACGCAGCGGTACAGTGGAACATCCTCTTTATCATTTTCGGCATGCTCAGCCTAGGTATGGCCATGGCCGAAACGGGAGCCTCCACCTGGTTGGCCGATCACCTAATATCGGCAGTCACCCTCTTCACCACCGAGGAAGTTCGTCCCTACGTCATGCTAGCATGCCTCTATTTGCTGACGAACATCCTCACTGAGGTTCTTTCCAACAACGCCGCCGCAGTCCTCATGGCGACCCTCGCCGTCGGCATTTCACAAACACTCGGCGTCGACATGAAACCCTTCCTCATGACGGTCGCGATCGCCGCCTCAGCAAGCTTCTCAACACCAATCGGCTACCAAACCAACACCTACGTCTACGGTGCTGGTGGCTACCGTTTCTCGGACTTCATAAAGGTCGGCGGACCGCTAAACATCATTTGCTTCGCCATCGCCGTCACCTTGATCCCACAAATCTGGAGTTTCTAGAGCACTTTTCTTTTGAATTGGCGTATTCTTCCTATGATCGGAAGATAGGCCGGCCTCCCCATGTTTAGTTCAAGAACATAGTTTGCAGGCCGCCGTGGACCCTTGATCCTGCATTGCGGCTGACTGGGTCAGTCAGCGCAACCTAGCGCCTGTTCATAAGAAAAATGCTCTAACTCCAGCCAAACGCCACCGCGAAAAAGGCAACGTTACATTTTTCACGGTCGTCCGATCTGCTTACCAGCGGTACTGCGTCGACTTACCAATTGTCTTTTCGATCCGATCGCAAAGTTCGTGCGAACCCGCGATATGACTGAAGCCCTTGCCCTTGGAATTAAAGGTCTTCAGAGGAAAGACTTCCGTATCAAAAAAACGAGTACTTCCGCCAACCGCGGCAAGCAGAGGCATCCCGCCTGCGATATCCCAAGCCTTCACCCGATGCGCGATCACTCCATCGAGCCACCCCAATGCAGTGTAACCCATGTGAATCGCGCTGCTACCAAACGCACGCAGCTTGAAGGACATCCGGATCGCATCATCATCCTTGAGAGCCTCATCTGAAGCTAAGGTTTGAGTCGCGATCAAGCTTTGGCCATTCACGTCCGACTCCTTGCGTTGGACCCTCTGATCATCAAGCCAAAGCCCATAGCCTACGCCGCCATGAATCAGTTTGCCTGTACCATGGTCGTAGATGTATCCGTAAATCGGATTCCCGTCCTTCAACAAGGCCAGCGAGATCGAGCAGTTCGGAATGCTGCGAGCAAAGTTATTCGTTCCGTCAATCGGATCAAGAAGCCAAGAGAAACCGGGACGAACCTCGATCGCCTCTTCGCCGTGCTCAAGCTCCTCGCTAAAAAATTGGTCGCTAGGAAACGCCTCCTGCATCGCTTCCGCGAACACCTTAGAAAGATGCAAATCCGCTTCCGTCACACGCGAGCCATCGAACTTCCATTGGCTGGCCACATCGCCAAACTGAGCCCGAAAGTACTCGACCTTCTCAAGCACGACCTTTTTGCCGAAAGCGATTCTCGATTCGAGGGAATCTTCCATGCCGTCACCATGCATCACCTCCGTAACCCGCCTCAAGCAAGAACTCGAAACGTTTTCCAAACGCCTCGCTCTCAGACCCGTCTCATATCCCAAATCATGCGACACTTCTTTGCCAAAGCTCCAAATGCTTCCGGCGTGATCGCTTGTTTCGGGTCGTCTCCCAAGCCGTTTTTCGGGTCTACGTTCGACTCGATACAGAGTCCGTCAGCACCATAGGCCACCGCGGCCATACTACACGACTCTACATACATCGCCTTGCCCACCGCGTGCGAAGGGTCCGCCACGACAGGAGCCCAAGTGCGTTCCTTTAGAAGCGGCGTGATGCACTCGTCCGGATGATTCCGATAACCTTCAAGCCCCGGCAGCGTCCCCCTCGGACAAAGCACCACGTTGGGATTGCCAAAGGTCACAATATACTCCGCCGCGGAAATAAACTCGTTTACCGGCCCCATGTGCCGCCCCCGCTTCAGCAGCACCACCGTATCGCGCCCGGCTACCTTTTGCCCTATCTGGCGTAGCAACGAGTAGTTCAAGGCGTTCCGAGTCCCCACCTGCAGCATGTGCACGCCTGCATCCAGAGCGATGTCTAGCTGCTCCTCATCCATCACTTCCGCATTGACCGGCAAGCCCGTGCGAGCCGACGCCTCCATCAAGATATCAAGAGCTTTAACATCCCCCTGATACGAGTAAGGATTGGTTCGCGGTTTCCAGACGCCGCCTCGCAACGCGTGAATTCCAACCTCCTTCAGAGCAGCCGCCGTCTCGAAATACTTGTTCGGCTCCTTTGGATCCACCGTACAGTGCCCCCCGATCAACAGCAGTTCCTTGCCGAGCTCGACACCGCCAAAAGACACCCGGTGGTTCTTCAGCTCAGACCGAATATCCAGAAGCTTATGCGGCGACTGGATGGTATCCACCCTGTCTACATACGGGAGCCCCTCGATCCGATTGATCATCAACTCGTGCCGCTCGTCCCCAACAATCGCATACACGTTTTGCCCCGCGCCCTCGATAACCTGGATCGAACAGTCAAAGTCGCCTACAATCGAGCGAAGTTCACCCAATTGGGCATCGGTAAGTTTTGGGGTCTTAGGTATGATCATAGCCAAACCCTAACACGACTGAAGCGATTCTCAAATCCGGACTCCTTTTCGTAACAAAAACTCGAAAACAGCCCCGAAACGTGCGGCTTCGTTACAGCCGGATTTCAGGCAGGCAACAAGATAGAAACAGCCCCCTATCCGCGTTGACAGTCATAGCTCGCTAACGTGTGCATCCGAACAGAAGCGATTCGCTTACCAACAAACTACACCTACCTAAGCTATGAAGCTCACCACTGGAAAACTATTCGCAAGCCTGTCAGCAGGCCTCGCGCTCAACATCGCTCAAGCCGAGACCATCGTCGGCGATGTTTCCGCCCACAACGGCTATGGCCCGATCGAAGGAGCAAGCATTACCGTATTAGACAACGGGATACGCACAGCCTCCGATGAACAAGGCAAGTTCGTCATTCAAAACATCGCTCCCGGCACCTACGCCTTGCGCATCTCTTACCTTGGACTTGGAGACGAGACCGTCAGCGTCACCGTTGAAGAAGGTGGCATCGCGACTCTCTCCGCTGAACTCGGCCGAGACATCGTAGATCTCGATCCATTTGTCGTTACAGGAGTAAAGTCCGCCTCCGCGCGAGCCCTCAACCTTCAACGCAACTCCTCCAACCTCGTCAACACGGTTGCCTCCGACGCTCTCGGTCAGTTCCCCGATGAAAACGCGGCCGAAGCCCTTCAACGAGTATCGGGCGTATCCATTGAACGCGACCAAGGAGAAGGCCGCTACGTCGTGATCAGAGGCATAGATTCAGACCTCAACAATATCTCGCTCGACGGCGTCGCGCTCGCCTCTCCGGAAGGCGACACACGCAAGGTCGCCCTCGACGTCATCCCAACTGACCTCCTCGACCAGCTCGAAATTCGCAAGACCTTCTTGCCCGACATGGACGGCGACGCCATTGGCGGTAGCGTCAACATCAAGACGCTTAGCCCGTTCGACCAGGGTGAACGTTTCGCCTCCGCCAAGGCGCAGCTTCTCTACAACGACCTCGTTGACGAAACATCCTTCATGTTCGCCGGCACATACACCGACACTTTCGGTAGTGAAGGAAATTCTGGATACGTCGTATCCACCAGCTACCAAGAACGAGAATTCGGCTCCGACAACATCGAAGTCGACGGACCTTGGAGCGCAAGCGAAGAAGCTGAAGACGGCTCTACAGGATTCTTCGCCCCAGAAATCGAGTTCCGCCAATACGACGTGACTCGCGAGCGCAAATCCCTAAGCCTCAACTTCGAGCACCTCCCGAACGACACGACCCGCTTGTATGCTCGGGGAACTTACAACTACTTCAGCGACGAAGAATACCGCCACCGCACGGAAATTAAGCCAGAACGCGGCACCATCGAGACACTGAGCGATACCACCGCCTCCGTGACAGGAGCAAACAAAACGGACCGCGATCTCAAGGACCGTTTCGAAGAACAAGAAATCCTCGCGTTCTCCCTCGGTGGCGAAACGCGCGTCGACGACTGGCGCTTCAACTACAAGGCCTCACTCTCCACCGCGGAGGAAAACGAGCCAGATCGACTCGACACAGATTTCCGCAATGGCGAAGACAGCGACTTCAGCTACGATTTCTCCAACTCCTTCGAGCCTCGCGTCACAGTTGACGGCGGTTCCGACATCTTCGATCCAGCCAACTTCGAACTCGACGAGTTCGTTGCGGAAAACAACCTCACAGAAGAAGAGGAAATCGCCCTTAAGTTCGATGCGATGCGTTTCCTCGATTTCGGCGACAACCCAGGTTTCGTAAAGTTCGGTTTCAAATATCGCACCAAAGACAAGAACCGCGACAACGACGTAGCCATCTACAGCTGGGACGGCGATGGAGACACGCCAACCGCCGCTGGCCTCACAACAACCGGCAGCCGTTACCCTTACCTTACCGGAGGCAGCGCCTATCTCCAGTACGACCCGCAAGCAGTTCGCAACCTCTTCAACAGCGAATTCTCGAATCTCCAGTACGATGACGAATCCGACATCGACTCAACCCTAGCGGACTATGACACGACCGAAGACGTTCTCGCTGCCTACGGCATGGCCGAAATCGAAACCGGAAAGTGGACGATTACCGGAGGAGCTCGCGTAGAGCAAACCGACTTCGAAACAACAGGATTCGAGCTCGTCACTTGGGAAGAAGAAATCGACGGCGAAATAGAAGAACTCTACGAGCTGAATCGCATCAGCTCCGACAACGACTACACCGACATTCTCTTGTCCTTGAACTCTCGATACGCACTCGACGACACCACGATCATCCGAGCGTCTGCCTCAAACACGATCGCTCGCCCAAAGTTCAGCGACTCCTCTATCTCGACAGAAACCAACCGTACAGACGAAGAAGTAGAAAGAGGCAACCCAAACCTCGATCCATACGAATCCATTAATCTCGACCTCTCTTTCGAGAAATACAACGAGAAGCTAGGACTCTTCGCTGCCAACGTCTTCTACAAGGATATCGACTCCTTCGTGTACATGACGAATTTCGACAACGCAGACGGCTTCAAAGTAAGCACTCCGCAAAATGGCGAAAACGCGACGATCCTCGGGCTCGAGCTCATCTGGAATCAGGAACTCGGCCTGCTAGCGGAAGCTCTCCAAGGCTTCAGCATCGATACGAACCTCACCTTCAGCAACGCGGATGCGATCTACGAAGAAGAAGGCGAAGAAGCACCATTGCTCAAGCAACCTGAAGAAATCTTCAATCTTACCCTCTCCTATGAAAACGAGCACTTCATGTTCCGCCTCGCAGGCACCCACCGTGGCGAGTACCTCGATTCCGCTGAAGGCGATCCAATCGAGGATGAGTACGTTGACTCCCACTTCCAACTCGATGCAAAGGCGGTCTACAAGATCGACGAGCAAAGCTCCGTCTTCCTCGAAATGATCAATCTCAACGACGAGCCATTCCAAGCCTACTACGGCTCTCCAAGCCGCATGCGTCAGTTCGAAACCTACTCTTTCTCAGCTAAGCTCGGCTACAGCTGGAAGCTCTAAGATGCTAGTTAAACGAATTGCATCATACCTGACTCTCGCTCTCCTAGCCTCGGCAACCGCCGAGGCCAGGCAGAGCCCAGTCACGGTCGCGGAACGTTTCTTCACGCCGATCGACACCCAAAGCAACGTCGACTCTATCGCCGTTTGGCATGGACCGGATAGCGAAGAGCGACTGCTGATCGCCACTTCCAAGGCGGCTCACAAACTCTACGTTTACGACGCAAAGAACGGCTTCCCGATTTCCCAATTCGGGACTCCCGGGTCGGAGCTTGGACAGTTTTTGCGGCCCAATGGCATCGCCTCAGCTGACGATTTTCTCTTCGTCGTGGAGCGCGACAACCACCGGGTCCAAATCCTCCGCTTACCTGACTTCACCCCCCTCACTTCGTTCGGTTCCGAGGAGCTGATAAAACCGTACGGCATCTATCTTCGAAAAATCGCAGAGGGATCGTTTCAAGCGTATGTGAGCGACGACTACAACAAGGTTCTCCCAGGAGAAAAGCCTGAGCCGAACCCAGCCGGTATCCGCAAGCGCGTAAAGCGGTTCCAGATCGTAATCAACGGGCAAGGTGTGGATACGAAACTGATCAATGCCTTTGGCGAGCACGAAGGGCCTCACGCCCTCGACGTAGTCGAATCGCTGATGGGCGACGAAGCCTCCGGCAAGCTGATGGTAGCCGACGAAGATGAACAGCATGGACTCGAGATACACGTATTCGACCTCGAAGGCAACGACACCGGAAAACGCCTCGGACAAGGCACCTTCCAGTTCCAACCCGAAGGCATCGCCCTCTGGGAAACCATAGCAGGCAAGGGTTACTGGATCTTCACCGACCAAGGCAAACAGGCGAACCACTACCACGTCTACGATCGGAAGAACTTGTCCTATCGTGGCACCTTCAGCGGAGAACGCACCCTCAATACGGATGGCGTCGCGATCGACCTGAAACCAACAGCCCGCTACCCGATGGGAGTGTTCTACGGCATCCACGACGACTGCGGCGTATCGGCTTGGTCAATAGCCGACATCTCAAAAGAGCTTCAACTCCGTTAGATCGCTTGAACTCTCGATGTGTCAATTCCAGGTCGCGACGTCTAACACGTCGCGGCCTTTTGGCACCCTCGGTTCGTTCCTCAAATAACTCTTAGGATAAAGAAACACCCCGCCTGAGCAATCTCCGCACCGCCTTGAGGAGTCGGTCACCAACACGAAGCAAAGATCCCCTGAAGTGGCGGGGGGTGCCCCCCAAAAGATCCCAAATTCTGCAACTTTATAGAATTTTCAAAGCCTCACGTACTCTGAAAACCACACAAAAATCCGATTAATAGAAGCAGAGGCCATGTAGAGCACGGATTCCTGCGGAGATGGATACGACGCAATTCCGAATCCCTGCCCACTACAGGCACAACCAACCAAATGTAGTTTCTATGACGGTAGATTTTCAAAAACCGGGAGGATTCGCCTCCTTGACGACGACCACCCCCAAGACCGACTCCATCCCCCTCGGAAAAGTCCTGCGTGGACTCTCCGAACGCCTAGACACAGAGACACCCGTCTCTATCGACGAAACGCTCGACCTCTTCCTCGAAGAGCACGAACGCTACGCTAACGCCACCCGAATCGCCAGCTTGTCCAGCCCTCACGCTCTCAAGTCCTGGGCCGCCGAGCGTTTGCCAGCCATGGGCATCTCCTACGGATTTTCGAACCGAATCAACGAGCAGGAAGTCCAAGCCAATCTCGACGAAAGAGCCCCTCTCAAACTGGTCGAATTCGCCGATGAGCTCTGCCTCCTTGCAAGCTACTGCCGCGATGTCGTCGACCTGAAAATCGAAGCCTCCCCCCACTCGGCCGGCCTCGCTTTCCAGTTCGTCTTTCATGGCAAACTGAAAGCGGAAGAACGCGCCCTCATCGAAGACGTCAGCGTCCAATGCCTCCTAAACGAAGGCTCCAGAGACAATTGCCTACGCAAACGCGTGTTTGCGACCGAAGATCGAATCGAAGCCGAATGCATCGCCCTGCGCAAAAAGATGCGCCTCGGCTTCAGCCCTGTCTTCTAAAAAATAGAGCTAAGGCGAGCAGCTTAGCTGTCCCAAACTTTCGTTCAGGGTCCGGGTTTCAAACCGGACCTTTTTTTTTTGAGACGACTCATCCCTCTCGACAGAAGCCTGCACCCGTTGCCTCAATATCTTGCGAGCCCGATACAAGCGAGTCTCCACCCCGCGGGCCGAACAGCCCACCACTTCGGCGATTTCCTTGTAGCTCAGATCCTGATAGTGATGCAGCAGCACCGCCGTCCTCAAATCATGAGGCAGGCTCATCACGGCCCTTTTGAGAAGGTCTAGATCCTCCTCCTTCTCAATATCCTCCGCAGGTAGACTTGCCTCTGCCGGCACCACCTCAAGTAAGCTAGCCTCTTCACCTCCATCACCCGAACTTAGGCCTGTATCGAGCGACACCTCAGGGTGGCGCTTTTGCCATCGAGCCCGATTCTTACACAAGTTCGCAGCTATGGTGAATATCCAGGAGGCCAAAGGATAACTGAAGTCGTAGCTGTCCCGCTTTGTGAATATCCGCACGAAAGTCTCCTGCACGATATCTCGCGTAACAAATTCGTTTTGCGTGTAGCGAAAAGCGAAGGAGAACAACGGTCTTTCCCACTTTTCGATGATACGCTCCAACGCTCCGGAATCCTCCCGGATCAAAGCTCGCATCAGCTCATGGTCTTCTGCCGCGTTCTTACGCATCCGTCTTGCTTCCCTCACTCGGAGAGAAACCGGGGTAAACTTGGTCCAAGAGTTCGCGGTAGCGGGTCCTTTGCTCAGGCTCGATGATCTGCTCCACCTTGAGGAGAAGTTCCTCGGTCAGCCGGGCACTTTTCTCGCTCAAATCCTTTTGCGTCTGCAGCAGCTCGTAGAGCTGGAAATAGTCGATCACATCGCTGTTCATGCGTTGCTTGTCAAAAGCCCGATAAGCCCGATGGCTCTCCAGCAACTCCCCGAACAACTCGTCGAAAGCCATCTCGTAATCGCCGTGCAAGGCGGTCACTTGCTCGTATTGCGGCTCAGACAAATCCAATTCCCCCTGCAGCCACCCGAGCCCGGCAAGCAGAACAGGAGCATCGTTCGGCGAGTGTTGAGCGGGCTGAATCGGCTGATTCGCAAACTCGTCCGCGCCCGCCATCGCCTGCAAGCGGTAGAGCGGATCAATGGACAGGCGATAGCTCAAATTCATATCCTGAGCCCCTCCACCAAAACCGCTCGACGAGAGCAGCTGAGAGAGCCCCATCCCTACCAGTACAAAAACGGCAGCGAATCCCGCCGCTAATCCTGGGCGCGAAAACGCGTTTCCAAACCAGATCGCGAGACTTTTCTCGTCGCGTTCACGCCCTCTCGGCTGTCCAAGCGCGCTTCGCACGCGAGCGGTCAGTCCCGGGTCCGGTTCGAAGTCGTCCTTCCAACGATCAAACAGCTTATCAACTTCTTGGTCTTCGAACTTTCTCATTTTGGGGTCAGTCTGGGACACGTTCTGTTAATTGACGCGCCCAACCATCACATACGCCTTCTGGACGCGCAACCCTTCAAAAAAAGAACATCTGAAGGGTTCCAGCTTGCCGCGGAGTAAATTCTCACATCACTAACCCTCGAGAATCGGAGACAGCCTCCTTTCCGAGTTTTCAAACCGATGAACCGCGAACTTTCTTCAATATTTCTAGCTCTCAGCCTCTGCGCTTTGCCGCTAACGCAGGCGCAAGTCGAAAACCAGATCGACCGCTACGAGGCGAACGCGGCACCGATGGTCGAATTCGAGATCCACCAAACAATCGAGCCGATCTACCCTCCCTACCTAAAGAATGTCGGCTACGAAGACGGGAGCGCGACTCTTGCCATCGTCATCAATCAATTTGGCGAACTTGAAGACTACCTTCTTCTCGAAGCCACCCACATCCAATTTGGGCAGGCAGTCGAAAAAGTCCTCCCGAAATGGAAGTTCTCCGCCCCTCTCGTAAATGGCGAAACCGCAGCCATCGCCAGCAAGCTCAAGGTCAACTTCAAGCGCGGCCAAGGCGTCGTGTACGAATCTTTTGGATACTATTCGCTGGAAAACAAGTTCATCAACATGATGAACCGCTCCGACTTCTATCGCATCTACACCCTAGACGAGCTCGATCGCATCCCCATCCCGACCAAAATCGAGAAACCGCTTTTCCATACCGAACTTCTCGAAGACAGAGACCTGGTAACCGCAGTCTTCGAATTCTATATCGACACCGAAGGAAGAGTCAGAATCCCCACCCTGCGCGAAGCAGACGACAAAGTGGACGAGCGCCTATTGATAATTGCTCAAAACGCGATTTCCCAGTGGAGATTCGAGCCGCCACAACGCAAAGGCAAAGCCGTCGTCGCCAAAGCCGCCCAACCCTTTCACTTCCGCCCCGTAAACGAGAAGTAAGCGATAAACAACATACCCAAAGTCGCCAATTCATCACTCCCATCCCGCCTTTCCCAGGCGGGATTTTTTTGCGCAAAATCAAAGCCAGCAAAGGTGAAAAACGACATAAATTGCCCTATATTATGAAGTAATGCCAATCGCTAGGTTGTAAACAGATTGGGCCCCAAAAACAAAATCCGACAACCCCTAAACAAGGAATCAATCATGAAACTGGCAAAGTCGCTATTCAGTGCCTGTATCATCTGCGGGCTTACACAATTATCTACCTACGCGGACTCTAAATGGGTCCTATCAAGCGAGGACGGCGTCGACCTTCAAATAGACGTCACACAGCTTCCCAGCTACCCACACGCCCTCACAGAGGCCGGGTACTTGGAAGGCTTCGTGAAGGTATCGGTCGACGTAGACCATCACGGAGAACTTCGAGACTGGATCATCGTAGAGTCCACCCATCCGAGTTTTACCCAGTCAGTAGAACGAGTAATCGAAAAATGGGAATTCTCCGCGCCGAAAGTAAACGGTGAACCCCGATCCATCATCACTCACCTCAACATCAACTTCAAAAGCAGCGGCGCGGTGCTCAGCATGTCGCTCCCCTCGGAGATGCTTGCCCAACGCATCAACCAGATGTCCGGATATCGATCCCAATACAGAGGATTAACAAGTATCAACGATCTAGATACATCTCCGTTCCCGCTAGACCAACCCTCGCCAAGGGTCCCCCAACAACTCGTCGACGAGTACGAAGAGTCGCAAGCGAGCTTCAATTTCTACGTCGATGAAGCGGGCCAAGTAAGAATGCCGGCCTTGGTCGAAACGAAAGGCGACCCAGACGTCCAACTCCTAGTCGCCGCACAAGACGCCATTTCACAATGGAAGTTCGAGCCACCGACTCGGAACAAACGTCCCGTAAAGATCAGGCTCTCACAGACATTTGTATTCGCTAACCGCTAACAGGAATCCTGAACCTAAAAAGCCCGAGGACTCATCCTCGGGCTTTTTTCATTAATTCAGAGCTCAAACGGCGTCTCTAGTCTTTCGCGATCTCTTCGTAAGCCGCCGCGTCGAGCAACTCGGCGAGAGCCGCAGTATCCTTGATTTTAATCTTCAAGATCCAGCCGTCTTCATACGGCGACGAGTTCACTTTCTCCGGAGCGTCTTCCAAGCTTTCATTTACCTCTAAGACTTCCGCATCGACCGGCATGTAGAGATCAGAGGCAGCCTTTACAGACTCTACCACACCAAAACTCTCTCCCGCATCAAAACTGTCCTCGACCTCCGGCACCTCCACGAACGTGATGTCGCCCAGACTGTTTTGAGCAAAATCCGTGATGCCGATGATCGCTTCATCTCCATCGAGAATCTTCAACCACTCGTGGTCTTTGGTGTACTTAAGGTCAGCTGGGATACTCATATCAGTTTTTCAGTCTCAGTTTGAAGGGTTCTTAGAAATTCGTCGCAAATGATCAATTCGGATCCTGAATCGGACAAGATCGAAATCAGGTAAATAACACGTCCGCTAGGCCTGCGGATTTAGAGGCACAAACGGAAGCTTCGCCCGCTCGATCGGCAATGCCTTTCCGCGTTGGTCTACCGCCAAGTCGCCAGATCGTGCCACCGCAGCGTCCACCAGCGCCGAACCGATCGCCTCATTCAAAATGGGAGAAAAGGTTCCGGAAACCACAGTTCCAACCTTTTCACCACCACTCACAATATCCGTCCCCGGACGAGCGATACGGCGACCACCCGTCTTGAAGAAAACAATTCTCTTGGCAGGACCTTCAGCCTTCTTGGAGAGAATCGCTTCCCTCCCGATAAAGTCGCCATCCTTTTTAAGAGCTACCGTCCACATCAGCTTGGCTTCAACCGGACCCACTTCATCGTCGATCTCGTGTCCGTAAAGTGAATACCCCGCCTCGAGCCGAAGACTATCGCGCGCCCCCAATCCAGCCAAAACGAGCCCATGCTCCGTACCAGCCGCCAGAAGAGCTTCAGCCAGCTCCGCGGCCTTTTCGGCCGCAACGAAAAGCTCAACGCCAACTTCTCCGGTATACCCCGTTCGGCTGATGATGCAGGGGATTCCCGCGATCTCTCCCTCAACAAAACGATAATAGCCAAGTCCGCCCAAATCCACCGAGCTGAGCCCCTGCAAAATCTCGAAAGCCTTCGGCCCCTGCAGAGCAATCAAGCCGTAATCGGCAGAAACATCAGAAACGGAAACATCAAATGCAGAAGCATGTTTCGTCAGCCAAGCAATATCCTTGTCTGTATTCGAAGCATTAAGACAAAGCAGGTAACGGTTCTCCGCCTTACGATAAACGAGCAGATCGTCCACAACTCCCCCCTCTGGATGGCACATCAAACTGTAGAGAGCTTTGCCGTCGTCCATCGACGAAACGTCGTTCGTCAGCACGTAGTTCAAAAACGCTTCAGCCTGCGGCCCCTCGATCGTTGCCTCGCCCATGTGGCTCACGTCAAAAAGACCCGCCGCAGCTCGAGTGGCCTTGTGCTCCTCCACAATACTCTGGTATTGGACCGGCATCTCCCAGCCAGCGAAATCCACCATTCGCCCGCCATTGGCTACATTGAAATCGTAAAGAGGGGTGCGCTTCGCGTCAGACATGGCCGCTATCTAGCTTTTGCAGGAATCCCAATGCAAGGATGAAGCAGCAAAACAATTCATCTCTCGCTCCTCACCCACAGTCGTCAACGGACCATGTCCCGGGGCGAGCACGGTCCCCTCAGGCAGCGACAAGATCTTCTGCAGCGACTTCAACGCATCAGCATAGGAAGTGTTCGCCGCCCCCATCGAACCGGCAAAAAGCGCGTCGCCCACAATCGCGAGCGGCCGCTCCAGCCCCTTCACCATAAACGTCATGCCTCCCGCCGTATGGCCCGGCGTATCGAAACCTTCGATCTCGATCGCTCCCATTTTGTAGGAAAATCCCTCTTCCATTCCCAACGTCGGCACTGAGATTTCCCCGTCTTTCGCCCCTAGAAAAACCTTGGCTTCCGGCCATCGCTTCAAGAGCTCGGGCGCCCCATCGAAGTGATCCCAATGAGCGTGCGTCACAATGATCGCTTCCAATTCCAAGCCTCGCCTCTCAATTTCTTCGATCAAGGGCTCCGCCTTCGTTCCACTGTCAAAAACCACCGCGCGCTTCGAGACTGCCTCCCACACCAAAAACGCATTTACCTGCCAATCGTAGAACGGGCTACACACCATTGAGAACCCCTCGATCTCAGCGACGTCGCTGGGCCGCCATTCCCCTTTTGCCAGAGTCAGCAAGGCATCAACCTTCAGTCCCAACTCCTCGCCCAGAGCGGATACCGCCTTCTCGTCAAACTCTCCGCGGCGAGCCGCCCGAATCAGGCTTTCGGAAACGCCGCAACGCTCAGCCAGCACCTCGGTACTAATTCCCTGCGCCTTTTGCGCTTTGCTCAATACATCGTTAAATTCGTCTTCTACCGGAAGAATCATGCGCCCCGGTTACCGTTTGGTTAATCTTCTTGCAAGCACCGAGCAAGCCACCTCTTCTTTCGCCGAATCCCTGCATGACCCAAATCGAACTCAAAAAGCTCTCCAAATCCGACCTCGAAGCCGTCCACCAGATCGACAGATCCGAATCCGTGGAGCGAATGTACCGGAAGGCCGGTCAAAACTTGGAAGCCTACGACGATTCGGTCGAATTCGCTAGCGATCCCGCCTTCTGGGAAAAACTCATTTCCTGGTGGAAAAAAGAGCTCGATGGCGGAGCGAAGGCGATCGGCGCCTACGACGGCGACACCATGACAGGCATCGCCATGATCAAACACGACGCTCACGAAGGAGTCGATCAGATCATCGCCATGTACGTCAGTGCCGAATACCGCCTCAGCGGCATCGCCAAGTCCCTCTATCTCGAGATCGAAGACGCCGCCAAAGCATCTGGCGCTAAACAACTCTGCGTTCACACCACCCCAACAGGTTCAGCCGTCGGCTTTTATCTCAGCCAAGGATTCCAGTTCGACGCCGGTTCCGCCTGCTCCCTCGACCCCGAAAACGAGCAGGACATCCCCATGGTCAAAGACTTGAGGTAGCGCCCGCTGTCCCAGCGGGCACAATAGCGAACAGCACCCCATCCCCCAATCTTCCAGAAAAATCCCTTGATCTCGCCCTAGCCTCCCGTTCCTATCTGCGCCGATGGCAGAATCGAACTACACCGAGTCGAGCATCAAATCCCTAAGTCCCCGTGAACACATCCGCCTGCGTCCAGGCATGTACATCGGCAAGCTAGGAGACGGCTCCTCCCCAGACGACGGCATTTACGTACTGATCAAAGAGATCATCGACAACTCGATCGACGAGCACACTTCCGGCCACGGCAAGCGTATCGACGTCACCATACAAGGCGACACCGTCACGGTTCGGGACTACGGACGTGGCATCCCGCTCGGCAAAGTCGTCGACTGTGTGTCCGAGATTAATACTGGAGCCAAGTACGACAGCGAGACCTTCCAAAAGTCTGTCGGCCTCAACGGCGTCGGTACCAAGGCAGTCAATTTCCTCTCCCAAACCTTCACCGCCGCCGCCTTCCGCGAAGGCAAAACCAAGCGGGCCGATTTCGAACTCGGCGAACTCGTCACCGAGAGCCGCAAAGTAAAGACAGAGGAAAAGAACGGCACCTACGTTGAATTCGTCCCCGACGGTACCGTCTTCAAGAATTTCAAATACCGCCTCGAGTTCGTCGAGGCCATGCTCTGGAACTACGCCTACCTTAACACCGGCCTCACTCTAAGTCTCAACGGCGAGATCTACAAATCCGAGAACGGCCTCAAAGACCTCCTCCAGGACAATCTTTCCGGCGACATCCTCTACCCGATCATCCACCTCAAGGGTGACGACATCGAGGTCGCCATAACCCACGGCACCCACTACGGTGAGGAATACTTCTCCTTCGTAAACGGCCAGCACACCACCATGGGAGGCACTCACCAAGCCGCCTTCCGCGAGGCGATCGTCAAAACCATCCGT
Organism: Pelagicoccus mobilis; assembly: GCF_016595505.1. Taxonomy (GTDB): domain Bacteria; phylum Verrucomicrobiota; class Verrucomicrobiia; order Opitutales; family Opitutaceae; genus Pelagicoccus; species Pelagicoccus mobilis. Next base: position 108,225 of record NZ_JAENIL010000008.1, on the reverse strand, counting down.
GAGTTCTTCAACAAGAACTACGACCCAGCCGACGTCCGCACCTCCATCATATCCGCGATTTCAATACGCGTCCAAGAGCCCGTCTTCGAGTCCCAAACCAAGACCAAGCTCGGCTCTCAGAACATCGCCCCCAAAGGTCAGTCGATCCGCAACTTCGTCAACACCTTCATCAAGAAGGAGCTCGACGACCACTTGCACCGCTACCCGGAGACCGCCAAGGCGATCCAGCAAAAGATCGTCGCTTCCGAAAAGGAACGCAAAGAGCTTTCCGGCATCCGCAAGCTCGCCCGCGAGAAGGCCAAGAAGGTCAACCTGCACAACAAAAAGCTCCGCGACTGCCGGGCCCACTTCAACACCAAGCACAAGCAAGCCGACGAAGCCACGCTCTTCATCGTGGAGGGTGATTCCGCGGGCGGCTCCATCACCAAGACCCGCGACGTCAACACGCAGGCCGTGTTCTCCCTAAAGGGTAAGCCACTCAACGCTTTCGGACTCAGCAAGAAGATCGTCTACCAAAACGACGAGTTCAACTGCCTCCAGTCCGCCCTCGACATCGAAGACGGCCTCGACGACCTCCGTTACAACAAGGTCGTAATCGCCACCGATGCCGATGTCGACGGCATGCACATCCGCATGCTGCTGCTGACCTTCTTCCTTCAGTTCTTCCCTGATCTCGTCCGCCAAGGGCACCTCTACATCTTGCAGACCCCGCTCTTCCGCGTGCGAAATAAGAAGAAGACAGTCTACTGCTACTCTGAGGCCGAGAAGGACAAAGCCCTTACCAAGCTAGGAAAAACCGCCGAGATCACCCGATTCAAGGGACTCGGAGAAGCCTCCCCCGACGAGTTCGCCACCTTCATCGGCCCCGAAATGAAGCTCGATCCCGTCACCATGGCCCACCTCCACAACATCGACGAGCTGCTCACCTTCTACATGGGCAAGAACACGCCAAAACGCCAAGAGTTCATCATCGACAACCTCCACGTCGAAAAAGACCTCGTCGAAGAAGCGTCCTAGGTCGCTTAGGCAGTAGGGAATTAGGCTGTAGGAACAACACCTCGCCAATCCCTACCCCCTAAAAACCTAACTCCTAAACACCTCTTTCCACATGTCCGACGACACCCAAGACCAACTAGATTTCGAAGAACAACCAGAAGACGAGTCATCCACTGAACTCGTCCACGCCGAGCACGACACCACCGGCAACGACAAAGCCCCGCTCGCCACCTCCTACCAGAACTGGTTCCTCGAGTACGCTTCCTACGTCATCCTCGACCGTGCCGTTCCCGCTCTCTTCGACGGTCTCAAGCCCGTGCAGCGCCGCATCATGCACTCCCTCAAGGAGCTCGACGACGGCCGCTACAACAAGGTCGCCAACGTCGTCGGCCACTCCATGCGCTACCACCCGCACGGCGATGCCTCCATCTACTCCGCCATGGTCGGCATGGGCCAGCGCAACCTGCTCATCGACACCCAAGGGAACTGGGGCAACACCCTCACTGGCGACGGCGCGGCTGCCGCTCGTTACATCGAAGCCCGCCTCTCCCCCTTCGCCCGCGAAGTCGTATTCAATCCCAAGACAACCCACTGGCAACAATCCTACGACGGCCGAAACAAGGAGCCCATACACCTCCCCGTCAAATTCCCGCTTCTCCTCACCGAAGGAGCCGAGGGTATCGCGGTCGGACTCGCTTGTAAGATTCTCCCGCACAACTTCATCGAGATCATCGACGCCGCTATCGCCTTCCTCAACAAGGAAGAGTTCGAGCTGTATCCAGATTTCGAAACAGGTGGCATTGCCGACTTCTCCAACTACAACGACGGCCTACGTGGCGGCCGCGTCCTCGTACGCGCCGTATTTGAGAAGATCTCAAAATACCAGATCGCCATCCGCGAAATCCCATTTGGTTGCACCACTGGTTCGCTGATCGACTCCATCCTGTCCGCCAATTCCAAGGGCAAGATCAAGATCAAGAAAATCGAGGACAATACCTCCGAAAAGGCAGAGATCCTCATCACTCTCCCACCGGGCTCCGACGCGGATGCAACCATCGACGCCCTCTACGTCTTCACAGACTGCCAAGTTTCCGTCGCTCCAAACGCCTGTATCATCCAAGATGATACACCACAGTTCATCGGCGTCAGCGAAATCCTCCGCCGCTCCGCGACCAACGTAAAGGAACTCCTCCGCCGCGAACTCGAGATCAAGCTCGCCGAGCTTGAGGAGAAATGGCACTTCGACTCGCTCGAACGCATCTTCATCGAAGAGCGCATCTACCGCCGCATCGAAGAGTGTGAGACTTGGGAAGCGGTCATTTCCGAGATCCATAAAGGACTCGATCCTTTCAAGCACACGCTCAAGCGCGAAGTCACCGACGACGACGTCACGCGCCTCACCGAGATCCGCATCAAGCGCATCTCCAAGTTCAACTCCTTCAAGGCGAACGAGGAAATCAAGAAGACCGAGAAGGAAATGCGGGCCACTAAGCGCAATCTCAAGACGATCGTTAAGTTCACGATCAACTACTTCGAGATGCTCAAGGACAAGTTCGGCAAAGGCCGCGAACGCAAAACGCGTATCGAAAGCTTCACCGCCATCAAGGCAACTGAAGTCGCCCTGCCGAAGCAAAAGCTCTTCATTAACCGCGAGGACGGATTCATCGGATTCTCTCTCAAAAAGGACGAGTTCCTCTGCGACGCCTCCCAGTTCGACGAGTTCATCGCCTTCTCTGCTGACGGCACCTTCCGAGTTTCTCGTGCCGCTGACAAGGTCTTCGTCGGCAAAGACCTCCTGCATGTCGCTCTCTGGAAGAAAGGCGACGAGGACACGATCTATGACATGGTCTACCGCGACGGCGCTCGCGGAGCCAGCTACGTGAAACGTTTCATCGTCAACGCCGTTACCCGCGACAAGGTTTACGACCTCACCAAGGGAACAAAAGGATCCAAGGTTCACTACCTCAAAGCGAATCCCGACGGCAAAACCCGCCCTATCAAGGTCCGCCTCACCCCGACCTGCAGCGCTCGCGTCAAAGAGTTCGATTACGACCTCGGCGAGCTCCTCGTTAAAGGCAGAGGCAGTAAGGGCAACGTGCTGACCAAGTACGCTGTCAAAAACATCCGCGGCCACTTCAATACAGAATTGGAGTAGTCCCCTTTAGGACACCTTCTACTTTGCCAATTACGTTTCCTTCTAAAAGCGAGGAGGCAGCTAGTCTCCCTTGAGAACCTATTTCCTTGGGATATCATTCTCCTGCCGTAAGGCGTCAGGAGAATGATTAGATGACGGAGCACTACCCTAAAAAACGAGCACTCAAAAAACTCTCCTCTTCTCTCGCGAGAAAAGTGGAAAGAGACGCAAACGACGAGGAGCTAGGTCGCATCGCTTGTCAGCTGCTCCACGTAGAAAACCTGCTTCCATCATGCTACGCACAATGGAAACCAGTACTCAGCTCCGCCTTCCGCTATTTCGTAGACCACCTCTCCCCAAGCCGCCTTGTCCCAAGGCTTGAGAAGTTGCTGACTGACCTCGACCTCACTCCGCAACAACGCCTGCTCATATTCCTCTCGGAGATGCCTACGCTCCAAAAGCTCGGGCAGGTCGTTTCCCGAAACCGAAATCTGGCCCCGGAGCTTCGCGAAGCTCTCATCCAGCTCGAAAACTCGATTCGCGACGTCGATCCCACCTACATCTTCAAAACGATTCGCGATCAGCTCGGCTCGAAAATCGAACGCTACTCGATCCAGGTCGAAGAGCTCATCCACTCCGAAGCGAGCGTTGCCGCAGTCGTTCGCTTCTCGTTTATCCCCCCAGAGTCAGACCATCGACGAGAAGGCGTTTTCAAAGTACTCAAACCCAATATCGGAGCATACTTCTGGGAAGAGATGTCAATATGGGACGGACTCATCCAGAACCTAGATCAAAGCAAGGAACTCGATCTATTATCATCAGTAAACCTTGCAGAAATCATCGCCGACATTCGCGACCACCTACTTCCAGAACTCGAGTTCAGTAACGAGCAGAAAAACTTAAAGGAAGCGAAATCGGAATACGCGAACGTAACCGGAATCCAAATACCAGAGCTCTCGCCTGAACTCTGTACCGACACGATCACCGCAATGTCTTACGAAGAAGGCGTTAAAGTAACCGAAGCCTTCACAAATCGAAGCCTAGAACGTCGTCATCTCGCCAACCGCCTCATTCAAGTATTCATCGCACAACCTCTTTTTCAAAAAGCCGAGAAAGCATCTTTCCTACACGCCGACCCACATCCAGGAAACCTGATCGTGGACGAAAAGACTGGAAACCTCAAATTGATCGATTGGGCACTCGTAGAGAGAATCGCCCCCAAGGACCGTCACCAAATCCTCCGAATCGTATCCGCTTTATTCTTACGAGATGACGAACTTCTCTCGAACTCGCTGCAAAACCTATCCCATTCGCAAACTGACCAAGACCTAAAAACTATAAGAGAAGAATCGCACAACAGCATTCTCCAATTGCCGTTCATAGGCTATCCTCATTTGGAAGATGTCACAGCCTTGATAGATCGATTGGCTCTGAAAGGGATTCGTTTTAAAAAGCAGTTACTCGTATACCGGAAAACAATTCTCACGCTTCAAGGCGTCTTGTGCGATCTCGATCCAGAAAACACATTCCTCCCCGCAATAGGGAAGTACGTGGGAGAGAAGTTCGTTCAGGAAATCCTCCATCTCCATATCCCTAAGATGCCAGTCACATCACGGGATATCAATTCACTCGCTTTCAGCCTTTGCTGGATGACTCCACGCATCCAGCTCAATCTAATGCAAAGGCTGCTAAGCAGAACTCCTACTCACCAAGAGCTTTCAGGAGTCGCTTAAGTTTCTCCGAACTCCGGCCAGTTACACTTTTAATGTCGCCTGCATCCAGTCCCGCTTCCGCAAAAGCCGACTCTTCCATTTCCCAATAACTAGACTCCCCGGGGACAGGCTTGCCAAGCTTCTCGGCTATGCCGCTCGCGATATTCAGCATGCGGGCGTATCGGCTTCCCTCCGGAGCCAACTCGGGCTGATACTGGAAACGAATCGCGGCCAGCTGCATTTCCGGAAAGCTCCAAGATTCCATCACGAAGTCAGCCATCTTGGGATTCGTCGTTCCAAACACGCTCTCCTCCCACATCAACACGGGCGTTCCTGAATCCGTATCGAAAATAGGCGGCTTCGAATGAGTCTTTGCGCAATTGTCGATCAGAAGCTTTCCCAGCGACTTCAAGACGCCAGCCGTATATGCATCGCTTCGATCTTCTCCATTGACGGCAGCTAGCTCCTCCATCGCCAATCCAGTCGCCAGCGCGTTATGCCAGATAACATCCCCACTTACCTTGTATGCTAAATTCCAATACTTGAAGACCCCGGAAATTGAAGCGACGCCGATTACCCGATGCAGTTCCTGAAAGCCAATTCGGTTAATTCCCTCCTCCAGATTTTCGACCGGATCGCCAGTATTGAAATAAGCCGTGTTAGCGATACGAAACACCTGAGCCACCAACGTCGGATCACGTTGAACCAATCCAAGGACATCAGACATCTCCGTGTCCTTATCCTTAAGCAATCGCCCCAGCTTAACAAAAATCTCCGGCGAAGCCGGCATCTTCAGTGCAGCGGCCTTCATTTCAACTGGGGAAATCTGGTAGGGGTATTCTGTCATAAGCGTTCTCAAGCTAGCGCACCCTACTCATCGGACGAAACAACATTTTCCAAAATATAGATGGAACAAAATCGGACTCACCTACGAGTCTCATCCCCAACAGAGTACAGAGGACCTTCCTTCGCAAAATTTTAACAAGTACCCAAAAAGTGAATCCATATTACCCTATGTATTCGTAAAAGCCTTGTAATAGAATCTCAAAATTATGGATACAAAGTGAACTTCACGGTTCTTTAACTGTCCCCAGACTTAACAAATTTAGATTTTTAGACGATAGTCTGGGAAAGGAAATCAATCCAACCCGAAATTCACAAAGCAACATAGAGATAAGGAGGAACCATGACACTGTGCATAGACACGCAACTCACACTGAGAGACCTGGAGACCTACATCAAGGTCCAGCTCGACGATCCACGCTACGCACACATTAGCATCGACCCGGTCCTCGACATCATCTTGCACGCTAAAAACCGACTCATCCGCGGCGACTACATGCCACGCGTCGTTTCCGAATCGATGGTTAGCCTCGACGAGTACCTCATGCTCAATGCCGACTGCGAAACCGCCTGCATGATCTAAATATCAGTTCCGTATTTATTTTACGGACACAAATTCCTAGTCCAAGAGACTTTGAACAACTCCGCCCTCCGGCTGCACAGCTGGACGCGGAGTTTTTTTCTTTCTTCCCCCAAGCCCCGAAGGGTAGAGCCCGTTGTCCCTAACGGGCACAACTATTTAGAGCGAAAAGATCAAAGCTCTTTGCCGAGCGGTATTAAGCCTCGGGTTCCGTTACGCTTTCCGCAACAAAGCCCAAAGAGAATAAATTCCCACCACCGTGCCAAAGGGGATGTTCAGCAAACTTAGAAAACTAATCACAATCACCAACGGTCGTCCCCAAGGTTTCCCTACCAAAAGCGCCCAACCTCCCAGCAGGTCCGGAATCGCTAATACCGAAAGCAAGCCCGCAACAAACACCGCGACGACTCCTAGGATCCCGGCAGCCCCAATTTCCCCTTGCACGACCACCAGTCCACCGACTGCACCAAGAGCGATAAAAGTGACAATCGCGGCCAGCAAAGAAAGCGCGCCAAATGCGATATGGAGATAAGCGACAATTCGAACGTGATTATTCATAAGAGGAGGGAGTTGATTCCTGCCGAGGAGTGACAGTCTCACCACTCGATACACTTTTGTAGATCACAAGGTTACCGGGAATCTTGCTGACTTCGGCACCTTCACCATGCGAGCTCTTCCTGATGCCTTTTCAACCAACGCTCATGTTCGCGATAGGAAGGGCAAGCCTCCTCGACCAGAGCCCAAAACTCGGGAGAGTGATCGAAACGTCTCATGTGCATCAATTCATGTATGATAACGTAGTCACGCGTCGATTCGCTGGCCAGTATGAGGCGCCAGTTGAGCGAGATAGTGCCACTCGTCGAGCACGACCCCCACCGTGTCTTCTGATCGCGAATCACCACCTTCTTTACCTCCAAGCCAAACTTCGAGGCATAGGATTGCACAAGAGCGGGAAACTCCCGCTTAGCCATCTCCTTGAGAAAGCCCTTCAACGGTCGCCTCAAATCCATGTCCTCGTCCGCAATGTAAACCCTGCGCTCCGCAAAACAAAGCAAGGGCCGGCCCCAATCCTTTTCGATCGAAAGCTCGACCCTTTCGCCGCGAAACCAAATCCGATCTCCTCTTTGAAGACCTCTCAATCGTTTCGGATCAACCAAAGCTGCTCGAGCCTTTTGCTGCTCCTCGAACAACCAATCCCTATGGTCATTCGCGAACGCCAGGGCATCTCGCTGAGTTCCGCGCTTTGGCACGGTCAACACGATGTTCCCCTCCCGATCGACCTTCGCTAAATAGCGTTTTGCGCGTGGGTGCTTGCTGAAGCGCACATCAGCCCGCCGTAAAGGCGAAGACTGGAAATTGGCACTGGAGGACTCCGAATCTGACATAGGGCTTGAGCGTGTCCGGACATTCCGGATACCTTGCCAATTCAATTATCAACCACCCTAAAATCAAATGAAGATTACTTCAAAAATCACTTTTGCAGCCGCAGCTGCTGCCCTTCTCCTTCTTGCCGGATGTGGCAAGAACGACCAGAAAGTCTCCGACCTGGAAGAACGCGTACGCTATCTCGAATCCCAAGAGCCAACTCTCAGCCATGGCTTCCAAGTCGAGGAGATCAAAAAGCTCTTCCCCGAAGCGTTATCCACAGAGAGCGGTCTTCACTACATCGTGGAAAAGGAAGGCGAAGGCGTTCCTCCCGAAAAAGGTCAACTGGTCAGCGCCCACTACCGCGGAACACTCTTGGACGGAACAGAGTTCGATAGCTCCTTCAAACGCGACAAGCCAATCGAGTTCCCTGTCGGCAACGGACGAGTCATTTCCGGTTGGGATGAAGCCTTTCTACTCATGAAAAAGGGTGAAAAGCGCAAACTCATCATCCCAGCCAAGATCGCATACGGCCTACGCGGGAGCCCGCCAGTCATCCCGCCAAACTCCATCCTTGTCTTCGACGTCGAGCTCGTCGATTTCAACTAAACCGCTAAAGGCAGCACGGCCGATCAACCTATTTACAAAAAAAGGACCGCTCGATTGGGCGGTCCTTTCTTTTTCAAAATCTATCTAGACGGGATTAGTGGCTACAACCGCAACCACCACCACTCTGTCCTTGGCTTTGCTCGCCGCCACCGCAGCAACCGCCTTCTTCGGCCGCCGGCTCCGCAGGAGCTTCTTCGCCACTGCAACCGCAGCCGCCGCCGCCGCCACCACCACAGCAGCCACCTGCTCCGTGAGCATGACCGTGTGAAAGCTCTTCTTCAGTCGCTTCACGCTTTCCGACAACATCGACATCAAATACCAGATCCTCACCCGCAAGTGGATGGTTGGCATCGAGAGTGATATTATCGCCTTCTACCTTCACCACGCGAACGATCGGTGAATGGCGATCCTGCCCAGCCTGGAAATAGTCGCCAACCTTCACCTGGTCCACTGGAAGCTGAGCGATGTTTACCACATCGATCTGAGCCTCGTCACGGAAGCCATACCCCTTCTCAGGACGCACGATGACCTCCTCCTTCTGACCGCTTTCCATTCCAACCAAACGCTCTTCCAAGCCTTCGATGATCTGGCCCACTCCGGAGAGAAATTCCAACGGACGCCCCTCTGGGCTCTGGTCGAGAACCTCACCGGCCTTGTTGCGAAGCGTGTAATTAAAGCTAATGACTTGCTGTGTCGACATACCGCACACGCAAAGACGCCCCCTCCTCCTTGGCAATCCCTAAAACTTCGACCGCCCTAGCAAGCCATCCCCAACCCCAATTTCAGATCGTGAGGTTGCGCATCTCTACAGCTCCCTCATTTTACAATTTCTGCTTGAACTACAGCCCATAAAAATCATATCAACAAATCCTGATACGTTGATATTTTCTAATCCAATTTCCCTTTTCACATGAGCCAGACTCCCATCAGCCAGCTATTTTCAGCCGATCACCCACTTCTTTCCGTAGAGTTCTTCCCCCCAAAAACGGAAGAAGCGCTCGAAAAGCTCGTCGAATCCGGCGATGACCTTGCCTTTTACCAGCCTGATTTCGTCTCCGTCACCTACGGAGCAGGAGGAAGCACTCGCGATCGCTCGGCCCAAGCCTGCCAGCTCCTTCGCGACGAGCATGAATTCAACATCATGCCACACCTCACTTGCGTAGGAGCCAGCCGCGACGAACTCGCGGAAACGATCAACGGACTCTACGACTCAGGCTACCGCAATATCATGGCTCTTCGTGGAGACCCCCCGAAAGACGCCGACTCCTTTGTGGTCGCCGAAAACGGATTTGCGTACGCGTCGGACCTCGTCGCCTTCATCAAGGAACTGCACCCGGACATCGCAATCGGAGTCGCTGGCTATCCCGAAAAGCACCCGGAGGCTCCCGACCTCGCTACGGACCTGCGTCACCTCAAGACAAAGGTAGACGCGGGCGCCTCATTCATAACGACCCAGCTCTTTTTCGACAATGCCGACCTCTACCGCTTTCTCGAAGAAGCCGACAAGCTCGACATCTCAGTTCCTGTTATCCCTGGCATCATGCCGGTGCTCTCGGTCAAGCAGATCAAACGCATTACGAGCATGTGCGGAGCATCCCTCCCCAAGGAACTCGAGTCCCATTTAAATAATGCTGGCGAAGACAAAGAACTCGTCCGCCAAATCGGCATTCGCTGGGCAACCGAGCAAATCCAGGACCTCATCGAAATGGGACTGCCGGGCATCCACCTCTACGCCCTGAACCGCTCAGACGTCGCCACAGAACTTATGTCAGCATTCCGGACAGCAACCGTTTCCGAATAAGCTCGATTAGGTGGGACGGCCGCTCCGCCGAAGTCCAAATCACCCGCCAGCAAACACGACGCGAAAGCCAGCATCCTCCAGTACGGCTTTCGCTTCCTCGCGCTTATCGCCCTGGATCTCGATGTTGCCGTTCTTCACGGCTCCACCGACGCCACAGCGTTTTTGTATCGACTTCGCCAATACTTGTTTCTCCTCGTTGGCGATCCCCTTCCAACCGGAAACCACCGTCACGGTCTTTCCACCACGCCCCGCCTTTTCGCACTTCACATCGAGACGGCCGCGGTTCTTCTTCGCAGTCTTCTCCTCCTTAGCGGGCCGAACAGGCGACGAGGCTTCCGGAGCGCTCGGCAAGCCTCCCAAATCAAGCCCTCCAAAAGGATTGGAGCTCAATCCATCCCCGCCGTCAGTCGAGACTCTCTTGTTTCCCTTTCCCATCTTAAGAAAAGTCCTTTCGACCACTGCACTTCCCCTTCGGAATGTCAGACTCCCCATTCAAATACATGAGCGCCTTTATATAGCTGCGGTTCTTCAAAAAATGCTTCAACTGAGCATCAATCTCCCGACGGTGCTCTTTCAGCGCCGTATCGATCTCAGCCATACTTTCCCTAATTCCTGCGCCATCCGCTCCATCGATCGAACTCTGGAGCTTCAACAGCGATTCCTTGATCTGCGTTTCAATCATTTTCCCACCAATCAAACGCAGACTGCCCCGTCCGCAAGCTTCTCTTTGTTAAGCGTTTTTTCCGCATAATTACCAACCAGCTATGCAATTCAGTATCGCAAAAGCCATAAATCGCTCATGAATCGCGAGTTTGGTGCATAAACAGCCCTTAAATGTGCCCCGTTTTGCTTTACTCTCTACCTAGGTAAGCTTAACCGTCTATCTTTCTTAACCAACGGCTCATCATCATACCTAGACAGGGAATATAAGGAATGGTCACATTCGCAACGCGTTCAAACGCTGACTTGATTGATCTCAACTACGAAAAGTGGAAAGCGGACCCCGCTTCAGTAGATGAGAAATGGCAGGCTTTCTTCGAAGGCTTCGAGCTTGCCCTTCAAACCGCCCCCAAGCGCAGAGCCGCCACCAAGGGAACTTCCTCCGTCGATTCAGACGCGAGCGCGGCCAAGCAGATGAACGTTTCGAGCCTCATCTACGCCTATCGCAGCCTTGGCCACACTCAGGCCAAAATCAATCCGCTCGACGAATTCGTTCCAGCCAATCCACATCTAGCCATAGAGGAGTTCGGGCTGTCCGAAGCCGACCTCGACAGCACCTTCAACTCTGGTCACTTCCTCGACGGCCAGCCGCTAAAGCTCAGAGACATCATCGACGCCCTGCAAAAGACCTACTGTTCCAGCATCGGATTCGAGTACATCCACATGCAGAACACCGAGGCACGCCGTTGGGTACAGTCGAAGATCGAGCCACTGCAAGGCCAGATCGATTTCTCCGACCTCATCAAGACCCGCATCCTGCGCAAGGTATTCGCAGCCGAGTCTTTCGAGAGCTTTCTCCATACCCGCTACACCGGCCAGAAGCGCTTCTCTCTCGAAGGCGGCGAAACACTCATCCCTTGTCTCGACAACGTTCTGGAGCACTGCGGACGCCTAGGTATAAAGGAAGTCGTGATGGGCATGGCGCACCGCGGCCGCCTAAACGTCCTCACCAACACCCTCAAGAAATCCTACGAGTTCGTTTTCGAAGAGTTCGGCGAAGAGTACATCCCCGACACCGTCGGCGGCGATGGCGACGTAAAGTACCACCTTGGTTACGAGAAAGTCATCGAAACCAAGGAAGGCCACTACGTCGAAATCCGACTCGCCTCCAATCCATCTCACCTTGAGGCCGTAAATCCAGTCGTCGAAGGCAAGGCTCGAGCCCGCCAACGCATCCTCAACGACACCAACCGCGACAAGGTGCTCCCTGTCCTCGTCCACGGTGACGCCGCCTTCGCTGGTCAAGGTCTCGTTACCGAGGTTCTCAATTCCTCCCAGCTTCCAGGCTACCGCACCGGCGGTACCCTCCACATCATCGTCAACAATCAGATTGGTTTCACCACGACTCCCAAGGAAGCCCGTTCCACCCGCTACTGTACGGACGTGGCCAAGATGATCGAAGCACCCATTTTCCACGTAAACGGCGATGATCCAATCGCAGTCGTTTACGTGACTATGCTCGCCATCGAGTACCGCCAAAAATTCGGTGCCGACGTTGTGATCGACATGTATTGCTACCGCAAGCACGGTCACAACGAATCCGACGAGCCGATGTTCACCAATCCCGATCTTTACGACAAGATCAAGAAGCACCCGCCGGTCAGCGAAATCCTCACCAAGCGTCTCATCGAGGACGGCACACTTTCCGCCGAAGAAATCGCCAAGATTCAAAAGGAGTACGAAACCTCCCTCGCCAACTCCCTAGAACGCGTAAAGAAGTCGGCCGAAGCCCAGATCGAAGTTAAGCGCGCCCTCGCCGGCTCCAACGCTGTCTTCCAGCCGAAATACAGCTTCGACCCAATCGACACATCCGTCAGTAGGGAAAATTTGGCTACAGTAGTCAATGGCCTCACTCGCCTTCCGACTCACATCAAGCCAAACCGCAAGATCAAGCGTTTCCTCGACAGCCGTCGTACCGCATTCGAAAACAACGAGCCGATCGACTGGGGCTACGGCGAAGCGCTCGCCTTCGGCACCCTCCTCCAGCAAGGCACTCCAGTCCGCCTTTCCGGACAGGACTCCGAACGCGGCACATTCAGCCACCGCCACGCAGTCATCCACGACGTGCAGACAGACGAGCGCTACGTTCCACTCCTTAACATCGAGAAGGACCAAGCCCGCTTCTGCGTTTACAACTCTCTTCTTTCTGAAGCCGCAGTCCTCGGTTTCGACTTCGGCTACTCGCTCGACTACCCACGCATGCTCTGCATCTGGGAAGCCCAGTTCGGTGACTTCGCCAACGGAGCCCAAGTCATCATCGACCAGTTCATCGCCTCCTCCGAGTCCAAGTGGGGGCGTGTTTCCGGTCTCGTGATGCTCCTGCCGCACGGCTACGAAGGTCAAGGCCCTGAGCACTCCTCAGCCCGCCTCGAACGCTTCCTCCAAGCCTGCGCCGAGGACAATATCCAGTTCTGCAACATGACCAACTCCGCCCAGTACTTCCACGTGCTGCGTCGCCAAATGATGCGCGAGTTCCGCAAGCCTCTCGTCATTATGTCTCCGAAGTCCATGCTCCGCCTCAAAGACGCAGCATCCCCTTGGAAGGACTTCGAGTCCGGCAGTTTCCAAGAGATCCTCGACGACGATCAAGCAACCGCCTCCAAGACCAAACGCGTCATTCTCTGCTCCGGCAAAGTCTACTACGACATTCGCAAGAAGCAGGCCGAGCTCAAGGACAAGTCGACAGCAGTCATACGCGTGGAACAGCTGTATCCACTCAACACCGACAAGCTCGATAAGATTGCAAAAAAATACAGCAAGGCGACCAACATTGTCTGGTGCCAGGAAGAGTCCCAAAACATGGGAGCCTACTCCTTCATCGCGCCACGCCTTGAAGAGATCTTCGGCAAGAAACCTGCTTACGCAGGCCGCGGTGAATCAGCGTCACCAGCCGTTGGCGTCATGGCCCTCCACAAGAAGGAACTCGCCCAACTCCTCGAAGACGCCTTCACCCTCTAGTTCAAATTAAGGTAGCGGCCATCGTCCTCGATGGCCATTTCCGCATCGCATCCACTTTCCACTTACACACGCTCACCTTCCGAAATGGCCACAGAAGTAAAAGTACCCGCCCTCGGCGAATCGATAACCTCCGGCATCATCGCTGCCTGGAATGTAAAGGACGGAGACTACGTCCAGAAGGACCAAGTCCTCTACGAACTCGAAACAGATAAGATTACCTCCGAAGGCCTCGCCGAAGTAGCCGGTGTAATCAGCCTCTCCGCCGAAGAGGGAGACGAAGTGGAAATCGGAGCAATCATCGCCTCTATCGACGAGTCAGCTGAAGCCCCCGCAGGTGGCAAAGCGCCAGCCGCCGCACCTGCAGCAGAAGAACCTGCTCCAGCAGCCGCCGAAGTTCCAGCCGAGCAATCCGACGCCATTTCTCCCGCCGTTCGTCGCATCGCCGCCGAAGAGAACATCGATCCGGCAACAGTCACCGGTACAGGCAAAGGCGGCCGAGTTACCAAGGGCGATATGCTCAAGGCAGAGCCCACCAACCGCATGCCAGCGGCAGAACCAGCAAAGCCAGCGACTCCAGCCCCAGTGAAACCAGCAGCCGCTGCAGTCCCCGCAGGCGAACGCACCACTCGCAAGCGCATGACTCCGCTCCGCGCCAAGATCGCCGAGCGTCTCGTATCCGCTCAGCAAGAAGCGGCCATGCTCACGACTTTCAACGAGGCAGACATGTCCGCGATCAAGAAGCTCCGTGCTCAGTATCAGGACTCCTTCGTTAAGAAGCACGGCATCAAGCTCGGCTTCATGTCCCTCTTCGTGAAGGCAGTCGTCAACGCCCTTCAGGAAGTTCCAGGCCTCAACGCCCAGATCGACGGCAACGAGATCGTCCAGAACCACTTCTACGACATCGGCATCGCTGTCTCCACGCCAAAGGGCCTGATGGTTCCAGTGGTACGCAACTGCGACCAGCTATCCCTCGCTGAGATCGAGCAAGAGATCATCAACTACGCGACAAAGGCTCGCGAAGGAAAGATCGGCATCGACGACCTCTCCGGTGGGGTTTTCACCATCACCAACGGTGGCATCTTCGGCTCCATGCTCTCCACTCCGATTCTCAACGCTCCTCAGAGTGGTATCCTCGGAATGCATACGATCCAGGACCGCCCTGTCGCAGTTAATGGACAAGTCGAGATTCGCCCAATGATGTACCTCGCCGTCTCATACGATCACCGCATCGTCGACGGCAAGGAAGCCGTAACATTCCTCGTCAAGGTCAAGCAAGCCCTCGAAGACCCAGCCCGCCTCCTCCTAGGAGTCTAAAGGTAGGGCGTGACCGCCGGGCACGCCGCACTCGCCCACGATGTCCCCCTACGACCGCAAGCTCCAACGCGAATACACGCTCCCTGCAGCGGTAGCCAGAGTTTGGAACGTGTGGACAACAGATGAAGGCGTTCGAAACTTCTTTTCACAGAACAGCCTGATCGGCACTGAACCGGGCGATCCATACGAGATCTACTTCATGATGGACGCCCCACCGGGCCTTCGCGGTTCCGAGCGATGCAAAATCCTTCGCAAGGAACCGCTTAAGTGCTTCACTTTTTCATGGAACGCGCCGCCACACCTCGACCAAGTCCGCAACCAGCAAACCGTTGTTGAACTCCGCTTCGAGTCTCTCAACGAAGATTCCACAAGACTCACGCTCATTCACACGGGCTGGGGCGAAGGCGAACAATGGGACCAAGCTTACTCCTATTTCGAGAACGCTTGGTTCAACATAGTTCTCCCCAGACTCGAAAAATACCTTTCCGATCAAGACCCTTGGTCTTAGAAACTCTCCACTTTAATAATCATGTCAGATTCAGACTCACAATTCGATGTAGCCGTAATCGGTGGTGGCCCTGGGGGCTACGTTGCCGCTATCCGCTGTGCCCAGCTCGGACTGAAGACCGCTCTTGTCGAAAAACGCAAGGCGCTCGGCGGCACCTGCCTCAACGTTGGCTGTATTCCAAGCAAAGCCCTCCTCCACACAAGCGAGCAATTCGAATTCGCCGCTCACAATGCGGCAGCAGCTGGAGTCGAAATCGACGGAAAGGTTTCT
This sequence comes from Pelagicoccus mobilis, assembly GCF_016595505.1. Classification (GTDB taxonomy): domain Bacteria; phylum Verrucomicrobiota; class Verrucomicrobiia; order Opitutales; family Opitutaceae; genus Pelagicoccus; species Pelagicoccus mobilis. The sequence goes on along the minus strand of NZ_JAENIL010000008.1, from coordinate 92,415 downwards.
CTCAACCTCAAGACCGTCATGGACAAGAAAGACAAGGTCGTGAAGCAGCTCACCGGCGGCGTCGATATGCTCGTTAAAAAACGCGGCATCACTCGTTTCGAAGGCCACGGCAAGCTACTCGGCGAAGGCAAGATCGCCGTCGACGACAAGGAAGCACTCTCCGCTACCAACATCATTCTCGCTACCGGCTCTGCAGTCGTCGATCTGCCATTCCTCAAGCAAGACGGCGAAACCATAGTTTCTTCCGACCAAGCCATCGCATTTGACTCCGTCCCAGAAAATCTCGTCGTGATCGGTGCCGGAGCGATCGGTCTTGAGCTCGGTTCTGTCTGGGCCCGCTACGGTTCAAACGTGACCGTTCTTGAATTTCTCCCGAATATCGCTGCTGGTTGCGACACCGACATCTCCAAGCTCCTCGAGCGCAGCTTCAAGAAGCAAGGCCTCACCATACACACCAAGACTAAAGTAACAGGGGCTAAGGAAATCGACGGCAAGCTCAACGTCATCGCCGAAAAGAAGGGCAAGGAAATTGCCGTTCCAGCAGACAAGGTCCTCGTCGCAGTCGGCCGCAAACCGTACACAGATGGGCTTGGACTCGAGACCGTTGGCATTACTCCAGACCAACGCGGTTTCATCGAAATCGACGACCACTTCAAAACTTCAGCAGCCGGTATCTTCGCGATCGGCGACATCGTTCGTGGCCCAATGCTCGCGCACAAGGCCGAAGAAGAAGGCGTCGCCCTCGCTGAAATGATCGCCGGTAAAGCAGGGCACGTGAATTACGACGTTATTCCAAATGTTATCTACACCGAACCTGAAGTAGCTGGAGTCGGTCTCACCGAAGCTCAAGCCAAGGAAAAAGGCATCGCAATAAAGGTAGGTAAATTCCCACTGCAGGCCAACGGTCGTGCTATCGCGTCTGATGCAACCGACGGCGTTGTTAAGATCATCGCCTGTGCCGAAACTGACAAGATCCTCGGTGGCCACATCGTGGCCAAAGGCGCCAGTGAAATGATCTCTGAGATCGTCACCCACATGGAGTACGGTGGCAGTGCGGAAGACCTCGGTCGCACCGTCCACGCCCACCCAACCATTTCTGAAGCCATCAAGGAAGCCGGCCTCGCCGTAGACGGGGCCGCCATTCACAGCCTCTAATTTTGTGGGAAGCGGCCTTGTGCCGCGATTAAGCATGTCACAACACGCCACCCTCGAATTCCTAAACGCCCGCCGAGACTGGGTCCTCGCCGCCCCTAAGAACGACGCCCCCATACTCACGCTATGCGTTAGACCGAACGAGGGCGAGCGTGAGTTTGTATCCACGATTAGTTTCGATCCCGAGAAAGGTGTCGTAGGTGACCGTTGGATACGAAAGACCTGGATCTACACCGACGATGGCAAGCCCGATCCGCGTATCCAGGTTTGCATCCTCGGTTCTCGTGTACTCCAGCTTATCCGCCGCGATCCCGACGGTATGACCTACCCTGGCGATAACATCGTCGCCGACATGGATTTCTCCGAAGCCAACATGCCGGTTGGCCAACGTCTCCAAGTCGGCACTGCGATCCTCGAAGTTTCCGATGTCTTCAACACCGCTTGCTCTAAGTGGAACGAGCGACACGGCAAAGATTCGATCAAATGGATCAATCTCCCCGAAAACAAGCCGCACCGACTGCGGGGAGTCCTCTGCCAAGTCGTACAAGCCGGCGAGGCCTCACTCAACGATTCAATTAGAAAACTCTAGGCAACTAGAAAACCTGCAATAAGAACTCCTTTCGCGAGCCGAACATCAACGCCCGCTGATCAGTTCCTGCACGTGAGCGACCATCGCGTCCTCATAACCGATGTAGATCAACAGCCGCCTGAGAAATCGACGCTTGGTCGACTTGTCGATATTCATAATTGCCCAGTACTTGGAGTTCGGAATTTCACGGGCCTGATTGTATTGAGACGCTGAGCAGACCTCTTCCTTGGAATTGCCAAAGTAGCGACGCTTTAAGTTCTGTGCCGCAATGAAATCGCGGAAATCTGGTCCGTGCATCTCATGCAACTTGGAGAGAAGAGCTAAATAGCGATCAGCATCGGTATTCAAGGCCCTGAAAACCTTCGATTGAGTGAAGGCATAAAATGGATCACCAACGAGCTGGCCTCCCGAGGTTGCAAGCAATCCCTCGATAACAGACTCGATCGTCGGGTGTTCAGCGTCCAAGCGAGATTCCAACTCACCTAGCGTCGCTTCGCTCAATTCAAACTGTGGTGACATAATAAACAGGTATAACCTGTTTATTCCATTTTTCAAACGGGGCGGCCCTTTTTCCAAATGGATCGCTAAACGCCGTCCTCCACTGGCGTAACCAAAGAGAACCAATTACCCTTTTCTCCTTTATTTGGAACGATTCCAATTTTCACTTGATATTTAGAATTATTCCATTTCGATACTGCGACTTAGATTTATTCTAAATAAGAAGACGGGCTGAATCGTCCTTCTGACTGAAGACACGAAACCTATTTCGCATGAACAACGAAGCCAGAGCAGAGATCCTACACCAGAAGCTAGCCGCTTCGGGTCTTCGTTCCACGCGACAACGTGAGATCGTCTACGATGCTATTCTCTCGAAGCGTGATCACCCGACAGCTGACGAAATCTTCGCCCGAGCGAAGAGCGAGATGCCTACCATCTCACTCGCAACAGTATACAACTGCCTCGATACCCTCGTACAATGCGACCTCGTCAAACAGGTCCATCTCGAGCGCGAATCGACTCGCTACTGCCCTAACCTAACGGAGCACGCTCACTTTCACGACAACGAGTCCGGCACCATCTACGATGTGCAACTCGATCCTGAAACCATCTCAAAGCTGACTCACCTTCTCCCAGAAGGATTCGACGTTAGCTCCATCGATATCACCTTCCGCGGAAAAGCCGCACAATCTTCATAAGCACTAATTTTTTCATCATTTTAAAAGCCATGAGCAATACACTCGAAATCAAGAACCTCAACGTAAGCATCGGCGACAAGCAGATCCTAAAGGACTTCTCCCTCACTGTACCGAAGGGCGAAGTACACGCTATCATGGGTCCGAACGGCACCGGTAAGAGCACGCTCGCAAAAGCGATGGCTGGCCACCCTGACTACGAAGTCACCAGCGGTGAGGTTATTATCGACGGCGAAAACATCATGGAACTCGAAGCCGACGAGCGTTCTCGCGAAGGCCTCTTCCTCGCTTTCCAGTACCCGATGGAAATACCAGGCGTCACTATCGCCAATTTCATCCGCGCCGCTCTCAATGCCCGCCTTCCAGACGACGAAGAGCTCAATGCTCCTGATTACTACAAGGCGCTCTACGCGAAGATGGACATGCTCAAGATCGACCGCAAGTTCACCTCCCGCTCCGTAAACGACGGTTTCTCCGGCGGCGAAAAGAAGCGCTGCGAAATCCTTCAAATGGCAATGCTCGAGCCTAAGTACGCGGTTCTCGACGAAACAGACTCCGGTCTCGACATCGACGCCCTCAAGATCGTCGCTGAAGGCGTTAACTCTATGCGTGGCGAAAACCTCGGGGCACTCGTTATCACTCACTACCAACGCCTCCTCGACTACATCGTACCCGACGTCGTTCACGTCATGTACGACGGCCGCATCGTAAAGAGCGGTCCAAAGGAACTCGCACTCGAACTCGAAAGCAAGGGTTACGAGTGGGTCAAGGAACTAGCAGGCGAAGTCGCCGCCTCCTAACACCCAGTACCTAAAACCTTCAACCAAGTACCCAAATCATGGTTACACCAAACGAAGAGATCGAAGTCGATCGCGAGAAAGGGAATTTCCGCTTTCAAGAGGAGCACAAGTACGACGCAGGTGTTGGCCTCACCGAGAAGACAATTGATTACATTTGCGACGTCAAAGGCGAACCAGACTGGATCCGCGATTTCCGTAAGCGTGCGCTCAAAGTATTCGAGTCCAAGCCAATGCCTACCAATTGGGCAACCAAGGACCTCGACAACATCGACTTCGACGTCATCCGCTACTACCTCGCCGGCGACAACCGTGCGAAGAAGAGCTGGGACGACGTACCCGACGACGTAAAGGAAACGTTTGAGCGTCTCGGCATTCCAGAGAACGAACGTAAGTTCCTCGCTGGTGTTGAAGCTCAATTCGACTCCGAAGCCGCGTACTCAAATATCAAGGAAAGCGTCGGCAAGCAGGGCGTCATCTTCATGGGTTCTACTGAGGGTCTCATGAAACACCCAGAGCTTTTCAAGAAGTGGTTCGGCAAGGTTATCCCAACTGGCGACAACAAGTTCTCCGCTCTCAACAGTGCTTGTTTCTCTGGCGGTTCCTTCATCTATGTTCCACCAGGCGTAAAAGTTAGCCACCCACTTCAAGCCTACTTCCGTATCAACGCGGAAAACTTCGGCCAGTTCGAGCGTACTCTCATAATCGCTGACGAAGGCTCCGAGGTCACCTACATGGAAGGTTGCACCGCTCCGAAGTTCGACACTGCCACCCTCCACTCTGCGGTGGTTGAGCTCGTCGCGATGCCGGGTGCCAAGATCGAGTACGTTACCGTCCAGAACTGGGCATCAAACGTATACAACCTCGTTACAAAGCGTGCCATCGCTCACGAAGGAGCTACCGTCAAGTGGATCGACTGCAACATCGGCAGCCGTCTCACCATGAAATACCCAGGCGTTGTCCTGAAGGGCAAGGAAGCTCGCGGTGAAGTTCTCTCCATCGCTCTCGCTAACGATGGCCAACACCAAGACACCGGAGCCAAGATGATCCACGCTGCGGACAATACCACCAGCAACATCATCTCCAAGTCCATCAGCGTTGGCGAAGGTCGCTCTACTTACCGCGGCCAAGTCCACATGCCGAAGAATCTCAAAGGCTGTAAGAACAACACCGAGTGTGACGCGCTTCTCATCAATGAGAACTCCCGCACCGACACTTACCCAGCCATCACCGTTCGCGGTAATAAGAACGCTGTGCAGCACGAAGCATCCGTATCCAAAGTTTCCGCGGAACAGATCTTCTACATGCAGCAGCGCGGCCTAAGCGAAGGTGAAGCAATGAGCTTGAGCGTAAACGGATTCGTCAATGATCTCACCCGCCAATTCCCGATGGAATACAGCGTCGAGCTCAAGCGCCTCATCGAACTAGAAATGGAAGGCTCCGTCGGATAACGCAGCAATAAGTCCTAAATGACTAAATACCTAACATCTATTTACCTAAAGTAAGTGAGTTCACTAACAGAAAACACTCCTATGAGCGAAAGCAGCCACGCGGAGAATCCGATTAGAGAAGCATTCGCTCGTCATATCGAAGATTTGGATACAGCTCCCTTTTGGTGGAAGAACGCCAAGACAGAGTCTTACGAGAAGTTCGAAAGCCTCGCCAACCCGACCCGTCGTGACGAAGAGTGGCGCTTCGCCACGATCAAGGGACTCGAGTTGGCTGACGTGAGATTCGCAGCCCTGCCTAGCATCAGTGATGCAGCTGCACTCGTAGAACGCTCAAACTTCATCGAAAAGTTCTCAGGGCGCTTCGTATTCGGTGACGACCAAACACTCCAAGCTGACCGACTCTCTCCAGAGCTCGAGGAAAAGGGCGTTATTTGGGCCCCCCTGAAGGAAGCGGTAGCCAAACATGGCGACCTCCTGAAGGATTACTTCATGAAGCAGGAGGCCGATCTTGGTTCCGAGAAGTTCGCTGCTCTCCACCAAGCCTTCATGGAAAACGGCGCCCTCCTCTACGTTCCTAAGGGCGTAGAAATCGAAGACGCGTTCGTCGTCTACAACTGGAGCATCAACGCCGGCTCAGCCATCTTCCCGCACACCCTCGTCATCACCGAGGATTTCGCAAAAGTGAAGCTCGTCGAAGCGAACCTTTCAGCGACGGAGGACACTGCTGCATTCTCTTGTGGCGTAAACCACATCTTCGCCGGCGTCGGATCCACCGTCGACTACACCTTGCTCCAAAACTTCAACGAGCAAACTCTCGGCTTCCAGATCAACTCCAACATTGCTGGCAAGGACTCCAACGTTAAGACCATCAGCGTGAATGTTGGCTGCCGTCGCTACCGCTCCGAAACCCACGGCCAAATCAAGGGTTCCGGTTCAAAGGTAGAAATGCTCTCTCTCGCCGTTGCCGACAACGAGCAAGAAATCGACCAGCGTACACTGCAGACGCACTCCGCACCTCACGCGGTTTCGGATTTGCTCTTCAAAAACGCGCTCATCGACAACGCTCGCACGATCTTCTCCGGACTGATCAAGGTTGATCCAGGTGCTCAGCAAACCGACGCCTACCAGACCAACCGCAATCTACTCTTGAGCGGAACAGCGGAAGCGAACTCACTTCCAGGTCTCGAAATCGATGCCAATGATGTAAAGTGTAGCCACGGCGCCACTACATCCCAGATCGAAGACGACGAAATCTTCTACATGCTCGCTCGCGGTATCCCTCGTGCGAAAGCAGAAGAACTCATCGTCTACGGTTTCTTCGAAGAAATCCTCGAGCGCATTTCCTGTGAAACAGTTGCGGAAAACGCCCGTCAAATCATCCAGAGCAAATTCAAGAAGCGCCAGACCAAGTAATCTCGTTATTGCCTGACCCAACGAGAATCACTAGTCACAAATGAGCATGCAAACTGAAGACCAGCAGCAACGCAGCCTCACTCGCGAGGTTGAGGCGGTACAAATCCCAAGCGGCGAGCCAATTCAGCTCCCCGCACTCGCCAAGGTGCATATCACCCAGCAATTGGGTGGCAGCTATACAGTGATGACCGACTACGGGCTTGCCCGTATCGATGGTCGCGATGCGGATGCCCTCGGCTCCGATATCGCCGCTGAAGCCGCAGCAGCCGAAGAAGCCGCCCAGCAAAGCAAAGCTGCTGAACCATCGGGCGAAACTCCGGACGAGGAAGCGATCTGGCAACAGCTCCGCAATGTCTACGACCCGGAAATCCCGGTCAACATCGTGGATCTCGGACTCGTTTACTCCATGGTCGTTGGGGCGACGGAGAACAGTGCCAACAAAGTCACTGTTTCAATGACTCTCACAGCTCCTGGCTGTGGCATGGGACCCGCAATCGCAGAAGACGCACGCAGCAAAGTTATGCTCGTTCCGGGCGTGGACGAAGCTGAAGTCGATCTCGTCTGGGAACCGGCTTGGGATCAGAGCATGATCAGCGAGGAAGGTCGCATGATCCTCGGCTTGGTCTAGGCTACGCGATCTACGTACACTCTCGACTGCAACCGCTTCCCCGGAACCTCCGAGAAGCTGTTGCAGTCTTTTTGTTTTGGCAGACGTGCTTTCAGAAGCTTCAGTTCTCGCCTTTCGCGTCGAATTCCTTGCCAATCGCAGCTTGTTGGCTACCAACAACTACATATCAATTTTATCAAATGCCCGAAAAAGACGACAAAACACAAGATTCCCCAGTAGGCCCACAGATTCAAAAGAAGTTTCTCGAGGAGCGTAAGATCTTCCTTTGGGGTCAAGTTTCCGACGAATCCGCTAAGGACGTAACCGAGAAGCTCCTCTACCTCGAGGCAGACGCCCCTGGTAAGGACATCACTTTCTACATCAACACTCCAGGCGGCTCTGTGACAGCTGGACTCGCGATCTACGACACAATCAAGTTGATTTCCTCGGAAGTCACGGTCGTGGTAACCGGCCTCGCTGCCTCTATGGGCTCGATCCTCCTCTCAGCTCCAAAGAAGGGCAACCGTCTCCTCTATCCGCACGCTAAGGTACTAATCCACCAGCCACTCATCGGCGGTCAGTTCCAAGGCCCTGCGGTAGATATCCATATCTTCGCGCAAGACATGGAAAAGACTCGCGAAGAGCTCAACCGCATCCTCTCCGAAGCATCCGGCCAGCCACTCGACAAGATCCAAACCGACACGGATCGAGACTTCTACATGAGCGCTGAAGAAGCCATCGAGTACGGTCTAGCCGATAAGATTATCGATTCGATCTAGTCTAGCAGACTTTCACTTTCTCTAAGCCGCGTATCCAGTTTCTGGGACGCGGCTTTTTCGTAGCGCGGTGCTTTAGCCCGCGTACTTGATGCAAGATCAACACCACGTTTACGCGAGCTAAAGCACCGCACTACCCCCAAATCGCCTGCCCCAACTTCCAACCACAAAAGACCGCGAGCAAGCAGGCGACAAAGCTCGCTGCCGCATTCAACCCAGCTAAGGCATAATGACTACTCTGCAGCAAGCGAAGCGTCTGTAACGAAAACGTGGAAAACGTCGTGTAGCCGCCAAGCATCCCAACGGACAGAAACAAAGGCACTGCCGCATCCCGCCCCCATCCGAATTTCGAATACATCGGAAGAAGAAGGCCGATCAGAAACGAGCCAACCACATTAGCAGCCAATACGCTCAAGGGAAAGTCGCCTGACGCCTTCTTGTCGATCCACCAGATCGTTGCATAACGCAGGCTCCCGCCCACGAAACTTCCAAGCCCGACGTACAGGATCGATTTGAGCTCCACGACTAGGATTCCTCCTTGCTCGATTTAGCGTATTCTAGAATGGCGTCTGCCAGAGCTTGAGCCACTCTCTCCCGGTAGCCAGCGGTGCTCACCAGCAGGCCCTCGTCTCGATTCGAAACAAAGCCACACTCAGCCAACACTCCCGGGCAATCGAGGGACTTCAACACTCGGAAACGAGCTTTCTTCACTCCGCGGTCTTCCCTCCCTAAGCGCTCCAGAAGCGAACTCTGAATACGATAGGCCAACTCGAAGTTCGCCGCATCAAAGCGGTTTCCAGGATAGGCCACAACGTCGCCGCCCGGCTCACTACTCGAGCTCGAAGGCTCACCGGCTGGAGTCAGCAAATACGTTTCCAGCCCTTTCGCCTCCTTGTTTAGCGCCGCGTTAAAATGCACGCTCACAAAAAGATCCGCCTTCAGGCCGTTCGCCATCTTTGCACGATCGTCCAAGCCCACAAGCCGGTCATCGTAGCGCGTTAGCACAACCTTGAAGCCCGCCTTTTCCAAGTGCTCACTCAGACGCAGCGAAACATCCAAAGTCATCTCCTTCTCTAAAACGCCAAGAGACTCGTTCTTGGTTCCATCCTGCGACCCTCCATGTCCGGGATCGATTACAACAGTGCTGACTTGCGAAACGGTCGCAGACACTCCGAAAACAGGCTCCAGAATGATCTTTTCATCGCTTTCTCCCAAACTCCAATAGGCACCGGATTTTTTTAAACTCCGATCCAGAAACACCTTTATGCCATCTAGAAAAGCGATCCGGCTATTCTCCTTCAAAACGAGAGTCCGCCCCTCTTTGCTCAGCTTCCACTCTTTCTCTTCCGGAAATCGTTCCAACTTCGCATTCAGACGCTTGGCAATGGCCTTCAAAGATCGCGCCTTCTCGTCCCCGGTTTTCTTCCTCAGCAATAGGTCCTCCTCAAGTTCCCGCATCTCGGCATCGCCAGAACGGACGATATCCTGCTCGCTCGGAACTTCAGTCACGACCTCTACCGGCGGCGAAGCCACAGGGGCTTCCTCGACCTCCTCCACTCGAGAGGATTGCGTAGATTGGCAGCCTATCAAAAACAAAGAAGCGGCAACGCCTCCAATGAAGAGCGTGCCGCTTCGATTAAAAATTCGCATCAGAATCTTGATCTATAAATATACGCGCTTGGTTACTCCTCGCTTCGCTCTGATTAATCGTGAGACTCCTCCTCGTCACCATGATCTTCGTCGTGGTGCTCGGTCGCTTCGATTTCATCGTGGTCGTCATCTTCACGAAGGAACTTCGGCTTACGCTTGTTCGCCGGTAGTGGAGAGACCATTACGTTGATGTTTCTTCCAACGAGCTTAGGCGTATTGTCCGCATGGCCCATCGTCTCTAGATCAGCGATAGCTCGACGAATCGTCTCGAAGCCAATCTCCGTGTGAGACATTTCACGACCACGGAAAGAGAGAGTGAGCTTGAGCTTATTGCCCTTCGAGAGGAAGAGCTCTGCCCGACGAAGCTTGGTCTCATAGTCGTGCTGCTCAACGCGAGGACGGAACTTTACTTCCTTCACCTTGCTCGAGGTCGACTTGTTGTCCTTAGACTTCTTCTGCTGCTCGTAGACATACTTGCCGAAGTCCATAATACGGCAAACAGGGGGCTTCGCTTGGGCAGCCACTTCCACGAGATCAAGTCCCGCTCCTTGAGCCACTTCCAAAGCCTCTTTCGTATCCATGACTCCGTACTGTTTTCCGTCCGGTCCAACGACACGGATCTTTGGCACCCGGATACGGTGATTTCGCCGAATTTGGGCGAATGGGTCTAATTTACGTGGGGGTCTACGTCTACCTCTTGGCTTTGGCATTAAATAATTTCTTCGATTAAAACGACTTGAGCAGCCATCTAATCGCGGCTTTCCCAAGATGTTCAACAATATTCACGCCTAAACTCTTGAAATCCAAGCAGCAAAACGTTTTTGAGCGGACAACAATCCGCAGATACCACTAGACGCTGAAGCTCTCGCCGCAAGAACAGCTAGAACTGGCGTTCGGATTGCTGAACTTGAAACCGCCAGAAATAAGGGCATCCGAATAATCAAGCTGCGTTCCCTTAAGATAAAGAGCGCTCTTGCTGTCGACAATCACCTTGGCCTCGCCAAAAGGAACCAAGATATCGCCCTTTTTCGCCTTCTCGACGAACCTCATCTTGTACGACAAGCCATTGCAGCCTCCGCCAGCTATCCCAACTCGGAGGAAAGGCTTTCCATCTTCCTTGGCGGCGAGCTTGCAAACCTTCTTCACGGCCGGATCACTCAAATAGATCAAACGATCATCGCCAATCCGCACTCCCTCGGGCAATTGAACTGCTGTTTCTTCAGACACGTCCGGAAATATCGACAGGTCTCAGCCTAAAATCAAGTCCGACTCCCCCTTCATCTCACTTGCAAGTCGGATCGCATGGTGAGTGCTGCCGGGGCTTGCGACGCCTGTGCCTGCAATCTCGAATCCTGTTCCGTGGTCCGGGCTAACACGTAAATGCTTGAGCCCGAGAGTCACGTTCACGCCGCTGTCAAAATCGACCGCCTTAAACGGAGCCAAGCCCTGGTCATGATACATAGCGACCACCACATCGCCTTCTCCCTTCATCGCCCGGGCAAAAGCGGTGTCTCCTGGAATACAATCCTCGATGCGGCCTGGAAGCTCGTCTCGCAACTCCTCAATCCAAGGGTTCAGCCGCTCCCGCTCTTCCGTACCAAGAATGCCCCCCTCGCCCGCGTGCGGATTCAAGCCGCACACAAGAACACGCGGGGAACAATTCCCAAGACGCTGAGCCAAACGCGCTGCAGAGCGGATCCCTCGCTTGAAACTCCGCTCATCCAAAGCTTCCGGCACCGAAGCGAGCGGGATATGCCAGGTGGCCAAACACACCTTAAGGCGCTCGCCAACAAATGCCATCGTCGGCTCCCCTCCCCAACGATCAGCGAAAAACTCAGTCTGGCCGGGAAATTCGTATCCAACATCCGCGCACAAGGCCTTGGAAATCGGTCCAGTCACCACCGCATCGGCACGCCCCCCGACGCACGAAGCAGCAGCGGCCTCCATAGCCGCGATCGCTAGCCGCGCCCCTTCCGGACAAGGTTTCCCAGCTTCGAAATCCTTCTCGGAAAGCGCCACCGCCTCCACCGCATTTAACGTGCTGGCCGCAAGCCGCGCACCCCAGCGGGCTGGACCAAACGCAGTGAACGCCGCATCCGGATAACGTTTCTCGAGCAAACACCTTTCGATCAACTCCGGCCCCAAGCCCGAAGGATCGCCACAACAAATCGCGATTCGCTTCATCGAAAGCCCCTTCTAGGCGCCACGCCCAGGTTTAGCGAAACCTCGGCTTCCGCCTGCGAAAAACTCCAAAAAGCGACGCGTCTCCTCTCGTTCGCCATACTCCCCGGCCAGTAGCTCCTCAGCCAAGCGGCGCACGTTCCCGGTCCCCATAAAAACACTACGGTAGCAACGTTGCAGCATCGCTATCGTATCGCGAGAGAATCCTCGCCTGCGCAATCCTACCAGATTCAGCCCAAACAAAGCGTTACGCTCGGCGAACATGGTAAACGGAGCCACGTCCATCGTCGTCGTCGACTGGCCGCCAAACATCACGCCCTCTCCTACTCTGCAAAACTGGTGCACAGCCGCGCCTCCACCGATGAAAGTGCGATCACCCACGAAAACATGTCCGCCCAACAAGCTGGAATTGCCAATCACCACATTCGAGCCGACCTGGCAATCATGGCCCACGTGAGCCTCCGCCATCAAAAAGCAATCCTCACCGACCACCGTCTCTTTCCCTTCCTTGGTGGCTCGGTTGACCGTCACGCCTTCCCGCACCGTGGTCCCCTTTCCTATTCGGGCAATCGTAGGGGTAGAGGCGTCAAAGCTCAGGTCCTGAGGCAACCCCGAGATCACCGCGAAGTTTCCGATCGTAACGCCCTCTCCCAATCTAGCCCCTTCTTTGACGATGGAATGCGACTCGAGGCGCGAACCAGCTCCGATTTCAACGGAACCCTCAACAATTGCGTAGGCGCCGATAACGACGTCTGGAGCGATCTTCGCCTCGGAGGAAACAATAGCAGTCGGATGGATATCAGCCATTCTTCGATTATTGGTTCAAACTGTTCGCAGGAAGCAGCTGCAAGGCCTGCAGCCGCACCAAAATCAAACGGAGAGCGCTCGAGTAGCGCATGGGAGTGAAGTCGACCCCCTCCAGTAACTTCGAAATCGGCTTCCACTCCCCGATCTCGATTTCATCGTGGTTCAAACGAAAGGGTCCGTTCCCGCTAACGCGATAAACGTGGATAAACTCCTCCCCAGTATCCTCGCAAGGCAGCAACTTGAATAGCATCTCCAACTCGTTCTCCGGCTTGTAGCCGAGCTCCTCTTCGAGCTCCCTGTGAGCCGCAGTCAAATAATCCTCGCCCGCGTCCACGTGCCCCGAGCAAGACGAGTCCCAAGCCCCCGGCCAAGTGTCCTTGTTCTTCGACCGTTTTTGGAGGAAGATCTCCCCTTCTTCATTAAAGATGAGCACATGCACCGCTCGGTGCCGCAGCTTTTTAGCGTGAGCCTCGGAACGCGTCGCTTGGCCTACGACTTGATCGTTTTCATCAACGATGTCGAAAATATCTTCTTGCATGGTGTGGGAGGAGGAGGAATCTGAGAAGCTTGTCCGCTCAAACGCCAGCAGAGCGCGTACCACGATACGAGTAAAAAAAATCCCAATTCCTACCATGCCAAAAGTTTCCGTAGAACTGATTCACGAAGTCCTCTCCAATAACAACTTCGAGCCCGACATGATTCAAACCGTGCTCAAGCAAATCGAGGAGCAGGCTGCGGCAGAGGCAGAAGCGGAAAAGGCTAACAAGGAGCCGACAGTCAAAAAGCAGTTCGTCATCGTCGTATCCGACCCACGAGGCACCATCCCCGACGAAGACTACGTCGGCTGGGTCGCCCAGATCCCTGAAGACGATCCGGTAGGCGAAACCATGGATCGCCTCATCCGCGCCACTTACGAATACAACATTTCCAAAAAAGGCCGCAAGCACCCCTGCAAGACAGTAGGCGAAGCCTGCGAAGCCGTGGGAGCCCGCTTCCTCAAGGAGCAAAACCTTGCCATCAAGAACAAGGTTCCCGTCACCGTCCTGCGCACCGACAACAAGATCCCCGAAATCGAAAGCGATTTCTAATCCTCCCCATTCCCAATTATAGAATGTGGGGCGCGACCTTGTATCGCGACCAAAGCTGCCTAAGCTAGGCACTCCCGTCTGTCACAATTCGGTGCCAGCACTATTCGCGTGCAGCCACTCGCCTCCCTTGCTCGTACCCCTAGGACAACTCCAACCAGCAGAACCCTATGATAACTGACTCACTTACCTCGGAGATCAAAACACCTTACACCCTCAACCTTTCCGAGGGAGACCCTGAAGAAAAACGCGAAGAAATCCGCCGCTACTTTCACCAAACATACGATGCCTACGAGGCTCTCTTCGAGCCAATGATAAAAAAGGTAGCCTATACCACCCGAGCCGACGCCCTGCGCCACCCGCTCATTTTCTATTACGGCCACACCGCTACCTTCTTCATGAACAAGCTGGTCCTCGCCAAGCTAGTCGACCGCATCAACCCCAAATTCGAATCCATATTCGCCATCGGCGTCGACGAGATGTCATGGGACGATCTCAATGAGGCGCACTACGAATGGCCCGATCCTGAAGCAGTTCGCGAATATCGCAGCCAAGTCCGAGACTGTATCGACAACCTCATTACCGAACTTCCTGTCAATCTGCCGATCAGCTGGGAGAGCCCATTCTGGCCAATCATGATGGGGATAGAGCACGAACGAATTCACCTCGAAACCAGCTCCGTATTGATTCGCCAATTACCGCTCGAGCAGCTGGACAGTCAACATCCGCTTTGGCAGCCGAGCTCCGAAGACACCTCACCCGTTTCAAACAGCTTGATCGAAGTTCCCGCCGGAGAAGTAAAGCTCGGCAAATCCCGTGAAGACGCGTACTACGGCTGGGATAACGAATACGGAAGCTACTCGAAAGACATCACACATTTCTCCGCAAGCAAGTACCTCGTATCCAACAAAGAGTTTCTAGAGTTCGTCGAAGACGGAGGCTACTCCACTCAAAGCTATTGGACCGAAGAAGGCTGGAACTGGGTAAGCTACGAAAAGGCAACCTGCCCTCGCTTCTGGCTCCCCCAAGAGGATGGATCCTATAAATTCCGCACCATGCTCGATCAAATCGACATGCCTTGGTCGTGGCCTGCAGAAACAAACTACTTAGAGGCGAAAGCTTTCTGTAATTGGAAAGCGGAAAAAACCGGCCAACCAGTTCGCCTTCCCACGGAAGAAGAATGGTATCGACTCCTAGACTACGTCGCACTCCCTGACGCTCCAGAATGGGAACAAGTCCCCGGCAATCTCAATTTAGAAGGACCTGCGTCTTCCGTTCCTGTCGACACTCATGAATTTAAGCACGGTTTCTATGATGTTGTTGGCAACGTCTGGCAGCACACTGAGACACCCATTCGCGGATACGCTGGATTCGAGATCCACCCGCTCTACGACGATTTCTCAACTCCGACCTTCGACACAAAACACAACATGATCAAAGGCGGCTCCTGGATATCTACCGGCAACGAATTAATGCGCGATTCGCGCTACGCGTTCCGTCGTCACTTTTATCAGCACGCCGGCTTCCGCTACATCGTGAGCGAAGCTCCAGTCGAAATCCCAGACGATTCCTGGGAAACAGACCCTGAAGTCATTCCGTACTGCGAATTCAATTACGGAAAAGAGTACTTCGGAGTCGCCAACTATCCCGAAAAGATCGCCCAAATCTGCCTCGATCTCGCCACCAAACGCACACGCGGGAAAGCCCTCGCTCTCGGCTGCAAAACAGGTCGCTCCGCCTTCGAACTCGCCGCTGGATACGAACACGTCACTGGCATCGACTTCACCGCTCGCATGATCCGTATCGGCGTGCAGATGAAAGACAAAGGCTACACCCAGTACGTCCTGCCAGAGGAAGGTGAGATCGTCTCATTCCACCAAGCCAACCTACAGGAGCTTGGTCTAGACTGCGTCCGAGACAACGTCGACTTCATGCAGGGCGACCTCTCCAACCTAAAAGAGATATACTCCGGCTACGATCTGATCCTACTCGATACACTGCTCGAGAGGACCTACAGCCCGGAGAAGTTCCTGAAGTCGGTACATGACCGCCTCAACGAAAAAGGTCTCCTCGTGATCTCTTCGACCTACGACTGGCAAACGAACATCACAGAGCAAGAGAACTGGCTCGGAGGGTTCAAAGTCGATGGCGAAAACGTCACGACCCGCGACGCGTTTGACCGCATCCTTTCAGCCAACTTCAAACAACTCGGAAACTCCCGAGATGTCGAATACGTGCTCCGCAAAACGGCTCGCACCTTCGACCACAACGTAGCTGAAGTAACCGTTTGGGAGAAAAAGTAACTCCTACTTTTTAGAGGTAGAGCGTGGGCACCGTCCCACGCCTCCTCAAACGCTACCTCGTCTTGAACTTGTAAACGGTCGACGTCTCGTAAACCTCACCCGGCTTCAAGATCGTACTTGGAAAGTTCTTCTGGTTAGGCGAATCCGGATAATGCTGAGACTCTAAACAGAAGCCATCGCGATGTTCGTACGCGCGACCACTCTTCCCTACAATGCTTCCATCGAGGAAGTTACCACCGTAAAACTGTAGCCCTGGCTCTTCGGTCCAAACCTCCAGCACTCGCCCCGAGCTCGGCTCGTAGACACTTGCGGCCAAGGCCATATCGCCATCTTGGTTATCGAGCACCCAATTATGGTCGTACCCGCCGCCAAAAGCCAACTGCTCATGCTCATCCTCCACACGCTCGCCAATCGCCACAGGACTGGTAAAGTCGAATGGCGTACCAGCAACAGAGGCAATATCTCCCGTTGGAATTAAGTCAGCGCCAACCGGAGTGTAGTTTGACGCATAAATCTGCATCACGTGACCATTGATCGAACCCGCCCCTTCGCCACGGAGATTGAAGTAGTTGTGGTTGGTCAGATTCACCGGCGTCGCCTTATCCGTAGTGGCAGAATAATCCATCTGGATTCCAGCGTCCTTGGTTAGCGAATACGTAACTTCGACCTTCAAGTTTCCAGGAAACCCTTCCTCCCCGTCGACACTCAAGTAGCTAAGCTTCAAGCTTGGCAATCCGCCTTCGAAGTAGGTTTCCGCCTCCCAAACCACCTTGTCAAAGCCCTTATCGCCCCCGTGAAGATTGCAGCCAATCCCACCTGGGTTATTGTTCTTCGCCAACTTGTAGGTTTTTCCGTTCAGCTTAAACTGGCCATTCGCGATACGATTCCCGTAACGACCGATCAGGGCCCCAAAATACGGAGTCTCCTCGATGTACTCGTAGACAGAGTTGTAACCAAGGGCCACATCACCCATCGCCCCATTCCGATCCGGAACGAGGATACGGGTAATGATGCCACCGTAGTTTGTGATATCGACCGTCAGGTCGCCATAACTGAGCGTGTAGAGGTTAACATCCTTACCATCTACCTTCCCGTATGGAGCGAAGCTGATAGAACCCTTTTCGGTTTCAGCTTTTGTCAGAGCGGCGATACAAGTCGCCACCAATACCAATAGAACAGATTTAGCTATTTTCATTTTAGGGGTACAGGGATTCGAAGGCAGACAAACTATTTCTGCCCGTAATAAGCGCCCGGACCGTGCTTGCGGTCGTAGTGCTTTTTCAACAAATGAGCGGGAGCTCCTGCCGCTTCGGGATTAAGGGCCAGAGTCTTCGCCGCCATATCGGCTACGATCTCTAGAGCAAACGCGGTCTCAACTGCCTTGGCCCCGTTCTTGCCCCAAACGAAGGGACCGTGGTTGCGAACCAGAGCTGCGGTAACCTCCAGGGGATTCACTTCAGAAAACAACTCGACAATCACGTTTCCAGTTTCCCACTCGTAAGCTCCTTCCACCTCTTCCACAGTCATCGCACGAGTCACCGGAACGGGACCGCGAAAGTAGTCGCAATGAGTCGTACCCAAACAAGGGATACTCCGCTCCGCCTGAGCGAATCCGACCGCATTGCGAGAATGCGTATGCACCACGGAAGTAATTCCTTTATCGCCCAGCTCGATGAAAAGACGCCGATGCGTCGGCTCATCCGAAGATGGGCGAAGATCGCCCTCCACTACCTTACCCTCGAGATCGAGCAAGACCATCTGCTCAGGAGTCAAAGCGTCGTACGGAACGCCGCTCGGTTTAATGGCGAAAACGCCAGCGGCTGGATCCAGCACGCTAACGTTTCCGAAAGTGATATCGATAAGTCCAAGTGATTGCAGCTCCTTGTTCGCCGCAACGCACTCTTCCCTGATGTCTTTGTAATTCATAAGCAATTACAGACCTTTAAGACCGTAAGCCGCATTGTTCCAGCGAATCTCGTTCTTAAACTCACGAAGCTTGGTATCTTCGTCGATCAGCAAATATTCAATACCTGCCATAGCCGCAAACATCTCCATATCGTTCGCATTCACCGTGTAGCTAAAACCGGTGTGGTGAGCGCCCCCAGCGTAGATCCAAGCAGCAGCGCCATCCTCAAGATTCGGCAGCACTTCCCAGAGGACACGTGCCACAGGGAGCTTCGGAAGGTCTTGCTCAGGCGGCATCGCGTTCACCTTGTTCACGAGCAGACGGAAACGGTTCCCCATATCCACCACCGATGCGTTGATTGCAGGCCCCGACTTACCATTAAAAACGAGACGCACAGGATCAGCTTTTCCACCGATACCAAGCGGGTGAATCTCACAAGAAGGCTTAGCATCTGCAATCGATGGGCAGATCTCAAGCATGTGAGCGCCCAGGCAACGGTTACCGGCTGGATTGAAGTGATAGGTGTAGTCTTCCATGAAGGAAGTTCCCTCATCCGCTCCGCTAGCCATCACCTTCATCGTACGAACCAGAGCAGCAGTCTTCCAATCGCCTTCACCACCGAAACCATAACCATCAGCCATCAAACGCTGAACAGGAAGGCCCGGCAACTGCACCATGCCGTGCAAGTCTTCAAACGTGTCCGTAAACGCGCCGAAATCACCCGCCTCCAAAAAGGAACGCAGACCAAGCTCGATACGAGCAGACTCACGAAGCGAAGCGCGTAACTCACCGCCATCAACCAATTTAGAAGAAAGCTCGTACTCATCAGCGTACTGCCCGCAAAGGGCGTCGATCTCCGCATCGCCGATTCCGTTGATCACTTCGACGAGATCGCCCACACCGTGCGTGTTTACGCTGTATCCAAATACTGATTCAGCTTCAACCTTGTCACCATCGGTCACCGCGACTTGGCGCATGTTGTCGCCAAAACGAACAACCTTCAGCTCCTGACTAGCAGCCCAAGCTCCTGCGACACGAGTCCAGCGAGCGAATTTTGCACGCACGTTCGGATCTTCCCAGTGACCTACGATCACCGCACGCTCCTTTTGAAGACGAGCGCAAATGTGCCCGAACTCACGACCACCGTGCGCGGACTGGTGCAAGTTCATATAGTCCATATCGATCGACGACCATGGCAAGTCGCGAGCGTACTGGGTGTGAAGATGACAGAACGGTTTCTTGAGAGCATTCAACCCGCGTATCCACATCTTGGATGGAGAAAACGTATGCATCCAAAGGGTGAGGCCTACGCACTGAGAAGCGTTGTTGGCCTCCAAGCAAACCTTCTTGATCTCATCTGGAGTAGTTACCAGTGCCTTAAAAACAACCTTAACAGGGACATTCGCGTCCGAATCGAGAGACTCGGCTACGACCTTAGAGTCGGCTTCGACCTGCTTAAGTGTTTCTGGTCCATAAAGGTGCTGGCTACCAACAACCAACCAGACTTCTTTTGTCTCAAATGCTGATTTCATTTACTATTTCTGAGGGTATTGAGGAGATAGGATTTTCGCTTATTTGCCTTCTTTGATATCCAGCAACTCCTTCATTACCGGGGCAAGGTCCACGGCTTCAACGCCGCCAAAGTTGTCGTGAACTTTCTTATACAAGGCAAAAAGTCTGTTGTACTGAGCATGGCGTTCTGGGTCTGGCTTGTAGCAATCAGGTTTAACGCCAACCATAGCGCTTTGAGCCGATTCAAAGTCGTCGAACCCGCCGGCCTCGGCTCCCGCGACAACTGCCGCACCGATCGCGGCTCCAAGGGCGCACGCTTGCGAGGAAGCCGACACACGCATTTCGCGACCCGTAATGTCAGCGTAGATCTGCATCAGCATCGCGTTCTTTTCCGCAATACCGCCGGCACAAACGATTTTGTCTACCGCAATTCCATATTCGCTGATACGCTCAAGGATCATACGAGCGCCAAACGCGGTGGCTTCAATCAAAGCACGGTAGATTTCGGCACGGCTCGTGTGAAGAGTCTGACCAAGCACCAAGCCAGTGAGTCGCTGGTCAACAAGGATCGTTCGGTTTCCGTTGTTCCAGTCGAGGGCGAGCAAGCCACTCTGCCCGGGAGAAAGCTTAGCGGCCTCCTCGGTGAGTTCAATATGCGTCGCATCATCACCTTGGCACACGCCCTCTACCCACCACTTGAAAAGATCGCCCACCGCAGACTGTCCAGCTTCGACACCGAAGTAACCTGGCAAAATCGAACCGCGAACAATGCCGCAAATCCCGGGGACGTCCGGCACATCGCCACTCGCCTTCACAACCGCGCAGTCGCAAGTCGAAGTTCCGATAACCTTAACCAAAGTACCCTCTTCTACGCCACAGCCGATCGCGCCGTAGTGAACATCGAACTCTCCGATTGCCAGCGGTATGCCCTCTGGCAAACCAAGACGCGTCGCCCACTCTGCCGAAAGCGTTCCCGCAGTTTCAGACGCGTCATGAGCTTTTGCATACAGCCGGTCACTCAGATCCGCGATCTTTGGGTCAAGCATTGCAAGAAACTCCTTGTCCGGCAGTCCGCCCCATTCATCCGCGTAAAACGCCTTATGTCCAGCCGCGCAAACACCACGCTTAACTTGCTTCGGATCACTCACCCCGGCGAGTTGCGAGGGAATCCAATCCGCGATTTCGACCCAAGAGTAAGCAGCATCGAACACCTCCGGAGCCACGTTCAAACAATGCCAGATCTTACTCCACCACCACTCAGAAGAATAGGTGTCGCCACACTTTGCCAGATACTGAGGACGCTCCTTGCCCGCTATCTCTGTAATTTTTGCCGCTTCTTCGTACGATGTGTGATCCTTCCACAGCCAACATTGAGCAGCGAGATTGTCCTTCCATTTTGGATACTCAGCCAAGGCCTGATTCTTTTCGTCCACCGGCATTGGACTCGATCCAGTAGTGTCAACTCCGATACCGATCACATTCGCTGGATCAAAATCCGGATAAGTCTCACGAGCGGCCGCAATCGCATCAATCGTCGCCTTCTCAAGCGAGCTCAAGTAATCCGCAGGACTTTGGCGAGCGAGATGGTGGTCGCTCGAATCTAAAAGGATACCTTGGTGACCAGAGGGGTAATTAACAACAGCTGAGGAAACTTCACCCTCACCGTCCGTTCTCACAATCAAACAGCGCACTGAGTTCGTTCCAAAATCGAGGCCAATAGAAAACTTCATGAAAAGAGGTTTACTCGCTTCATTTGGGTTGCAAAAGATACCGATTCCTTAACCGTTAAACCGTTCTCGTGTAGCGGCTGCCCCATGAGCAGCGCTTAACTCAAGCCCCTTGTCAGAAATGCCCTCAAAAGTCTCGATGAGCACCATCGCCGCGGAGGTAGGAGTCTCCAAAGCGACCGTGTCGCTCGCCCTTCGTAACAGTCCCGAAGTCTCGACTGCGATGAAGGAGAAAATCCGTGCCACTGCGGATCGCCTTGGCTATCAATTGAATCCAGCCCTCGGCCAATTGCTGTCGCAGATTCGAAATCGAGATAGTTACCGCGCTACCATAGCCCTCGTAAACGCGCACTCCGAAGCTGATTCTCTGAAAAACCACCCCACCATTCCGGAGTACGTGGAAGGCATCGAGCAGCGAGCAGACTCATTGGGCTACCGAATCGACTATTTCTGGATGAACGATCCGGACCTCAAGGCACGTCGATTAAAATCGATCATGCTCGCTCGAGGAATCAAAGGGGCACTCGCCGTGGGACTCATGCACGATTGCCAGTTCCCAGAAAAGCTTCTTCCAGTCGCTGACGCCCTCCCACTAGTGGTAACTGGAGTGCGCACACGCAACCCGACCCTGCCCTACGTTTCCGTCGACCACCATGGACTTGCCTTGCAAGCAGTGGAAAACGCGCTTCGACTCGGCTACAAACGCCCAGGGCTAGTGCTCGACGAAACCATCGACCGACTCGTCGAAGGACGTTTTAGCTCCGGCTACCTCTACGGGCAAATGCGGCTCGACCGAGATGCCCGCCTCGAGCCGTTCTATCAAAACGGCCCCGAGGATGACGATTTCCCCGCCTTCTCGAAGTGGATGGAAGAGCAGAAACCAGATGTCATCTTCACCCTCTACAACGACGTCTCCCATTGGCTTGAAAAGCTAAAACTCAAAGCCCCCGAAGACATTGGCCTCATCCAACTCGAATGGCGTAAGAGCGATCCTGATTGGAGCGGCATGCGCCAACACAACGACCATACCGGCGAAGCCGCGGTCGACACACTTGTCGGCATGATCCACCGCGGCGAAACCGGTCTGCAAGCCGATCCTCGAGCCCTATTGATCGCCCCTTCCTGGCAAAGAGGAAAGACGACCTCAAAAAAGACCCCCTGAGGGTTTCGGTAAAAAAAGACCGCCTCCCATCGGAAGCGGTCTTTAAAAATGAGAATCAGAACCAGAAAGCTCTAGCTTTCGGCACGCTCGCTAGCATCAGCGAGGATGGCTTCCTTCAGCTCCTCCAAAGTCGCCTTGGTTTTTCCCTTGGTCGCTTCGAGCTCATCCGCGCCAGAAACGTCTTCCTTCGCGAAAATGTAGAACTTGATCTTCGGCTCCGTACCACTTCCACGAACTGCGTAGCGGTATCCATTTTCCAATTCAACGAAGTAGAGGTCCTGCTTTGGAATCTCCTTGCCATCGGGATCGAAGACATCCTCAACACCAAAGTCTGTAAACTTGGCAACCTTGCTCCCCAAGAACTCCGATGGAGGCGCCGCACGGTAGGTTTCGAGGATACGAGCGATCTTCGCCGCACCTGCAGCGCCTTCATAGACGAGCTGGCCGAGCCCTTCCAAGAAGTAACCGTTCTTCAGGTAAATCGCGTCGAGGTACTCGAGCATCGAAGTTCCCTGCAGCTTCAAACTCGCTGCGATTTCGCAGAACAGCGCACACGCTGCATTGGCATCCTTATCACGAACAGTATCGTTTGGAAGATAGCCGTAGCTTTCTTCACCTCCAAAGACGTAGAAAGTACTGTGCTTCTGCAGAAGGTCAGCTCGCTCCTTCAAGGAGAGAGAGTCGTAATCGGCAACCCCGCCCTTTTCACACGCTTCATCCTGGTAGATACGAAGTTTTTCCCCGATCCACTTGAAGCCAGTTAGCGTATTAACAACCTTGATACCATGATTCTTCGCAATGGTATCCTGCAGTGGCGAGGTGACGAAGGTCTTAACGAGAGCGCAGTTATCTCCGCCATTCTGCGGGATCCAGCCCATTTCCTTTAGCTTGGAGATACGGTATTCCGCCATGATGGAACCGATCTGGTTGCCGGTGAGTAAAACCATCTTTCCATCCGGCCCCTTCACGGCTACACCCATGCGGTCCGCATCCGGATCGGTCGCCATGAGCACGTCACAACCGTTTTCTTCAGCGAGCTTCGTGGCGAGCGCAAGCGCTTCTGAGTTCTCCGGGTTTGGCGACTTTACAGTAGGGAAATTGGAATCGAATTCGCGTTGCTCTTCCACAACGAGCGCTTCCAAACCTAGTTTCTTGAGAGCAGGCAAGGTAGCGACAGCACCCGTTCCGTGGATCGGCGTGAACACCGCCTTGAAGTCCGCCTTTTTGAATACGTCCTGATCGATGACGCAATTCGCCACGCACTGCGCGTACGCTTCATCGAGCTCTGGGCCGAGCACGGTCACCTTCGAAAGATCGATCCCGATGTATTCCTGCAAGCCATCGAGCGGCATCGCGTTTACCTGGTCGATGATTCCAGTATCGTTTGGCGGAACCACTTGTCCGCCATCCGAGAAGTACGCCTTAAAACCATTGTCGTGCGGCGGGTTGTGGCTCGCAGTGATCACCACACCGCAAGTAGCGCCCGTGTGACGAACCGTAAAACTAAGCTGAGGCGTGGAGCGCGGACCTTCGTAAATGAAAGCTTCGCCCCCCTTCTTCGCCCAAACAGATGCCGCAAGCTCGCAGAAGAAACGCGAGAAATGACGCACATCATGAGCGATCACGAACTTCGGCGGCGTACTGATGCCTTCGCGATCGTGATACGCTTTAGCGTAAGCGAAAAGGCCGAGAGTCGCTCGAACAACAGTGTACTCGTTCAGCATGTTGGAGCCCACGCCTGGATGAGCGGGACTACCGCTTGTATCCATATCTCCCTTCTCGAGAGTCGTGGCAGTCAAGCCGATCGTGCGGCCGCGCATGCCTCCCGTCCCAAAAGCGATTTCACGGTAGAAGCGGTTGTTTAGCTCGTCCGCATTACCGGAATCGAGCAACTCGCCAATACTCGCCACGGAAATCTCGGACAGGAAACCTCCCGCTAGCCAAGTCTTCATATTCTCGGCAGCCGAGGACAACAATCCTCCGCTCTCTTCAAGTGACGTAACTTTCGCGATAAGATCCTGATTCATCGGCGCCCAATAGATTCCCAAGCTCGCTCGGCTTCAATCTCTTTCGGCGACTCTAGGGGCGCGAAAGTGAAAAATTCCGCTATATGCGGCTTTGCGTCCGCAAAATCCACATTTGGGCATTGAATGGACGACGGAAGGGAGCATGTTTCCAGCGAGCCTACAAGCTATGCCCAGATCTGAACAACAGGAAGTTACTTACGTCATCGGCCACAAGAATCCCGACGCGGACGCAGTTTGCTCCGCAATCGCCTACGCCAATTTCAAAATATTGAGCGGGCAAAAAGGATACATCCCCGCCAGATGCGGCAACACCAACGCCCGTATCGACACCATCCTAGCGAAGTTCAATCAGCCCACTCCCCTCTTCCTCGGCGACGTATCGCCTCGCGTCAGGGACATCATGGTGAGCAACGTCGTCAAGGTCCACGAAGACGCCACCATGTCCGAAGCGCTCCAGCTTATCGACGAGCACGACGTGCGCGTGCTGCCCGTCGTCGACAGCGAGGACATACTCAAAGGCTCCATCTCCATTTTCCAGATGGGCGACTACTTCGTGCCGAAATTCAGTGAGCCGCGCTCCATGCGCCACGTTTTCACCAGCATCTCCGACGTCGCGCACGCCCTCCAAGCCGATGTCAAAAACCTACGCGACGGAGACTCGCTGGAAGACATGTACGTGAAGATCGGGGCCATGGACATTCGTTCCTTCGGGAAGATGTCAGGCTCAGACGTCATCCCAGCCGACCAATCCATCATCATCGTCGGCGACCGTTGGGACATCCAGCAACGCTCCATCCAAATAGGGGTTCGCCTCCTCGTCATCACGGGTGGACTCGGCGTCGATGAGGAAGTCGTCGAACAAGCCCGAGCCAACGGAGTCTCCCTCATCATCAGCCCTTACGATTCTGCCACTACCGCTTGGACAATCCGTACCGCTACCAAAATCAAGAACCTGGTAGACACAAAGTTTAACACCTTCTCCCCCTCCGATCGCATCGCTCGCGTCAGCCGCCGTATCGCCAGCGCCAACGCGCCAGCCTTCTTCGTAACCGAGGACGACGGCAAGCTCGCCGGACTCTTCACCAAAACGGACATCCTCAAGCCCAAGAGCACAAACCTCGTACTGGTCGACCACAACGAGATGACCCAAGCGGTCCCAGGAGCCGCAGAGGTGAACATCACCGAGATCATCGACCACCACCGCCTCGGATCCCTCAACACTCAACAGCCCATCCTTTTCATCAACGAACCCGTCGGCTCCACCTGCACCATCGTGGCCGACCTCTTCAGACGCCACAACCTCGAGCCCACGCCCGAAATCGCTGGCATAATGATGAGCGGAATCATCACCGACACGCTCAACCTTAAAGGTCCAACCGCCACCGAAAAAGACGCGGACATAGTGGATTGGCTCGAGCAGATCGCCGGGATAAAAGCCGCCGAACTCGCCCACGAGCTATTCTCAAGCGGCTCAGTCATCAAGTCGGTCGAACCAGAAGAAGTCGTGATCGCAGACCAAAAGTTCTACGAAGAAGGAGGCGTGCGCTTCTCCGTCGCTCAAATAGAAGAGCTTGGCTTCCAAAATTTCTGGGAAAAATCCGAGGAGCTTTCGGCGGCCCTACGCAAGTTCGCATCAAACGAGGACGTCGCCTTCGCCTGCATGCTGGTAACCGACATCAACCGCCACAACTCCCTCCTCCTCATATCCGGAGACAACGAGTTCATCGAGCGGATCTCCTACCCCGCCGTCGAGAAGGGGGCGATCTACGATCTCCAAGGCGTCGTCAGCCGCAAGAAGCAGCTCATCCCATTCATTTCGAGCACCCTCAAAGGCGTGCCCGTCCCCAGCCAGTCGAACTAGTAGCGAAGGCCCTTTGCTATTGTGTCCGGAGGGCAACGCTCCGTCGTTGCCTACAACCCGAACCAACAGAAACAAGCTTGTCAGGTCACCTCCGTTGAACAGGTGCCTTCGGCATTAGGTCCGTCAGATCCTTCGTTCGTGCAACGAACCCTACGTCGAGCAAAGCGAGACCCTGACAATCCCCAAGCCATGACAAAAACTCAACTTACAGCTTGCATGAGACACAGTTGCTCCGTCGTTGCCAACAACCGGTTTGTTTAAGCTTCCACGGCAACGACAGAGCGTTGCCCTCCAGACACGACTGAAAGCGTCCTAGTTTTCCGCAAGTACGAGATCGGCCACTATCTCGTCTCCTTCGGAAAGAAAATTGTGCCGTAGGTGCTTCACGACACCCAAGGTCGATATGTAGAGCTCGTCCCCACTCAAAACCGTGGGGATCGTCAGTACCGAATTATAGTCCCGGTCCGCCAATGCGTTTTTGAATCCGCCCGCAAAAACGTTAGTCAGCTCTCCACAAACGTCGGAGATGATTTCGAAATCGAGATCGTCATCGTCCAGGCCGGTGATCTTCTTCGCTGCCGCCTCAGCAAAATGCGACTTCATGTAAAGATAGATCACGCCATTGACCGTTCCCACAAACCCAACGGAGCCCACAAAGATCATGCTCATTTCGGCACCACCCAGATTCGGGAAAGGAGCTTTCACTCCAGAATGGTCCGAAGCTCCTTGAAACTGGACCTCGCTGCTGAGCATCGTCTCAAAAACGTTAGAGAGCGCGGTGGAAGTGAGCTGATTTAGCTCCTCGTCTGGTATATCGGGTAGACTCATGGGATCTGAGGTACAAATCGTCTTTAGAATCAACGAGTTGAGCAACGATAAAGATAGCAAGCAGAAGATCCTTTGATTTCGACTTTTTGCCAATTATTTCAATTTCTCAGTCCGCAATCCCAGCAAGCCTGACTTCGTTCTAACCACGAACCGTTACCTCGCGTAAAAACCTAGCCTTCGGGCCAAACTACTCACGCATGCCTACCACCGACAGCTTCTACGAAACCGATAAAGCCATTTCAGAGTATCTGCTTTTCCATTACGGATCTCCTGAATACTTCAACGGACCAAGCGAATCGCTAGACTTCGCAAAACGTTGCGCTCAACTGGCAAACCGCCACCCGGTCAAACACAGCCGGGCTCTCGACCTAGGCTGCGCGGTAGGTCGAAGCGCTTGCGAACTCTCGGCTCTTTTTGAAGAGACCATCGGCATCGACTTCTCTCACGGCCTCATCGAAGCGGCAGAACGCATCAGCAATGGCACCTCGATCGAAGCTCAAATCACCATCGAAGGAGATTTGAGCGAGACCGTGACACTCGCCCGCCCCCAATCAACTCGCCCGGAACGACTGAGCTTCCAACAAGGGGACGCCATGAACCTCCCGCCCCAGCTTGGGGCTTTCGACTTTATCTTAATGGCCAATCTGATCGATCGGCTCCCAGATCCAGCAAGGTGCCTCAACATGATCAGCACACACCTCAACGCGGGCGGAATTCTCGCCATCACCTCTCCCTACACCTGGCTCGAAGAGTACACCCAAAAAGAAAAGTGGCTTGGAGGTTTCCGAGAAGACGGAAAAGCCGTGAGGAGTTACGAAACCTTGCAACAGATCCTATCGAATCAATTCGATGAACTCGAAGCCCTCGACATGCCCTTTCTGATCCGCGAGCATTCCCGAAAAAACCAATACAGCATCGCCCAAGCGACTCTCTGGCGAAAACGCTAGGCATTCATCAAATGAAAAACGTCCTCCTCCTCGCTCTTCTCAGCCTTTTCCTCACTTCCTGTTCTTCAGGCCCGGAGGACAATACCTTGGTCGTCGGTATGGAACTGTCCTACCCTCCATTCGAAATGTCTGACGAGAATAACGAACCAGCCGGAGTGAGCGTCGATCTCGCGAAGGAACTCGGCAAACATCTCGGTCGCCCCGTCAGAATCGAAAACATCGCTTTCGCCGGACTCATCTCGTCACTAAAAACCGGCAAGATCGACCTCATCATCTCCTCCATGACCGCGACCGAGGAGCGAGCCCAATCGATCGATTTCTCGACTCCTTATCTAGAGACAGGCCTCTGTCTACTCGTATCCAAACAATCTGACATAAATTCGATCGTGGACGCTGACAAAAGCGGAAACGCCATTGCTGTAAAACAAGGAACGACCGGACACCTCTACGCGATCGACCACGTAAAGCACGCGACAGTGCTCCCCCTCGAAAAAGAAACAAGCGCAGTCGTCGAGGTCACCCAAGGCAAGGCCGACGCTTTCATCTACGACCAGATGTCCACGTTCAGAAATTGGAAACGGCATCCGGACACGACACGCCCGATTCTAAAGCCTTTCAAAACGGAACACTGGGCCATCGGAATCCGCAAAGGCAACCAAGAGCTCGTAAACTCGGTGAACGCCTTTCTCACGAAATTCAAAGCGGACGGCGGCTTCGAAGAATTAGGCGACCGCTACCTCTCCGAGGAAAAGAAAGCTTTCAAGGAGCTCGGTTATCCCTTCCTATTCTAGCCGGTGAAAGGACTCCTGATTCAGGAAGGGGATCAACCCAACCAACCGACACGCAATCTGGGCGTAGTGCTCAGCTTTGCGCTAGCCCTTTCATTTCTCTGCCTTCTCGCTTTCGCAGCGTTTGCCTCTCTTGATTACAACTGGAACTGGAGCTCCGTCTACAAGTATCGGACAAAATTCATTGAAGGTTGGCTGGTAACAGTTGGCGTGTCCGCAGCCGCATTGATCACGAGCTGCCTGATTGGAGGAATCTCCGCTCTTGCCACGCGTTCTCGTTTTCTTCCCCTACGCTACTTGTTTAAAATCTATGTAGAAGTTACCCGTGGAACGCCCCTGCTCGTTCAGATGCTCATGATTTTCTACGTATTCGCCGATGCGATACATCTCGAAAATCGCTACATCGTCGGCATTCTCATTCTCTCTCTTTTTAGCGGAGCCTATGTCTCCGAAATATTTCGAGCCGGCATCGAATCCGTTGGCAGCTCTCAACTCCTTTCGGCAAAATCCATCGGCTTCACCCCCTACCAAACCTTCCGCTACGTCGTATTTCCGCAAGCCCTCAGGCGCAGCCTTCCAGCTCTCGCTGGACAATTCGCAAACCTGATCAAGGACTCCTCGCTCCTCTCCATCATAGCCATCAGCGAGTTCACGCTAAACGCTCAAGAGGTGAACACCTCGACTCTAAGCGCCTTTGAGAGCTTTTTCCCCCTAGCCATAGGCTACCTCATTCTGACGCTTCCCATCTTCCACCTGTCTCGACGCCTCGAAAAGCAGCTCGCATTCGATTCATGAACCTCTCGCTTAAAAATGTCAGCAAACGCTACGGCGAGTTTTCCGCGTTGAAGGGACTAAACCTTGAACTCGACTCAAGCCGTTGCCTCACCCTCATCGGCCCCTCTGGAGGAGGGAAATCCACCACGCTTCGCCTGATCGCCGGTTTGGAAAAAGCAGATAGCGGACAAATCTCCCTAAACGGCCAACTCCTAGCAAACGATGAACGAAAGCTCCTAGAATACCGCAAATCGATCGGCGTAGTCTTCCAAGCATACAACCTGTTCCCTCATCTCGACGCCCTTACCAACATAACCCTCCCCCTCGAGAAAGTCCACGGTTTCAACAAAACAGCCGCCCAATCACGAGCAAACGAACTACTCGACCGCCTCCAGCTCTCAGAACACAGCCACAAGAAGCCGTCCGAGCTTTCCGGCGGTCAAAATCAACGCGTCGCAATCGCGAGAGCCCTAGCCCACGACCCTGCCCTTCTACTCTTCGACGAACCCACTTCCGCCCTCGACCCCAACATGAGCGCGGAGGTCCTCGACGTAATTGAAGAGCTAATACAGGATGGCACAGACTGCATCGTCGTAACCCACCAGATGAGCTTCGCAAAACGCGTGAGCGATTCCATCGCCTTTATCACAAACGGCGAAGTCGCCGAATACGGTTCCAGCTCAGACATCTTCGATACACCAAACACGCCAGAGCTGCGAAACTTTCTTGAGCAAGAACTCAAGTACTAGGCGACCTTGAAAATGTAGACAGGAGAGTTCGCCTTTCGCTTACAGCCCCTTGAAGTAGCTATCTAGAAGCGATACCTTCTTCTTTTTCTTCTTCGGTTTCGTCGGGCTCGGCTCCGGCTCTGCAGCACTCTCCACCG
The DNA here is from genome assembly GCF_016595505.1 of Pelagicoccus mobilis. GTDB lineage: Bacteria > Verrucomicrobiota > Verrucomicrobiia > Opitutales > Opitutaceae > Pelagicoccus > Pelagicoccus mobilis. The sequence continues at coordinate 61,993 of NZ_JAENIL010000008.1, read as the reverse complement.
ACTTCGGAGCTTCGTTTTCTTCGGGTAATCGGATCGCCTCCGGTTCCGCTTTCTTTTCCTCGTTTTCCTCAGACTTAGCGACTTTCGAAAGAACCCGAGACGGCTGCGTCTTTGGCAAACTCTGAATATCAACCACCGAACCGATTCTATCGACCAATTCCTCCGCAGCCATGATCACCTCCGCATCCGAGATAGGCTCCGGAGCTTCACCTAGCAAATCGCCGCTTTGCTCGATCAGATCTTCTTGAGAAGCAGATCCTTCCTCTTCTGGCAATTCTTCAGAAATCTCACCGGCTTCAACTCCCTCAGGCGATTCCACGACCTCCTTGGCGGCAACGGTTTCTTCTGCAGATTGAGATACTGGCTCTTCCTCCGCCTCCAGCTCCACTTCAGACGAAGAGTCAACATCGACTTCAGCTTCGACCTCAGCCAAAATGGGTTCATCTACATCGGCTTCCCCATCCGAAGCTTCGAACTCTTCAGTCACCTCAGCCTCAGGTGTCGCTTCAACCTCAGTCGGCAAATGCTCACCTGGCTCCGTATCCAAACTCCGGATAGGCTCTTCGGCCTCCGTCAAAGTCTCGGAAACAGGATCCGCGGGAATCTCAAGTAACGACTCCGGCGTCTCTTCAGTCTCAACTGGCTGTAATTCGTTTTCAGATACTAGCGAAGACTCGAAACTCTCCATATCAAACGCCGGCTTCATATCGGGCTCGGCTTCAACGCTCAATTCCTCCGGGGCCGCAGTCACTACCTGCTCCACAACTAGCCCTTGCTCAATCGCTTTAGCTTGCAATTCGTCCGAGCGGCTTCTGCGCGCCGCCATTTCAGTGAAAATGGATCCGTCTGTATTCGAGTCTGCCATCAAGAAAACAAAATCAGTGTAGATGAGGCGGCCAATCTGTAAACACTTGATCGCCACCACCTCGATTAAAGAATTGTTAAAGCCAAGCGAGACAGCATTTTATTTTGCGAGCAACGCAGTTCTCGACTCCACTTCGAGCGGACTGTCACACATACGAAATTAGACATGGCACAGAAAATAAGCTTTCTGAACATCAAGGGCGGCGTAGGAAAAACATCTCTCCTCGTGAATATGGGAGCCTGCCTCGCTTATATGGGACGACGCGTCCTGATCGTCGACTTCGACGCTCAAAGCAACGCGAGCATCTGGCTCATGCGACTCGATCGTTGGAATGGCTTAAATAAAACCCCTGAGAAATTTCTGCTCAATCTTTTCAAGGACCCGTCCGCCAAGATGTCCGACTGCATTCAACGTAGTCCCATCCGCGATACAGACGGAGATGAGATGCTCCCACGCCTCGACCTTGCACCAGCCTCCTTCACACTCATGGACCTCGAGCACGAGGTGCCGCAAATCGAGAATAAACCCTTCTATCGCCGTTTCTACGAAGCCTTGAGCGAGGTCGAGGACGACTACGACTTCATCCTCTTCGATTGCCCCCCAAACTTCTTCTACACCACCCAATGCGCCCTATTCGCATCCGACCACGTACTCGTGCCATCCAATCCTGACGCGCTGAGCATCATCGGATTTCACCTCCTCGTGGACAAACTCGCTCGCTTCAAGACCGACACCGAGACGCAACGCCTTTCAGCAGGATCCCCATCACCCGAAATCGTGGGCATCGCCCTCAATGCAGTGAAACCGGGCACCAAAATCCACGTGCCACTCGAACGCTTCAACTCCCAAATCGACCGCTTCAAGACCCAAGGCAAGGTCTCGGAAAAGACTCACATCTACCCAGACCTTGTCAGACATTCGGTAACGGTAGGACGTGCCGTAATGCTCGGTATTCCAACCGTACTCATGTCAAAGCAAGACGCTTCGATCAACCTCGCCGAAGATTACATCAAGCTAACAAAGCACCTGCTCGAACAACTCGGCGACGCCGAAGCGGAAGCCTAGCACAGCGTCCTAGGCGAGCTCTGTAACAATTTGATCGATACGGGCAAGCTCCTGCTCCGAAAACGAAAGCTTCTCCGTAGCCGCGACGTTCTGGGCAATCTGCTCCGTCGAACTCGCCCCAATCAGGGCTGAAGTCACGACCCGCTTTCTCAAAACCCACGCAATCGCCATCTGGGCGAGCGATTGGCCACGCTCACCGGCAATTTCATTGAGAGCTCGAGAAAGCCTCTGCCAATTCAAGGCCCTCTCTTCGGTCAAGAAATGCCCTCTTGTCGCACGAGACTTGGATGGAATCCCATCCAAATACCTCCCACCCAAAATCCCTTGCTCCAAGGGACTGAATACGATCGCCCCCATTTCGAGCGCCTCCAGGCAATCGAACAATCCGCCCTCCGGCCCCCGATCAATCATATTGTATCGCGGCTGGTGAATCAGACAACGAATTCCACGACGCCCAAGCTCCTCGTAAGCCAACCTCGTTTGCTCTGGATCGTATTTCGACAAACCCACGTACAAGGCTTTTCCGGAACGGACTGCGTATTCAAGAGCATCCACCGTCTCCTCGATCGGCGTCTCAGGATCCGCCCGATGCGAGTAAAAGATATCGAGATACTCCACTCCAAGACGCTGAAGACTCTGGTCCAGACTGGCAACCATGTACTTCTTCGATCCCCAGTCTCCATACGGCCCCTCCCACATCGTATAGCCCGCCTTCGAAGAGATGATCAGCTCATCGCGATAGGACGCCAGATCCTCCTTGAGGATCTTGCCGAAATTGCTTTCCGCCGACCCGGGCAGCGGACCATAGTTATTCGCCAAATCGAAGTGGGTAATCCCCTTGTCAAATGCAAAGAGAGCGAGCTTCCGAGCATTGGCATAATCGTCCTCGCTGCCAAAGTTATGCCAAAGCCCCAGCGAAATGAGAGGAAGTTTAAGACCGCTGCGTCCACAGCGATTGTATTCAATTTGCTGATATCGATCTTTGGCTGGTAGGTGTTTCATCAGAATGCAATTGAAGACAGACTTATTCGTTGGTATTTCAACAGGGAAATACAGAGGGATGGTGTACACCTTCCTACCCCTCTTGAGGAATTCCTAAAAATCTTGAACCCCTAATAACCATGATCCTTCGCTCTATAAAGAACCTTTACCGTTCTTCCTTAAGCCTCCTCGCCGCCACTCTCCTCGGCGTCCTGACGGCAGACGCCCAGATGACCACGGTACCACAAGTCAGTCCCGCAGCCAGCGTCAGCCAGACAGTCGGCATTACCAAGTTCACGGTCGACTACAGTCGCCCCAGCGTCAACGGTCGCCCAATCTGGGGCAAGCTCGTCCCCTACGGCCTCAGCAATCTAGGATGGGCGGGAGCCACTTCCGCTCCGTGGCGGGCCGGAGCCAATCAAAACACCGTGCTCACCATCGCTCACGACGCTCAAATCGAGGGGAAGAACATCCCGGCCGGCAGCTATGGACTGCATCTGATCGTCGAGGAAAACGATGACGTCACCGTAATCCTCTCGAAAGACTATCAAGCCTGGGGCAGCTATTTCTACAATCCCGAGAACGACGCCTTGCGCGCCAAGGTCAAAGCCACCGCCGCCGAACATACCGAGCAACTCACCTACAGCTTCTCCAAAGTCGGTAAAAACTCCGCCATCCTCTCCCTGAACTGGGAAAAGAAGCAAATCCCGATCAACGTTTCCGTCGATACGGACGCGATCATGGTCGAGTCACTCAAAGCTGAAATGAGCAACGCAGTCGGCTTCCGCTACCAGAATGTGATGGATGCCGCCAACTACCTTTTGGCCAACGAGCTGGAACTTGAACTCGCTCTCGAGTGGGCAGACGTCGCCATCAACCGTCCTTGGGTGGGACGTAAACTCCCAGAAACCTATGAGCTGAAGGCCAAGATCCTCGACAAGCTCGGTCGCGATCAAGAAGCCGCAGAAGTTCGAGCCAAAATCAAAGAGCTCTAGAACAACACCTCGAATCGAGAAAAAGAAAAGGGATGGTCCGCTTCGGCCATCCCTATTTCATGTCTTAAACTCTATCAACTACTCCTCTTCCGAGTCGGAAGGAGGCAAGGTAACCACCCGCACCCAAAAGTCCTCGATCATTTCTACCACCCCCATGAACTTTCGCAGATCCACAGGTTTTGTGATGTAACAATTCGCGTGCAGCTCGTAGCTCTTGAAAATGTCCTGATCCGCATCCGAGGTCGTCAAAATAACCACCGGCAGCGACTTAAACTCATCCATCTCGCGAATCTCCTTCAACACCTCCGCCCCATTCAGCTTAGGCAAATTTAGATCCAACAATACCAGATCAGGGCGCGTGCGTCCGGCATACTCCCCCTCTGCTTTCAAATAGGACAACGCTTCTTCGCCATCCCTAACCACGTTTAGGGAGTTGGCCAGCTTCGCTTGTTTCAACGCGATTTGGGTCAGCCGGATATCGGCTTCGTTATCTTCCACGAGCAACATCTCGATCGGGCGGGCATTCTCAGTCATACTTCGCTTTTTCTCTTCTAAGGGGTCTAAGTCAAGGGTTTGAAGCTGTTTACAAACCAATAGCAGCTTTTTCAAAAAACGCTAATTCGAACCGTTAATCGGAAAGGCCAAAAAGAAGCGGCTTCCCTCGCCTTCCTCAGATTCCAGCCATACGTAGCCGCCGTGGCTCTGCATGATTTTCTGTACCATGGAAAGACCGATTCCGCTCCCTTCGTATTCCCCAGAAGGATGCAATTTCTGGAAAATCGAAAAGATCCGCCTCTGGTACTTTTCCTTGATTCCAATCCCATTGTCGCCCACCTCCACCACAACATACGCTCCACTCTTCGCCTCTTCCACTCCCAAAGCGCCAGAGTCCATAAAGGAGCTCGATACCGAAACCTCTGGAGTCGAGGTACGATTGAACTTGATCGCGTTGCTAAACAAATTCTGGAACACCAACGATACCTGATTCAAATCACCTGTCACAGACGGCATCGCGTCATCCAGTTTGAATACGGCTCCCGTTTCCTCGATCCGAGTCTTCAGATCCGAAAGCGCCATCTCCACCGCCTCACGCAGCTGAACCTCAGCCGAACTCTTAAGCTTCGAACTCAGCCGGCTGTAGCGAAGCAGGCTCCGAATCATATTCTGCAAACGCGTGACCCCAACCAACGTGAAGTCCATGTACTCGTTCGCCTCCTCGTCCAGCTGCGGACCATACTGTTCCTTCAGGAGACTGATAAAACTCGAAATCGTACGCAAAGGCTCCTGAAGATCATGAGAACTCAGATAAGCGAAATTCGATAGCTCTTCGTTCGCGGATTTCAACTCGATCACCGCATCCGAGAGCTCTTCCTCCGCCCGCTTCCGATCGTCTATATCCTGAATCGTGCCCGTCATCCTCCGAACGTTCCCCTCTTCATCCAATAGCACCATCCCACTACCCGAAAACCAACGATACACCCCATCCTTACACCGAAGCCGGTAATCCGAGGAAAAGATGCCCCCTTCATGCAGACTCGCCATCGCCCGATCCAAAGTGGCTTCCTTGTCATCCGGGTGAATCAGTTTCTCGAAGGTCGACAGACTCGATTCGATCTCGTCAGGCTTGTACCCCAACAACTCAAAATACTTCGGAGACCACCAAGCCTTCTGTCCTGCAATGTCATACCAGTCCCAAATTCCGACGCTCGCGCCCTGGGCCGCCAACTGAAAACGCTCCTGGCTATCCTTAAGCGCCTGCTGCGACGCGAGGCGAGACGAGATATCAGCGACAGAAACCATGACGCAAGGACCTGACGCGAGATCCAATCCCTTGAACACAATCTCGATCGGCACAACTCTCTCGTCCGGACGCTTAGCCAACAAACTTCCATCAGAGCCAAACTGCAGCTCAGCCCCTCTCGCCATCTCGTTCTTGAACATTTCCCGCAAGGCAGACAACTGTGCATCCTCCAAGAATCGCTCAAACGAAGCGCCGATCAACTCGCTTCTCCCGTATCCAAAAATACGTTCCGCCTCCGTATTCATCAATTGGACACAAACATCGCTCCCAACAATCACCATTCCAATCGGAGCCGCTTCAACAGCCGTACGAAACTCCTGCTCCGCCTTTTTCAACGCATTCTGAACCTCCACCAGCTCCGTAATATCCGTCACCACCGCGATCACGCCACGCTGCCGATTCGACAACTCATAAGGCAGCTTATCCACACTTGACCAACGCTGTTGCCCCTCTCGAGACGTGAACGGTTGAATATAACCTAGCTTCGGGACACCGCTTTCCATTACAGCGAGATCGTCCTCATAGAATTGGTCAGCATCCTCGGGAAAGAGCTCCTTAACCTCCATCCCTTCAATCTGATCCACACTCATATTCACCGAATCCGCAGCCGCACGATTCGCTCTTAAAATAACGTTCTGGTCGTTTTTGAACCAGATATACGCCGGCGTTGTATCCAAAATTAAACGCAGTTCATCCGTCTGCCTGTTTAACTGGTTCAGCATTCGCTCGCGCCGCATCAACCCCTCGACCCAGCGAGCCATCATTCGCACGCTATCGATCTCGAATTGAGAAAACTGCTTCCTCCTCGCTTCCGGAGCGCTAAAATTGATCGTTCCCACAATCTCTCCCCCGAGTCGAATCGGCGCGGCGATATAGCTCTCGAGCTGTACATTCGCATAACACTTCAGATCTCGCCAACTGGTCCCGCCCATATGGGTCGTAGCGATGCTACGCCCGGTCATAACCACAATATTGCAGTAGACATCCTCGAGCGGAAACGACTCTCCCGCATTAAAGTTCCCAGTTGTATCGAAAACCTGCTCGATACGGTAAGAAGTCCCCTCGATTCTTGAAAGCACCCCCGTTCTCAACCCCAAGACCTCGCAAGTATCCTTCAGCGCCGCCAGTATCCGCTCCTCAAAATCGGTCGCCTCCCAATTACCGATTTCCAACAAACGCTTCATCAATCGCTCACTCGCCTGCCTAGCCTCCTGCAAGTCGACCAACTCCGTGATATCAGTCACTAAAGCCACAACCCCCGTCACCTTCCCATTCGAATTGACGTAAGGGATCTTGTCCGTACGAATCGTGCGAGCGGGCCCATTCTGAGGGGAGTAACTCTCGATGTATCCAAGTTTTGGTTGCCCACTCTGGATCACTTCCAAATCATCCTTGTAATAATCCTCAGCATCTTCGGGAAAAACCTCCCTCACCGCCTTCCCCTCCAGCTCCTCGATACTCATTCCTACCGATTCCGCACCAGACTTATTCACCCGCAGGATGTTGTTCTTGTCATCCTTGTACCAAATGTAGGCAGGAAGCGTATCCAGCAGATTCCTTAATTCTTCGCTACTCTTTTTCAGCTCCCGACGTTGCGCATCCACAAGCGAGACGAGCTCGGTATAACGAGCAGTCAGCAACTGGATCTCATCCCCCTCCGCCTTGAAGTCCGTTCCCTCACCCGAAACTTTGTTAATCCGACTCTCCATCTCCTCCGCCAATCGAGAAAGCGGACGGAACACAATGCGACCGTGCTCACGATACGTGTAGAGAACAAACGCTACAAAAACTCCGAACCCCAACAAAAGAAACGACCGGTAGCGCTCCAGTTCGTACAACCAATCCCTAGAAATCTGGCGACGCACAACCACGAGTATCCAGTTATCGGCGACATCAGAATCGATCGCAAAATACTGATAGGTAAATGCATCTTCCGCAACGCGATGAAACCCACCTGCCATTTCCACAGCCAATGACAAGTCCACGCTCGGCAAATCACTCACATCCTTCCAATTCCCACCTGGCAAGAGTCGTCCCTGTCCTTCCACAAGCTCCGGTTTCGATCCGGACAAAGCAAGGAGTTCAGGCCTTCCCCTCCAACTTGAAAGACTCTCCTGGAGAGCCACCATCCGCATGGCACGCTTGGGAGACTCAACCACGTGCAACGCAAGCTGAGCGATCAGCTTGTCCTCCTTCTCCAAATCAGCCTCCGATATCCGACGGGCGATTTCCAAGCCAATCAAAAACGAAAGTACGATCGCCACGAATGAAGCGAAGGCCAACTTAAGCGAAATGCGATTTTGAATATGGCGGACGACCATCTACGTATCCACTGTCGTTATACGATGAACAGGCAAGAGAAGCCGATACATTGTCCCTCGATGTCAGCACTGTCAAACCCGCGATGGGAGAACGAAATACAATGAAATTCCCTCAGGCCGAATACGCACGCTTGGCATAGACGGACTTGATCATGCTCTCCAACTCGGAATCCAAAATCGGCTTGGTCATCATCCCATCCCAATCTTCGGCCATCTCCTCATTATTCGCCCGCTGCAAGGCGGAGGACTTCATCGCAGAAATAAACGGCTTCGAACGAGCCATCTCAGCGATTTCAAAGATCCGATGAGTCGCCTCGAACCCATCGATCTTGGGAAGCTGCAAATCCATCAAAATGAGATCAAAGGTTCCTTGCGTCGCTTTCGAAATCGCCTCTTTCCCATCCCCCGCAAACTCCGGATGGTACCCCAATCGAGCAAACGCCTTCTCCAGCACGAAACGACTCGAATCATTGTCGTCCACCACCAAAACACGCAACGGACAAACCTCAGCCAAAGTTCGGTCGCCACCAGCTACGACCTGATTGGAACTCTCTTCAACGTCACGTTCCAAATCCAAAGTCTCCACCTTGACCGTAAAGTGAAAGGTCGAGCCAACTCCCTCTTCGCTCTCCACCCAAATATCTCCACCCAAAATCCCGCACAAGCGACGGCAGATAGCCAAGCCCAAGCCTGTTCCCTGATATTTCCGGTCTTTCGATGACTCTGCTTGCACGAACGGCTCGAATATCGAACTCAAAAGCGAGCGCTCTATCCCGATCCCCGTATCGGAAACTGAAAAATGAACCTTTCCCCCGGTGTCTACCTGGACCCGCAGCAACACCCGTCCTTCGTCCGTGAACTTCACTGCATTACCTACCAGATTGAGCAAAATCTGACGGACCCGGCGGGCATCCGAACGAAAAACCGCCGGGACATCGTCATCCACTTCAGTGTCCAAGCCAATCGACTTGCTAGAAGCCTTAAAGCTCAAGGTGCTCAAAGTGGACTGGATAACATCCGAAAGGCACACTGGCCCCATATCGAGCTCTAGACTGTTCGACTCGATCTTGCTCAGATCCAGTACATCGTTGATCAGTTCGAGCTGATTAAAGGCGCACTCGCCCATCATCTCCACAATCTCTTCCGACGCCCCAGCACCCTTGTTGGACTTCAGAATCTCCAGGCCCCCGATAATCCCATTCATAGGCGTGCGAAACTCATGGCTCATGACCGCAAGAAACTCGCTCTTCGCGCGACTCGCCGCCTCAGCCTTCCTCTTCTCACGCTCCAGTTCCTGACTCAGCCGGTAACGCTCGATCGCATAACGAATCGAACGACTGATAGAACGCTCACGCAGCTCGTCCTTCATCAGATAGTCCTGGGCTCCGCAATTCAGAGCGTTGATCGCCAACTCCTCATCATTCATCCCGCTCAACACGATCACCGCGCACTTCGCGACAGGCAGGATAGCCTCCAGAGTCTCGATACCAAAGGAATCGCTCAATCCAAGATCCAAAAGCACAACAGTGAAACAATGCTCCCCGCACAAGGCCCGAGCCTCCCGAAGCGTTCGAGCTCTGACCATCTGAAACAATCCCGCCTCTGCAGTACGCTCCAGCATCACCTCCACTAGACGCGCATCGGACTCGTTGTCCTCGACCAGAAGAATCTTCTTTTGGCCAATCTCAAAATTGACACTCCCCGTCCTTATCGTCTCCTGCTTTCTCATGCCGACTGTCTTGCTCCGCTAAAATCGTTTGCACGCCACTCAGCCCGCCCCACTTCCGTCCGAACTACTTAGGGCGAATCAACCAAACCGAGAACGCCCCTAACCCATAACCAGGAATTCGATTCCAGCCACCGAGATTAGAAGAAATCCCTGTATATTCTTACGACTAAAGCCAACCCCAGGAGTCGGCAGCGGAAACAAGCGGATTTCCTAAGGCAATTGCACGCCAAAGAATCGTTCCGCATTGGCGAAACAGATATTCTTCACCATGCCGCCAACGAGATCGAAATCCCTAGGGAGTTCACCCTTCTCGATATCATTGCCGAGCATATCACACAGAATACGCCGGAAGTACTCGTGGCGAGGGTACGAAAGGAAAGAGCGTGAATCCGTCAACATGCCCACGAACCGCGAGAGTAGGCCTAGGTTCGAGAGAGCGTTGATCTGAGCTTCCATCCCCTCCTTCTGATCGAGGAACCACCAGCCGCTTCCCAGCTGAATCTTACCCGGGACACTTCCATCCTGGAAATTCCCCAGCATGGTCGCCATGGCGTAATTATCCGACCAATTGAGATTGTAGATAACCGTCTTCGGCAACTGATTCGTGCTGTCCAGACTATCGAGGAAACGACTCATCGTACGGACCTGCGGAAAATCGCCAATGGAATCAAAGCCAGTATCCGGGCCGATATTACGGAACATTCGCGAGTTGTTGTTCCGGATCGCCCCGACATGCAGCTGCATCGTCCAGCCCTTTTCCGCATTCCAACGACCGACTTCACGCATCACGTAAAACGCGAAGGCTTCCTTTTCCGCCTCACTCGCGTTTGTACCGCCACGCGCCTTATCGAAAATCGCCGCCACCTCTGATTCGCTGGTTTCCGCGAAGAAACAGCGCTCCAATCCATGGTCGGACAAACGCCCACCCATTTCGTGGAAGAAATAGTGACGCGATTTCAATACCGTTAGAAGTTCGCTCAAACTTGAAACCGAGCTACCAACAGTCTCTGCCAGCTTATCGACCCAAGCGTTAAACGCTTCGGCTTGATCAACGTTCAAAGCCTTATCTGGCCGGAACGTTGGAACCACTGCCGTATCCAAACCTTGGCCACGGATCGTTTTGTGATGCTCGAGAGAATCGATCGGGTCATCCGTAGTCCCAACGACCTTCACTTTGAAATTCTTGAGAATACCGTGAGCACTGAACTCTTCCGACTTCAGTTTCTCATTCGCCGCTTCCCAAATCTCCTTTGCAGTATCCTCGCTGATTAAGGTATCGATATCGAAGTAACGCTTCAGCTCCAAATGACTCCAGTGATAAAGTGGATTGCGGAGTGTATTCGGAACGGTACGACACCAAGCGAGAAACTTGTCATACGGATCCGCATCCCCTGTGCACAATTCTTCCGCCACTCCATTACTACGCATGGCACGCCACTTGTAGTGGTCCCCTTCCAGCCAGATTTCCGCGAGATCTCCAAAGCGACGATTCGTTGCCACATCTTGCGGCGGCAAGTGGCAGTGGTAGTCATGAATAGGCTCGTCCTTCGCGTAGTTGTGGTACAGCTCGCGAGCAGAATCTGATTGAAGAAGAAAGTCGTCGTGGATGAAGGACATCTAAATCTAAATTTTGAAGTTATTGGAGAGTTTCCAGTAAGTCGCTTTCGAGTAGGCGATGTAGTATTTACAGGTCAAAATGCGGCTTTCGATCCGCGCAATACCCGGAGGGTATTGTTAGGTGAGACAACGTGTTTTGAGCGTAAAAAATACAAGGCTACGAAGGAATGGATTTATTGGAGGCTCTCCTAAATTAGATGGTCATGGCAGCGTATCCGCCGTCGACCACCATTTCAGTGCCAGTGATGAAAGAACCCGCACCCTGCGAAGCGAGAAGTAGAGTCGCTCCAACCAGCTCTTTCGCTTCACCAAAACGCTTCATTGGTGTGTGTCCCATGATTTGCGATACACGCTCCTCAGTTAGAACCTTCTTATTCTGCTCCGCTGGGAAGAAGCCAGGAACGATGGTGTTGACGCGAATGTTGTGAGGAGCCCATTCGCGAGCCAGGTTCTTCGAAAGATTATGAACGGCTGCTTTGGTCGCCGAGTAAGTGAAGACGCGAGACAGTGGAATCAAGCCGGACATTGAACCGACATTGATAATTGAACCACCCTCGCCCTTTTTGAGGAAGTAGTCACCAAACACCTGACAAGCGAGGAAAACGGCCTTCATATTGATTTCGAATATACGATCGTACTCGTCCTCCGGGATCTCAAGGAAAGGCGTTGGCGAGTTAGCGCCTGCTCCATTGATCAGGATATCTACACCACCTTGACTCGCCACAATGCGATCAAGCATTTCCGCAATAGCTGCCTTAGAGCCAAGATCTGCACTCTCAAAAACTGCGGAACCGCCAGCTTCTTCAATTCGGGCAATTCGAGCTTCAGCCTTTTCTAGGCTTCGTCCCACCAGCACCACCTTAGCTCCAGCCTTTGCAAGACCTTCCGCCATCGCTCCGCAGAGCTCGCCAGTGCCGCCGATCACGACAGCCACTTTGCCGTTCAAACCAAAAAGAGAGTTTAGATAGTCGCTCATAAAATAAAATGCGCGGGCCGAGGCCCGCGACTTGTAGATTCGTTCTTAAAACTTAGCGATCAACGCGGGCACCACCCCCGCCCATGATCTTTTCGACTTCCTTCACAGTAGCCATTGTAGTGTCGCCCGGAGTCGTCATCGCTAAAGCTCCGTGTGCCGCACCGTAGTTAACCGCTTGGGCTGGATCATTAGTCGTGAGGAAACCGTAGATGAGGCCAGAAGCGAAGCTGTCGCCTCCACCAACTCGGTCCATGATCTCGAGCTCTGGATACGCCTTCGACTGATGGAACTCACCATCATGCCAGCAAATCGCCCCCCAATCATTGATGGTAGCAGTCTTAACCGCACGAAGCGTAGTCGCAGTCGCCTTGAAGTTCGGGAACTCAGAAACAGCCTTCTCAATCATCGACTTGAAGGCATCGATTTCGATTTTGGAGATGTTCTCGTCCACACCCTCGACTTCGAAACCGAGACAAGCTGTGAAGTCTTCCTCGTTTCCGATCATCACGTCGACGTACTTCGCGATTTCACGGTTTACTTCCTGGGCCTTAGCGTGACCACCGATGCTCTTCCAGAGAGAAGGACGGTAGTTGAGATCGTAAGACACGATCGTTCCATGCTTCTTAGCGATCTTAACCGCTTCGATCACGACCTCTGGAGTCGTGTCGGAAAGAGCCGCGTAAATACCACCAGTGTGGAACCAGCGTACGCCTTCCTCGCCGAAGAGCTTTTCCCAATCGATATCGCCAGCCTTCATTTGGCTCGCAGCCGTAAGACCACGGTCGGGAACGCCTACTGCACCACGGATACCAAATCCGCGTTCAGTGAAGTTCAATCCATTGCGTACTTCACGCCCCAAGCCGTCGTATGGCTTCCATTGTATCCAAGAAGTATCGACTCCTCCTTGCATGATGAAGTCTTCGACCAAGTGTCCAACTTCGTTATCCGCAAATGCAGTTACAACGCCGGCACGCAGGCCGAAGCACTTACGCATGCCACGCGCTACGTTGTACTCTCCGCCACCTTCCCAGGCGCGGAATTGACGTGCGGTACGTACGCGACCTTCGCCTGGATCCAGGCGAAGCATGACCTCGCCAAGGGAGACGATGTCGTATTTGCAAGACTCAGCAGATTTGATTTCGATGCTCATGGTATGATGGGTGATTTTTAGTAATAGGTGTTAAATGTGCTTCCTACTTGGCTATCTCAAAGCTCGAGACATCCCAAGATTGCGCGCAACATTCATTTGCGAGTTCATTGAAAGCGTCAATCTCAGCTTCGCTGAAAAGCAGACCGCCATTCTTTTCACTTCGTTGGGCTGCCCCGGCTTCGATTTGACCAGGAAGGAGACAATTCTCGTTACCATGTCCCAAAATGTCATCGATAACCGCCTTTACATTGGTTGACTGATCACGCCCCTTCGCGAAGGCACCTGCACTAAGAGCATCAGGATGAATGACTTGGAAATAGAAACAAGCGGTGTGCTTTTCTTCTTCCTGCTCCCAAGCGCGATTACGAACCGTGGGCAGAGATCCACCAATGAATCCGGCCACAATCTCGTTAATCAGGCTCAAACCATACCCCTTGTGAGCCCCGAATGGGATCAAGGCAGAAGCTTCTTTCGGATCAGTGGTTGGATTTCCATCCTTATCCACCGCCGCATTAGGAGGAAGCGTGGCTCCTTCGCGAGCAAGCTGCTGCACACGTCCCATCGCGATTACTGAAGTCGCCCAATCAATCACGATCGGGAACCCAACTGCATCCGTTGTTGGGAATCCCCAACTGTGTGGGTTTGTACCGAGCGTCGGGAATTTTCCACCAAAAGGTACGACTTCCGCGAGCGCCGCTGTACAGTTTGTGTAAGCGATGTACCCACGCTTAGCAGCCTCCATCACATAGCCACCGCCCCAAAGATAATGGAAAGCGTTGTCGACGGACACTTGAGCCACGCCGTACTTGTCAGCCATCTCAATACAGGTTTCGAGAGCCTCGTAAGCAGTCGCTTGCCCAAGCTTGCGATTCGCATTCCAGATCTGGCTGGCCTCAAACTTCGTATCCAGCTTTTCGATTTCTGCCGCAGGAACACACCCCTGGGATCCAGAGCCAAAGAGATGGTCAAGGTGCAGAGCCTTGAGCGCGTTGTGCGTACGGATCCCATGCTGAGAAGCATAGGCCGCAAACTTGGCCGCGTAAGCTGACTCTTCCTGCGTGTATCCGCGATGCTTGTACGCAGCTTCTACAAGTGCGTTATGCGTTTCTACAGGTACTACTCTAAATTCTTCTGACATTGCTAAATCAAATTAACGTTTATGCGTTTGGCCAAGGTGCCTTGTTTGCTTGAGCTTCCGCTGGTTTTCCCGCGAAGAAATTCAACAGATTGCGAGTCGCCATGCCCGCTTGGCGTTGGACCGACTCATGGGTGCGAGAGCCGATATGCGGTGTGATCACGCAGTTAGGGGCGCTAAGCAAAATGTGATCCACTGGAGGTGGCTCAACATCGAGTACGTCCGCACCATAGCCGCCGACTTTCCCAGATTCGAGGGCCGCAGCCATGTCCTGCGTATTCACGAGCTCACCACGAGCACAGTTGAGAATAACAACGCCATCCTTCATAGTCGCGATACTCTCCGCGCAAACCATGTTCTCCGTCTCATCTGTCAGATTGGTGTGCAGACTAAGAATCTCCGCTTCCTTGAAAACCTCAGCAATACTGTCGACGCGTTTGATTCCCAACTCATTCGCAAACTCTTCCGGCCAGTAGATATCGTAACCAACCACGCTGAGACCGAAGGCTTTCGCGCGAATCGCCACTTCGCGGCCGATACGCCCCAAACCTACAATACCAATAGTCTTACCCATGATCTCATGGCCTGAGAGACGCGTCCAACTACCGCTCCGCGTGTAGTTCGCTTCTTCGACAATGTGACGGAAGAGCGATAGCATCAGGCCAAAAGTGTGCTCGGCAACCGTCGTGTGATTTACGCCCGGGCAAAACGTGAGAGGGATCCCCTTCTCTTCGACATAGCCAGTATCAATCTTGTCGAGGCCAATGCCGTATTTAGAAATTACTTTGAGACGAGGCAAAGCTGCATCGATCACCTTAGATGTGATCGCATCGTCACCGCAGATCATACCATCGATATCCCCCACGAGCTCGATCATGCGCTCCTCGGAGAGAGGGCCACGCTCGCGGATTATTTCAAATCCGGAGTCTTCCAACATCTGATGATGGGGACCGGGAATGTCCTGATAAGAGGTGGTAGTAAGAAGAATTCGAGTCTTCATGCGTAATAAAATGAGGTGTTTTTAAAAGCGACGATGCACTTCGCATCTAACGTTGACTGATTCCTAAATCCACTAGAGCACACAAAATCAAACAAAATCTTACTCGTGTTGGGTTTTTGACAAATTAAGAGCATTTTCTACAGATCCATGTTTTCCTAGCTCGAGCTGCGGACGATTAATTTAGGCTGAACGATCCTTGAGATCTCACCGTTCGCGGCGACTCCACCATCGATCATTTCCTGAATCAGCTCGACCGCGTCCTTGATCAAAACGTTAACGTTTTGCCCTACTGTCGTGAGAGCTGGTTCTGACCACTGCCCAATCTCAAGATTGTCGAATCCGATGACCGAGAAATCCTTCACGACCTCGAATCCCCATTCACGAATGGCCTTCATTGCCCCAATCGCAACCCGATCATTCATTGCGATTAACGCCCTCGGAGCGTCCTCATGTTGCAACAAATCTTGAGCGAGATCGTAGCCGTATTGATATGACCAGTCGGTGCAGTTTTCCTTCTTGAGTGCCAAAAACGAAGACTCCCAATCAAGCCCCAACTTTTCGGCAGCTTGTTGAAGCCCCTCCATTCGGCGGGCTCCATATACGGGATCACTCTCCAAGCCAAGAATACCAAACTTACGGTGTCCCCTCTGGTGCAAATGCCTTAAAGTCAGGTGCATAGCTTGGTGACGATCCAACTCGACTTTTGGCAAAGGGATATCATTCACCGGGTCGACTGTAACAACTGGAATCGATTCGCGAGAGAGACGGGCAAATATAGCATCATCCGACTGGAGCTCCGACCCTACCAGGATAACGCCATCCACACGCAAGGAAAAGAAGTGGCTGATAATGTCCCTCTCCGCTTCCACCATACCGGAGGTGATCTCCATCACGGCCCTAAGGCCTCGGCTTCTCAAACTCTCCTGGAGGATTGAAATCTTTCTCGCCAAGAGCGGCGACTCGATCTCCTGGAAACAGACCCCAACCAATCCCGTTTTCGCCCCCTTAAGACTACGAGCCATCATGTTCGGCTGAAATCCGATCCGGTTCATCTCCTCGATGACGCGCTTTCGCGTATCTTCGTGTACCCCCGGATGGTCGTTCAGGATTCGAGATACAGTCCAACGCGAAAGCCCGAGGTACTTCGCAAAGTCCCCAACTGATCTAATATTGCTCTCTTCGTCTTTTGCGTCCGCCATATCTAGAATTCTTCAAAAGGCCTAAAGACCAAGAATTCCCGGCAGCCACAAGGAAATTTGCGGCACGTATGTGATTAAGAGCAATCCAATGAACATCGCGATGAAGAATGGGATCATGAACGGCGTTACCTTAGCGATGGTTGTATTCCCCACACCGCAACCCAAAAACAGACAGGTTCCGACCGGTGGAGTGCAAAGCCCAATACAAAGATTCGCGATGATGATGATGCCAAACTGAGTATCGCTCACTCCTAGCTCATTCGCTACCGGCAGAAAGATTGGCGTGAAGATCAGTACAGCTGGAGTCATATCCATGAAGGTCCCCACGAACAATAGCAGCAGGTTGATCAGAAGCATCACTACCAGAGGATTCTCAGAAACCTGTAACAGTGCCGCAGATACCGTCTGTGGTATGTTCGCAATCGTCATGATCCAAGACATACCCGCACTTGCTCCAATCAAGAGCATGATCACCGCGGTGGTCACCCCCGCCTGCAAAAGAATGTCAGGGAGCTCAGATAACTTAACTTCCCGGTACACAACTACCGAAAGCAAAAACGAGTACGCCACCGCGATGGCCGAAGCCTCGGTTGCCGTAAACACACCCGCCAGAATTCCGCCAATGACAATCACCAGCAAAAGCATACTCAGGATCGCTCGGCCAAACGCCTTAAACACCTGCTCTATGCTTGAGCTTTCGCCGCGTCCTAGCCCCTTCGTCTTGGCCACGATATAGCAAACGAGCATCAACAGAAGCCCAACGACGATTCCCGGAACCACTCCCGCCATGAACATCGCGGCAATAGATACCGATCCCGACGCCACAGCGTAAACGATCATGATATTGCTCGGAGGAATCAATAATCCAGTCGTTGCCGCAGTCGTAGTGATCGCCACGCTAAACTCGTTGTTATAACCTTTCTTCCGCATTTCAGGCAGCATGAAACCTCCGATAGAAGTCACCGCAGCCGCTGCTGACCCGGAAATGGAACCAAAGAGCATACAGGTAAGCGTATTCACATAGCCAAGACCACCTGGGAAACGCCCCATCACTGCCGCGGCGAAATCCATCAATCGCCGAGCCATTCCACCCTTCCCCATCAACAGCCCAGAGAGAACAAAGAAAGGAATGGCGAGAAGAGCAAAACTATCGATCCCGTTCGCCATCTTCGAGGCGACCATCAAACTCGGGTCATGCCCGTCTATCAACATCGCCAACAGTGACGCAAACGCGATCGCCACCGCGATCGGTACATTCATGAACAGCAGTACCGAAAAAACGACTACAAGAATTAGGATAACCTCAAGCACGAAAGCCCCCTTCCTCGTCACTCGAAACGGCCGGTTCGAAACAGCGCTCGAGTAATTGCTCCAAGAGAAAGACCACCATAAAAACGCCACTCAAGGGAAGCGCCGCGTACTTCACCCACATAGGAAACGGCAACGCAACCATCTGCTGCCCACTCGCCAGCGTCTTCTGCATCAAAGTCCAACCACCGATCAGAAATACTATGATCGCGAAAGCGAGGGCGATCCCAGCTCCCAAAATGGCGTTTAGCTTCTTTGCGTCCGGATGAAGCTTCTCCGCAAAGTAATCGAGCCCGAGGTGTGCTTTCATCGAGAAAGCAACACTCGCACCAAAGAGCGAAACCCAAACAAGCAGCAGGCGAGCGAGCTCCTCACTCCACTTAGCCTGCTGACCAAATGCATACCGAGAAATCACCCCCCAGATGACATCCAACACCAACACAGCCATCAAAACGATGACCACCCATTGAAGGATCCGCGTGAGCCCCCTCCGAACACTCACCGCAGCCGACAGGATCTGATTCTCTGACGCACTCATTGTGATTGGGCTGCTTTTATACGTTCGAGCCAAGCCTCAACAGGCGTTCCCTTC
Organism: Pelagicoccus mobilis; assembly: GCF_016595505.1. Classification (GTDB taxonomy): domain Bacteria; phylum Verrucomicrobiota; class Verrucomicrobiia; order Opitutales; family Opitutaceae; genus Pelagicoccus; species Pelagicoccus mobilis. Next base: position 43,259 of record NZ_JAENIL010000008.1, on the reverse strand, counting down.
AGTGTATCCGCGATTCCAGCACATGCTGCCTGAAACTCAGATGGATCACACTCCACAATCTCGACGCCATGCTCCACTACCTTGGCTAGCGACTCCTTAGTCTTTTCCTCCCATAGCTTTCGCTGAAAGAGGGACGATTCATCCGCAGCCTCCTGCAGCCACTCTTGCTCTTGCTTACTGAGCGACTGCCAAACCTTGGCGCTTATCATCAACAAATCCGGCACACGTGTGTGAGCGTCGGGCGTGAAATACTTGCTCACCTCGTAGTGGCGACTCGAATCGAAGCTCGGCGGATTGTTTTCAGCGCCATCTACGACCCCCTGGGACAAGGCTGAATAGAGCTCCCCCCAGGCAATCGGCGTTGGCGAACCACCCATCGCTTCGATCATCGCAATCGCCATTCGACTGTTCTGCACGCGAATCTTCATCCCCTTCAAATCATCTGGGCTGCGGATCGGCTTTTTCGTGCTATAAAAATTTCGACTCCCCGAATCATAGTAGCAAAGCCCTCTCAACCCGATCCGCTCGCCAACCGCCAGAAGCTCACGCCCGATATCCCCATCCAAGACATCCCAATAAACATCATGATTATTAAAGAGATAAGGAACTCCAAAGACACCCAACTCTGGGAGAAATGATTCCATTGCGGCAGTTGAGGTCTTAGTCATCGCGAGCACTCCGCCCTGCAGTTGCTCGATGCATTGCACCTCAGAGCCCAGCACACCACTCGGGTAAATATCGATCGTCATCTTGCCTCCAGATAGATCCTCGAGCCGCTCTTTCATCTCGACCATGCCGAGATGAACCGGATGTGAAGTATCCAAGCCATGAGCAAGTTTCAAAAGACGGACATCGGATCCGCCCGCCCTACTCGAGCTCACATACGCAAAGACAACGCTGCTCACAAAAACTCCGAATAGGAATCCGACAGCGAGAAATGATAAGGATTTTCGGTCCATTGGGTGTCGTTCAAAAAGTATTTCTGAGGGGTTTTTCGACAAAATCCAACACCAGTTGGGTTGCAATTAAAAAACGAATCGCTTTAACGTTTGATCGTGATAATCCCCCGACTCCAAGTTCTACAATTAGCTTTGTTCTCCTCTCTGGGAAACCTGCTTTTTGGACAGAGCCTGAATCTGGACGACGACTGGCATGTTTACGAACTGCGATCCCAAACCTACCGCTTGCAACTAGAGAAGACGATAGAGAGCGAACTGAAAGAAGCAGGCCTCATCGAACAACTTCCAGCCCCCAAAGGCGACGGCTTTGTGAGCCTCAAGATTGTGGACGAACATTGGTTCGAGCTGGATAATTCGCACGCCTACCTTTCCACAGTCAGAAGCTACCAATGCCCTTCTGGTGGTTGGTCCAAGAGCATAGACTACAAAGGTGATGTGAGAAAAACGGGCCAAGCATTCGGTCCCGAACCTCGCTACGTATCCACTTTCGACAACAATGCTACCATTCCTCAAATCCGCCTTCTCGCCCGAGCTTACAAACACATGGAGCTCAAGGCCGACAGGGAGGCTGTCCTAAACGGGCTATACTTTATCCAAGATTCCCAATACCCCAACGGAGGTTGGCCACAGATCTATCCACTCATCGGCAGGTATCACGACCATATCACCTTCAACGACAATACCACCGCCCACATTCTACACCTCCTATCGGACATCAAAGAGAATCACCCTGACTTCGAATGGCTGCCCGAAGAGGAGAGACAATCATTAGCGGAAACATTCAAGCGCGGAATCAGTTGCGTTCTGGATGCCCAAATCAGGCGGGACGGAACGAAATTAGGCTGGGCTCAGCAATACCATGCCCGAACACTGACCCCAGCTCGAGCGCGAGCTTACGAGATGAAGGCAATAAGCTCTAGGGAAACGGCCAAACTCATCGACTTTCTCATGACCATAGATGAGCCAAGCCCCGAGATAGTTGCAGCTATCGATTCGGCAGTGGGTTGGCTACAGGCTTCCCAAATTAATGGATACACGTTTGGCGAAGACGAAAATGGGCAGAAAGCTCTGTTACCTTCGGAAACAGCTTCTCCACTTTGGGCTCGTTTCTATGACCTCGAAACAAATGAACCCCTCTTTGGCGACCGCGATGGATCCATTCACACGAGCTTGAAAGCAATCTCTGAAGAACGCCGAAACGGATACGGTTGGTTCGTCAACGATCCTAGCTCCACACTAAACCGAGTCCGCAAATGGAGAGCTAAAAGGGCACCGTAGAAGACACTCTGAAGTTATAGCTTCGCCCCGAAAGCTGATAGTCCAACTCAGTTTTCACGCAGTGCAGGCAAAGTCGTTTAAGCCCTTTCTTCGCCGCGAGCTTGTTCTTTTGAAAATCACCATACGTTCGGTCACCCACAATTGGGACATGCCGTTTAGAAGTTTGAATACGCAACTGATGCGTTCTCCCTGTGATCGGCATCAAGGTCAATCGGGACATCGGCGGCATTCCCGGCATTGTCTCAACTTTCACGAGTTTGGTTTCGGCACTCAATCCGCCGCCCACACTCGCCCGAACTCCGCCTTGCGCCTTTTTCACCGACAATCGATCTCGCCAGATCGGAGGTCCTCCGCGCGGCATTCCGAACACAAGCGCTTGATAAGTCTTCTTCACTCGCTTCGCCTCAAACGCCTTTAGCACCGCCTGAGCCGTTCCCTCTCCTAACGCCAGAAGTACAATCCCAGAGGTCGCCGAATCGAGACGGTTCAAGAGATAAACCAACCGCTCTCCACGCCCTTCATCACCCGATAAGACAAATGCTTGCCTCTTCTCATCGTAGCGAGCGTCGAGCAAAGCCCTTCCAGCGTCGCCTTTCCTGTTCGGATGCGAAAGAACTCCCGCAGGCTTCTCAACTGCCAGCAGCCCATTCGGATCCGACTTGAGCAGCCTCACTCCCCTCGACCATGGCAACTCCTGAGCGATGTCCATTCTCTTATTTGGTGCCCACGGAACAAGCCGATTCCGCACACCGAACTCCATCCAAAGCTGCCGACACAATGCCACCTGCAAATCCCGCACCCTCGCCACATGGATAAAAACCGGAGAGCTCCGGATGCTGCAGGTTGCCTTCATCCCGCGGGATTCTCACCGGAGAGCTCGTACGCGTCTCAAAACCAAGCAGTCCACACTCCTCTGTAATGTATCCCTTCATCGAAGCTCCAAACTGCTCCAAGCCTTCCTTCATCCGCCACGCCACAAACTGCGGCATCAGTTCGTGAAGAGGCGCACTCGTTAGTCCTGGAAAGTAGCTGGTCTTTGGCAAACTTCCAGAGACCTTCCCTTTAAGGAAATCCGTCACTCGCTGCCCAGGAGCCTTTTGCACGCCGCCCCCAGCCTTCGAAGCGACAACTTCCATTTCCTTTTGAAATGCGATTCCTGCCAAAACTCCATGCTCAGGTACGAACTCCTTCGTATCTTCCGGCTCTACCGTCACAACCAGACCAGAATTTGCGAATGGAGAATCTCGGCGAGCTAGCGACATTCCATTCACCACGACTTCGTCGTTCTCAGTCGCCGACGGCACGATAAATCCACCAGGACACATGCAAAAAGAGTGAACCCCGCGATCTTCAATCTTCGTCGCAAGTCGGTATTTGGCAGCAGGCAGAATCCGAGGACGCTCCGTCCCGCGCTCGTAGTGATACTGGATACTGTCGATCAAAGGCTGCGGATGCTCGATCCGCACTCCTACCGCAAACGGCTTTTGCTCCAGACGAACACCTTCTTGATGGAGTAAACGATAGATATCTCGGGCGCTGTGCCCCGTCGCTAGAATCACTCCTTCGCCAGTAAACTCACGCCCATCCGTGGAAACGACTCCCCGAATACGCTTTCGATCAGCTGATTTGAGCAGTCCGCTGACCTTCGTCTCAAAGTGAACCTCTCCGCCAGCTGCAATGATGGACTCTCGCATCGCCCGCACCACATTCGGCAGGAGATTAGACCCGATATGCGGGTGGGCATCGGTCAGAATTCTGGGAGGAGCTCCATGGGCAACCAAGGTCTCGTACACGAATCGAACCGGTCCTCGCTTCGTCGCACGGGTGTAGAGCTTCCCATCTGAGAACGTACCCGCCCCGCCTTCGCCAAAACAGTAATTTGAATCCTCGATCACCCGCCCCTCGCGTAGGATTGGGGCGAGATCGAATCTGCGCTTGATCGCATCCTTCCCTCGTTCGAGCAAAATCGGTTTCCAACCCAATTCAATCGCTCGCAAAGCAGCGAACATGCCCGCAGGTCCACTTCCTACAATGACGAGTTTGCGAGCATTTGCCCCGATCGTCTCGTAGTTCGGAGTCAGAACGGGATCCTCCGGCAATGGCCCACTAGTGGAAACCTCCAATCGCAGCTGAATCTTGACCGGAGACTTACGAGCATCGATCGAGTGCTTACGAAGGCGTATATCCTCGATCGACTTGGGATGAATCTTGAGCTTTCGGCCCGCCTTTTTCTTCCACACCTCGACGTCCTCCGACTGCTCGAGCGGAAGCACAATATCTACAGTGTGAATCGGCGGCTTACTCATTTCAGAAGACGCTGATACCAACAGGCTTGCCCTAGGCAATCGAATAAAAACACGCCCCAGGCACACCAATTTCCATTCTCGCAAAAAACTACGGAATAAATCACCCTTCCCAACGTTCTCAGTCACATAAAAGGGCTTCTCCCTAAACAGACGCGAACAACATGCCGCCAGAACTCCAATCGGTCGTCGACGACCACTACCAGAACCTATACCGCTTCGCCATGAGCTTGACGCGCTCGAGCGATGACGCCTGGGACCTCACGCAGGAAGCGTTTTTGCGACTCGCCAAAAAGCGTGCCTCCATCCGTTCCACTGCCGCAATCAAGTCCTGGCTCTACACGACTCTCTACCGCGAGTTCCTTCGAATTGCCAAACGCGGCAATCGCTTCGACTCATGGGAAGAAACCGCTCCGCCCGAAGTCGTAGAAAACGAAAGCAGCGACCAAGTCAGAGCAGCCGAGGCCCGAGATGTAATGGAGTGCCTGCTCGAGCTGAAAGACGGCTACAGACAAGTAGTTTCCCTCTATTACCTGGAATCCTACTCGTACAAAGAAATTGCCAACATCCTAGAAATCCCAATCGGCACCGTGATGTCACGGCTCGCACGCGGAAAGGAAATGCTCCGCGCTCAACTCACGAAACCGAAAAAGAACGAAAAAGTCGTCCCCTTCTCCGACACAAAGAGAAAGTCTTCAAATGGATAAGCAGGAAGCAAAACTGATTCTAAGCAGCCACACACTCGGTGAAGAGCCAGTAGGTGACGAACGCTTCAACGCCGCAAAAGAACTCCTAGCCAAAGACCAGGAGCTAGCAAACTGGTGGAAAAACCAGAAAGAGACTGACAAAGCCATGAGCGATTCGCTCAAGAGCTTCGAAGTACCAGCCGATCTCCATTCTGCGTTAAAGATGACGATGGCGGATCAGGAGAAGAAGCGTATCCGCTTCCGAGCCGCTAGAAGATGGTTCTCGATTGCCGCGGTTTTCGTACTCGGCTTCGGAATTTACTTCCAATACGGCATCGATCGCAGCGACGACTACACCGGCCCACTCGCCCAACGTGCGTTCGAATATTCAGTCGATGGTCCTTGGCTATCCTATTTCGATAAGGACACGAGTAATCTAAAAAGCTGGCTTACCGAAAACGGATTTAACCTACCTGAGAACCTTCCGCCTAAGCTATTGGCCCAAGAAGGGATTGGCTGCCGCCCGCTCGACTGGTCAGACGAACGTGTCGCGCTCATGTGCTTCAATGCCGACACGGTCTATCATCTCTTCATCGCGAAAGAGCAGGATTTCCCAAGCTTCGAAGCGTCAGAACAAATTGGATACGCTTCCAAGGACAACGGCTGGACCATGAGCAAATGGAAGGACAATGACCACCTTTTCGTCCTGACAGCCAAAGCAACAGTCGACGAGATGTCACAGTTCCTGGCCAGCTACACGCCAGGCTCAGATACTCTTTCGTACTAAAAGAGCTCGCCCTGGGAGTAACGCTCAAGAGCCTCCTTGTGGTGGCTCTTCATTTCCATCTCTTGGAGAATACGGCATAGCGAATCAACGTCTAGATTCCCGGTATCGAGCTCACGACCTTCGTGATGACTTAGGTTAAAACCGATAATCTTTCGGTTTATATCCATTCGCTCCTGAAGCGTTGGAAGTAGTTCGCGGAATCGAGGTGGCTTGATATCAGCTGCAGCTGCCATCACCCCGTCAATATCACCGTATTCAGTCAACCACTTCACTGCAGTTTTCGGACCGCACCCTTGAACTCCAGGAATATTATCGGACGTGTCACCTATCAAGGATAAGTAATCGACCATCTTCTCGGGACGCAGACCCCACTTCGCCTCTACGCCATCAGGATCGAGTTCCCGCCAGCCGAGTCGAGGATTAGCAGTCGGTGGTGGTAGCAAAAGATGGATACGCTCGGTAACGGACTGGGCAAAATCCTTATCGGCACTTACAATTTGCACAGTCGCCTGCGGGTCGCTCTCTACCAAGCGAACTGCATACGCCGCCAAAAGGTCGTCAGACTCCACTCCATTTTCTTCCACAAGGCCAAATCCCATAGCTCGAGTCAGTTCCTTGATTATCGGCACCTGCTGCTCGAATTCCTCAGGGGTCTCCCCACGGTTCGCCTTATACTCAGGCAACAGCTCCAACTTCTCTTGAGCCCCTCCTAGATCAAAGAACACCGTGACGTGGTCTGCTTTCTGATCATCGAGAAGCTTCCACATCGAACGTACCCAACCATACAAAGCATTGGTAGGAAAACCATCAGAACGGCGAAGTTCTTTAACCGCATAGAAAGCGCGGAACGCCATGTTGAAGCCATCTACTAAAAGGTATTTCGCCATGACGCAGCTCAAGCGAGCCGACACTCCGACTCAAACTCAAATCACAAAAAAGCCCGACCACTTTAGGCCGGGCTTGAAAAATCTACTGGCTGCGGGACTCGCTGCCTCCTGGAGTAACAAGCGTCGGATTCTGAAATAGAGACCCAGGCTGCACGCCCCTTAGCGTCTGACGCTTTGGAGATCCGCCAGGGCTTACCAGATTCGCCGTCACAAAGATCAACAAGTTCCGCTTCGCCGAGCTCTCTCCCTCCGAACGGAACAGTCTTCCCATGAACGGAATATCCCCAAGGAACGGAACCTTGTCACTGACGGAAACAACATCCTCGCGCGTCATCCCGCCCATAACAACAGTCGCTCCATCCCAGATCGTAACCTTAGTATCAACCTCGCGAACTGCAAAAATCGGCTGATAGAAGCCAGACGGAGTCTTAACGACACGATCCTGAGTCATCGCGATACTCGGCCCGCCATACTCGACAAAACCTTCGAATTCAGTAACGCGCGGATTCAGGTCAAGCGTGATGCTGTAATCGTCTTCCTCAACAATAGGCGTCACCGCCAACTCGACCCCGATGTTTCGAGTTTCGAAATCTTCCGGCGTCCCAGGTGTAATCGTCACACCCGCGCTACCAGAATCGCCACGCGTACTCCCCACATCACTCTCAGTATCTGAGAATCTCGTTGGGTAACGAAACTCCTGGCTCACGTTGATTTTCGCCTCATTGCCAGAAAGTACCGTTACCTTAGGCGCGCTCAAAAGGTCCGAGCCAGACTGCTGAGAAAGAGCGCGGATCGTTACATTCAAATCCACCCCATCAATACTTCCAATTACGCTGGTGAAAGGCACAGTGCCAGCTCCCAACAACTTCGAACCAGGCAACTCCGGGGGAGAAATATTATCGATCACCTCATCGTTCACGATGATCGCGCTGCTCGCATTCGTTGGCGATGCTGCCTCCGCGAGCGTCCGAAATGAAGTCTGATAAACCTCACCCGTTTCGTACTGCGGATCCCCAGGAGAACCACGCTCGTCCACAATCCAGTCAAAGCCGAGCTCTTCCAGAGTGCCCTCCTGAATTTCCAAGAACTTAGCTTCGATCTCAACCTGCTTCACATCAGTGTAGCGGTTAAGGATATTTCGGATACGCTCTAAATTTCGACGCGTTTGAGTCACGATCATCGCCGAACCATCGTAAGCAAGAGTCGACCCTTCGATACCCGAGAAGTCCACACCAGCCTGCTGCAAGAAGCCTCGAATCGTCTGAGCATCATTTGCGACTCCCTGTTCACGAACGCGAGAACCGTCGTCGTTGAAAAATGGATCATCAAAAACACCGCCACCGGAGGACCCTCCAGTCATGCGAATAACCGTCGAGCGTGAGATTGGGAAAAACTCCGTATCCAGATTTGTGTTCTCTCCGCCAGGACGCACTACAACCGCATCCGCCTCCACCTCATATTGGAAGCCAACCGAATCCACGATAAAGTCCAAGATTCGCTTCAACGAGAGATTACGAAGCGTGATATTTACAGTGGGATCCGCGCGTTCCGGGTCGATCAATACGAGATTCACTCCCTTCACACCTAATCCGGTCGCATCGAATTGCTCTGAAATCGCACTCAGTGTATTAACGACCTTACTCAATTCCACCTCCGTGAAATTCACGCTTGGGATAATGATACGATTCAACTTTTCCGTCAACGGAAGTACTACCGTATCTACAGTCTCGATACCAGGGCGCTCCTCATAGATACTCGGGCGCTGCCAAGAGTTCGAAACCTCCTGCAATAACTGCTCTCGAGTCTTCAACTTATTCAAGTGCCCCATTTCCTGCCGCTCGCGGGCAATTTTGATCAGGAAATCCTTCGCCATCGAATTGTTCGGATCAAGCGCTTCAATCTGCTTAAACGTAGCCTCAGCCCCTTCGATATCCCCAGCGAAGAATTGGCTACGGCCACGGAGATTGAGCACCTCGATTTGCTGTTGCAGCTTCACGAAATCAGGGCTCGCCTCGTGCAGGGAGATCGAGTCTGGGGAACCATTGGCCGTCGTTGCGGAATACTGTGAACGCTGACGCAGAAACTCCCTCTCGTCGCGCTTGAGCTCCTCAATCAACACCTGAGTCATAGGATTTGGGTCGAGTCCCGAAATAGCGATCCCGATAGTGCGAAGCGCAGCATCGTATTCCCCACGGTTCGCTTGACGACGAGCCACCTCGCGCATCTCGCGAGAGCTTTGCATGGATTTCTCGATTCGCTCGGACTCCAAACTGGCGAGGTATTCAGCTTCACGCTGCAACGCCGCATGCCGATCCTCCTGAGCCGACACCCCTTGATCCCCGCTAGCACCATCGTTGGCGATCATGTTTTCGACACCTGCGAGTATCCGCTTTACGGATGCGTCATTGGGAGCGATCTCGACGAGCTGCTCCAGCTTCGCTTTGGCAAGGAGCAAGTTCCCCGAATCACGAGCTTGCAACGCCTCCGTCATAAGCTTGATCTTCATTTCCGTATCATCGTCCGCATACACGCTGCTCGCGAACAGGAGCACGACAAAGCTGCATAGGAAACGCGCGAAGGTTCTGAGTATAGGAGTTTTCTTAATCATGTGGCTGGTGGGATTTTGCAACGGCCGTTGAGCAAACGATTATCCATTCGTTTTCTTGCTCTGGGATCGCGGCCTAATCGCGAAAGGGCTTTGAGGAATTTCTTTTTGGCGACTCCCTCTGGGTTTTAGTTCAGTGGGAGCCGCAGGGGTTAACGTACGCGAAAAGCGCCGGGCTCCGTCCTTGGAAATTTTGGTGATCATGGCTTCGGGTGGCTGGGCGGACAGATCCTCCACAATGTAGTCGCCCGACTCGAGCTCCAGCCTACTGCCGATTTGCACATAGCGAACAACTCCTCCCGGCAACAATCTGATTTTGGCCTCAAGATCCGAAAACATCTTCGTCTCCATATTGGTGAGGCTAACTTCCTGGCCACTCGCGTAATCCGCAATTCGAGCAACACCGACATTTTCAACCACCGGCGTGTCATCCTCTTTCTTAATTTCGATTTGCTGCTCCTGAAAAGCGGTCAAGCGAACCCCTAGCTCCGGCTCTTCCTGTCCTTCTTTCAAATAGACGAGAGCACCCGTTTCCGTATTCTCAAAATAAGCAATGTAGCTCCCTTGGGAGCCAGCATAGCCGACGAGCTGCAACTTATATGGGCGCTGACGAACCTCCAGAAGCTCAACATCAAACGCAGCCCAAAGATTCTCTCCTGTATCAACAGTCTGTATACTCGGAGGGGTCACGGCGAATTCCCGAGAGTTCGGATCATAGTAAATCACCGGCGGGGTAAAAACATCAAACAACCAATCATCACCCCTGCTCTGACTCTCCGCAGGTCGCCAATTGACGCCGCTCCCATCCGGAGCAGCTAGCTCGTATGTCGGAGCATTAACCTTTTGCTCCGAGAGTAGCTCACGCCCTTGCCCTGCAATCCCGTCCAATTCTCGAACCTCGATGATCGCTCGGGTTCCTACCCAAGTAAAAACGATCATCGCAACCAGAAGCACGATTTTGTCTAGAAACTCTGTCACTCTAAGCCTAGGCATTGTTATTCCCCTCCTCAGAATCAGGAGCTGGCACCTCAACAGACAACTGCAAAAACTCCACTGTCACCACGAACAACGAGGTATTGTCTGAGATGATCGGAACCCCTGCTACTTGGCTAGCGATTCCGGAAGCATCTTGAGCAAACGGGTTCTCAGCCAAAGTCTCCAGTCCGACCTTCTCGCCCCCCTCGCTAGCCAGACCCGCTTCAACTCCACGCACAACAAACGGAAGGGGCGAATTAGCGATGCGATTTAAAAAACCACGCAAAGCAATCGATTGTCCCCGAAAAACCAGCCTGAAAACGTAGCTATCAATAGTCCCCGGTATGCTCAAACTCTGACCTGGCACGACTGCGAATTTCTCCCCGTCTCCAAACAAGCGATCAGCCGGACGTCCTCCCACCGAAGCCCCAGCACCGCTGTTTGGCTTTATCCCGCGCTGAACCTTCACGAAAGATCTGATTCCCGAATCAAACAGAGTCTCCAGCAAGTTAGAAGCGATCACAATCTGCTCATGCACTTCCTTGCCATTTTCCGGTGGCGGTCCACCTGCCGCGTAATCGTCAAAACCAAAATCGACCTCTTCCGACAACTCGATCGAGTTACTCAAAGCAGCATAGCGAGCGTTCTCCTTGTACTTGTGCAGTTCGAAAGACCAGTCAGCCCTCGACACTGGAGTACTCCCGTAAAATCCAGCTTCATCGAAAGTATTCAAATTCAAACTACCCATTGTCCGCTCGAAGACTTCATACAACTCGCGGTAGTTCTCCTCCAGCGCTTCCAGGTTTGAACGCGTGGGAGATGGACGAGCTGCGAGATAGCGATCATACTGCGACGCCTTAGTCGCATACGAAGCCTTAAACCCAGCAAGGTCGCCCCTCAAAGTCGCCAAGTACCACAAGCCCGCCATACAAGCCCCCGACAGCAACAGGAGCACAGTGTAAAAGATGGGATTTTTCCGGAAGAAACTCATAACAGCGATTCCCTCAAAGCGGGACCTCCTCCTTTACCACCAGCGTGAAATCAAATTTGAGTATCCCAGGAACCGAATAATCGAAGTCCTCATCCTCAAGGGCTGCCACAAAATCCGAGCTTCTAAAGCTCTCCAGCAAGTTCTTCACACGCTCATACGAGTGCGGACTGACACTTGAGACGGGATTGTAGACATCAATCAAGCGCCCGACCAATTGAATCCTTGTGTTCGCATCCTTATTCTGGATACGCGCCACCCCGCGACCGCTGGATTGCACATTGCCAGGACGCTCCAATCTCAGATTGTCCAACCAGACATCCTCCACCGCCGCGAGTCGCGATTGCAGATCGTTCAATACCTTCTGCCAAGTCGATCGAGCCTCCGCGATAGTGGAGGCTTTTTCCACAACACTGCGTATCTGCTTAATCTGCTCTGTCTTGTCGTAGATCTTTTGGTTGATCTGACGCAACGGCTGAATCTGCACATCCAAGTTCTGCAACTCCTGCTCATACGCTCTCAACTCAAGAGCCGTATTCAAGATAGGAAGCCCCACTGCGCCACAAGCAACCAGCCCTGCCAAAATATAGAAAGGCTGCTGGCGTCGGAACTTGCGTTGCCAAACGAGGCTACGGGGCGTCAAGTCTAGCGAAGCGCCATCAGGCATAAACCGCCCAACCCCCATGCCGATTGCATCTGACAAAAATATCGAATCCCGCTCTAGCTCTTCGGCCGACAGTTCTTCAGAAACCGCTATCCGCCGCAGAGCATCCAAAGGCCTGACAGACACTCCTACCTTCTTCTCCAAAAGCGAATCGAGACCTGGCAACGCCGAGCCACCTCCTACCAGAAATATTCCCTCTGGAACAAAAGAGAACCCTTGCCGCTTTAAAACAGCCGACGTCCGAACGATCTCCGTCCCCAATCGCGTTTCGAAATTTCGCTTAGCATTTTCAAAAGCGGTGTACTCATCTGAAGAGAGGACCTCCGATCTTGTAGCCGATATCTTAATACGCTCAGCCTCGCTCACGCCTACCCCTAGAAGCTCGGCGATCTCGTTGCTGATAGACTGCCCCCCAAACGGAACATTTCGGCTATGGTATCGCGTTCCGTCAACATAGACCAAGTCCGTCGACTTCGCTCCAACAGACACCATCAAGAAACACCCCTTTTCCTCCGCGTGATTGTAGCGAAAGACATTCACAAGCGACGTGGCGGAAGGCTCGATCCCTCGCAGGTTGATTTCAGAGTCTTTGCTGTAACGGGCGATTGTCTCCACAATCTCGGTACGCGAGGCCCCGATCACTGCATCGAAGTCCAAGTCGTCCTCCTCAATAACCTCATGCCCCCAAGTGACCTCCTCGATCGGATAAGGAATATTCTGCTTCGCCTCAAACGCTACAATCTTCGAGCGCTTGCTGGATGCGACCTGAGGGATCTTGAGATACTTACACAAAGCCACATGGCCAGGGATCGAAAACCCTGCAGACAACTCGCCGCGAAATCTCAATGCAACCGCGTCAAGATGCGAAGAAGTGGCCTTCAGCCAGAGCAGCGGGTCATGCGACGAAAACTCCACCGCGTCGATCTGGTAGTCCAACAGCTCGCAGCGACCGCTAGGATTCATCTTCAGATGAACCGAGCAGAGATGATTAGCCCCAAGGCTGATCGCTAGGAAGTGTGGACTTGGCATGCGGATAGAGGGAGTCGACTACGAGACTTCATTCTTTTTTAACAACTAGCCATTACAAGCTAAAATCGTTAAATAATAGGGACTTACAATTAAGCGCCAAACAGGCTACAGACTTTGCCCTAGGCGATAAACAGGGCGAAAATTCAAGCCCTAAAATTGACGTCGCTTCGCAACCGGAGTGTCCCGGGGGCTCGACCAAGCGAAAGGAGTCTCGTCCTGCAACCTCAAAACCGAATTCTCGCCTGATCTCAAACGCTCCCTGAAGTTAGCCAAGTTCGAACGATCCTTCAGATTGTCCGACAAAACCGATTCTACAACATCCTCTCCGGCAAGCACTTCAGCGACAAACGCAAACGGCTCACCACGCACGCGATCGCGCTTGACGAGCTCTGGGGGCAAATAATACCGCACCACATGCCGCCCCACCTCTAGAGTTGGATATTCAGCCGCAGCAGAATAAAAACGATAGCGTAATCCAGCCTGAGTCTCAGCTGATGTCGCAAACGAAAAGCGAACCTCCAAATCGTCCATAAATCGCGGATTCGCTCCACTAGCGCGCTCGCCGCGTTCGACGCTCAGCGTCAAGGCGATCTGATACCAAGGGTCACGCCCACCAGGCGCTTCAACCAGATCGAAATCCAGCTTCACCAGCTCGACTTCCGCCGCCCTCGCCAAGGCCGGCCAGCTTCCAATCAGCAGTAAAAGAAAGGCACAAACAAACCGCATCATCGACAAACCAATCCCTGCATATCCCTCAGAGATCAAGCGAATCTCAATTCTTGCGGGAGTTTCCCCAATTCAACTTGCCCAACTCGCGCCTCGCCCCTACTCCCCTCGCCTAGCGACAAATGCAATATAAGATCAGCGTTCTCATTTTCCTCAAGGACAAGACCGGCCGCTTCCTGATGCTCCAAAGAGCAAAGGAACCGAACAAAGGCCTTTGGAGCCCGATCGGCGGCAAACTCGAGATGCCCACCGGCGAGTCCCCCTTCGAGTGCGCCATTCGTGAAGCGAAAGAGGAGACCGGCATCGAACTCACAGAGAAGGACTTACACCTGTTTTGCATGGCCGCGGAAAAAGCCTACGAAGGCAAAGGCCACTGGCTTATGTTCTTGTTCGACTGCTCAAAAGCGCTCGACACCCTGCCCGAACAGATCGACGAAGGCGCATTCGCGTTCTACACGCGCGAAGAAATTGACTCGCTCGCCATCCCCGAAACCGACCGCCAGGGGCTATGGGAAATTTATGACCGTTTCCATGACCGATTCGTGGCTCTCAAGGTCGACTGTCAACCGGGCAAACCTCTGGAATTCGAGATCGAAGGCCTTATCCCTTCCGACAATTCCGTTCATGAAATGCCGCAAAACGACTAATCGTGAGCGTTTCCTACCAAATAATCCCTCTTCAATAAGAAGCTTTGTTGTTGTCTCGAAGCGGCCAACACCTTCAATCCCCAGTTTTTCCGAGAACTTCCTTCTCCAACACAGAGAATTAGAAACAGAAAAGTGAGCGCAAAAACCACGCCAAAGAAACGCGTAAAGCCAGAGAGTTCAAATCTGGCTAAAGAAGCGAAACTGCCTATCAACAAGGACCTCTCAAAGGATGAGCTCCTCGGGTTCTACCGCGACATGGTTCGCATCCGTCGCTTCGAAGAGCGTTCGCTCCGCGTCTACCAGCAAGGAAAGATCGGCGGCTTCCTCCACCTTTACATTGGACAAGAGTCCATCGCAGTTGGCTGCGCCTCCCTCATGGGCGACCACGATCACATGATCACCGCCTACCGCAACCACGGTCACGGCCTCGCAGTTGGCATGAACATGAACGAGTGCATGGCCGAGCTACTCGGCAAGGCGACCGGATGCTCCAAGGGCAAGGGCGGCTCCATGCACTATTTCGCTCCCGACAAGAACTACTGGGGCGGCCACGGAATCGTCGGCGGCCAGATCCCTCTCGGAGTTGGCCTCGCTTACGGCGTAAAGTATAAGGGCAACATCGGTTCCGCCATGGCATTCATGGGCGATGGAGCGATCAACCAAGGCGCCGTGCACGAAGCCTACAACATCGCGGCGCTCTGGGATCTTCCAGCAATCTTCATCATCGAGAACAACGGCTACTCCATGGGTACGTCCCAAGAGCGTTCCTCCTCACACCCGAAGGAGGGTCTCGCCGCTCGTGCCGAGGGCTACAACATGGCCTGGGAAAACATCAACGGCGAATCCATCTTCGCGATCCGCGACGGTGTCGGCCGCGCCATCAAGCGGGCTCACGAAGAATCCAAGCCAACCATCCTCGAGATCCACACTTACCGCTACCAAGGCCACTCCGTCGCCGACGCGAACGCCAAGAAGTACCGCACCAAGGAAGAGATCGACGACTACCGCAAGAATCACGATCCGCTCAACGTCTACCGCCTCTACCTCCTCGACTCCAAGATCATGTCCGAGGACGAGATGAAGGTGATCGACTCCGAAGCGAAGCAAGAAGCTGAAGTAGCAGCCCAATTCGCAGACGAGAGCCCATTCCCACCAGTCGAGTCCATCACCGAGGACGTATACTGGGAAGCGGACAATCCAGACAAGCGCACCTCCGAAGGTCGCCTCTTCTTCAACGACTAATTTTCACACAGGACACGATTTAAAATGCCAGAGATCTCTTACAGACAGGCAATCAAGGACGCGCTCGCCGAAGAAATCGAGCGCGACGAAAACGTCGTTATCATCGGCGAAGAAGTAGCCCAGTACAACGGCGCTTACAAGGTGACCGAAGGTCTCCTCGAGCGCTACGGCCCGAAGCGCATCGTTGACGCTCCGATTTCCGAAGCCGGCTTCATCGGCATGGGTATCGGCGCCTCCATGCTCGGCGTTCGCCCCGTTATGGAGCTCATGTTCTGGAGCTTCGCATACGTTGCGTGGGATCAAATGATCAACAACGCCGGCTGCGTACGCTACATGTCAGGTGGCCTGATCAACGTACCGATCGTTATCCGCGGTCCTGCCAACGGCGGCACCAACGTTGGTGCGACTCACTCCCACACTCCGGAGAACCTTATCGCCAACATGCCCGGTCTCAAGGTGGTTTGCCCAGCGACACCTTACGACGCCAAGGGGCTCATGAAGGCTGCGATCCGCGACAACGACCCAGTTTACGTGATGGAGTCCACCCTCCTCTACGGAACCACCGGCGAAGTACCGGAAGAAGAGTACGTCATTCCACTCGGCAAGGCCGACATCAAGAAGGAAGGTACCGACGTCACCATCGTTTGCCACGGCCCATCCGTTCCTGTCGCTCTCACCGCAGCCCAGGTCCTCGAGGAAGAACACAACATCAGTGCTGAAGTCGTTGACCTCCGCTCCATCCGCCCACTCGACGAGGAAACCATTCTCGAGTCGGTCAAGAAGACCAACCGCGCAGTTCTCGTGGAAGAGAATCGCCCATTCTGTGGCGTAGACGCTCAAATCGCCTACACCATCCAGAACAAGGCCTTCGACTACCTCGACGCGCCGATCCAGCGTATCTCCACCATCGATGCTCCCGCCATCTACAGCCCAGCCCTCGAGCCCGAACAGCTCCCCAAGGCATCTACGGTCGTAGAAAAGGTCCTCGGCATCATGTAATCACCTCTTCGCTCTTAATTCTTAATCCTTACTTTAGACAATGGCTACATTCATCGACATGCCGAAGCTCTCCGACACAATGACGGTCGGAACAGTGGCAAACTGGCTCAAAAACGAAGGCGACGCCATCGAGTCCGGCGACGTGATTGCTGAAATCGAAACCGACAAGGCAACCATGGAACTGGAAGCCTTCGAAGACGGCATCCTCCTCAAGCAAATCGCGAAGGCCGGCGACCAAGTCGCAATCGGCGCTCCTATCGCCGCTATCGGCGAAGAAGGAGAAGAAGTTGAAGTTCCAGATGCAGCCGCTGCTCCTGCAGCCGCTGCTCCTGCAGCCGCTGGCGAAGAAGCTCCCGCAGAAGCAGCCGCTCCCGCAGCATCTTCTTCTACTTCTCCCTCTTCACCTGCTTCTACCCCTTCAAGCGATAGCCGCATCAAGGCTTCCCCGCTTGCCAAGAAGCTCGCAAAGGCAGAAGGCATCGACCTCGCTGGCATCATCGGTTCCGGACCAAACGGCCGTATCGTAAAGCAGGACGTTATCGACGCTAAGTCTGGCGGAGCTGCCGCTCCTGTAGCAGCCCCAGCACCTGTAGCCGCTGCGCCGGTTACACTACCTGGACTCGCGATCGCCGAAGACGCAGATCTTCCCGTCTCTACAATGCGCGGCGTTATCGCTACTCGCCTCGTAGAGTCTAAGGTCAACGCTCCTCACTTCTACCTTCAGATAGAAGTCAATGCAGCGAACCTCCTAGCAACTCGGGCCAAGATCAACGCCGACCTCGCCAACGTTCCCGCCGAGCACGGCGGCGGCATCAAGCTCACCGTTAACGACTTCATCCTTAAGGCATCAGCCGAAGCCCTCCGCCGCGTTCCAACCATGAATCGCGCGTGGCAAGGCAACACCATCCGCCAAAACGGATCGGTTAACCTCGCCTTCGGCGTCGCTATCGAAGACGGCCTGCTCACTCCCGTTATCCGCAACGCGGAAAGCAAGACACTCAAGCAGATCGCCATCGAAGCCAAGGAACTCATCGGCAAGGCTCGCAACAAGAAGCTCAGCCCAGCGGAAATGTCCGACAGCACCTTCACTGTCACAAACCTCGGCATGTACGGTATCAGCAGCTTCTACGGCATCATCAACACGCCAAACGCCGGCATCCTCTCAGTCGGTGCCACACAGACCAAGCCAATCGTCAACGAAGCCGGCGAGATCGTTCCTGGCCAGATCATGACAATCGGCGTTAGCTGCGACCACCGTGCAGTTGATGGAGCAGTCGGTGCGGAGTACCTCCAAGCCCTCAAGACCTTGCTCGAAACACCTGCCCTTTCGCTCATCTAAAGGCGACGGAGCAGCAAACAGTTTCAATCAAGCCTCACGCCCAAACGCGTGAGGCTTTTTCGTACCTAAACGATCGCCCTTTTGGCGATTGTATCGACCGCGTTCTTGAGATCCGAAATCCCAAACGGCTTGGACAAGAACGTGCTAAAATCATCATCAAGCGGAAGGCGATCAGCGTACTCGTCATTCGTATCTCCGCTCATTCGGATTATCGGCAGCTCCTCGTCCGTCGCGCGAATCGAAGAAACAACTCCATATCCGTCCACATAAGGCATCTGCATATCAACCAAGACAAGATCGAGCTCCGTCTTCAGACGAGCATACTCTTCCACCGCCTCCTCGCCATCCTTAGCGATCACGACCTCGTAGCCCAAAGACTCCAACATGGTACGTATCGCCAACCTCAATACACCTTCATCTTCAGCGAGCAAAGCAAGCGAGCGCTCTTTGTCCGCTTCATTTCTCGGTTTATCCTCAGAGCCGAAGTACACTCTAAGCTCAGCAGTCGAAGTACCAACCGAACTGGACACCGAAACAAGTGGAGTTTTCGAGAGGGCTAGCAACTCGGCATTACTGATGGCGTTGCCCATGTAGCGCAATTGCACGCACGCACAGCCTCCCTTTCCAGCGTCATGAAAAGTTGATACGCGGATACGGCTCCGAAAATCAGGATTAACCGCGTCCCGCACACAAACCAACGCCTCGGTTAGAGCGAAAAGCAAGTTCCGGCGAGACATGCCATGGACATGAATTTCCTCCTGCTCGGCGAGCACGATTTCCGTTTTTGCAGGCAATAAACTCGATTGAGCTCGATAAAGCTCCTCCAGTTCCGAGCTTAAATCGATCGGCTCCAAAGCATGATCACTATTGGGGGCATCCAACTGCAGCACTTCATTGAGGCAGGTAAAGCTCGAGGACAACCTCTCCAATTCCTGGATACGTTCCACGATTGCTGAGTCACCACGAAAGTTCTCCTTAAGCTGCCTCGCATTATCTTCAATCTCCGCCGCGATCCGTTCCATACGCACACTCAGCTTGCCACTCAACGAAGTCTCAAAACTCGCTCCCGCAGCCTCCGTGATGTCAACGTGCGATCCAACGAGACTAGAAAGTCTCCCAGAGTCATCAGGAAAACACTCCGCCCGACAAAGAAAACGACGATAGCCGCCATCCTTACAACGCATCCTATACTTCAGCTCGACCTCAGAAATCTCACACCTGAGCACTTGCGAAAAAACCGTCTCCACTTCCTCGGCATCCGACGGATGAAGATGCTCCCTGAAAGTCGAAACCGTACTTGGAAACTCACTACCAGAATAACCGAGCTGCCCTTTCCACTGCTCGCTGAAATGCAGCTGGTTTTCCCGCAGGTTCCATGACCATAACCCGAGGTTCGAAGCCTTGATCGCCAGATCCAATCGCCGCTGGCTGGAACGATACGCCTCTTCGGCACGTTTTCGCTTAGAAATATTCCGCAGCGTCACCAGCGAACAATCCCGCCCCTTCCATTCCAGCTGAACCGCTCGCAATTCCGCGTTGGGCACCGCGACCGCTTCAGTCGCGACCTCCACCTCAATCGCGTCCGCTTCTAAAATGCCGTAGTCGAACAGCTCCATCAAGGTCGACGACTTCGATTCGCCAAACCAAGCGTCAGCAACCTTGTTGTTGAACAATAGTTCTCCGTCCGGACGCGAAACCACAAACAAGGCGACATCCAAACAATGCAGCAGGCCGCGATAAACAGCCTTCCCCTCTCCCGGACCAGATTGAACAGACTTCAACTCGTCCAACAACTCTCGCCGTTCAAAGGCATGGGTGATCGACTCCAAGAGACTCGCCTCGTTCAAATCCTTGTAGAAGAGATAGTCGTCCGCCCCATTCTTCGAAGCATCTAGAATGACCGACTGCTCCTCGTCCTCCAGAAGGCAAATCACCAAAGGTTCTGCATCTCCAAATCGAAACCGAGACAAGATATCCAAATGGTCCGCTTCCGGCAAAACACCCTTCGAAATCACCAAATCCGCCTTCGTCCGAACGAGAGAGCGTTTCGCTTCGCGCAAGTTAGCCGCGTGATAGCAAAGAAATTCTACGCTATCCGAAAACTTTAGGTGATCGAGGATCTGTTCCGCTCGTTGCGAATCTGATTCAACTACCAAACAGGTAATCGAGGATAAGGACATTAAAAAGGCAGGGAGGTTGAATGGGTAGACTCGGACCCAACCAACTCAACGCTCCAACCGCAAGCCGAACCTCCTCATCTCTCATCAATTTTTAGACAAAAAAGCCCCGGAAGATTCCGGGGCAAATGGGAAAGAGCTTTACTATCAATTCGTTGCTCTAGCCGATGTAGATCGGAGCGGAAAGATCCAGAGCGGTCGGGTTTTCCTTCCAAGCCGCAACAAACCCGGCCTCGTCGGTAGCGAATAGAGGTGAAACCTCTATCGATTGGTCGAAATCGGCCGGCAACTCGATCCCCGCTGCATCAAACCACTGGCGGAAAAGCGTCATCTGGTCACCCTTGCAGCTTTCTGGAGAATCGACGCCTTCCGCGTTCTTCACAGGGCTGAAATCCGCCAAACGGGTCGTCTCAATCACCAACGGCTTTTCCGCAAATGGGATCGAGTCGAAAATGAACATCTCAAACTTGATACCATTTGGCGTATCCGGCTTCTGGGTGTTGCCATCGGCATCCACGAACGGGATCTTCTTGTCCGCTCGGTGGAACGGAAGCGCCACTGTGCTACCTGGAGCGACAAGGGAACGCGCAAAATCTACCGATATGATGTGAATTGCGATACTTCCCGCACGGAACGAAAGCTGACCATCCGCATCCCGAAGCGCGCAGAGCTCATCCGGCATATCGCTGTACTCGACAACTTGGCTTACGCCATCGAGTACGCAGAAGTGACCCAATTTCTCCTTTTCGTACGCTTTTGGCAGCATCTTGCTAGAAAGCGTCGAACCGGACTTGATGTGAAAACCGATAAAGTACGGGTCAACCGGCTGCACCAACGGATTATCCACCTGAAAGTAGCTGAGCACCTCGATACCATCGTCTACCATAGCCTGAAAAGAACCGCTGCGATCCAAAGCACGAAGCGCCCCGCCATGCCCATCCGGGCTCATGGCAATGCTCCCTTTCGCTTCGAGGATGATCTTACCCTCGCTATCCACCGCCGGCATACGGCCTTGGCGGAAGAAGGTCACCGAGCCCTCAGCTAGACCGAAATACTTGTTTTTCTCGAAAAACGAAACTGTCGCCTCGTGGTTGATATCGCTGGTCATCACAAACCAAGGCAGCTTGCAGCTGTAGGCGACCCGAGCCGCTTGTATCTTTTCCGCGAATACCTGGAAAAGCGTCTTGTTTTTGACAGGAGTGACTGGATACGTGCCCTTCGGTCCATTGTATCCAAGTCGCGTTCCTTGACCGCCGGCAACGGTAAACGCCGCTACCTTGCCAGCTCGGAGAGCTTCCTCGCCAATCCGCTTGGCTTCTTGCCACTCTTCGTCCTCATCCAGATCAGCCGGAATCGACACATAAGGAGCTGGCTCAAGAGCGGAGAAATCGATCCCCTCTTCCTTTTCCTCCGACTTAACGAGAGTCGCGACCAAACGGTCCAGCTCCTCGATATCGATCTCGGACGCCTGCGAATCCAGGTTCGCTTTCTCCTCTTCGCTTAATCCGTCCCAAAAACGGAAAACCTGACCTTGTCCCTGAGACTCAAATCGCTGCTTATTATCCATAATTCAATGCTACTAAGGCAGCATGCTTCTCAGTCCGGAACTGAAATGGCAACAATCTTCTAATCACAAAAACGCGCCAAGATCCCCGAATACGCCTTAGCGCTCGAAGCGGAAGATCACTTCACCTTCCTTCGCGTAGTTGAGCTTAGTACGGATAACCGACTCGATATACTCCTTGTCCCCCTGCAACTTGTCCAGTTGGCCTTCCCTTTTGGCAGATTCCTCTGCCAATGCAGCGTGGCGACTCGAAAGTTGCACGTTCTCCGAACGCAGATTATCGAAGTGTTGGTAATCTCGATACAAGAAAACCGCCGCAAACACACCCGCCCCTACAAACAGGAACGCAAAAAGGATATTTGTAAATCGACTGGCTCTCATCTCTTGAATCAGTCCGTAACTACAGGGAACCAGCGATTTATTGCAAAAAAATAATTGTAAGGCCTAGGCAATTCACGGAAATTTTCCCGCAATGTACCAAAGTTTCTACGGTCTCAGGGAGATGCCCTTCAATATCACTCCCGATCCCAACTTCCTGTACCTAAGCCCAACGCACCAAGAAGCGCTCCAACATCTCAAGTACGGAGTGGCAGAACGGAAGGGCTTCATCGTACTAACAGGAGAGGTCGGCTGCGGAAAAACAACCCTTTGCCGCCACTTCATAAACGAGATCGACGAGGAGAAACACGAGATCGCCTTGATCCTAAATCCCCGTATCACAGAAACTCAGCTCCTCAAAACGATCCTGACCGAGCTCGGGGCAACCGGTACCATGAGCCGCAGCCGCGGCGGGCTTGTCCAGCAGGTAAACGACCTGCTGCTCGAGAAGATCCAAGCCGGCAAAGACATCCTGCTCATCATCGACGAAGCTCAAAACCTGACCTTCGAACTGCTCGAGCAACTTCGACTCCTCTCCAATCTCGAGACCGACAAGCAAAAGCTCCTTCAGATCATCCTTATGGGGCAGCCGGAGTTCAAAGAGATCCTCGCCGAAGAGCGACTCCGCCAACTCCGCCAACGCATCCTGGTCCACACCGAACTTCGCCCCCTCAATCGACTGCAAGTCGAACAATACATCCACCACCGCATCGCTATGGCCGGAGGACAAGGCATCCCCTTCTTCACGAGCTGGGCCGTGCGCTGGATCAGCTGGAAATCCAAGGGCGTACCTAGAATAGTGAACAACATCTGCGATAAATCCCTGCTCTCCTCCTATATCAGAAGCAGCGAAGTCGTCACTTGGAAGGATGTCCGGGCCGCGCTCAAAGAAATCAAAACTCTCGATTTCAAGTAGCTCTCACCGAGCAATTCGCTCATTTCAGTCCGATTTTCCCAGCGCCAGAAGGGCCTGAGCTTAATAAAGCGTCTCGGAAGCCGTTTCTTAGCTAGTTAGCTAACGAATCAACCAAACCGAGACGGAACCATGAGCCTCATCAATCAAGCCCTTAAGCTCGAACAACAAAAACGCCAAGGAGCAAACACGCCACAAGCTCCCATGGTCGCTCAGTTCGCTCACCGCAGACAAAACAGCAATCTAGCCGTTCTGCTGATCGGTTTCACCGGAATGGGCATGCTGCTTGCCGCCTCCGTCACCGCCATATTCTACTTCGGAAACGGGTTCCTTGAACAAGGAAACCAAGACCTAGCTCGCTCCGAAGCCCCCGCTCAAACCAGCCTGGCAAGCGCACCCGCCCCAAGCCCTAGCGCCCCTGCCGAACAGGAAGACCCCAGGGAAAGCATCCTCACCAGCCTGACACAAGAAGAGCTTTCCACCGTACAGCAAATGCTTGCGGAACGAGAAAAACGATCCGCTTCGGAGAGCACCGCCCCGGCAACTGCAGCCCCCGAAACCCAAGAGCAACCACCAGCGGACACGCAGGCCAAGCTCTCCACAATCTCCCAAATTCAGGACATCGTCGACGCCTACTCAATCCAAGGCATTCGCAAGGCAGGCAAAGACACGCGCGTATTCCTAAACGGCAAAATTCGTCGCATCGGGGACGTTATCGATCTCGAGCACGATCTCCGACTCGTCGGGTTCACCGAAACCGACCTCGTTTTCCGTACAGCGGACGGACGAAACTACAAAAAGGCCCTCTAGCTGCCCTTCCGGACAGCAGCAGAAAAAGTCCCGTTACCATTTGACTTCCGCTCGAGGAGCGGCCGTCACCCTATTGTAACCTGACGCCCCACACTAGGCGCCCATTCTGAATACTCTATCAGGGTTCCCCTGAATCCAGAGTAATCCGCCCCATGCACAACTAGGCAACACTCACATTTTCAATTGCGCTAGCGCCTAATACTTAAGAGTCTGATAACGTCTTTTTTACGCCTGACGTTACCATGCTCAAGAACCGCCAAGAAGGAATACTCAATCTGCACGGCCTCTGGCAAACCGCCTGCCTGCTCTTCCTGTTCCTTTTCACCCGACACCTTTTCGAATATTTCGGCTACCGCCTCAGACTGGATCATTTCAATCTGTACATGGCGGGAATCGTGATCGGGTCGTTCGTGAACATGCGCCTGCTTAAAAGCTACGCGGAAGATTTCGTCAGTCTCGGCTGGTACAAGACGTTCCGGCTCACCTTCCAGCAGCTAATCCGAATTATGCTGCTCCAGCTCGCGGTCGTATTTGCCCTGAAAGACACTGAGGTTAGCCGACTCTTCCTGAGCTCCTACTTCGCAGGATCATTCATCCTCTTGTTCGCAATGAACAAGATCCTGCCCAAGCACCTTTGCCGACTCAGCTTCAAGACACAGGTAATCCCCACCATCATCGTCGGATCAACCGAATCGCTCGCCAGCCTCGACAACTGGATCACAAACAAAGCCAACTACGGCATCGAGCTCGTCGGCTACGTGGGCGAGAATCCTTGCCCGCCAGAAAGCGAACAGCCCATCCCTTGCCTCGGCACCATCGACCAGCTAGCCGATACCCTCGAGGAAAAGCAGATCTCACAAGTCGTGGTGGTTGATCGCGCCCTCTCCGCGCAAAGCGCCCAGCGCGCCATGGCCATCAGCCAGAAGGCAGGCTGCCGCGTTCGCATCTACAACAACTGGCAGGCCGATTTCCAACAGCGCATCATCGTCGAGCACGAAGGAGACTACACATTCCTCACCTACGAGGACGAACCGCTGGAAAATCCTATCAACCGCGTGCTGAAACGCTGCTTCGACATCGCCATATCGCTCCCGATCGTCGCGTTCGTGCTCCCGCCGCTCACCCTTATCGTCTGGGCTCTCCAAAGGAAACAGTCCCCCGGCCCCATCTTCTACGCTCAGCCGCGTACCGGAATGACCAAGCGGACGTTCCATATTATCAAGTACCGGACCATGCACGTCTCAGATGCAAACGCGAAGAACGTAGCGAAGCAAGCGACTCGTGGCGACTCCCGCATCTACGCCTTCGGGGCCCTCCTCAGAAAGACCTCCCTCGACGAACTTCCACAGTTTATCAACGTACTGCTAGGAGAGATGAGCGTATCCGGTCCAAGACCACACTTGATCGACCACGATCGCGAGTTCTCCGAAAAGCTCCAGGTCTACTACACTCGCCATTTCGTAAAACCAGGAATTACGGGACTTGCCCAATCACTTGGTCTCCGAGGAGAAATCAACGAGCCCGAGCACCTCAAGCAACGCATAGCCCACGATATCAAGTATATCAATACGTGGTCTTTCATGCTCGATCTCAAGATTGTGATCCGTACCGCAAAGGCTGTTATCTTCCCTCCTAAGAGCGCCTACTAGTCGCGCCCCTTGTCAGACTAAAGTTTGCGTCTACGGCAAAACCTAGCAATGTGCTGGGCAGAGTGGACGAGATTCTCTTCAAAAGCCCAATCGGCCTGCTGCGCCTTACCGCAACGGATGCTGGTATCAGCCGCATCCAGTTTCTCGACGAAACGAAAAGAGAGAACCCAAACGTTTCGAACAGCAATCCCCACCTAACAGCTCTCGCTACGGAATTAGACGCCTACTTCAAAAGGCAACTGAAGATTTTTAGGGTGCCCATCGCTCCCGAAGGCACCGAATTCCAAAAAAGAGTTTGGGATCGCTTATCTAAGATTCCATTCGGCTCCACCAAGACTTACGGCCAAATCGCCCTTGAGCTCGGGCAACCCACCGCATCCAGAGCCGTAGGCGGAGCCAACAACCGAAATCCCATCCCCATCGTCGTCCCTTGCCACCGCGTTATCGGCACCAACAACAACCTCGTCGGTTTCGCTTGCGGAGTCTGGCGAAAGCAGTGGATGCTCGAACACGAAGGAATCGCCCTACCACTCGGATAAACCAACCTAGCGTGAGCCCTCAAATCCTGCTCGATACCATCCTCCCCCACCTCGGCGCCATCATCGGCCTCGGTCTCGGTATCATTTTGATCGCTCGCCTCATGCGCGAAAAGCGACGTCCCAGCAACACCTTCGCTTGGCTACTTATAATCATTCTAGCCCCTTATATCGGAGTTCCCCTCTTCTTGCTAATCGGCGGGCGAAAGATTCAGAAGCTAAGTCGCGACAAGAAATCCCTAAGACTCCATCAACTCACGCCTAAGGATGACTCACTCACAATCTCTCCATTCGGCGTAGTCGCCCAAGGAAATAGCACAAAGTTCATTCCTAACGCGACAGACGCCTACAACGTACTCATCGATTCGATACAAAACGCAAAGTCCTCAATCGACATAACAACCTTCATCCTCAGCCACGATGCCGTCGGGCGCCGCGTCGTAAAAGAACTCTCGAAAAAAGCGAAAGAAGGAGTGCACGTTCGACTGCTACTCGACGCCCTTGGCTCTTGGGGAAAAAAGACCCTCTACATTTTAGACCTCGAAAAAGCCGGCGGACGTATCGAGCGATTCATGCCAGTGTTTCCCATCGCATTCCCTGGAGCGAGCAACCTTCGCAACCATCGCAAAATAGCCATCTTCGACAAATCAACCGCAATCATTGGCGGGCGAAATATCGGTCGTGAATACATGGGCCCCACTCAATCCAGACGCCGCTGGACCGATTTCGGAGTCTCAATCACTGGCCCCGCAGTGACGGCACTCAATACAATATTCGAAGAAGACTGGGCTTTCGCGTCGCGAAAACGTGGATACAAAGCAATTCAGCAACCAACATTACCCCCCGTCGAAGGAGGTACCTCCACAATCGAAATTATGGCAAGCGGTCCCGATACTCCAGACGATCCGCTTTACGAGAAAGTCCTAGCTAGCATCCAAGACGCAGAGCACTCGGTCACAATTGTCACCCCCTATTTCATACCAGACGAAGTTCTTCTGCGCACCCTCAGCGTGAAAGCGCGAAGCGGAAAAGCAGTCAGATTGATCGTACCAAAGAAATCGAACCACCGCATCACAGACCTCGCCCGCAAACACTTCCTCCATGAACTCGCCGGAGCAGGAGTTCAAATCCTAGCATACGAACCAGAAATGCTACACGGCAAGGCGATGCTAGTTGACGAGAAAATGGCGATGACAGGATCCGCCAACATGGACCTACGCAGTCTGTTTGTTAACTTCGAAGTCGCCGCATTCTTCTACTCGCCGCAAGATATCGATGAAGTAAAAAGCTGGATACAGGACGTTTCATCACGCTGTACCCAGCTTAAAAAAGAGGATCTAGTGCGTCAGCGTTACTTAAAAGGTCTCGCAGAAGACCTCAGTCGCTTAATCGCACCGTTGCTGTAGGAAGCAGGCCTATTCCTTATCCTTATCGTCGAGCAGAATCTTGTACTCGACTGCATCGCGGATAGCCTGCCAACTGGCCTCGATGATGTTGTTCGAAGCGCCAACAGTACCCCAAAGCTCATGCTCGTCACTAGACTCGATCAGGACACGAGTCTTTGCTTCCGCACCTTCCTTGGAGTCGAGGATACGAACTTTATAGTCCTTTAGAGCAAGTTTCTTGAGGTTCGGGAATGCATCGCCCAGAGCGACACGCAAAGCTTTGTCCAAAGCACCAACAGGGCCTGGATCTTCAGCCACCACGTAACGCGGTTCACCGTCAACCTTCACCTTGATGGTCGCTTCCGAAACTGGCTTCTCGTCCTTCGAACGCTTTTCAACAATCACGCGGTACCCTTCGAACTCGAAGTGCGACTTGTGCTTGTTGGTCAAACGATCGAGCAAAAGACGGAGCGATCCGTCTGCCGACTCGAACTCATAACCATTATACTCGAGCTCCTTGAGTTTATCGATGATCACCTTTGTTTCAGGAGAGTTACGATCGATATCGAATCCAAGCTCCTGAGCCTTCATCAACAGGCTACTACGTCCTGCCATATCGGATACGAGTACCCGCTGACGATTTCCGACCTTAGTTGGGTCAACATGCTCGTAGCTATAGCTCACCTTCTTGGTAGCGTCCGCGTGTGCCCCACCCTTGTGAGTAAAAGCAGACAAACCAACGAATGGCGCTTTATTGTCGTGCTCCAAATTCGCGAGATCCGCGATGAACATTGAGAGTTCACGCGTGCTCTTGAGATGGTCCGTACAATTGAGCGGATACCCCATCTTAAGAGCGATGTTTGGGATGATCGTAGTGAGATTCGCATTACCAACACGCTCACCATAACCATTGAAAGTACCTTGAACAAGAGTCGCGCCTGCGTCTACACCACCGAGGGAAAGAGCAACGCCAAGACCAGAGTCATTGTGACAGTGAACGCCCACGGAAACTTCTGGGAAACGCTCCACGACCGCCTTTGTGATTTCCTGCAGTTCGCTAACCAGCTTGCCGCCATTGGTGTCACAAAGGGAGAGATTGTCCGCACCACCGCGTACCGCAGCCTCGAGAGTCTGCATCGCGTACTCCGGGCTGTCTACGTAACCGTCGTAGAAATGCTCCGCGTCGTAGATGACTTCGCGGCCGTGTGACTTGAGGAAACGAACACTGTCCTCAATCATCGCCAGATTCTCTTCCGGCTTCACGCGGATGACTTCAGTCACGTGCAACAACCAAGTCTTACCGAAGATGGTAACAACTGGAGTCCCAGCATCGATCAAAGTCTTAAGCTGTGGGTCTTCTTCCGCAGTGAGGTTTGCACGACGAGTAGAGCCGAAGGCAGCAATTTTAGAGTGCTTCAGGTTCAGCTTCTTCGCTTCTTCGAAGAAGGCCATGTCACGCGGGTTGGAGCCAGGCCAACCACCTTCAATATAATCAATACCAAACTGGTCGAACTTCTCCGCAATTCGGAGTTTGTCCGTCACAGAAAAGGAGACGCCCTCGCCTTGGGTGCCGTCTCGCAACGTGGTATCGTACATCAATATGGTTGGCTTGCTCATAATAAAACCTCTTGGATTAGGTAAATTGGGATAAATCTATTGCTTGGAACGGATGAAGGCCTTGATCGACGCTTCATCTGGTGCGACGGAGAATTTGCGAATCTCCTTCGATTTTAGGGCTTCCAAGCTTTCGTGCGTCGGCTCCTTGCCGGTGCACTTTTCAACGACATCCGGGAACTTGGCTGGATGTGCTGTAGAAAGGATAATCGCAGTTTCGAGATGATCAAGATCCTTGAAACCACATGCTGTATGCGGATCAGCAACGTAGTCGTGCTCGCGATACACCTTAGAAATGACTTCAGCGATCTCAGCGTCGTCCATGCGAGTACTCGTCATGAACTCAGTGATCGCCATTCCTCCGACCTGGAAGTTTCCATCCTTCTTGAAACTCTCCATGATCTCACGCGTCATTTGAGCATTTCCGCCCAAGGAGAAATACAAGAAGCGCTCGAAATTAGACGCCACTTGGATGTCCATCGACGGAGCGTGGCTTGGCAAAACGTCTCCAACCGAGTAATCTCCCTCAGCAAAGAAACGGTGCAAAATGTCGTTCTGATTCGTCGCCACGCGGAACCCATCAACGATCATCCCCATTCGCGAAGCCATCCACCCTGCGAGTACGTTGCCGAAGTTGCCGGTTGGAACTACGAATGTCGCACGCTCACGACGCTCAGCTGGCAGCTTTAAGTATGCGTAGATGTAATACACGCACTGGGCGAGGATACGGGCGAGATTGATGGAGTTAACCGCCGAGAGGTGAACCTCTTCACTGAACTCCTTATCGCCAAACACATCCTTCAACGCCGCTTGGGCATCATCGAAGCTTCCTTCGATACAGAGCGGGAAAACGTTATCCTCTTCCAAGCACGTCATCTGACGCTCCTGCAGCGGAGACACACGACCATCTGGATACAGGATAAAAATGTTAACGCCCTTCTTCCCGAGCAGGCCGTTTATCGCTGCAGCACCTGTATCACCGGAAGTAGCTCCGAGTACGTTGATGCTTTCGCCAGTATTCGCAACCTGACGCTCGTACAAACAACCGAGCAACTGCAGAGCGAAATCCTTGAACGCGAGCGTTGGACCGTGGAAGAGCTCCTGGACGTAAAGTTTGTCGCTCAGCTTAATGAGCGGAGCGTGCTCTTCATGATCGAAACGGCTGTACGCCTTCTCGATCAGAGCTTTCAATTCATCACCAGGAATGTCCGTGGCGAAGTGCTTGAAAAATTCGTAGCACACCTCCGGATACGAGAGACCTTCCCAGGTAGGAATCTCCTCGCTGAGGTCCGGCATCTTTTCCGGAACGAACAAGCCCTTATCAGGAGCAAGTCCGATCTTAACCGCCTCAGAAAAGCTGTGCGGTTCAGTCTGGCCTCTAGTGCTAACGAATTTCACGAGATTTAGCCCTCAGATTTATCTAGACCGAAGGCAGTGTGAACGAGACGTACTGCTTCATCCGCGCCTTCTTCATCGATTACTACAGAGATCTTGATTTCGGAAGTGCTGATAATCTGGATATTGGACTTCGCATTTGCCAACGCAGCAAAGAGCTGGCTCGCGACACCGGAGTGGCTACGCATACCGATACCGACCACGGAGAGCTTTACGATGTCACCAAACACGGAAACCTCACCACCACCAAGCTCGTTGAGAACCTTCTCAACCGCATCGAGAGCACGCTGTGAATCATCGCGCGGAACGGTGAAGGTCATGTTCGCCACACCGTTACGACCGATGTTTTGTACGATCATATCCACTACAACATTCGACGAACCGAGAACCTCGAAGATCTGAGCTGCAGAGCCAGGTTTGTCCGGGATGTTGCTGACCATGATCTTGGCCTGGTTTCTGTCGAGCGCTACGCCGCGTACCACGACGTCTTCCATTGAGCTTACTTCCTGTTTCACGATTGTGCCTGGGATTGAGGTGTCAAAACTGGATCGTACTTCGAATACGACATTATACTTGTTGGCGAATTCAACCGAACGGGCCTGCATCACCTTGGTGCCGAGACTCGCCATCTCGAGCATTTCTTCATAGCTGATTTCCTGGATCTTGCTCGCATTAGGAACGATTCGAGGATCAGCGGTGTAGACGCCATCGACGTCAGTATAGATTTGGCAAAGGTCAGCGTTGAGACCGCTTGCGAGGGCAATAGCCGAAAGGTCAGAGCCGCCACGACCGAGAGTGGTGGTAGTTCCTTCGTCGTTTACGCCTTGGAACCCAGCTACGATCACAACGCTACCCTTTTCGAGATGCGTAACTATTTTCTCGCAATTCATGCTCTTGATACGAGCACGCGTGTGAGCTGGGTCGGTCTTAATACCGGCTTGGGCACCGGTCATGGAAATGGCCTCGATATCGAGAGCATGCAAAGCCATAGCGGTCAACGCGATGGTCTCTTGCTCTCCCACAGCCAATAGCACGTCCATCTCGCGCTCATCTGGCTGCTCATTGATCGCCTTTGCGCGGGCAATCAATTCGTTGGTAACACCAGAGCGAGCGGATACGACCACCGCAACTTGGTGTCCCTTTTCGACATCTTCCTTAATGATGTTCGCCACATTCTTAATGCGGTCTACATCTCCTACGGAAGTGCCACCGAATTTTTTAACTATACGAGCCATTAGGATACGGTTCTAAAAATTGAATACAGCTTAGCTTTCGAAGCTGCTGATAGGCATGGTGAAAGGCTTACCTTCCACGCTGGAGCTTTCTTCGAGGGCTCTCACCGCATCGAGGATCGCTTGTTCTGTCGTCATGTGAGTAGTCATGATCAAGGTCGCGCTCGCCGCGTTCTCTTCGACTTCCTTCTGCGTAACACTGGCAAGGCTAACTTCATTCTTCGCGAGCAAAGAAGTTACCTCTGCCATCACGCCCGGCTTGTCAGCAACTTGCAGACGCACGTAGTAGCGTGACTTGATCTCTTCCGGCTCAGCCAACTCGATCCGTTCTCCACCTCGTGGGGCTGGATCAACAAACTGGCTTCCACCTGCGACGAGTAACTTTGCTGCATCAACCACATCAGCGATCACCGCACTAGCAGTCGCATCGCGTCCGGCACCTGGACCAATGTAAACGGTTTCTCCAACCACATCTCCGTGAATCGAAACCGCGTTGAAAACGCCGTCCACGCTACCAAGCACATACTTCTTGGATACGAGTGTTGGAAGAATAGAGATGTAGAGCTTACCCGAAGCATGAGCCACATCCATCGTCGCCAGCAGCTTGATCGCGTAGTCATTCTCCTTCGCGAACGCGATGTCCTCTTGTGTCACTTCAGCAATGCCTTGAACAAGGATATCCTTGTAAGGAACCCAACGGCCATACGCGAGGTAAGCTAGAACAACAGCCTTATGGGCTGTGTCGATACCATCCACATCGAGAGACTCGTCTGCCTCGGCGTAACCAAGCTCCTTCGCCTCAACAAGGATATCCTGATAGGAAGCCCCTTCGTTGGTCATGCGAGTTAGGATGTAATTACAAGTACCGTTGAGGATACCGTAGATCGAGCTGAAGCGATTGATTACGAGACCATCCTTGATCGCTTTGATCACTGGAATACCACCTGCCACACTCGCTTCGAACAAGATCTGTCCTCCACCCTGCTCCGCTGCCGCAAACACGGCTTCACCGTGGTCGCAAATGAGAGCTTTGTTGGCAGTGACCACAACCTTGCCTGCCTTGAGTGCTTCGAGCGTCACATCGAGTGCGATACCGGTTCCGCCCATCAACTCACAAACAACGTCAATCTCTGGATCGCTCGCAATCGAAAGGGGATCGGTCGTCAAGATTGAAGAATCGAAATCAAAATCACGCTTCTTGCTTGTATCACGCACTGCAATACGAGCCACTTCGACTTTCGCGCCAAGCTGGTCACTCAAGTCGTTCTCACGTTTCTGCAGGTGATTGAACACCCCTTGCCCCACGACACCAAAGCCGCAGAGGCCTACCTTTATCACGCGATCGCTCATCTATTTCTTAGCAAACTTGTTTTCCGTGCCTTTCATCAGGCGGACGATGTTATCTTTGTGCCGCACGACCACGAGCAAACCGAGAGCTAGCGAAACCCACGTCAGAATCGCAGGTTCACCAATTATCAAGTTGGTAATCGGCAGGCTAATAGCCAAACAGATCGACGCCAAAGACACATAACGGGAGGAGTAAAATACAGCGAGCCACACAAGTACGCCGACGAGTGCCGCCGGCCACATGAGAGCAACTACGCCTCCCAGCATAGTTGCCACGCCCTTCCCTCCACGAAATTTCATGAAGAGCGAAAACGAATGTCCTACCACCGCGAATACAAGGCCGATCAATCCATAGTAGATTGATTGTCCTTCTAGAATCATCGGCCAACCGGTGGCGATGAATCCCTTAACCGCATCAAGCAAAAAGACGATATTGCCCGCCTTCTTGCCCACGCAGCGTTTAACGTTGGTCGCACCTGGATTTTTGCTGCCAACGCTGAAGATATCGACGCCATTAGCCTTCGCCACCAAATAGCCAAAAGGCAGGGAACCGATAAGGTACCCTGCTCCTGCGGCAGCGATTGCAACTATGGGATCGAAGGACATTCGCTATATCCGAAAAGCAATTACAGGTGAACGACCTTCGCCTGCTTGATTGCTTCGATGGACTTGATCTCGTCCATGGCTGCGTCACTGAGATCGCTATCGAGAGACGCGATGTTAAGAGCGACGCCGCCAACTTCGTTACGGCTGAGGGACATTGCAGCGATGTTAACGCCGTCCTTGCCGATGATGCTTCCGATCTTACCAACAATGCCGAGTTCGTCGCTGTTAGCGATGACGAGCATGCAGCCGTGTGGCTCAACTTCCACTTCGCGACCATTGATCGCAACAACACGTGGAGAGTTGCCCTTGCCGATGAGAGTACCTTCAGCGGAAACGTTTTCGCCGTTCGCGCACTCAGCTTCAACCTTGATGAGCTCAGTGTAGTCGGTTTCTTCGGACGACTTGAGAACGTCGACGTTGAGGCCGAGACGCTCCATGATGACCAGAGCGTTTACGAAATTCGCGTTGCTGCTGATGTCCTTGAGGAAGCCCTTGATGATGCCGCGAGTCAGAGAATTCGCATCGAGGTCAACGATCTTGCCGGAGTATGTGATCTTGAGCTTTTCGATCTTCTCAAGAGCGAGCTGCTGAACGAGAGAACCAAGAGCGGAGCAAAGATCGAGGTATGGACCAACAGTCTTGAGAGTTTGCTCGTCGAGAGATGGCATGTTGATCGCGTTGCGGATACCGCCACCACGGATAACGCTAGTTACGCTTTCCGCGATCTCGAGACCAACACTCTCCTGCGCTTCTTCTGTAGAAGCACCCAAGTGAGGAGTGAGGTTGAGGTTCTTAGCAGAACGGAATGGGTGATCTTCTGCAAGCGGCTCAGACGCGTAAACATCGAGACCTGCTGCTGCAACCTTGCCGCTTTCGAGAGCTGCGAGGAGATCCTCTTCATTAATAATACCGCCACGCGCACAGTTGAAGAGACGAACGCCGTCCTTCATAGTCGCAATAGACTCCGCATTGATCATTCCGCGAGTCGCGTCGGTCAAAGGCATGTGGACGGTGATGTAGTCCGAGTTGGCGAATAGCTCTTCCAGCTCGACAGCTTCTACGCCCAACGCTTCCGCCTTGTTAGCAGAGAGGTATGGATCGTAAGCGAGGATTTCCATCCCGAATGCCTTTGCACGCTTCGCAACCTCAGCGCCGATACGGCCCATGCCGCAAACACCGAGAGTCTTCTTGAAGAGCTCGCTACCACCGAGGATCTTACGATCCCAGCGGCCTTCGCGCATGGACTGAGCACCTTGAGGAACTGGACGCGCACCACAGAGCATGTGCGTGAAAGTGAGTTCGGCAGTCGCGATCGTGTTTCCGCCAGGCGTGTTCATAACAACCACACCGTAGTCAGTCGCCGCCTCAGCATCGATGTTGTCGACACCAACACCGGCACGGCCAATCGCCTTCAGCTCGGGAGCCGCTGTTTCGATTACTTCCCTAGTAACCTTGGAGTCGGATCGCACGATAATAGCGGAGGAGCCCTTCGCTAATTCCAGGAACTTGGAGTAGTCCTCCTTGTAAAGACCGTATGCCTCTACAACTTCGAACCCCTCCTGCTGCTTCAGGAAGTCGACACCAATCGACGAGATTTTATCTGCTACTAGGATTTTCATCTGAAAAAAAGAGGCCCCATCAAAAGTGATGACTTCTAAAAAGCAAATATAGAATGGAGCAGGTTCTAATACCTGCGATCACAAGGGTATTCTCCCTAGATTTCGGGGCCTACAATTCAGCCAAGAAAGCCCGAATCGCCGCCCAATAGGTTGAACCTTCTCGATGTACCAGATCGTTGTGCCCTACTCCATCAAACCAATGCACCTTCAGCAGTTCACCGGGGACAAGTTCAGCCAACGTCTCTCCCTGCTGAAACGGGACGACCTGATCCTCTCTCCCGTGCAGAATGAATGTTGGGCACTCGAGATCCGAAACCTTCTTGTAATTGGTAAACTTATCCCCTGGAAGCCATTCCATCGGGAGGTAGAGACGGTAGACGCTCAAAAAAGTAGATTCCAGGATCAAACCGGCCGCCCCTCGCTCAACTGCAAGATCAGCGGCTAGGCCTCCCCCAAGGGAACGGCCGTGAAACACAACTTGATCGGGATCCACGCCCAAGTTCGAAATCGCGTAGTCAAGAACAGCATTCGCATCCGCGATCGAATTTCTCTCCGTCGCAGTTCCTCCAGAAAGCCCGTAGCCACGGTAATCGAAACAAAGAACGTTCACTCCCTGCAGTCTGTAACTGTTAAGGATAAAAGCGACGTCCCCAATGTCTTCCGCGTTACCGTGGAAGTAGAAAACCGTCTTTTTCGCTCCCGGAGTCGCGCCCCAAAACACCGCAACCTCCACCTCGTCATCGACCTGAACCATGCGGATTCCCTCCTCGAGCTCGTAACTCGCCGGTCCCGGCACAAACAGATTCTGCTTCACGACGACGTTAGCGAACAGATAGAAAAAGAGAACGCAGACCGACACCAATACCAAGATGGTATTCAAACCTCCGCGACGCTCCCTATCTCGTTCGAAGGCCATTCCGCAAGTAACTATACAAGTTCGCGAACCGCTTCCAACAAACGGTCACGCGGCAGATCCTGCTCAGAGCGATCCGCCAAATTACGCAATTTCACGACACCCTTCTCAAGTTCCTCGGAGCCATAGATAAGGGCGAAACGAGCCCCAGAGCCGGTTGCCGCCTTGAACTGCTTTCCGAACGCTTGCGGCTTTAGCTGATACTCGACCGAGTAGCCTGCTTGACGGAGCAAAGCCACATCAGAAAGAGCCGTGAGCTTCTCCGCGTCGCCTCCGCTCACGATGAAAAAGTCGAGTGACTCCACGAACTGAGGCATCTTGCCGCGAGCCTTCAAAAGCTCGCCAAGGACCACATCCCCCATTCCAAAACCTACCGCCGGCATGTCAGGACCACCCATTTTCTTAACGAGAGCGTCGTAACGACCTCCACCCGCTAGAGCGCGGAACTCGCCCTTCTTATCAAAGGCTTCGAAAACGAATCCAGTGTAGTACGCCAAGCCACGCACGATGCTCAAATCGATCTTAATAAAGCCAGTCAGCCCCATCGCACCGAGACCATCGAGCAAGGTTTGCCAATCAGACAAACGAGCATCGAGTTCGGCCTTCGCCTCGTCAGACGATTCGACTCCGGCAAAGCACTCGCGGATCGCATCAACCGAATCGAGCTTCAAAAACGCATCTACCGATGCCTTCAATTCCGCAGCCTTCTCGCCTGCCACCTCTTGCAACTGGGCAATCAATTTCTCCTCTGGCATGCGCTCCCACTTATCGACAACGCCAAGAATCCCGCCGATCGCATCCTCATCATAGCCAAGCGTAGCGAGATAAAGCATCCACAGATTGCGGTCGCTCAGACGCACGTAGAAATCCTCTTCAGTCAGCCCAAATCCAAGCAAGCTCTGGACGAGCAAAGCGATCAACTCGATCTCCGCACTCGGACCAGCCTCACCAAGCAAATCGACATTCAGCTGAGTGAAGCAACGAAGACGCCCCTTCTGCTGGCGCTCGTAACGGAAATTATCGCCGATGCTGAACCACTTGATCGGACGCTTCAGACCATTCGCACGCGCCGCAACCATACGAGCGAGCGATGGGGTGAGCTCCGGACGCAGTGACACCTGACGTCCGCCCTTATCTTCGAAGCAGAACAACTGGCTCTCGATTTCCGGACCAGACTTGGTCGTAAAAAGCTCGAGCGACTCGAGCACGGGGCCGTCAAACTCCTGAAACGCGAAGCGACGCGCCACCTGCCTCCAAATCTGAAAGATGTGCTTACGCTGAGCATAATCCTCAGGGTAGAATTCACGAAATCCGGGCAATGTCTTAAAGCTGGCCATGTCTACGAAAATTAAAGCCGGCGACTATGCCCAAGCCCAGCCGCCGAAAGCAATACACAAAAGGAGGGCAATGCTCCGTCATTGCCAACAACCTGATCGATAAGGCAACGACGGAGCGCCGCCCTCCTCTCTCACATAAAAAAAACGGCTCCCCATCCGGGAACCGTTTTCGAAATAGATCACTTGGAATCGCTGACAACTACAGTTGCTCGAGGTCGATATCCTTGATTTTCGCCTTAAGCACCTTACCGGCCTTGAACTTAACAACAGCACGAGTCGGGATTACGACGTCTGTTTCAGGGCGATTAGGGTTACGGCCTACACGAGCTTTACGCTTTTGCACCTCGAACACGCCGAAGTTGCGAAGCTCAACATTTCTACCCTCTGCCAACGCGTCCAAAATGATATCCAGAGTCATCTGGACAGTATCCTGAATTTTGCTTTGAGGGACGTCCTTCGTCTTTTCGAATATGCGGAGAACGATATCGCGTTTTGTTAGGTTGTTGGACATGGCGGCAATTGGAGTTAAAACTCGTTACATAGTTGAGGGTAAGGTACTTCCACACTTTAGGTTGCGTCAACCCCAAAGCCATCAAATATCCGCACACAATGAGCAAAGACGACAAACCGAAAGATCCGATGGAAGAATTGCAGAAGAATCTGCAGGATCTGTTCAAACAAGGTAAGGCATTCATGCCCTTTGGCGGCCCCATGGGGGGCGAAAGCGGCGCGACTGCTCAAACCGGCACCCAACCACCACAGGAAGAGGACGAAGAAGCCAAAGAAAGAGCTGAAGCCCTCAAGCGAATCGAGGCCTTCAACCTCAAGCCCCGCGAAATTCGCGACTACCTCGACCGTTTCGTCATTCAGCAAAACGAAGCGAAAAAAGTCATCTCCGTCGCGATCTGCGATCATTTCAACCACGTGCGCCGCTGTCTCGAGCGTCCTGACCTCGCCGACCAGGATTACGCCAAGCAAAACATCATCCTACTCGGCCCAACCGGCGTCGGAAAAACCTACTTGATGCGGAACGTGGCAAAACTCGTCGGCGTCCCCTTCGTAAAAGCCGACGCCACCAAGTTTTCCGAAACCGGTTACATCGGCGGCGATGTGGAAGATCTCGTCCGCGACCTGGTTAAAGTGGCCAACGGCGACACCGAACTCGCCCAGTACGGAATCGTCTACATCGACGAAATCGACAAGATCGCCAACAAGACCACTGGAGCAGGCGGTCGCGACGTATCCGGCCGTGGGGTACAGATAAACCTCCTCAAACTCATGGAGGACACCGAGGTCAACCTGCAGAGCCAGACCGACATGATGGGGCAAATGCAGGCGATGATGGATCTACAACGCGGTAAAAAACGCAAACGCACAGTATCCACCAAGCACATACTCTTCATCGTTAGCGGTGCTTTCGACCAAATGGACGAGGCAATCAAAAAACGCCTCCGCAACACATCAATGGGCTTCGGCGCCGTTCAAGCCGACGATGAAGAAGACGAGAACTTCCTCGATCAAACCGAGACAAAAGACTTCATCGACTACGGCTTCGAGCCCGAGTTCGTTGGCCGCCTTCCCGTTCGAGTCGCCTGCCAGCCACTGAAACCAAACGATCTCTTCGAGATCATGACAACGTCCGAAGGCAGCGTTCTCCGCCAGTACATCTCCGACTTCGAAGGCTACGGCATATCGCTCGAGATGGACAACGAGTCTCTCCAAGAAGTCTCCGAACGAGCCTACAAGGAGAAGACAGGAGCTCGCGGCTTGATGACAATCCTCGAGCGGGCCTTCCGCGGATTCAAATTCGAACTCCCCTCCACCAGCATCAAAAGCCTGCAGGTAAACAAGGAGACCATCGAAGATCCCGATACACATCTCAAGGAACTCCTCCGCGAAAACCTCCACGATCAACACGAAGTATTGAAAATAGAGATACAGGAGTACACCGGTCGCTTCGAAGCCCAGTACGGCTTCACACTCGATTTCACAGATGACGCAATCGATGCCCTCATCGAAGAATCTCTCGAGACCGACAAAACGATCCGCGGCCTCTGCGAACGCAAATTCCAAGACTTCAACCATGGCCTCACTCTGATTAGCCGCAACACCGGCCAGAAGAGTTTCACCGTGGATGCAGACGTGATCCTAGACGCCGAAAAAGCCCTCTCCAATTGGGTGGTCGCCAGCTATAATAAAGAAGATAGCGAATAAAAAGGTAGCGGCCGCTGTCCCCAGCGGCCATTTTCCGTCTCCCTCATGCCAGATCCCGACAAAGTAAACTCCATGTTCAGCCGCATCGCGGCCAAGTACGATCTCGCCAACCGGGCCCTCAGCCTTGGTATCGATACGATTTGGCGCGACCGCCTGGTCGACGAGGTCTGGCTGCGAAATCCGGCCAACATCACCGATCTTGCAACTGGCAGCGGCGACGTGGCTTTCGAGCTTCGCAAAGAATTCGATCCCGACATCCGGATCGACGGGCTCGACTTCTGCGAGCCAATGCTGGTCGAAGCTCGAAAGAAGCAAAACAAAGCCGGCTTCACCAACATGAGCTTCGAAGTCGGCGACTGCCTCGACCTTCCACTCGAGGACGCCAGCACCGATGCAGTCACGATTTCATTCGGCTACCGCAATCTCGGCGATCGCCATAAAGGCCTGCTCGAAATGAAGCGAATCCTCCGCCCCGAAAATGGCTACCTATATATATTAGAGTTCTCCCAACCAACAAAAGCGATTCGCCCCCTCTACTATTTCTACCTAAAAACGCTTCTGCCTAACATTGCCGGGGCTCTCACCGGGGACGTCAGCGCTTACCAATACCTCAGCGACTCCATCGAAGCCTTCCCTCCCCGCGAAGGCATAACCGCCGAACTCGAGCGAGCCGGCTTCACCGACATCCAAGCCATCCCCATGACCTGCGGCATGGTCGCCCTCCACATAGCGAAAAGGTAGGGCTGCCTCGCCGAGGCAGCCGCAGAAAGTAAATTTGAATTCGGCGGTCTCGGCGAGACCACCTTACCCTTAAACCACGCCCATCGCTTCCTTCGCTCGTCGATCCATCTCCTCCGGGGTCAGCTCTTCAACAACTTGCGTCAACGCCCACCGATAGCCGAATGGATCTCTCACCATCGCATACCGAGCTCCCCAAAACATATCAGCCGGCTCATTGAGAGCTTCGGCCCCCACATCGATCGCTTTCCTAAAAGCCTCATCACATCCCTCTACCGCAATCGAAAACAAACAAGAAGCCTTAGCCCCTTCGGGCATCGCAAAAGCGTGCCAGTCTTCAGACTCGTCCGAAAGATAGATCTTCGAGTTGCCGATCTGAAACTCGGCATGAGCCACGCCACCCGCGGGGGTCGGCATGCGATAGAGCTCCTTGGCTCCAAAAGCTTTGGCATAAAAGTCCAAGGCCTTGTTACCGTCTTTGACGGTAAGAGAGAAATTCACAGTTGGTTCACTCATTTGGTTGGGTATTCAGTTTTTGGATTAGCATTTTCGCCCCGACACTTCGCAGGGGACGAATGCAGACTACCCCACTCAACTGACAACCCTATGTCAGCAGGGTACAAAAAAGGCGAAATCGGCCAATTAACCAAATTTCGCCTCAAAAGAACTCTAGATTCCTTATCTAGCTGAACGACTTTCCGCAGCCGCAGGTGCTTTCTGCATTCGGATTCTGAATCTCGAATCCCTTGCCCTGCAAACCGTCGTCAAAGTCGATGGTGCTGCCATCCATGTACGCGAGGCTCGAATCATCCATCAAGATGGTCACACCCTCGCTCTCGATTTGCTTGTCCTCGTCCTTGGCCATGTCGAAAGACATGCCGTACTGAAATCCAGAACAACCGCCGGACTCTACAAATACGCGAAGCAGCTGCCCCTCCTCTGCGTCAGCCTGAAGTTCCTGAATCTTAGTCGCTGCCCTTGGTGTAAGTGTAATCATCCCACGATCCTCTAGCCAGTCCTCAGCCCCTGTCAATCCATCCCGGATCACGCGAAGCTAATCAGACAGTGAAGCTACAGCATAAATCATGCTCAACATGCTCAAGCGGCTTGCATTTCCCAAAATAAACTCTTTCACTGCTATCGATTCGAGCCGATTTGGCTATGCGAGCCTTCTCGAATCCATCAAAGAACCTATCTCAAACAACAGACACTAGAATTTATGGCCGCGCAAGGTTTCAACCAAGAGTTACGACAAAAGCAGACACAGACGCTCGTACTCGCGCCCCAACTCCGTCAATCGCTCAAGATCCTGCAAGTCGCCCAGATGGATCTGCGGACGGAAATCCTCGAAGAACTTCAAACCAACCCCTCCCTCGAGGAGATGTCGATGGACACGCCCAGCCTCGACGAGCCAGCGCCAAGCGATTCCGAAAACAGCAGCGACGACTCCAGCTCCCAAAGCGAGGAACTCGAGTTCGGCGAAAACTTCGAAATCCTCAACAAACTCGACGAAGACTGGAAGGACTACATGTCCCAAGTCGGAGGAGCCCAGACCTACACCAGCGAGGACGCGGAAAAAAGAGAGCACTTCTTCAACTCCCTCGTATCCGAGACCTCCCTACAGGAACACCTCCTCGACCAAGCATCCCTCGCAGATCTCGAGCCAAACGAACGCCAAGCCATCGAATACCTCGTCGGCAGTATCGATAATAGCGGCTTCCTCTCCACCTCCCTTTCCGATCTCGCCCTGCTTTCCGGCCTCTCCCTCGGAGAAATGCAGGACGCACACCGCATCCTCCGATCATTCGACCCGGCAGGGATCGCCGCCTTCGACGTGCAAGACTGCCTCTCCATGCAGCTTGAAGCCAAAGGCCGCCGCAGATCGCACGCATACGAAATCATCCAAGAGCACTTCAAGCTGCTCTCACGCCGACGAATTCCCGACATCGCTCGCCGCATGAGCATCTCCGTCGAGGAGGTACAAGAAGCCATCGAGGAAATCTCCCTCCTCGATCCAGCGCCAGGACGACGCTTCGCCGAGGACACAAACCGCTCAATCATGCCGGACGTCATCGTCGAATGGGACGAGGACAAATGGAAAGTCACCCTCAACTCCGACTACATTCCACGCCTCCGCATCAGCCCCACCTACAAGGAAATGATCGCAAAAGGCTCAGTCTCGAAAAAGGAGAAGGAGTATATCCAGGAAAAGATGCGGTCCGGAAAATTCCTCATCAACTCCATCGAACAACGCCAGCAAACCATCGAGCGAATCGCCAACGAGATCATAAAGATTCAAGGCGACTTTTTCGAAGAAGGCGTTTCCAAACTCCGTCCCTGCACTATGACCCAGGTCGCCGAGATCGTCGGCGTCCACGAAACCACCGTCT
This sequence comes from Pelagicoccus mobilis, assembly GCF_016595505.1. GTDB lineage: Bacteria > Verrucomicrobiota > Verrucomicrobiia > Opitutales > Opitutaceae > Pelagicoccus > Pelagicoccus mobilis. The sequence continues at coordinate 328 of NZ_JAENIL010000008.1, read as the reverse complement.
CTCGAGCCATAGCCAACAAATACATGCAGACCCCGCACGGGATCTTCGAGATGAAGTTCTTCTTCACGCCGGGCTACAAAGGCGCCGATGGCGAAGCCGTTTCAAACACCAGCGTCAAGGACATGATCCAGCAGCTCGTGGCGGCCGAAGACACCGCAAAGCCACTCAGCGACCAGGAAATCGTCACCCGCCTCAAGGAAAAGGATCTCAAGATCGCCCGCCGTACCGTAGCCAAATACCGCGAAGAGCTAGGCATCCTCCCGAGCAATCTCCGCCGCCAATACTAGTGTCTCGTCATGTGGCGAGGATCGCATGTCGTAGCGCGGTG
>NZ_JAENIL010000089.1 GCF_016595505.1 Pelagicoccus mobilis | reverse complement strand
TCTTTGCTGGTTCGAGCCCAAATCGAAGCAGCGCAAGGCTGCCAAAGCCTTGCGACACAAGTGTCGGATGGCTTTGGCGGACGCCGCGACCTTCGATTTGGGCCGAATCGCTTCGCGACAGGACTCATTTTTCGAGGAACTGCGTTCGCCAAATGGGACAGGGCCTCGGCCCAGCCGCCATTTGGCCGCCTTGTTCTTCGAAAAATGGGTTCCTGCCAGCTTTGAGCTCATGTAAAGACACGCCCTAACGTCTGCAACGGGTCCGGAGGAACTCTTCACTTACGCATCAAGCGATGGAATCATCGCCTCTACGATCGGATACTTCTGGGATTCACCTGCCAACACACGATCCATGTCCTCGATCAGCCAATCGATATTGCGCTCTACTGAAGCGATCACACCGCCCGCACGGTGGGGAGTCAGATACGCGTTTGGTAAACTGCGAAGCTTCGAGTCCGCCTCCAGCGGCTCGACTTCGAAAACATCCAAGGCGGCTTGCATATCGCCCTTCTCCAGCCGTTCCGCCAAAGCAGCATAGTCGACCAAGCTCGCACGAGCCACGTTCACGAAGAGCGAATCCTTCTGTAGCTTTCCGATGCGATCCGCATTAATGAGCTTATCCGTCCCATCGTTACTCGCCGCACAGAGAACAACCACTTCGCTCCCCTCCACAAGTTCATCCAAAGAAACAGATTGAGCCTCAAATTTGGATACAACTGCTTCCGGAACATAGGGATCGTACACATTCAGGGACACGCCAAATGGAGCGAGCAGCTCACCGAGTCGCTGGCCGACCTTTCCAAAACCGATGATTCCAACTGACGCTCCCGACAATTGGCGTTCGCGCACATCAATGTCGTCCGGAAAGGCTTCCACCCAGGATTCACTGGAGCTACGCATCGCTCCATGGTAGTCGGAGATGCGACGCAGCCCGTTTAAAATCAATCCTAAGGCCATTTCGGCTACCGCTGGCGAGAAACCTGAGCGCGAACACGAAAGCGGGATATTCCGCTTCAACGTACACGTCGCCCCTTTCTGCGACACATCGATTTGACCTATGTATTTAAATTCTCCCGACGCATCTAGAAGTTCATCATCAAGCACGGGCCAAGACCACATGATTACAGCATCCGCCCACTTGAGGTCTTCGGCAATCTCCTCAGCGGTGTTGTGAGAACGCTCCCTCACGTCGAAACGTTCCTTTAGTTTGGCAAAGCGAGGAGCAAGGTTGGCGTGGCTAAAAAATCCAGATGGCAAGTTGATTAGAAGATTCATGATTCGGTGTGTTTTGTGATTTAAATTTTGATTACGAATTCGCGGCCTGAAGGACTTGCTCAACGACTTGAATCGCACGCAAGCCATCACGGGCCGGACAGAGCGTCTGCTTCCCTTCCCGAATGCACTCGATGAAATGAGCACTTTCAGCAGCAAAGCTGTCGTCGTCTTCTACAATCGTTTCCGCAGCTCCATCTGGACCGTACAAAGTCGCTTTGTCCGCTTCCACCCACGGCTGTCCAGAGCATTGATATTCCAAGCTCGTTCCTCCACAGGCGACTTGGAAGTCACCAAAGAAACGCATATCCACTGCACAATTGCTGCCGGAGATAGTGGCGATCGCCCCTGTGGAGAATTTTAAAATCCCCGCACTAGTATCTTCGATGGAATAGTCATCACGCCCCTGATGAAGCTGGTTACTCAAAGCTCCCATAGCTGACTCAACGTCTCCATCGCACAAATACAAAGCCAGATCGTAGAGGTGAATCACTTGCTCGAACACTTGTCCACCGGAGCCCTTGATATCACGCCACCAAGGAGCGCCATCCATATTCACCCAGAATCGACCGCTGAAGAGAGTCGCCGGTCCCGCTTCACCACTTTCGATTTTCTTCTTAAGCAGCTGCACCGACTTGCGGAAACGCATCATGAAACCGACCTGACTGACTACTCCGGCCTTCTCAATCGCCTCGACCATAGAGCTCGCCTTTTCGGAGTCCAAGGCGATCGGCTTTTCGAGAAAGACGTGGATCCCCTTTGCAGCGACACTCTCGACTTCGCCATTGTGAACGAAAGGAGGGACACAAAAATAGACCGCATCCAGCGACAGATCAGCATCAAGCATTGCGTCAACCGTTTCGAATATAGAGGCCTCAAGCTCTAACTCAGTCGCCATCGCGTTGGCCAACTCTGAGTTGCAGTCGACGATTCCTACAATCTGGACACCCTCGATGTCCTTCAACCTAGCAGCGTGCATCTTAGCGATAAATCCGCTGCCCATGATTCCAACTCGTACCGTTTTCATCCCCCCAGACTAACAGAAACGACGTACGGGAAACATAGCTTGAGTTATGCAATACCTAGCATATCTTATGTTTTGTGGAAAATTTTATATATCGAGAACTCGCCTCGAGCAACCGAGGCCACACTATGGATTTCCAGCTCCACGCCTTTGGGATCCATGAACGTATGCCCACAGGTCTGCAGCACTATTCCTCAGGAATAAAGGAGTGGTTGTTCATCTTTTTCCACGATGAAGCACAAATTGGTACAGCAGAAGGCAGCGTTCACGTTTCCCCAAACAGCTTCGTAGTGTGGGAGCCTAAAACCGAGCAGATATACGGATCTCGAATCGTAGAATGGGATCACTCTTGGCTGCATGTACAAGGGACTGCGATCCCCACTTTCCTCGAAGAAAACAACCTTTCTCCCCGCACTCCGATCCCCTACCAACAAAGCAGCATAGCCGACGCTCTCATGCATCGCCTCTACCAAGAAGAGACCAAATGGTCCGTACCGGACTCGCGAATACAGAAGAATCACGTCGAAAACGCACTCATCGATATCGCCCGTGCAAGTACTAGCAAGCAAGAGATCGATCCCCGTCTCCAACGCGTCAAGAGAGCCATCGACTCCCAACCGCAACTTACCCCCACCCTCCAAGAGCTAGCGGATATCGCCAAACTCTCAGTGCCCCATCTTTGCGCCCAGTTCAAAAAAGCTTTCGGTCAAGCACCTGTCGCCTATTTGACGCATAGCAAAATCGAACGAGCTAAACACCTGCTTTCCACCCGCAAAGACAGCATCAGCGAAATCTCCGACGCTCTCGGCTACTCCGACCCCTTCCACTTCTCCCGAATGTTCAAACGCAAGATCGGTCTGAGCCCTCGCCAATGGAGAAGCGAGCAAACGACGCAGGGATGAGCCTCTCTCTAAACGGATTAACGTAGCGAGTGCATTTTACCTCATTGGCCAGTTTCTAGGGTTTCACGCAAAGCCCCTACGAAACTCGCCAAACCATGCACTTGCAAAGAACGCTACTCCTACTCGCCCTCGCAACTCTCCCCTTCCTTGCAGGGCACAGTCACGCTCGTGAACGCATCCTCATCAACGATGGCTGGCGTTTTATGAAATACGAATCTTTGGAGGATGCAGATGATCTCATCTACGACGTCCGTCCTGAAATCACAGACACCAAAGACGACAAGGATGCTGACACAGAGCCCACCGACGCGGTCGAGATCAATTCAAACCAAGATGTACTCAAGCCGTCCATTCCGCAAACGACTTCATAAAGTCACCACAAAATCGTCACCAACGCCCGGAAGGTAGCCCGGGTAGAGACTTTCCATTCGTCCAGCCCGGCTTCGACGATACGTCCTGGCAAGCCGTCACCCTCCCACACGACTGGGCGATTGCCGGTCCGTTTCAGGAAGGATGGGACAGTGAAGTTGGCGGTGGTATGGGACGCCTACCAAGTCCGGGAGTCGCTTGGTACCGCAAGAACCTGGAGCTGCCCAAATCCGATTCCGACAAGTCAATCTACCTCGATATCGACGGGGCTATGTCCTACGCCATGGTCTGGCTCAATGACCAGCTCGTCGGCGGCTGGCCCTACGGATACGCTTCCTTCCGCCTCGACCTCACTCCCTACGTGAACTTCGGCGGCCCAAATCAACTGGCTATCCGCCTCGACAACCCACCGCACTCCTCTCGCTGGTATCCAGGGGGCGGACTTTACCGGAACGTTTGGCTAACTAAGACCAACAAAGTACACATCGCTCAATGGGGCACCTATGTGACGACTCCGAAGGTTTCCGCCGAATCCGCAATCGTGGATCTGGAAGTCACGGTTGAGAACAACTCCAAGGATTCTGAAGAAGTAACGATTGAAAATGAGATCTACGAACTGGATGAATTCGGCAAACCTGCCGATAAGCCCGTAGCCTCCTTTCCAGAGAAAAGTCTCAGACTCCCAGCCAGCGAACGTGCGAAATCGCATAACTCCATTCAAATCGAATCCCCCAAACTCTGGGGCCCCTATCCTCAACAGCAGCCGAATCGCTATCTTGCCGTAAGCAAGATCATCCTTGGCGGTAAAACCATCGACCTCTACGAAACTAAATTTGGCATCCGCTCTTTAGACTTCGACAGCAAGCGTGGTTTGTTCGTCAACGGTGAGCACGTTTACATTCAAGGCGTAAACCAGCACCACGACCTCGGAGCCCTCGGTGCGGCCTTCAACACACGAGCGGCAAAGCGCCAACTAGAGCTCCTCCGGGAAATGGGCTGCAACGCGATTCGCATGGCCCACAATCCGCCTGCCAGCGAACTGTTGGAGCTATGCGACCGAATGGGCTTTCTCGTGGTGAATGAGATTTTCGACTGCTGGGAGCGAAAGAAGACACCTCTCGATTTCCACCTGATATTTCCGGATTGGAGCGAACCCGATCTCCGAGCGTTTATCCGACGAGACCGCAACCACCCTTCAAACATCATGTGGAGTGTAGGCAACGAAGTCGGCGAACAATACACCGGGAACGCTGGAGCTGCCGTAGCTCAGCGCCTCCACGACATCGTGAAAGAGGAAGACCCAACGCGTCCCACGGCAGCATCCTTCAACTACGCGAAACCTCATATGCCTATCACTGCCGTGATGGATACGGTGAGCCTCAACTACCAGGGCGAAGGCATCCGCAATGCCCCTGCCTACGCGCATCTGAAGGGGATCAATACAGCTCCCATGTATCCCCAGTTTCATGACACCTTTCCACAAAAGCTGATTTTGAGCTCCGAAAATGGGGCAGCCGTGAGCAGCCGCGGAGAGTACCTTTTCCCTGTGGCAAAGGGTATCAGCGCTCCAGTCGCAGAGGGAGCCGGCGGGAACGGCAAACACGGCTATGTGAGCTCCTACGAGCTCTACACCGCGCCTTTTGGTTCGTCCGCTGACAAAGTGCTCGGCTCTCTCGCTCGCCATCCATTTGTGGCAGGCGGATTCATCTGGAGCGGATGGGACTATCTCGGCGAGCCAACGCCCTACTACCTCTCTCGCAGCTCCTACTTCGGCGTGATCGATCTGGCCGGTTTCAAGAAGGACCGCTTCTATCTCTACCAAGCAGCCTGGCGACCAGACCACCCGATGGTTCATATCCTACCGCATTGGAACTGGCCAGACCGCAAGGGTAAGACCACCCCGGTGCACGTATTCACTTCTGGAGACGAAGTTGAGCTGTTCTTAAACGGAGAGTCACTTGGCAGAAAGAGGAAGGCGCAAAATGAATACCGCCTCCGTTGGGACAATGTAGCGTACACGCCGGGCACCCTGGAAGCGATCGCCTACAAGAACGGAAAACGATGGGCAAACTCAACAGTCACTACAACGGGCCCAGCCTCCCAGATCCACCTGCAAGCAGACCGATCCGTAATCACCGCCGACGGGCGAGACCTTTCATTCATCACGGTCGAACTCCGCGACGCCAACAATCAGCTCGTTCCCGATGCAAATACACCACTCAGCTTCACAATCTCTGGCCCCGGCGAAATCGTCGCCACCGATAATGGCGATCCGAGCAATCTCGTTTCTTTCACAAGCCATGAACGGACGGCCTTCAATGGGCTCTGTTTGGTAATCGTCAAAGCAAAGCCCGGACATCCTGGAGAGATAAGAATCCAAGCGAAAGCTGAAGGCTTCGGAACGTCCGAAACGATTATCAGAAGCCAGTGAGGTAGCGTCCATTGTCCTCAATGGACATAAAGCCTCTTCAACCCCCGTGTGCCCGCTAGGGACAGCGGGCTCTATCATTAAGAAGACGCCACACCGCTCGTTCTGCTGCCGTCGGTTATGCCCCAAATTTTAACGGTTTAACCTATAGAGCACGTTTACTTCTAGTACCGCTTGTTAGTTCCTCCCATACTTAAACCCTCTAACGCGTCAATCCAGTCCCTCCCTACTTTCCTCGGAACACACGGACAACAACGCTACAAAATGCACTCCATGAGACTCGCTACACGCCTACTCCTGTCTTTGGCATTTCTTCCCATCGTCAACGCCACCGCAAAACCTCGCCTAGCGGTCCTTACAGACATCGGGCAAGACCCTGACGACCTTCAGTCGCTCGTACGGCTCCTCCACTACGCCAACGAGTTCGACATCGAGGCGATCATCGCCACTGCCGACAACAACTACGAACACGAAGCAGCCGTCATTCGCGACGATCTCATTCACGACGCAATTGAACGGTATGGGAAGATCCTACCTAACCTTCGCCTTCATGACTCAAACTACCCTTCAGTCGAAACGCTCAAAAACGCTGTAAAGCCGGGAAACCCTTGGGGGGGAACCAAAGCCGAAGTTTTCAACACGATCGGCCCGAGCAAGGACACCGCTGGTTCCGAATACCTTATCGAGCTGATCGACCGTCAAGACGACCGTCCGCTAGACATCGCCATCTGGGGTGGAGCTTGCGATTTCGCTCAAGCCCTCTGGAAAGTCAGCGAAACACGAACATCCGCCGAGCTCGACACCTTCCTCTCCAAAATCCGCGTCTACTCCATCGGCAAGCAAGACTCCACCAACAACTGGGTACGTGACACCTTCCCTTCTTTGTTCTACGTTTTTGGATACAAGCGCGAAGGTGGCAGTTTCGATTCCGCCTACCGAGGACTCTTCCTGGGCGGAACCTACGAAACACTGAGCAAAGACTGGCTCTACGAGAATATAAAGTCCAACCACGGCCCTCTTGGAGAGCTTTACCCCGACAAAGCGTGGACCCAAGACAATCCTCACATGTGCATCAAGGAGGGCGACACGCCTTCCTTCTTCTACTTTCTGCAAAACGGACTCCAGGATCCCTCCTCGCCGGGATTTGGCGGCTGGGGTGGCCGCTACGGTTCGGTAGATCATTACTACCAAGACCTCTATGACAAGGTTGACGGTGTCACCAGTCATCGAGCTACCGTCTGGCGCTGGCGGGAACATTTCCAAAACGACTTTGCCGCCCGAGCTGATTGGGCCGTAAAAGCCGTCGCCGAAGCCAATCACCATCCACACGCCGTTCTTCAAGGTGACACCAGCAAAGCGATCATCACGCAAACCGCTCAAGTTGGAGAAACCGTCACGCTCTCAGCCAAAGGATCCTCAGATCCTGACGAAGACACTCTCCACTACAAATGGTGGGTCTACCAAGAAGCGAGCGATATCGACTCAACCCTCCCATTAAACAATGCCGACCAAGCAGTCGCTACAATCACTCTTCCTCAAACCGTATCAGGCAAGTCTATACACGTCATCCTCGAAGTCCGCGACAGCGGTTCCCCTTCTCTAGTCTCATACCGTCGCCTTATCCTGAACGTCGATACCGCAACGAGCTCAACTCCAGCACACATCACCACCGCTATCGAGCGTATAGAGTCCTCCATCCAAGCTCCACGAATTCCTGAGAACACCCTCGACCTGATAGAACTCAGCGGCCTTACGCCCGATTGGCAAGGCACCCACGATTTCCGCAATGCAATTCAAGGAGCCCTCGACACCTTGTCTAAACAAGGTGGTGGCACCCTACACCTTCGCCACCCGGAAGGCGCATGGACTTGGGTAAAACCGATCGTAATCTATCGAATCAAAGGTGGAATCGAGATCCACTCCAACACACGCCTCCTACTCGATAAATCGACCAAGCTCTTCTTCGAATGTTCTCCTGAAGACTACACTGACAACGGCAAGGGAGTCATTACACGCCACGAGGGAACAACCCTCTACGGACATCATCCCCTCATTCGTGCCTTCAACGCTACAGACGTCGCAATAGAAGCTGCAGCCGGTCACGGAGCCATGCCCGAGGTCACAGGCGATGGCCAAGCGTGGCTTCGCTGGCAAAACGAGATCGGCATGGGTGGACCAGAACATATTCGCGATGCAGGAAACGCAGGAACGCCGCTCATTGAACGAAAGTCTCCGCATCCAGAAAACTGGTACAGACGCCCTGCCATGCTCCAACTCTTCCTCTGCAAGCGAGTATTCGTCGACGGAATCAAATTCTCCGACGCCCCCTTCTGGGTGGTTCATCCTGTTTTCTCCGAGCAAGTCCACTTTCGCGGCCTACTCTTCGATGCTCAGAACGTCAACAATGACGGAATAGACGTCGATTCGTCCCGAAACGTCCTCATCGAGAATGTGGTCTTCAACAACCACGACGACAACGTGGTTCTTAAATCTGGCCGCGACCGCGAAGGACGCGAAGGAGTCGACATCAGAGGCACAGAACTCGATTCGCCAGAAATCAGCTCTTCTTACATCAAGAATGGCCGACTCGGCGGTCCGACCGAGGATGTGGTCGTCCGCCGCTGTGTATTCAAAGGACACTACGCCATCGCTGCCGGCAGCGAAATGTCAGGCGATGTTCGACGCATCTATGTCGTTGACAACGATTCGGTGCAAAGCATCAAAATGGCTGTATTCGTGAAATCCAGCCGCATCCGCGGGGGCACAGTGGAACAGCTCTACGTGCACGATCTTCGGGCAGAGGACGTCGGACAAGATGTGATCGCTCTTATCCCGAACTACGACGGCAATACCACGGCCCCACATTTTCCGATCTTCCGCGATATTCATCTCTCCAACATCCATATCGAGCGTGCAGCGAAAGGCATCACTATCGAGGGTTGGGCAGAAAGCCCGATTAGCAACATATCGATCAAGAATCTTACCATCGATAAGATAACCAAGGAGAACTCGGAATCCGTTAAACTCTCCGGCGTCGAAGGACTGACAATCAGTCGCTCGAACATTCAGGGAAAGAGCTACGACGGTAGTTACGATGTAGAAGCCTCAGCCGCACCAAAATCACGCAACTAAATCCTCCTGTTTTCACTCGATGTCCTCCGCTCCTCAACTCGCGCTCTCACACATTGGCTTCAAACCCAACTCACCGAAGAAGATAACACTCGTCCCTCAAGACGGGAATACCGACTTCCCGGAAACGATTCCCTTCTACATTCGGAAGAACGCCTACAACCTTCCCAGGGAAAAAAAGCTCCCTCCCGGAGCGGAACCCGGTTATCAGACACCATTCAACCTAGTATCCGGTCGGCTACTACTTGAGCAGGTCGATCCCGACCAGATATTCTTCACCGGAGAATTAAAACGCATCGAATCACGTTGGGGTACCTTTTGGCAGGGCGATTTCTCTGATTTCGAAACGGAAGGCACATATCAGATCGATACCGATTTCCAAACCTCAGTCCCCTTCCTTATCGGCGACTCTGTCTACGATCGTCTGCTACTCGGCTACCTTCGCTTTTTGAAGAGTCAACGCTGCGGGTGTTCAGTGTTTGGTGTACACCCTCTCTGTCACGCGGACGACGGAGTTCTGGAAGATGGAACTCCATTCGATGCCACCGGTGGATGGCATGATGCAGGCGACTCACGCAAATGGCTTTTCTTCATCCAGTACCATCTCGATTCCCTTGTGACCCTGCACGAGACCCATTTCGCAAACGGCGCTCCCGCCGATGCAGGTCCAGCGGCCGATGAGGTTCTCGATGAAATCCGCTGGGGTAATCGCTTCTTCCATAAGATGATCACCGAGGAAGGTCACGTTTACGAAGACGTAGCGGGCGGTATCTACCCTTCTGAAAACCTTACTTATCCAGAGGGCTGGTGGTTTGAGAATCACCCCGGGCTTAATGCTAACGGCAGTGATTGTCGCAACACAGACAATGTCCCGAACTCTGGCGATGAACGTCAGGTCCGAACAACCCTCAATCCGCTCGTCCAATTCGGCTTTGTTCACACCCAGTGCCTGACAGCAACCGTTCTTCCGGAGAACGAAGCCAGCAAATGTCTCGAGCTCGCCCAAAGAGCTTGGAAATACGGCAAAGCGAACGCCTGGGGTGACAAGCGTACCCTTTTCCACACCGCTCGACTTCGGGCAGCCCTCGAGCTTAAAAACATCGGAGTAGAGATCGTCTCCAACTCTGAGATTCTCGATATGCTTACTGAGCTCTTGGCCCGCCAAGAAACGAACTCTAGTGAGCTCATAAACGGCTACTTCTACGAGGAAAGCAAAGAAGACGCGTTCCGATCCATCGCCTTTGCAACGCATCCTCCCCTAGCCATTCTGAGAGCTTGGGAACTGCGTGACAATATCGACCTTCCCGCTGACATCATCTCTAAGTGCCAAGCATCCATCGAACGTTATTGCGATTTGTATCTGCTCGCAGACATGCAAAGCAATCCCTTCGAGCTTGTACCTTACGGAGTTTTCCTAAAACCAGACAAACCAGACTTCCAATCATTCCGACCTGCAGGATCCAATCGCTGGATACGTACATTCATGCCACCATTCAACAAGCTCGACATGGCTCACGGATTGAACGGTGTGATCGCTAGTCACGCACACACTCTCGCAAAGGCCGGCAAGTTTTTCAAGCGAACGGATTGGCAACAAGCGGCCCACAAGTGCATCCACTGGATGCTAGGGCACAACCCCAACAACGCCTCGCTATTCGACGGCATCGGCTACCGTCAGCCAATACCCTTCGGATTGGATACACCCCAAATTCCAGACGGAGCGCTCAACGGGTATATTGGAGACGTAGAGGACAAACCCTACTTGGAACAATCCACCGCTATCTGGTGGAGCACTCAAGAGTATTGGAGTTCTCCTTACATTCACATCACCAAAGCGATCTGCTATCTGCACAAGCAGTCACACGACTAAACCACCAAGTCCACTAAGCTTTAAAAAACAAACAACATCCATTCCAATGAAACTAGACCAAGTCGCAGCGATCACCTACACGATCAGAGATTTCATAAAAACAGAGAAAGGCTTCCGAGAGAGCTGTGAGAAGCTTGCAAAAATCGGGTTCCAAGCAGTCGAGCTAGCAGGAGTTCCCAACGATGAGATCTCCCCGGCAACCGCAGTCAGCATCTGTAATGAATACGGACTGAGAATCACCTCGGCCCACCTTGGGCTAGAAGATACGCTCGACGATCCAGAAACCGTTATCGAAAAAGCCAAACAGATCGGAGTCCGCCACATAGTCTACGCCTACCCGCATGATACCGATTTCGAGTCTACCGCGAGTATCCAAAAACTCATAGATCGACTCAACAATGCCGGTAAGACTTACAACGCTGCCGGTATCACTCTCCTCTATCACAATCACGCCTTAGAGTTTAAAAGGTATGATGGAAGAAGCATCCTTGAACAGATCTTCGCCGAAACGGACCCAACCGCGTTACAAGCGGAACTTGATACCTACTGGGTGCAGAGAGGTGGGAGTGATCCAGTAAAATGGTGCCAGAACATGAAGGGTCGCCTTCCTACTCTGCACCTCAAGGACATGACCGTATACGAAGGTAACGACTCAACTATGGGCGAGATCGGTTCCGGGAACCTGGATTTCAAAAGCATCATCGCCGCCGCAGAAGCAAGCGGCTGCTCGACATTCATCATCGAGCAAGACGTCTGCCCTGGCGATCCCTTCGATTCGCTCAAAAAGAGTTTCGACTACGCGAAAGCGAACCTCGTCGACTAACGAAACAGGAGGGCAACGCTCTGTCGTTGCCGCAAAAGTTTCATCTCATTCCGCACCTAAAGCGCTTTCTTTTGAATTGTCGTACTCTTCCTAAGATCGGAAGGTAGGGCGCCCTCGCCGTCTGCGTCCCGCCGCAACCTTGGCGAAGGAGGAAGGCCGCCGTGGAGCCTTGAACCTGCATTGCGGCTGACTGGGCCAGTCAGCCCTACCTCGCGCCTAGTCATAAGAAAAATGCTCTATCAACGGAGTTCAACGCAGCTTTAGCAACGATCCTTTAGACACAAAAATACCTGCTTAAAACAAGCAGGTATTCAGAAAGCCTCTTTGAAGTGCCGCGACCAGAACTACTGGGCCGCCACTTCAGAACGGATCGTGTTCACCGCCTCTAAACTAAATGGCTGAGGTTGCTCCGGTCGTGAGTCGATTTCAACCGCTTGCCCAGATGCCGCTGAATCAAAAACAGCGTGAAGCACCTCAAGAACATGGTACATCAACTCTCCACTCGCAAGTGGCTCACGCTTTTCTCTGAGAGCAAGCGCCATTTCGGCGACTCCCAAGCCACGCTTCAAGGTAACGTATCCATCCTCTTCTGACGGTACAATAGTCCCGGGATCGGTATAACTATCGAGGATGACATCACCGGTGTAGAAATTTGCATCGTTCAGAGTCAACTTCCCGCCCGTTCCCAGAACTTCGATACGCGGATAGTAACCGTGCACGTCTTGCGTAGCGATATAAGTGCTAGTCAATCCATTGCCAAACTCGAAAACGGCGCTCACTGTACTCGGATACTCGACATCAAAGGTTTCACCCGTAGCAGCATCAGTCTTGCTTGGAAAACGTTTCGGAGCTCGAGCACTCACCTTTTCAACTGGGCCAAACAGGTGAACCAAAGCTGCAACATAGTAGGGGCCGAGATCGAGATTCGCACCCTTGAAGACCTCATGGTAACGGCGATCTTCACGCAATGGAACAGTCACGACACAGTTCGCTGCAATGGCCTCACCAATCTTGCCCTCTTCGATCATTTTACGGCAAAGCTGAAGACCACCTCCCAAGAAGGTATCCGCAGCACCTGCGAGCAGGAGTCCCTTTTCCTTTGCGATCGAGAGCAGTTCACGAGCTTCAACAAGATCAACACTGAGTGGCTTCTCGGTGAAAAGGTGCTTCCCCGCGTTTAGAATCATTTTGCTCAACACATAGTGTGCGGGCGCAGGAGTCAAATTGAGTGCGATTTCAATCTCGTCAATGGCCAGCAACTCCTCCGTGGAGCATGCTTTAGGGATTCCATGCTCTTCCGCGAAAGCCCGCGTGTGTTCCGCATCTAGGTCAGAACAAGCGACGATCTCTACGCTTCCACTCAAATTTCCTTTGAGGTTCTCGATGTACGCAGGCGCGATCTTTCCGCAGCCAACGATTCCTACTTTAACTGGAAAATCCATATTACAATAAATCTTAATCTCTTCTTCTATTCAACGGACCCAAATCTGATCCTGTTAAACTAATCCAAAGACCGCCCATCCATCCAAGAGCCGGATACACTGCAGCAAACCGATTCCTGGCTGAGGCCTTTGTTTCCAACTCTCACAAGCTGGTCCAAACTATCGACTCCGACCTTTCCGACACGACGGGACACATCGGAAATTCCAGCAACAGCCCCATCCTTACGGGCAGTACGGAGGCTGACAAATCCGACTCCAGTGTTTTCAATCGCGCCAAAAACGTCGTCATCGTAAGCGATAACAACATCCAGGTTTTGCTCCTTAGCCCACTTTCCGAGATCAATCGAATCCTCATCCGATAGCATCAAGACAGGAGCGATTGCCTCAGATCCAAAACGTTTGCGCATCACACCCTCGAATGCTCCCTTCAGAACAAAATCCCGTTCCAAACTTAAGCTGTCACCCGATAATACAAGGCCGACGCGCTTGTAACCCTTTTCAAACACATTGTTTAGAGCGATGGAAAGCTCCGACCTTTCATCCGTATCGACACTGTTAATACCATTCACGTCCCGGTTCCCCCCAAGCATAACACACGAGAACCGTTGCCATGGAAACTGGTCCAAGTACGGGATGTTTCCTGAAACGTTGATAACCACCCCTTCAACTCCGCGATGATACAGAACGCGCGAGAGGGAGCTCAACTCACGTTCAGAAGCGACCTTGAAGCTTTCGAATCCATACCCTAGCTCATCCGCTCTTTCCTTCGCTCCAGATAACAAACACTCATCGTCAGGCTGCTCAGAGGAGGAATCCACTAAATCGATCATGGCCAGCATGCTCCCTTGCTGGGCCTGACGATTCCGCCAGCGGGACGCCGCAATCTTGGACAGGGACGGATCTGCACGGTAGCCCATCTCTTTCGCCAACTTGTTAATCCGGTCACGCGTTTCGTTCCGAATCTCCGGCATCCCTCTCAAAGCCATAGAGACAGTCGCCTTGGAAACGCCAGCTTGCCGAGCAATGTCAGCGATCGTTATCCGGCCATTGGAAATGCGCTCGTTTGTAGTAACCATATCTGGGGAGGTTTTGGGTTTCGTCCTGCCTATTCGAGGATCGCCCAAAGACTTCACAAATGGGTTCCCAGACACAATTGACACGTTATGCATACCGATGCATAACTATGCATCAAACTCTGGATAGATGGGAAAAGAGAAGAAAAATCCACTACAGCCAGTGACGATGGTCGACGTTGCGAAATTAGCCGGCGTCTCCCAGCCCACGGTATCTCGGGCACTGCGCAATGATCCTAGGATCTCCGAAGCAGTAAAGTCGAAGGTTAGAGAAGCGGCAGACAAACTGGACTACCGCCCCAATCCACTCGTATCCGCTCTTACATCACAAATCCGTGGCTATAGGCGATCACCTATTCACGCCACCATCTGCATTCTCCACTGCTTAGATAAGAACGACTTGAATGCCTATAACCCCTACTACGAAGGGGCAACACGCAGGGCTGCAGACCTTGGTTACGGAACAGATTTGATCAAGCTACACGAGTTAGACTTTTCGCTCTCTGCAGTAAATCGGGTTATTCGTGCCCGTTCTTTCCAGGGGATCCTGGTTCTCCCGGTCAGATCAGATTTCAGTCTGGAAGAACTCGATCTATCGCACATCGCCTCCGCTACGGTGGATCCAAGTTTACGCTCCCCAGATCTTCATCGTGCTTCTCCTGACTATTTTCAGAGCATGGAGCTAGCTCTCGACCAACTCGCCAGCCGGGGGTGCAAGCGGATTAGCTACTGCACTTGGGACGACGAACAAGCGAGAATCGGCTCACGCTGGATGGGCTCCTACCTTCGGTGGCACATGCTCAGAGGCATTAAGATGCAGCCATTCGTAAACAGTGAGTGGCAGACGAAACCATTTATTGAATACATAAGACGAGAAAAGCCGGACGCTATCGTCAGTAACTCGCTTTTCTACTACAACGCCTTGCTAAAACAGGGTATTCCAGTTCCTGATCAAATCTCATTTGCTAGCTTGGTAGCGGTCGATGGAAACTCTGCTATCGCGGGCATTGATCAACGGAGCGAACAGATCGCCGCAGCGGCAATCGATTTGGTCGTAAGTCAAATGTACCGAAACGAACACGGAATTCCAGATTTACCCAAGTCCGTTTCTATTCGAGGAAAATGGCTGGACGGAGCAACCGTGCCATTAAAACCGGAGATCGACTAGATCTGAGCCTCGTCGCGGCCAGACAACAAAACTAAACCATGCTCCGCGTCAGCTGCTTCTCGAGAGCCTTAGATTTAAGATTCTCAAAGCTCAGGGAAACACTTTCCCAAGCAGGCAAATCGCCCAACCGATCTTGCTCAACAACAAGCCATGAAGCGTTACATGTCTTAGCGGCGTCTAGGATACTGTCGACAGGGACGATCCCCTCTCCAACCTCGGTGAACTGAGCACTCTCACGATCTCCTTTCGCCTCAGAACAGCCCTCCTCCAGCCGCTTGAGATCCTTCATATGAAGGACGGAAATCCTTCTCGAATAGCGTTTGATGTACTCAACAGGATCCTGGCCCCCGAACAGGCACCAAGCAACGTCCAGATGCAAGTGCACCAACTCGGGATTAGTCGCGGACATTAACATATCCAAATAGCTCATACTACAGTCCGACGGATGAGCGAACTCATGGTCGTGATTGTGATAAGTGAGCATCATCCCGCGATCAACGCATGCCTGGCCAATTTTGTTATACAACTCAGCATCCTCACTGATCTCAGCGCTCGACTCAGCAGGTCCCCAAGCCATGCAAACTCTTTCTACCCCCATTGACTCTGCTTCATCCAACAAGGCTTCATTGCCGTCCTGAAAGCTATATTTCGTCGTGTGGTAGGCAATTGAGCTCATCCCTATTTCGGACATTCGCCCTTTGAATTCGGAGCCATCAACATCCAGTTTCTTGAGCAGCCCTTCGCCATGTTCGATACCTTCGTATCCAATTTCTCGCAAGCGAACAACCGTCCCGAAGAAGTCGTTTTCGAGGTCGTCTTTAACGATGCCGATCAATCCAATGTTCATGTGCGTATCCTTAGTCTAGCGGACTTACCGCTGGAGCAAAATTCTCGACAACACCCATCAAGGTCAAACGCCGCCTGACTGTTCCCGTTAAATCCAGTTCAATTTCCGAGTGGATAAAAGCGAAAGCTTGGAAAAGGTGACAACAGATTAACGAATTAAGTTTTGATCATTTTGAACCGCTTAACGCCTAACGGTTTAACCTCGCAACAACACTTTCTAAAATGAATTGCTGTCAGCCAGCGTACCTTCTCGAATTTAACTCATCGTTGAGGGCAAAACCGTCGACGGAAACCTCATACCAATCGCAGTAAAGGACTCAGTCGTGGAGGTCCAAGCGACTATCGGGCAAGAAAACACTCACAAATGAACAATTCTCAAACTTACACTTTTCCCAAGGGATTCGAATGGGGTACCGCCACATCAGCCTTTCAAATCGAAGGCGGCGGCAAGCAAGACGGACGTGGTCCCTCGGTCTGGGATACATTCTGCGAACAACCGGATCGTATTCGCGACGCAAGCACAGGTTTGGTCGCCTGCGACCACTATAACCGCTACAAGGAGGATGTCGCCCTTCTAAAGAGCCTCGGTATCCAAACCTACCGTTTCTCCCTTTCCTGGTCTCGCATTTTTCCCAATGGAGACTCCGAACTAAACGAAGCCGGAGCTGCCTTCTACGATCGACTCGTAGACGAGCTCCTCGCAGCTGGGATCAACCCCGCCGTCACCCTCTTCCACTGGGATCTACCTCAAGCTCTGGAGGACAAGTTCGGAGGATGGACGAGCCGTGAAACTTCAAAGCGACTCGGCGACTTCGCCGAGTGGGTGGGTAAACGCTTGGGCGATCGAGTTGACCGTTTCTTCACAATCAACGAGTTCTTCAATTTTACCGAGCGATGCTACGGAATCGGCCACTTCGCACCAGGTCGCGTAGAAAGCCGAAAAGTGATGAACCAAACCTGCCATAATGGTTTGCTCGGCCATGGTTACGCCCTGGCAGGACTTCGAGCCAGCGCACCAAAAGCACAGGTCGGTTTGGTTGAGAACATCAAACCATTCATCCCAGTCTTCGAAAGCGAGGAGAACATTCTGGCCGCGAGCAAAGCCTTTCGCGAAGAGAATGGTCGCTACATCACGCCAATCATGGAAGGAGCGTATCCAGATTCCTACCTTGAGGCGGAAGGTGAAGATGCCCCAACTGTCGAAGCCGGCGACTTCGACATTATCTCCGCTCCAACGGACTTCCTAGGCATGAACATCTATACCGGTGACTATGTCACCCACTCGGACGAGCCTAAAGGATACGAAATCATTAAGTTCCATGAAACCTATCCTTCGATGTCCGAGCCATGGATTCGCATCGTTCCGGATTCCCTCTACTGGGCACCACGCTTTTCAGCTGAACATTGGGGAGATCGACCAATGTACATCGCAGAGAGCGGATGTTCCGCCAGAGATTTCATCGACGAGAAAGGCCGAGTTATGGACATCGAACGTGTCCTCTACCTGCGTCAATATCTCAAAGGACTTCACCGAGCCACTTCCGAAGGGTACCCGGTCAAAGGCTACTACCTCTGGAGTATGATGGACAATTTCGAATGGTGCGACGGATACGATACTCGCTTCGGCATGGTGTATGTAGATTTCGATACACTGGAACGTACTCCAAAACTGAGCGCCAAATTCTACTCGGAAACCATCAGTCAAAACCGGATTGTCTAAGAGACAGTCCAATGTCTGTGGGAGCGTGCTTGTCACGCGATCGCAAGTTAACGTTTTCTGTTG
>NZ_JAENIL010000088.1 GCF_016595505.1 Pelagicoccus mobilis | reverse complement strand
AAAAACTTAACGTAAGAGGCTGCTCCAACGCCGTAAACGGAAGCATAACAGACTCTTTATAGGGGCCTTACGACTTAAGTTGACGCCAATGCGCAATGCAGGATCAATGTTTGTGTCGGTGAGATCACCTCGGTACTCCGCGGCGGCCTACGGCGAGGCCGCCCTACCTTTGATACGAGCAAGAGTAGGCCAATTTATACGAACACACGCTGTGTGACTTATGTTGGATCCTGCAATGCGGTCCGCCCGGCGGTCGGACCCTACCACTACTCGGCACTCTCCTCTGCCTTTCGCGTCACCTCGATCCAGTAGGGATTCCAGCGATGGTAGGTGACAGGGGAGACGAGAGCTTGGTTTTCGGGGATGTGAACTGCGAGCCGTTCCTTTACTGGAGTGTACTCTGGGTTGCTGGCTAGATTGTTGAACTCGTTTGGATCTTTTGAGCGATCGTAGAGCTCTTCGGACCCGTCTTCGTAGCGAATGTAGCGATAACGTTCGTCGCGGATTGCAGTGTTGTTTCGCCCCCAGATGGTAATTGCTGGATGTTCCCACTTTGCGTCTGGATCTTCGATCAGAGGACGAAGTGTACGACCGTCGAGCGTGTCGGAAATCTCAATATCGCTGTAGTCGAGAAGGGTTGGGTAAAGGTCAATCAAGCCCACTGGGCGTTCGCAGACAGTATTCTTGGGAATGCCGGGACCTGCGATGAGGAGGGGGACTCGGGTGGATTCCTCCCAGAGAGTCATCTTGGTAACGACGTTCTTTTCGCCGAGATGGTAGCCATGGTCGGACCAGAGAATGACGATGGCATTGTCAGCGTAGTCGCTCGCTTCGAGCGCATCGAGTACTCGACCGATCTCGTAGTCCGCGTAGGCGACGCAAGCGAGGTAGGCGAGGACCATCTCTTTCCACTTCCCGTTTTCGATCAGCCATTCTGCCGAGGGTGTTGGGGGGGCGTTGTGGATGATTTTGCTGATTTCTGGCAAATCGTCCCAATCGTCCGCCCGATAGGGCGGGAGCTCGATCGAGTCCAAATCGAACTTGTCGAACCATTCCTGGGGTACGTGCCAAGGAACATGGGGGCGATTGATCCCGACCCCAAGGAAGAAGGGGCCGTCTCTTTTTTCCGAAAGGGCCTTGATGGCGTAGTTGGCTACCGCGTGGTCGGGCATCTGGTCGTTGCGATCCGGATACGCTCCCCAGTCGGTCGAGGTACGCTCGCCCTCGTAGTTCATGTGCTTCTCGGGGTAGGGGCCAAAGTCCTTGTGTCCCCCGTAGTCCTGCAGAAGGCCTCCACC
This sequence comes from Pelagicoccus mobilis, assembly GCF_016595505.1. Lineage (GTDB taxonomy): Bacteria > Verrucomicrobiota > Verrucomicrobiia > Opitutales > Opitutaceae > Pelagicoccus > Pelagicoccus mobilis. The sequence goes on along the minus strand of NZ_JAENIL010000088.1, from coordinate 17,002 downwards.
GGCTCCCTGATGGAGAAGTTTGCCGGCGCCGAGTGTTTCGTAGCCGTGACGTTGCAGGACGTGGGTCAAGAGTTCGGGGGCGGGATTGCTTTGACTGCCAGATATGACCTTGTCGTCATTGACGTGCAGATAAAGACCGGTTGTTGAGGGGAGCAGACCCGTAAAGATCGACGCTCTTGAGGGGCCGCAGAGCGGAGCTTGGCAGTGGGCGTTGGTGAAACGGAGACCGGAGTCGGCGAGGCGTTCTAGGTTGGGCGTAAGTGTTTGAGAATGTCCGCCGTAGGGGACCACCCAGTCGTTCAGGTCGTCGACCGCAATGAAGAGGATATTGGGAAGGTCGTTTTGTTGCTCAGCACAGGAGGCATTCGTCAGTGCGAGAATTGCGGATAAGGCGAGTACTAGCGATCGCAGGGGCGTTTTATTGAGGGCGTTCATTTGCAGAGGAGCTCCCATCTCCCAATTGATTGGATGATGGTGCTGCCATGAAAACTAGCGCGGTTTAGGATTGGGCTTCCACCCGAAAACAGCGGATTCGATTGTATCGAATAATTCCGCGAGTAACCGGGCCTATTTTGCCTTAGTCGCTCGCACGTACTTAAAGTCCGGATCGAAATCAGGATTCAGGGTGGTGGGGATGTCGGCATTTGTTTCGTCCTGCCAGGACTGGAGCTCTTTCAACATCCTATCGACCTTCTCAGGATACTGAGCGGCAAGGTCGTTTTTCTCTCTCATATCCTCTCTCACGTTGTAGAGTTCGGACGTGCCGGTCTCGAAGAAGTACATCAGCTTCCAATCTCCTTTGCGTATTACGCTGCAAGGGGTGGTACGCCAGCGCATGAGATCTGTTCCGTAAATGGGTTTCACCTGTGTTCTGCCGTGTAGATAGAGCGGGTAGTGCCAAAATATAGTGCGCTCTGCAACGGGCTCGCCTTTCATCAGCGGAACGACGGAGAGGCCATCAACCGCTTGCGAACTCGGAAGTTCAGCGCCCGCTAGCTCCGCGAAAGTGGGCATGTAGTCGACGCCGGTGACTGGTGTCTGGCAGAGGCTACCTGGCTCGATCGTGCCTGCCCAGTTCATGATAAGGGGAACGCGGATCCCTCCTTCATAAAAGCTCCCTTTGGATCCTCTCAGCGGATCGTTCCAGGTTCCGCCTGCGTGTCCGCCATTGTCGGAGGTAAAGATGATCAAGGTATCTTCCGCGAGTCCGGTATCATGTAGGGCTTTTTGAATACGACCGACTGAGGTATCGACCGCTTCGACCATCGCCGCGTAGACCGGTTTCCAATCCTTGCTCCACTTTTTCGAGTCCAGTTTCTGCTGGTATTTTTCAATAACGTTAGCTCGAGCGTTGAGGGGGATGTGCACATCCCAGTGATTGATATAGAGGAAGAAGGGCTCTTTATTGCCCTTGGCCGCGCTCTCTTCGATGTGACTCACTGCTGCATCGGTAATCCACTCTGCTACGTCTTTGTCGCCGTAGAGTTTGCTGTCCATTTCCAGCCCCGCTCCGCGACCGTCGAGATCATTGATATCAAAGCCCAGTCCCGAGCTGCCAAGGTGCCACTTGCCCAAGTGGACTGTTTTGTAGCCAGCACCGTTCAACAGTTTCGCTAGAGTGAAGGTTGAAGGGTTCAAGCTTGTGGTCGATTGGATCATGCCGTCTCCTTCTCTATCTTCCGTATTTGGCACGAGGAGTCTCATCCATTCGGGGCTTCCTTTCGCCACACCTCCTGGCTGATACATCTTTGTTCGAGGCGCGTACATGCCGCTCATGATGCAGGAGCGGGAAGGGAGGCAGTTGGCTGCACCAGGATAGCCGTTCTCGAAGGTCATGCCTGAGGCGGCAAGCGAGTCGATGTTTGGTGTTTCGTAAAACTCCGCGCCTTGATAGCCAACATCCGACCAAGCTAGGTCGTCAGCCATAATGAATACAATGTTAGGTCTGCTTTGGGCCGAGCTCAGGGACAGGGCTGTGGCAAGGCAGTAAATCCAAATTTTAATCAGTTTCATAAGTCTCATTTTTTAAAAGATTGCGGGTTCGGCAATGGCGATCTGCTCCTTCAACAACACCCGGAGCTTCGAAAGGATCGCAGTTGCAAATGTATTCGTGTCGTACGTACAGGGATCAAAATCCAGGTAGGGAACCTTTACACCGTCGACCACCTTGTTGATGCCGCCGATCATGCGAACCAGGTTGACGTTCAGATCTGGCCGGCTTCAGGGGCCGTTGCTCACTTATCTGTTGCAAGTGGATAGAAGCCTCGTTCTTTTATGTCCGCCATCAGAATCCGTTTCAATTTTGTTTTCGTTTCCTGATATTCCGGATGGGTCAGGAAGTTCTGCTCTTCTCCGGGATCGGCAACAAGATCAACTAGAAATTCGGGATTCCCCTTTGTTTCATAGACGGTGTATTTGTATCGTCCGTCGTGAATCTGGAAGCCATTCAGACATTCGGTAATCAGGTACTTACGACTGTTCTTTGTCCCTTCCTCCATAAGGTGCGGTTTCAGAGAGATACCGTTTTCTTTGATCCCTTCCGGACATTCAATATCAACCAGATCACAGAGGGTTGGGATCAAATCGAACCCATTACAGGCAAGCGTTTCATCATCAGCCACATTTTTTTTGATTCCTTTTCCTGCAAAGATAAACGGGATGCGCTGAGCTTCTTCAAACAACACATTCTTGAAGACCAGCCGATGGGCTCCATTCATATCCCCATGGTCAGAGGTAAAAACGATGATGGTATCGTCCTGCAGCCCAGATTTTTCAAGCGCGGTCAAAACACGTCCAACCAGCGCGTCCACGCTTTCCGTTAAACGATAATACATCCATCGGTAAGTGTCCCACTCCTCTTCCCCCCACTCTCTACCGCTCTTGGCCTTTCTAATCATTCCCCTGGTTTCACCGGCTATCGGTGCAAGATTCGAAGGCGGGGGGGGCACCTGTTGCGCAAACTCTTCTTTGGTCAGTCCCTCTTTGTATGCAAGGAACCGCCTCGTTTCCGCTGCTTTCTCAGGGGGCAACGTATCCAGTAGTCCTTCTTCGTTGCCGGCTTTGTAACAGATGTCATGCGGATTCATGAAAGAGAGAAACAGCAGAAAGGGATTTTCATTTGTGGATGCAGCCCGCTCCCGAAACACCTTTTCTGCGTAGATTGCTGGCCCTTCATAGGGATCATCGCTGTCAAAGGTAGTGAATCCGTAACGAGATGCATCCTTGGATCCATAAAGATGGGTCTTCCCCGAATACAATGTGTCGTAACCTGCCTGCGTAAATGCAGATCCGAGCGAGCCTTTGGCAAGAACGTCGCGTAGTGATTCTTCATCGTGAAAGGAGTTAAATCTCTTTCCGGCATTTCCCTTCAATCCAACAACGGAAGCCTGATGCGATGTCAGTAGCGTGAAGCGCGATGCCATACAAACCGGATTGGAACAATATGCTTTATTGAAGCGGTATCCCATGTTTGCCAATTTATCCATATTCGGCGTTTTTATATAATCATCGCCCATACAGCTCATCATTTTATAGTGCTGTTGGTCGGTCATAATGAAAACGACATTAGGTTTTTTAGAGGCTGTACCCGCACCCTTTCCCATGGCGGAAACCGCCGCCATCGCCCCCATGCCGAGGGTCGCGGATTTCAAAAAGTCCCTGCGGTCAATGGGTCTATCGATATTTTTCTGTGCCGTCATAATATTATTCCTTTCGAAGCGTGCCTCGCGTTACTTCACTTCATTCGCCAGCGCTATTTTTTCATCCAGCATCTGTTCGAGTTTAGTAATCACCTTACGGTATTCAGGGTTACCTGCCACGTTGATGTTTTCCTGTGGATCTTTCTGCCGATCGTAGAGCATGGTATCCCCGTTGAAATAGCGGGAGAATACATAGCGCTTGGTGACCACCGCGTCGGCTTCTTTAAAACGGCTGTAGGCGCACTCCCGGAAATCCTGATCCGGGTCACGGAACAGCATGTCAAAGCTTCGGCCCTGTACTGTTTCCGGCACGTCCAGTCCGGCAAAGCCGCATAGCGTTGGGAAAAGATCGACGACCTCCACCAGCGCATCCGTTTTTGCGCCGTCCATACCGCCCGGCACCTGGATGATCAGCGGCACCCGCATTGCAAGGTGCATCGTGTTGTGCTTGCCCCAAAAACCATGCTCGCCGAGGTGCCAGCCATGATCCCCCCAGATCACCACAATCGTGTTCTCTGCCAGCCCCAACTCATTCAGGGCATTGAGCACATTTCCAGTCAGCTTATCGACATAACTGGTGCTGGCATAATATCCGTGAACCATAATACGCTGCCAGGGTTCTGAGTCCCTCTCATATTCCCCGTGGTCATAGATCTTATACTCTCCGGATCCGCACAAGGCCTCCGGCGCGTTTGCTGGACGGGACGGGTTTTCGGCCAGTTCAATTTCGTCCCGCTTGTACAAATCCCAGTACTTTTTCGGAGCGTAAAACGGCAGGTGCGGCCGCACGAAACCCAGTGCATAGAAGAACGGGTTACCCTCCTTTTTGAGCCGCTTTAAATCCTCGATCGCATTTTGCGCGATCTCACCATCGCGATAGGCTTCGTCAGGCACATCCGGGGCCTCGTAAATGCGCCCCAATCCACGCTCTGTGATTCGCTTAACCGACTCCGGGTCGTAGTGCTGTTTATGCTTGGTTTTCGCGGTCTTTGACTTTTCAGACCAGCTGCGTTCCGCCGTATCCGCTGCGTTGTGGAAAACCTTGCCGTTCGACATAGTGGTGTAGCCCGCTTCTCTGAACACCTGCGGCAGCGTTACCGCATTAGGAACATCCTCATCCGCGCGGGCTAAATAGTCCCAGAAACGATCTTTGGTGGGCAGAATCCCCGTCATCAGCGAGGCCCGTGAAGCGCCGCAGACCGGGATCTGGCAATAGGCCCGGTTAAAGACCAGCGCCTGTTCCGCAAATCGATCAATGTTTGGAGTTTTGATTTGCTCGGCTCCATAACATCCGAGTTCGGGCCGTAAATCGTCGATGGCGATGAACAGCACGTTTGGGCGAGGGTCCTTAGACTGCTCGGCGTAGGTCGAAAACGTGCTTGCGAAGAAAGCGATGAAGAAAGCTATTTTTTTCATGAGGAAGAAAGTGAGATTGCGAGGAAAACTTAGACGGCTTTGGCTTGGTCAAGAGGCCGCCACTGGGGGCGGAACGAGTGACTTAAAGAAGGGGCAATCCGTGCCTTTTGGCATAGCTTGAAAGTATAGATAAGCACAGTATGGCACCGAATGGTGCTCCTTCTCCGGATAGCCTTCAGCAAATAGATAGGATCGTTCCGCTCTCTTACTCCTTACCTTTGTAGTGGGCTTCCACCGCGTCGGCTGTTTTTTGTCCGAGAATAACGTAGCCTTCCGAATTATAGTGAGGGTTGCCTCCGCCAATACGCGGCAAATCTCCGTCATAGAGAGTGGTCACATTCGACATTTCTCGACCCGCCCGATTTTGCGCCATGATGACCTGAGCCAGGTAGCGACGTTTGCCGAACACCTTGTTGAGTCCGTCTGTCCGCTCTAGATAGGAAAGAAGCGCTTCCAGTCTCTCCACGTCGTTCGTTGCCGTCGGAGTCTTGGCAGCGACCTCTTTCCCAACCGCAGAGGTAGCCATACGAAGCAACTTTTTGTCCGTCATGTAGGACGGAATGAATACCGGCAGGTCCGGAACCTCTAGATCAGTACGTAAATCCGCAATCAGTGTTTCCAGACTCTTGTAATATGCCGCCGCCAATTCCTTCTTCGAACCGTCGGCCGCTGCCTGTTTCCAGAAGAAACCGCAAAACTCCGGATTCGAAACTCTCCGAGCTTCTACCACCGCATTCATCAGATCCTGGTACAAGGGTCCTTTTTTCCCGTCGTAAGTGAGTTGGGCTCGCTCGAAGGACCAATCTTTCGCAAAGGCATTGATGCCGGTTGCTCCAACCGCCACCTTGATGATTCCGATAGTATCGTTCGGCCAGAACTCAGCCAACTGATGCGCAAAGGAAACTCCTGGACCATGGCGTTGAGTCGGTACGAAATACTCCCATCGACCATTCGCCCAAATCCGAATGCGCTCATGCGTTTCAGTATAGGGCGCACGGAGATTCGTCGCTCGTCCCGCTCCGTGCATATTGGATTGTCCCATTAAGACGAATACGCGGAATTTCCCGTCTTTGGAGATGGTAGCCTCGCCCGCTCCCATAGTGTTCGCCTGAGCGAAGCCAGGGGTTGACCATCTCGAAACTACCGTACGTACGAACTCGGGAAGGAACTGCATGACTTGATTGTCACTCGTTTGGTTTAGGCTGTGCACCAGTTCAGCTCTGTTCCCAATGCCAAGTTCTTTGTATCTCTCCACGATCCCAATACCATGTGCAGCATCGTGAATATCTCCCTCGGCCCCAGGTTCCTTGCGGTAGGCTAGGAAGATAGGGGGAGCGTTTTTCGTGATAGGTTCTAGCATCCGTTCACTATAAGACTGGCCCGGGAGAGCTTGTCCCATGTATATCCCTGCGATGCCTGGGGCCTGACTGTGCGCGAGTTCCCAGCTCACAATGCTTCCCCGCGATTGTCCCCCGATAAAGATCTTGTTGATATCTAAATTATAGGTCGCTGCGTTCTCCTTCACCCATGCGAACATCATTTTAGCATCCGCAGCGCATGTTTTAAAGTCGGCCCTCCCTTGTATCTTTGCAATGGATTCCCAACTAACGATTGCGATTCCTGATGCTACGGTAGGATCTGCCCAAGAACTCAAAACGTCATCAGCCGTCGCAGTGTTGTGATGGGCATATAAATACACTGGTGCCGGCTCATTGCCGGAAGGCAGGTAGAGGTTCAGCCATTGCCGCTCCTCCGACCCGTAGGAGACATGCGAGTGAGTCGGAGTTTTACGTACTGACGCGCCGCTCGAATCTTGTCCGAAAAGAGCAGTTGTGAAAAGCGACATCGCGCATACGAAGGCGAGCAAGTATTTCGCAGTCATTTTTTGCATCCTATTCATATCTTTTCGTCTCGCTATATAATTATATATTTGTCCTCTTTCGACGTCTTTGGCTGCTTTTTTATCCAGCTCTTTCGGCATCTTTTGCACGCGCCCGTTTATTCTGCTCTTCTGAATGGAAGTAGCGATCCGGATTCGAAACATCCTTCGGTTGAAGCTCGGGAACATCGTACTGCTTTCGCGCTCGCGAAAGTCGTTCCTTCATCGATTTCAAAACCTCGGCATATTCCGGATTGGCAACCTGGTTTTTCATCTCGTTCGGATCAGTATGAAGGTCGTAGAGTTCCCACTCATCGATGTCATAAAAAGACATCAGCTTATATCGCCCATCGTAGACACCTTCGTGACGCTGCACCATGTGCCAGCAGGGGTATTCATAGTAGTGATAATACACCATGTCTCGCCAGTCTGACGGCGTTTCGCCTTTTAGAAGGGGAACCAGACTTTTTCCCTGCATGTCGTCCGGCACGGGAATCCCTGCGATTTCAAGAAAGGTTTCGGCGAAATCCAGATTGGAAACGAGATCCTTGTTAACGCTATTGGGCTTGGTCACCCCTGGCCAATAGGCAATCAGCGGTGTGCGGAATGATTCATCATACATGAAGCGCTTGTCGAACCAGCCGTGCTCGCCCAGATAAAAGCCCTGATCGGACGAGTAGACGATCACGGTGTTCTCCGCGAGTCCCGATGTTTCAAGATAGTCCCGCAACTGGGCGATACTGTCATCGAGCGATTTCACGCAGCGCATGTAGTCTTTCAGATAGCGCTGGTATTTCCAGCTGACCAGCTCTTTGCCGGTTGGGGGATTCGCCAGAAAGGCATCGTTTTTAGGCTGGTAAGCGGCGGTCCATTCAGCCCTCTGCTCCGGGGTCATACGATCGAGGCTTTGTTCCCTTAGAACATGACCGATATCGAGCTCTTCCACTTTCAGATCACGCCCGATGCCCATTGTACTCTCGATGCTCAAGTCCTGCTCGCGAGCAGCGGTGCCACGCCCCGAATAGTCGTCAAACAGTGTTTCTGGTTCCGGCATGCTTATGTCTTCAAACAGATGCAGATACTTGAGATCAGGAAGCCATTTGCGGTGCACCGACTTGTGCTGTACCATCATCATAAACGGTTGGTCCGGATTGCGGCCTTCTTCCAGCCAATCGATTGCTTTGTCGGTGACTACATTGCTCACATAGCCCTCTTCCTGAATTTCCCCTTCCGGGGTACGGAAGTCGGGGTTGTAGTAGCTACCCTGGCCCGGCAATATTTCCCAGTGGTCGAACCCGGTCGGTTCACTCACGAGGTGCCATTTGCCGACGAGGGCGGTCTGATAGCCACCTTTCTGCAGGAGTTTTGGGAAGGTTTGTTGGGAGCCGTCGAAAGTGGCGCCGTGGTTCACCATGAAACCGTTTTTATGACTGTGCTTCCCAGTCAGTACAGTCGCCCGGCTTGGGCCGCAGATGGAGTTTCCAACCATACAACGTGTAAAAAGCATGCCTTGCTCCGCCAGTTTATCGAGCGCTGGAGTGGGAGCTATGTTCTCAAACCGACCACCATATGCGCCGATCGCCTGCGTCGCATGATCGTCGGAGAAAACCAGAATAATATTGGGACGTTTATCTTCGCCTGCGTAGGTGATCTGGGCCACCAGCATAAGCGCTGAAATGATTAATAGATGTCTCATATTTGGTTCTATTTGAATGGGGGTAATGACATCGACGGTTCTACTATCATTCCACCTCCGGATAAGGAACCGGGGAGCCGTCTTTAGACCAGGTGCCGGTCGGAGCCTGGGTATCCTCCAGCCAGGCGGTCAGGTCTCGTTTCATCGTTCTCACCAATCCGTTGAGCTGTTCGGGTACACGTTGCTCCAAGAGATTGGCTTTCTCCCCGGGGTCTTCGTTTAAGTGATACAGCTCCCAGGTTTCGGTTTCATAGAAATAGAACATCTTATAGTATTCATCGCCGACCCGGTGCAGGATGACGGAACTCGGTCGCAGACGTTCGTCCATATAGCCAGGGAAGTGCCAGAATAGGTTTTTCCGATCGAGTCGTGTTTTTTCTCCGGTCAGGATTTCTGCGAAGGAGGTTCCGTCGAGTTGTCGGTCGCTGACATCTACATTTAGCATCTCGGCAAGCGTCGGATAAAAATCGATACAATGAACAGCCTGGTTGCTGATGCTATCGGGTTGGATCACGCCCTGCCATTTGATCATCAAGGGAACACGGATACCGCCTTCCGTGAAAACGCCTTTACGTCCGGTCAACGGTCCGTTTCCGCGCATGCCGCCATTATCGGAATAGAATATGATCAGTGTTTCCGCGGACTGATCATCGTCAAAAGAGCCGTCGCCATTCGGATCCTTAACGGCCTGGAGAATGCGCCCGACGGTCTGGTCCAACAGTTCCACCATCCCTGCATACTCCGCGTCCCTTGCGTTTAGCCCGCGCTCGGCATACTTGGCGACCAGATCCTTACGCCCGACGATATTGGTATGGACCGCGTGAAAGGGGACGTAGAGGAAGAATGGCTCGGCCTTTGCGGTCTGTTGCCGGATATAATCGACACTGTAATCACCAATGCCATCGGTCATATGTTTCGGCGTCCCTTTGAGCAGTGAGAGCTCATTTCCGTTCCGGAACGGTTTCAGCACGGTGTCGATATACGTCGTGTCATAGGGCTCGGCATACCGGTCGATGAACTTTGACAAGAAGGTCCAGCCCTTCTGGTCGTCGTTGAGCGCCATATAGTGCTGGTTCTTCACCGGCTTACCATCGACCGTTCCTTCTAGGATATGGTGTACATCGCCCGGGATATCCAGTCCGTAACCTTCTCCAAGCGGATGCGGTGTGCCGTGGCTTTTTCCGATAAAACAGGTGTGAAGTCCGGCGCCTTGCACCATGTTGAATATTGATCTTCCGTGATCATCAATTGCCTTCCGTTGCTCCGGCGGGATGACAGGCAGATCAGGGAACCCTTTGGTTCTTTTATCCTGCCGGGCGAGGGATCTTACGTTATAGACTCCGTTATCCGGTCCCGTCGCATACTGTCCACTGACCAGCGAGGCGCGAGTCGGCGAGCAATTCTGCTGCGTGTAGGCATAGGTAAACGACATTCCTTGCTCGGCAAGGCGGTCGATATTCGGGGTCTCATACACCTTTGAGCCGCGTCCTCCGTTCGGATTTCCAGTGCTTACATCCGTCCAGCCAAGGTCGTCGGCGAACAGAAAGACCACATTCTTCGGGGCCTTAGTCTGAGAGACCCCTGTGCTCAGAGCCAATAGGGCAAGAGGGAGTATAATAAATTTTGGGGTTCCAACCATTTTTGACCTTAGCTTTCGGGGTTATTCTGCGGTCTTTGCCGGCGTCAGTTTGAGGAAGCGGACGGATGAGCCTTTGAGCTTTAGATCAAGGGTCAGTGAGCCGTCGGCGCTGGTGCGTACTTCTTCGCCGGAACGGACCACCGCTGGCTTGGCGAGTTGAAGATATTTGTCACGGTTCTTCGAGATCACCTTTTTGATGTCATTTTGGTTGTCTGTGCCGTAGCGCTGTCGAGCCCAGGCGGTGTAAGTTGGGGCATCCTCCATGGGTTGAATTCCGGCCCGCTTCAAATCGTTGTAGAGTTCGGGAATATACGTCCCGTGGTCCCGATCGAGCTGCTGTTCCGTCACGGACCATGTCGAATTTGGGGCCAATTTTTGGCCGGTAACCTTTAGGGTAATCTCGTTCAGATTCTCGTTCCCCATCATATCGTCATAGGCATGTGAATACACGACCAAATAGAGGCTGCCGTCTTTCCATGCTGGAATTACGCCTGAGAATAGCTCGTTGTCGGTTTCGCGTTCCACCTCGAAGCGTATGCCGCCTTCCATCTCGGCCAACGCATCGCGAACCTGGGTCCAGGGGTGGGGGATGCCTTCGTAGTCCTGCGTCCAGTTGAAGATTTTTTTGCCGCCATAGCGATAGGCCAGATCGGCTGTATGGGCATAGTATCCAGCGAACCACTCCGTGGCCAGTGGCTGTTCTTTTGTTTTTTTCGTCGTTAGCACGCCGTATTCCTGGATTTCAAGACCCACGTCGGCAAATTTTGGATACTGGTCGAGCGACTCTTTGATTCTCTTCCAATGACGTTCGAAATGAAAACCATCGGTTTCGTCCTTTAGGTAATAGTAGGAGAATCCGAAAAAGGACACTCGTGTGCCTATCTTGCCGGTGTAGTAGTTGGTTCCTCTTGCGCAATGCTCCAGGATTTCCAGCCCCCAGCGGCCGCCCTTCGCTTCAGTAACCTGAGAGCCCCTGTACATCAGAATATTGCCAGGCCCGATAACGGGTTCTGGGATCACACTCTCCACGGCGGCAACCGTATAGTCATAGTGTTTTAAGTACTCCTCTTTTGTGCTCGCCCAGTGTTTTGGAAATAGATCCGGCTCAGTGCCGACCCGGAAGCGCCACTGACTGACGGTTTCTTCGCCGAACTCATTGACCAGTTCCTGCACAAATTGCTGAACATAGCTATACCAGACATTGATGTCGTCTGCGGGATGACACTGCCCATAGGCGTTTACTTCCGCATCTTTAACCATACCCCAGGGAACGTTATCCAGAACAATCCATGGCGTCAGGCCTATATCCAAAACAGCCTGAAGGTGCTTGATCGCCGGACCGAACTCGCAGATGGCATTTCCATTGTCGTCGACGCCTTTGAACCAGTCATTCTTGTTGTCGTTGCGACCGCCCAACAGGCGAACGTTGTTCAGATAGTCGATCTTACGCTCAGCGAATCGCTTGATTTGCTTTGGATTGGAAGCGGCGGGGCCGGTATAGACGCGTACGTTCCATAGGTTGTCGATTCCGCCGCTCACCGCGTCGGTGTTGACTGTAAACTGATTCTGCTCATGCACGGAGGCCAGACAGCCCGACGCCAACAAGAACGATGCGACAAAATACCTGTATATCTTCAGCTTCATGTTATGAATGATTGGTTATGGAGTCTGAACTGGAATCATCACGGAAGCATAGTCCGTAATACATGTTTTTGCGGAAGGCAGGTGCGCGGCTTCTCCGACACCGATACACTTCATCCCGGCTGCATGAGCCGCCTGGACACCGGATTCGGCGTCCTCGAAAACAATACATTCATCCGAAGTGAGACCCAACGACGCCGCGCCTTTGAGGAAAATTTCCGGATCGGGTTTTGGCTTCTCAATGTCGTTGCCGGTAATCACCGCCCCGAAGAACGAGGTCAGATCCAGCGCATCCAGAACTGTCGTGGCATTTTTACTCGATGAGCAGATCGCCATTTTGATGCCGGCATTGCGTAGTTTTTCCAGGAAAGGAATGACCCCCGGATACACATCCTCCGCATTGATCTGCTTAAGCAGTTCCTTATACACTTCGTTCTTTTTATCAGCGAAGCGTTCCTTCTCCTCCTGAGACAGCTCGACCTTGTTGTGGTCCAGGATCACCTGCAGAGAGGCTAGGCGGGGAACGCCCCGGCAGCCGTGGTTGACCTCTTCATCGAAGTTCCAACCGTTGTCATCTGCCACTTTCTTCCATCCGAGATAGTGATACTTATCCGTAAAGACCACCACGCCATCGAGGTCGAATAGGACGCCTTTTACAGTCGAGTCCATTTCAGCCATGATATTATTTCTCCTCCTCTTTCTTGGGAGCCACGTCCCAGGTTACCGTTGCCGATGGGGCGTACAGTTTATCCATCGGGAATGTTAGTTCGTCGCGCAGCTCTACGGAGAGGAGGTCATCGGCCTCATCGATCCAGATCACCTGATCCAAGCGAATGTCCATCGACGACGCTCCGATCAGGAGGTGGAATTCACCGGGTTCGAGCTCTTCGCTCATCGCTTCATTGAGATAGGTGAAATCCTTCCATCCCAGTTCCAGTTCAACACGTTGCGACTCACCCTTATTAACGCTGATACGGTCAAACGCCTTCAGCTCCTTGATGGGGCGTGTAATGCGGCTGACACAGTCGCGCAGGTAGAGCTGCACCACCTCATCGCCATCGCGGTCGCCAGTGTTGGCTACGGTAAAGGCCGCCTTTACGCTCAAGTCCTTGCCGGTTCCAGTGGAGGAAACCTTCAGATCCGAATACTCAAAGGTCGTATAGCTCAGGCCATAGCCAAACTCAAAGAGCTCGAGTTTTCCGCGGTGATCCATGTAGTCGGAGACCCGGCAGTGCGGACGCGGATTGTAGTAGAGCGGGACCTGGCCGACGGAGGTAGGGAAGGTGATTGGAAGGCGTCCGGCGGGATTGTGATCGCCCCACAGCACGCTGGCTAGCGCCGTGCCACATTCAGCACCGGCATACCACTGCTCAACCACACCTTTAACCTCGCCGAGCCAGCGGGACATGGTGATCGCGCTGCCGTTCTGGAGCGCAACGATCACGTTTGGATTAACCTTCGCGATTTCGAGGATAAAGTCTTCCTGCACCCCCGGCAGATCCAGGTTGCAACGGTCATGGCGTTCGCCTTCGGTAGTCTCCGGCTGGCCGATGACCTTGTCGCTAGAGTTGCCCATACAGAGCACCACCAAATCGGATTCCGCGGCCAGTTTGACGGCGGCTTCAAATTCACTGCGGTCTTCAATGACCAGCTGGCATCCTTCCAGATGCACGATTTCCGTGCCTTCCGGAGCGCGGGCCATCAGGCCGTCGACCGGCGTAACCGAGTTCGGGTTGGCGCTGGTGTAGCCGCCCAGGCGGGTTTTCGCGGCGCTTGGCCCCATGACCGCTATCTTTTTCTCTTTTCCGCTCAGCGGGAGGATCTGCTCGTTCTTAAGCAGCACCGTACCCTGAAGCGCCGACTCCAGCGCCATTTTGCGATGCCCCGGGCTCTGGGTGATTTCTGGAGCGATCGATTCATCCACGTATGGATTTTCAAACAGGCCTAGGCGGAACTTGATGCGAAGCACGCGGGCGGTGCTCTCATCGAGTACTTCCTGTTCCATTTTTCCACTACGAACTAGATTTGGCAGGTAATCGATATAGCAGAGCTTCACATCCGGTGGCGGCCAGCTCATATCCGTATCCAGTCCGGCTTCGATACAGATCTGCGCGGAGGCTTCGAACCCGTCGGTCTGATAATGCATGCTGTGGGTTTTCTGCACATCGCTGTTGTCCGGCACCACGAAGCCGTCAAAGCCCCATTCCTTGCGCAGGACTGTATCCATCAGCCACTTGTTACTGCCGCAGGGGATACCGTCGAGCGCGTTGTGAGCGATCATGATCGACATCGCGCCCGCTTCTTCGACGGCGGCTTTGTAGGCAGGGAAGTAGATCTCCCGAAGGATGCGTTCGGAGAGGTGAATACCATGGCTGTCGCGGCCGCCGTCGCCGACAAAATTGGCTACCAGATGTTTAGGGGAGGCGGCTACGCCGTGTTCCTGCAGCGTTTTAACAAAGGCCACGCCCATGCGGCTGAGCAGGTGCGGATCTTCGCCATAAGTTTCCTCCACCCGGCCGCAACGGACATCGCGAGCGAGGTTCAGGGTTGGCGAAAAGCATTGGTTCAGCCCGCGCGCCTTGGTTTCTTTGGCGATCACCTCGACGACACGTTCCATCAGCTCGGTATTCCAGCTGGCGGCCATGCTAATCGATTGAGGAAACATGGTGGACCCGTTTGCTTTGCAGCCGTGCACGCATTCGTCCTGGATCAGAACCGGAATTCCTAGGCGAGATTCTTCAAGCGCATATTTCTGAATGGCATTAGCCACTTTCGGACTCATCACCGCATTGGAATGGCGGACGGCGACTCCGATCTGTCCGATCCCTTTATCGATCAGTTTTTTGCTGTTTTCGATGGCCTCTTCGTCCGTGTAATGGTCGTACATCATCTGATTCACTGGACAAGTGGAAGTCAGCTGCCCCGCCTTTTCCTCCAGCGTCATCTGTGCAAGCAGCAGCTCGACGCGTCGCTCCAACGGCAACTTTGGATTTGAGTAGCTTTCGCTGGATGAAGTATCCACATTCTGCTTACTATTCGCCAATGTGTCTGGTTGTTCGCTAATTTTGCTCATTCTATTATTTAGCTATAAAATTATTTATGGTTTCAGTTCGTGAGGAAAAGGCTCACAGGAATCTTCTTCTTAAAAGGCTTAGAAGAATTCTATGACGTTATAATTCAGCGTCCGGATTCGGATTAATATCACTCGGTTTTTTTGCGGGCATCGAGCTTTCCACGGACTTCCTTAGCAACTGCTTCGGTAATCGGGTATCGCCACACGAACAGCATGGCGCCGACCAAACCAAGGAAGGGTAGCCAGGCGTAGAGGAGAAGCATTGAGTTCAATGTTGCTGAAGATTGGTCTCCCCCGAGAGCTGCATCAAATCCGGTCCACTCCAGTATAAATCCGGAGATGAAAAAACATAAGGCAAACCCGAGTTTCATGGTCCATCCGTAGAATGCTCCAAAGGCTCCTTCTCGGCGTGTACCATTATCAAGCTCGTCCCAGTCTGTTACATCCGCTGTCATAGATGCTAGCAGGGTCCAGAGCGCTGAAAATCCGGGAGCCAATAGGAATACGGTGATAAGCTGAAGCCATGGATTTTCTGGAGTAAACAACCACAGTTTGCTGATGGTCCCAACCATCGCTGCAGCGATAAAAATCTGCAGCGCCATTTTCTTGCCCAGTTTGGTCGAAACCCATGCAACGAGTGGAATCGAGGCCATGCAACAGGCATGGTATGCGGTGCCACTGGCGCCAAGGACCAGAGAGGCGGCCGGCATGTCACCCCCGAATACGTAGTATACATTGATATAGAATCCAAAAATGATGACCAGGAACATACCTGTGATGGCCGTAACCATTGCACCCAGTATGTATAAAAACGGTTTAACTTTAAAAACTGATATAACGCTTTTGAAGCCTAACTTCTCCCGGTTGGTCTTTAACTCTTGGCTCGTTAGTTTCCGCTCTTTCAGGAAAATACCGGGTATGACCCCCATGATGATGATGATGGCGCCAAATCCTATGCCAACCCACCTCATACCGTCGACTGTCCCATCAAACATATCACGTTGAGTCAGCCAGAACAGCCACTGAATTCCGAATCCCGCAACCGACTGAAACCAGGTGCGGAACGACATAACACGCGTTCGCTCGTGGTAGTCAGGACTTAATTCATAGCCAAGCGCCACATAAGGAACGCCAAAAACGGTAAACGCGGTATAGAAGAGGATGGATATCCCCATGTACCAAGCGAAGTAAAAGGAAGGACTCATCCCCATGGGGCACCACCACATAAGGGCGAAGAGAATTCCGCCCAAAATGGCACCGGTGATGATGTAGGGACGGCGACGGCCGGAGCGGGACTCGGTGCGATCACTGATCCACCCCATGATGGGGTCTGTAATCGCGTCCCAAATCCTGAAAATCATCGCTGCGGTTCCTAGGAGTCCCGGCGCAACGTTCAATGCGACATTGAAAAATGGATTCGCCATGTTGGTCACGGCATTCTGCATCGCATTCTCTGCAACGGCTCCTGCTCCATACGCGAGCTTTTCAGTGTTGCTTACTCGACCTTTGGCCGGGGGGTCATGGTTTACTACCATGCTCGAATCTTTGCCTGTGTCTTGGGGTGTCATCTATGGGGAATGCAAATCTGAATCTCGGATTATTCCTCGATCGTAACTGTTCGTTCAGTCAGGTCCTTCTCGTGCCAAGAGGTGCCTGCGAAGACTTTGAACGCGCCTGGTAAGTTTGCCGCTTTGAGACCGGAAGTTCCGGGCTCATACGACCACATGCCTTGTGACTCCGTGATGCATCTACTGCATCTTGGTTCTCTGGTTGTGGGTATACGCTCATTGTATTCGCTGTAGGGAATACAAGAGGTTCTAATCGACTCCAATTGGTTGCAAATACGACGGAAGTCACATCGTTGAATTGCCTGTGTGTCTGTACGCGGATCGCTTGGGTTTGGTCCGTAATCACTTTGCGGGGAGATTTCCTTCTCTCCAACATCCTTTGTGAGAAGCGG
>NZ_JAENIL010000087.1 GCF_016595505.1 Pelagicoccus mobilis | reverse complement strand
AGCCCGCCAGCGCTAAGCGCTGACGGGCTTTCTTCGATAGCGGGACTACCCCTAATCCCTATGTGCTATCTATTTTTGTTACCCCAAAAAATTGTAAGTCAGGTGGGTCGGACGACTTTCCGAAGGAGTAAGCTCTCGCTTAGTAAGCGCGCTTTTTGGTCTCCAGGGCAGCCATCGCTACCAGTCCGCCTGCTACCACTCCGATTGCCGTCATGATTCCCGCTGCCGGGACGATCACTGCGGCCGCGCCGATTACTGCGACGGTCGCGAGAGTGGCTTCGAATACCTTAGTAGTGTTGAGTGCGTTCATCTTCTTTTTCTTTCTGTCTCTTTGTTGTTCGAGACTACTATACGGCACTTCACTATAATTGGAAATACTTGTTAACTCTATGAGTTATAGTCCCAGCCTATGGTTTGGCTAATTCGTAGGGCTGGGCACTCGCCGCCACGCCGCACGGCAAGAGAAAAGACCAAGAGAGACACGGTGCGTCGCAAGCACACGACGCTACAAAAAAAATCGTTGTTTGATCAACCTAGCCCACGAACACTCTCGCGTTGCGGAACATGCGCATCCATGGAGAATCTTCTCCCCAATCCTTTGGCGCCCAGCTGAGCTGAGTGCTGCGGAAAACACGCTCTGGGTGAGGCATGAGGATCGTGGCACGTCCATCTTCGCTGGTAAGGGAAGTGATACCAAAAGGTGAACCGTTCGGATTGAGCGGATACGCTTCTGTGGCCGCGTGGTTGTTGTCCACATAGCGAGCGGCAACCAAACCGGAAGCGTTGCAAGAAGCAGCCGCCTCTTCGCTCTTGAATTCAGCGCGACCTTCACCATGCGCCACAGCGATTGGAAGTACGCTGCCTTCCATCCCTGCGTACAGCACACTCGGACTGTTCTCGATCTTCACGGAAACGAGACGACCTTCGTATCGCTCGCTGCGGTTTTGCACAAAGTGCGGCCAATGCGCCGTACCCGGAATCAGACTACGCAAGTTACTGAGCATCTGACATCCGTTACATACACCGAGCGAGAATGTGTCTTCGCGTTCGAAGAACGCCTTAAACTCCTGACGAGCCTTCTCATTGAAGAGAATGCTCTTCGCCCAGCCTTCACCCGCGCCAAGCACGTCACCATAGCTGAAACCGCCACATGCCGCCATACCTTTGAAGTCGGCCAGACTCACCTTGCCGCTTAGGACGTCGGTCATGTGAACATCGACACAGTCGAAGCCGGCACGATAGAACGCACCCGCCATTTCGACTTCCCCGTTCACTCCTTGCTCACGCAAGATCGCCATCTTTGGACGAGAGTCGTAATCCTTACCGAGCTGGATATCGAAGGTTACCTTCGGATTGATGCCCTTGTTCTCAACATCCTGGCGAATTTGATGCTCAGACTCGGCAGACTCTGGATTGTCGCGCAGACTCTGCATGCGGAAGGTCACGTCTGACCAGATTGCACGAAGCTCGGACAGGCCATTTTCGTAAATGCCTTCACCTCCCTGCAACACCTTGATCGTGTGGTCGCCATTCAGTGAACCAACCACAGAGCTGCATGTATCCAAACCATGAGCACGCAGTACTTCGAGAACAGCCTCTTCATCAGCATCACGAATTTGGATGAGAGCACCAAGCTCTTCAGCAAAGAGTGAAGCAAAGGCATCCGAATCCGCCGGAACCTCTAGGTCGAGTCCAACGTTACCGGCAAAGGCCATTTCCACAGCAGCGGCAAACAAACCACCGTCCGAACGGTCGTGGTACGAGAGAAGCTTCTGCTCCTTGCCGAGCTGCTGAATCGCGTCCCAGAAATTCTTGAGGTCTTCCGCGCTATCGACATCCGGATTGCCTTCGCCCATTTGGCTGAGAGTTTGAGCGAGTATCGAACTACCGAGGCGGTTCTTTCCACGACCCAAATCGATCAGAATCAAGCTTGTATCAGCTTCTTGGATCAATTGAGGAGTGAGCGAAAGACGAATATCCTCACAGCGAGCGAAAGCGGAAATAATGAGCGAGTTCGGAGCCGTTACACGTTTCTCCCCCTCATCGTCTTGCCAAACGGTGCTCATGCTCATCGAGTCCTTACCCACCGGAATCGTAACGCCAAGCTCAGGACAGAGCTCCATCCCTACCGCCTGCACGGCTTCGTAGAGATCAACCGCATCGCCCGCAACCGATGGAGCGGACATCCAATTGGCAGAGAGATTCACTTGAGTAAGCGGTCCGACTTGAGCAGACGCGAGATTCGTAAGCGCCTCACCCACTGCCAAACGTGCCGAAGCCGCAGCACTGTTTACCGCAGTCGGTGTACGTTCACCCATCGACATCGCTTCTCCAGTGTATCCGTCAAATGAAGACGCGGTCACCGCACAGTCTGCCACGGGCACCTGCCAAGGTCCTACCATTTGATCACGGTGGATGAGCCCCGTAACCGTGCGGTCCCCGATCGTGATAAGGAAAGTCTTATCCGCAACCGTCGGGTGCGAAAGCACACGATTGGCAGCCTCTTCGAGCGTAACACCATCAAGAGCAAGTGGCTCCTGTGGGCGTGTGAGCTTCGTCTCACTACGGTGCATACGAGGTGGCTTACCGAGCAGTACTTCGAGAGGGATATCAATCGGCTTGTTACCGAAGTGCGGATCTTCGAGAACGAGCTGACGTTCATCGGTCGCTTCACCGATGATCGCGTACGGGCAACGCTCACGTTTACAGATCGCTTCAAAGGTTTCGATACGGTCGCCCGGGATCGCCATCACGTAGCGTTCCTGCGACTCGTTACACCAGATCTCGAGCGGGCTCATACCTGGCTCATCATTGTTGACCTTGCGGAGATCGAAGACTCCACCCTTGCCCGCATCGTTCACGAGCTCCGGCATCGCGTTGGAGAGACCTCCAGCCCCGACGTCATGGATGAACACGATCGGGTTCTCTTCACCAAGCGCCCAGCAGCGGTCGATCACTTCCTGACAGCGGCGTTCCATCTCAGGATTGTCACGCTGCACGGAGGCGAAGTCCAAATCCTCGTTGCCAGAACCACTGTCAACCGAGCTAGCAGCGCCGCCGCCAAGACCGATCAACATGGTTGGTCCACCGAGCACGACCAGCTTGTCGCCCTCGTTGACGATACCCTTTTCGATGTGCTCGGTACGGATGTTTCCGAGTCCCCCCGCCAACATGATTGGCTTATGGTAACCGCGGATCTCAGGACCGTTCGCTCCTGGAACCTCTTGTTCGAAAGTACGGAAATAGCCAAGGATCGCAGGACGGCCAAACTCGTTATTGAAGGCCGCGCCACCGAGCGGGCCATCGATCATGATATCGAGCGCGGAAACGATACGCTCCGGCTTGCCAAAATCCTTTTCCCAAGGCTGCGGAGCATCGGGTAGTTTGAGGTTGGATACAGTGAATCCGGTCAGGCCCGCCTTGGGCTTCGAACCGATTCCAGTTGCGCCTTCGTCGCGGATCTCACCACCGGAACCCGTCGCCGCTCCTGGAAACGGAGAAATAGCCGTTGGATGGTTGTGGGTCTCGACCTTACAAAGGATCGCGATGTCCTCAAGCGAAGGTCCGTAAGCGTTGGTCTTCGGGTCGGCGAAAAAGCGGTTGCCCTTGCTGCCTTCAAAAACTGCGGCGTTGTCCTTATAAGCGGACAAGATACCAGCACTGCGCATCTCGAAGGTGTTCTTGATCATCTTAAAGAGCGACTTCTCCTGAGCTTCACCGTCGATATCCCAAGACGCGTTGAAGATCTTGTGGCGGCAGTGCTCCGAGTTTGCCTGGGCAAACATCATCAGCTCGATGTCCGCAGGATCGCGACCGAGCTTCTGGAAATTTTCTACGAGGTAGTCGATCTCGTCTTCCGCGAGCGCCAGGCCGAGTGACTTGTTGGCTTCGACCAATGCCTCGCGGCCGCCCGAGATGACTGGAACAGTAGTAAACGGCTTCGGCTCTTCGTGACGGAAGAGAATCGCGAGCTCGTCCTGAGCCGCAAACACCGCCTGAGTCATGCGATCGTGCAATTGAGCGTCGAGCGCCTTAAGCTGGGCTTCATCGAGGCCGCCATTTTCGAGCTCAACCCAAAACGAAACCGCACGCTCCACACGCTCGAGCTTGGCCAAGCCACAGATGTGAGCAATGTCGGTCGCCTTTGACGACCATGGAGAAAGCGTGCCGGGACGAGGAGCTACAATACGTTGCAAGCCAACAGGTTCGTGTTCCTCGAGCGTCGGCCCGTAGGTAAGGAGCTTCTTGAGAACGTCGAGCTCCGACTCGCTCAAATCACCTTCGATTTCGGCTGCGTGCAGGTACTCCGCATAAACGGACTTTACCGGAAGGCCCGCCGCAGTGAGCGAGGCCTGCAATTTCTGCAAACGGAATTCGGAATGGGAGGGAGCGCCACGAAGGATTATCATAACGCTGGCAAACTGAGAGCTTCCCCCCTGCCCGACAAGCGCGGAGTCAGGAAAAACACCATCCCGCGCCCCCTCAACCCGAAATCTAACTCAAAACTTCTGAGGATTTTTCCCCCGAGAGATCAACCACCGCCTCTGAGTGCCGATACTTAGGGCGACCCGCCATGACCCTTGATCACCTTATTCATCCTGCGACGGCAGCTCGGCTGTTCGACCAGCTCGAATCGCTTGCCCGCGTAAAGACCACCGTCGGCTGCGAGCTAACGAAGCATGCCCTGGACGCAGTATCAGAACCGTGTTTCCTCGCCGACTCGGCCGGCAAGATCGAGCACGCAAACCCTACGCTCAAGGAACTCCTTCCCTCTGGCGAAGCCCTCCCGCTCACCTGGTTCGAGCAAAAAGTCACCGCTCAACGCGTCGCTGCGGAAGGCACCTCCGGGCCAATCTGGATTCCTTCCAGCAACGGTTCCCCAATTCCCGCCATTATGGTGGTTCGCCCCAACGCCGAGGACTTCATCGGCATCATTTATCTTTGCGAAGCCGAAAACACCGCTTCGAACCCATCCGCCCAAACATGGGAAGCCGAACTGGCCGACCTCTCCAACGAAGGCCTCGCCCGAACGGATTCCTCAGGAAACATCGTCTACCTCAACGAAGCCTTCGCCAAGCTCTTTGATCGCGACTCGCGAGAAGAGCTGGTCGGCTCCAACTGGAAGCACCTCCTCTGCGTCGAGGATCTCGGCCGCTTCGAGAGCGAAATCCAGCCCTCCATGGCTTTCACCGGCGACTGGACCGGAACGCTCGGCGACAAGGAACTCTCCATCTCCATGCAAGCAGACGGCGGACTCTTGCTCGCTTGGGCGACGCCGACAGTGGATGCTTCGTACGAAGAAGCCATCCACGAAGCAAAGCTGGAAACAAAGCAACTCTACCAGCAGCTCGACGAAGCGATCGCCAAAGCCAATACCGCAGCCCTGGAGGCCGAACTCGCGAACCAGGCCAAAAGCGCCTTCCTCGCCTCCATGAGCCACGAAATCCGCACCCCCATGAACGCGGTTATCGGACTCACCGGCGTCCTCCTCGATACCCAGATCGACGACGAGCAACGCGACTACCTGCAAACAATCCGCTCCAGCGGCGACGCCCTTCTCGTCCTCATCAACGACATTCTCGACTTTTCCAAAATAGAGTCCGACAAGATGGAACTAGAAGAACGCCCCCTCGATCCAAGAGGTTGCGTGGAAGAATCCCTCGAGCTTCTGGCTGAAAAAGCCACGTCCAAAGGACTCGAGCTCTGCTACGAATTCGCCCCGCAAGTCCCCTACGGTATCGCAGGCGATGTCACCCGACTCCGCCAAATCCTCGTCAACCTCGTCGGCAACGCCATCAAGTTCACCGAACGCGGCCAAATCGAGGTCTACGTCGACACCAAGGAAGAAGACGACAAACCCTGCCTCCTCGAGTTCACCGTTCGCGACTCCGGCATCGGAATCCCCTACGAGAAGCAACACCGCCTCTTCGATTCATTCTCCCAAGTCGACTCCTCCACCACCCGCAAATACGGAGGCACCGGACTCGGCCTAGCCATCTCCAAAAAGTTGACCGAACTCATGGGCGGCGAAATGAGCGTCAAAAGCAAGGAAGGCCAAGGCTCCTCATTCATCTTTACTATCCAAGCAAAAGCGACAGACCCCGTCGTCTATTCCCCCGAACTCGACCACCGAGGCAAGTCCCTCCTCAAAGGAAAATCCGCCCTCGTCGTCCAACCCAATTCCACGGTAAGCGGCATTCTCAAGCGTCAGCTCAACCGTTGGGAAGCGAATACAGACACCGCTCAAACGATCGAGGAGTGCTTGGGAACGCCAGACGACCCTCGCTACGACCTGCTCTTCGTCGACCAATCCTACGACGAAAAGCAAAGAGCCCGCCTGCTCCAGCAATTCGCCAACGCCAAACTCGTAAGAGTCGCCCCATACGGCAAAAACGGCGACTGCTCCCTCGGTTCCTTTGTCGTCACAAAGCCACTCAAGCCAAGCAATCTGATAGACGTAGTCTCAAAAACACTACAAAGCGATTGCTCAAGCACTGGCCTCGCTGAAAGCAAATCAGCACAGACCGACAAGCAAAAGCCAGGCCAGACCTACCCGCTACGCATCCTCATGGCAGAGGACAACAAGGTAAACCAAAAGGTCGGCGCTCTCATTCTCAAAAAACTCGGTTTCAACATCGACTTCGCCAACAACGGCCGCGAAGTCATCGACATCCTCGACAGGGAATCCTACGACGTAGTGCTCATGGACATACAGATGCCCGAGATGGATGGCTACGAAGCCACACGGGAAATCTCAAAACGCTACCCGGCAGGCAAGCAGCCCTATATCATCGCCCTCACCGCAAACGCGATGCAAGGCGACCGAGAACGAGCCATTGCGGCCGGCATGCACGACTACGTCAGCAAACCCATCCGCCGCAAAGCGATCGAAGCCGCTCTCGTCCAAGCCTACCAAGCAACCAAGAAAGCGCCGGATCTCGAAGTAGTCGAAGGAAACTAAAAGGTAGGGCTCGACCGCCGTGGCGAGCCGCATTGTCACAGCTCCTTCAACGGCGTCTGCGCCTCCGCCCACGCCAAACACACATTTACCCCGGGCCGCCTAAGCAACCCGAGGGTTTAACAATGATCGGCTCGAGCCGGGCCGACCCAACACCGGCCCAGCTCCTTACCGTTTCAACTACGAGGCGCGCGAACTGGCCTCGTCACGCCACTTGCGAATGCTGGAGAAGGCTTGCCCCATTTCCTCCCGATCGAGCTCCCAATCTCCGTCCACATCGAAGTTCGCGATAATAAATGCAGCCGCCGTCTCAGGGCTGCCAAGCATCGGGTCCTCCTTGTGCACCTCGTAGCGAGCCTGAGCTTCATCGGCTTTAGGCGAGCCACGTTCCTCGAGCTTCGCGATCCTATCGAGACGGCGTTCGTCCCTGTGTTGCAGGGCCGTTGTTAGTTCAGTTTCCGAGATAGAACGGCTATTGTCGGCGTCCATCTTGGCAAAAAGTCTTTCCGGCGAATCATCCCCCTTCATCTCAGGACGAGCCGAGGCAAATCCAACGATTGAAAGGCAGGCAATAACGACTGTGGCAAAAGCGGTTTTGTTTTTCATGGACGCAGTAAACCACGCTCCGATTACAACTCCTCTACAGCTTCATTACATGTTTGTCATTTGACCCGCAGCCAAACCCCTCTTCAGCCCCTCAACCACAAACGCGCAATACACCGCCGGCAGGGACTCTCTCATTTCACCGTTAAACATCCTCTCCCCAGCATAGTCTCCAGCACCAGCCCATTCGTAAACACTCACGCTATTGGCACGCCAAGGTTCTAGAAAAAGGACGGGGCAATCATAGATACGGCCCGCCATCAGGTTCCTCGCCCAAAGATATCCCTTCCCCCCTCGCGACGAAGCGTTGTCACCAACATACGAATACGCCGGCAATCCAGTCCCCTCCAACATCGCTTCCGCCATCGCCTCCCCCCAACGCAGCTCCTCATGGTGGTACCCCTTCACCAATCGCAACAACAACTCGCTCCGCTGACTCTCCCGAGCCAATTCGCCAGACAGATAGCACCCGTTCACCAAAATGTGCGCATCGTTTTTTTCCAGAAGCGTGGGAGCGGCTTCGTTCGGAGCCGAACTCGCATTGATATGCAGCACGATCGCCAAGTCCGCGCCGCCTTGCTCCTTCAAGCGATCCGCCCGGGCCCGAATCTCAGCGCTTCGGTAAAACAGCAAATTCGCCAGACCAGTCCGCCTCTCCTCAAGCTCTTCGCTCGCCCCTCCAGGATAGCGCCCCAATGCCGTTTCCTGAAAATCCTTCGGACGCAATCGAGTCACCGGCCCCGCGGATTCACGCAGCAGAAAAACCTCCGCCCCTAACGCCTCCAACTCCCTCTCCAATCTCAAAGCCGTCGCCAACACGAGGTCCCCCTCCTGCACGATCGCCCCCTCTCCGATAGCGAAGGAGCGATGCTCCATCCTCCCCCATTTCCCGCCCAAATGCCCAGGGTCGATCGCAATCCGCATCCCCTCGAAACTCGAGCGATGCTTTCTCTTGCTCGCCGGAGCATCCATCGCGAAACGCAAAAAATACGGCTCGCTCCCCGCTCCCTTCGCGATCGTGACCCCCTCCTCTTCCACATCCATCCACTCCCGCCAATTCGCCTTCGACGCATAGACCTCATCCATCGCCTTCTCGAACGCCGCTCTATGCACCGAACCTTGGTACAGATCCAGCACCTCCCATTTCGCAGCCGGACTCAGAACCTGATCCACTCGCTCCGTTTCCGAACACCCCCAAACGAAAAGAAAACCCAGCAAAAGCCACCAACGCATCTCCAACACTCCACCGCCTCCCACCAGAATCCGCAACCTTCCATTTCCACACTTGCCCGAATCCCAATTTAAAATACAGATCTCCAACCGGAATCCTTCCTCATGCCATTTAACGTTACCTGGAAAAAAAAATTCGTGCTCTTCGAATACTTCGGAGACGTCAGCTCCTCTGAACTTATCGAAAGCAATCAGGACGTTTACGGAGACCAACGTTTCGACGATCTCAACTGGGAACTCGTCTACTTCGACAAAGCGGACTCCGTAGAGCTCGATGAACGAACGATACAATTCATCGCCTACATGGACCTCGCCGCTTCCCGCAGCAATCCAGACATCATCGTCGCCTTCGTCGGCCAAACCGAAGTCCTCGACAAAATCGAGACGCTCTACAGCAACATCGGCAAAGACCCCGTCTGGCCAGTCATCCGCTTCGACTCCTGCGAAGAAGCAATCGCGTACATCACACAGTCCGAGCACCCGTAAGACATCTGTATCCAGATATTGGATAAATCCGTATCGTCAAACGCAAAGCCCCCAGTAAAGGCTCACCAGAGCTCCACAAATTTGGGTTTTCCCTAAAGCATGTCGTTTGACCAGTCGCAGCTAAGCCCCCTCGTCTCGTGCACTCACGTAGTGCAGAGAAGCGTGCCTCTTCTTTACTTTACCAGAGTTTACTCTATATTCTCGGCTCTAGCCTGAGCTCCTCGTTACCCCAATCCGCAGACTAGCTGAATCCTAGGGGATACAAGGCGGTGAAAGCACCACCGCAATAACCAGTTAATCGCGGACGGTCCAATACCATAGAGAGCTTCCGGGTGCCCTATCTTCCAAATTGAGGCCCCCCCCGATATCGCATCCAACGAAACACGTGAGTACAAACCCTATGAAAACAAAACTGCTCCCGACCACCTTTCTAACGCTCTACCTCACTCTAAACTCAGTCTTCGCAGGTGGGGTCCCTGGTGAAGATCCAAACGGACTTTACTATCAGTCCGGAAGCCTAGATGAAACGTACGGCGGCGTGCGAGAAGGCCTAAACCTCTACGTCACCAACGGTCCCAAATCAGCCCAATACAAAGGGACTCGGCTCACCCTACTGAGCGGCACCGTAGTAGATGGGACCGTTGAAACGAACGGGCAATCCGAACTCATCGCGATCGATGCCTCCATCGAAGGAGTGGTCTCAGCATTTGGAAATTCGATCGTAGATTTGAGATCGGGAAGCTTCGGCGAACTCATCGCCGACGATGACGCCGTCCTGTTCCTCTCAGCACCCAGTAACGGAACCGTCCGGACAAGAAACGTATCCCACTTCTTCATGGATGATGGTGGGAGCGTCGCTCGCCTTTTCGCATCCGACTCCACGGATATAAAGATAAGGGGCGGGAGCGTATTAGGCGTCGTTTACGGCTTTGCTTGCGCCAGAATTAGCATTTTTGACGGAGTATTTTACTCTCCACTTACCGCATTCGGACAATCAACCATTACAATATCCGGAGGGAACTTCCTGCAGACTAACTCGCTTCCCGAACGTTCTTCAGACGCTGTATTCCGATGCATAGAAGACGGCATCATCCAGTTTGTTGGCTCCAATTTCACAGTAAACAACGTCCCAGTAAACGGCCTCTTAGACTTAGACAAACTCGCAAGCACTGGAGTGATCGAACGCATCGGAGACGACTATGAAAGGTACTACACAGGTATCGTTCGGGGAACCCTACAAACAGGGCAAACACTAGAAAGCTCCTTTTGGATCCATCGCGCACAGGAATACCAAGACGACGCTAACCTGCTGTTTATCTCAGACAACGGCCCAACAAACGAAGAGCTCGAGGAAAACCTCCTGCAAACGGCAGCTTTACTTTCGAAAGCCGAGGAGGATCTTCTCGAAAGCCAAAACAAGATTCTCTCCATGAACCAAGAGCTCGAAACGCTGAAGGAGAAGATCGCTCAGCTGCAACAATACGGGGCGCCAGGGCTCGGTCCAAACGCGCTCCTCAACAGCACTTTCGATTCGGATTTATCTTTCTGGAAATTCTATACCAGCGGATCAGCCAACGCCATGCTCTACGCCCCCGGAGTCCATCAGTCAAGCGGAGCCGCCTCGATCAAAGTCAATTCCTCGAGCAGCAACCTCCAGCTCTACCAGAACGACATCCCCTTGCTGCACAACACGGAGTACGAGCTCACCTTCTACGCGTATTCAAATACTGGAAACGATTTCAAAGTATCCATTTCAGGACACGAGTTTCCTTTCATCAACTACGGGCTCAATCGAGAAGTCGTGAACCTAACAACCGAATGGAAGAAGTTCACCATCAAGTTCACAACAAAGAACTTCGGAACCCCCGCTTTCGACGCTCGCCTTTCATTCTGGCTCGCCGACAACGCTCGCCCCGGGGATCAGTACTTCATCGACAACGTATACCTCGTTCCGGCCCAGGAGCTGTCTCCACTCGCCGCCAAACTAGAAGTACGAGCTCGAGCCTTGCGCAACATCAAATAAAGCCCTCATCACAAAGGTCCGTTGCGCGCCTCGCCGAAGCTTAACGCGAAGGCGGGTCCCCAACGGACACAAAACCGTTCCCAACCTAGCATGTCACCTATCCATCCTCAGTGATAGACCAACAAAAAGGCGCCCCACCCACGGGACGCCTTTACGCTGACTGAACGTAACTAGAAATTAAATACGCAAGCGACTACTCGGAATCCTCCCCAGCTCCTTCCGAAGTACCGCCATCTGCAGATCCTCCACTCCAGCTCTGGGCTTTCTTCATTTTCTCAGCAGCAGCCGCGATTCCCACTCCACCGGCGATTCCCACAGGAAGCACCGCAACAGCATCCTTGTAGGAGAATCCCGAATACCCTTCCGTAATCAGAGCGTCACCTTCTCGGTAGGTAGCCGATGCGCTCGGGGCAAGAAAACCACCCAACAAAGACTCGACCGCATTGGCAATCAACGGAGCGAAAGCTGCCATTTCAGGATTCTGCTCCAGCAAGCCGACAAGCTGATCGACCTCCACCCCACTGCTGTACGCATAAAAGGCAGCATCCTCTGGAAGACGACCCGCAACACGCTGGTAAGCAGCCGAATCGACTAGCCCCTCGCCAGTTCCCAGAGTCTTCACCCATTCGCTGTCAGTGTAGATCAAGAGGTCGTTAGAATCACTTGAGACCTCAACAAACAAACCAATCGGCGCCCCTTGCAAGAACATCGACAAGTCAGCGACACGCCCCTTATCCGTATCCGAAAACTGAACACCCATCTGAGTCATCATCGGCTCTAGGCGCTCGACCAAACCTCCAGCGCCCTTCAGGGCGAGGTAGCCTTTGATATCCGGAGCCGCCGGGTTCTCCATATTTTGCACAACGATCAAATCCATTCCACCCGAAAGAGCGCTCACCAACTCGCCCACGGTAATATCCGTATCTGCAACAGGCTGGCCTAGACCTTGCATCACCATGCCTTCGCCCATCGGCCCCATGATCGTGCTCGCGAGAGACTGGGCCGTGCTCACAATGGCATCAAAATCGAATCTACCAGAAATCACGGTAGACGCATCGGCTGGAGCGATCTTTGCCGCCCGGAATCCGATTTTATCCAAGGAGTAGACGCCAAACAAGCCAGCCGGGTCGCCTTCAAGCAAAGTCACCGAACGATTGCGATGAAGCCCTTGCTCAACCTCAGTCGAGCTCATCCCCATGGACCGAACCGAGCCAAAGCCGAGGGTTTCAAAAATAGCAGGGAAATCGATAGGGAATGGAGGCACATTCGGATTCGAGTCAGCAAACTGCTGGTAAATCACGTTTAGCTTGTCGCCGAGAACTTTGCCCTCCCCGTCAAAGTCCATGTAGCCGACGAAATCGCCATCGAGGTCTAGGTGCCCGGACATCTCCTTAAAGGAGCCCGCTTGCAGCGAAATTGCAGATGCGCCCAAAGCCAAAGCGGCCACAGACAGTTTTTTGAAGGTATTAGGATTCATTTGTCGGAGTGTTACACAAACAGGTTCAAACGCGTTACACCAAAATTGCTCGCGCCCCCTCAGGCGATCCAATTCGAACCGCCTCTAGACCTCCGGCTGCGTCCACCCCGTGTCCGCCTCGATGTCCGAACAATCCACCAATCGGTCCAACGCCTCCAACGGACACCGCAACTCCAACCCCTCCAGTCGCTCCCGATAAACCTCCGCTGGAGTCAATCCATGCAAGTTCCCCTTCGCCGCCGGAAAATAGCGACGATGCCCCTCCGTACCGGCCAAGGCGCAACGCCTCACCAGATCCCCAGCCGAAGCCGTCGACAAATAGGCGTACAGATCGAACGCGTTCTTCCGCGGATTCGGATCGATCTCCCGCAAACTCGCCAATCCATTCTCCAGCAAAATCGGAAACCGGATCGAAACCGCCGAGATCCCATACCGATCCACGAAACCATCCAACATCTGCTCCCCAGCAGCCTTGCTCAGACTGTAAGGATTTCTAGGATACAACTTCGCAGAAGAGTCCGCCGGCAAGCGCTCGAAGAGGATTTCATGCTCCTCCCTCTCCACATCCAGTCGAAAGCCAGTCAGCAACTGGACCGAACTCGCGAAAACGATACGTCTGACCCCACTTTCAACCGCCGCCTGGAAAACGTTGATATCCATGCTCACGTTATCGACGTAGACCTCTTGAGCGCTTCGCCCGAGCCAATCCGTGCAATTGGCCAAATGCACCACACAATCACAGCCCTGCGCCATCGAGTAGCAACTCGCCCGATCAAGAACATCGGCCTTCACGATCGGATAACCGAGCCCCTCGCCTTCACCCCGATCCACAGCCACCAACTCAATTCCCGATCCCAACAGCTCCCCGCAAACCGCTCTCCCCAACAATCCCGCTGCGCCTGTCACTAGCACTTTCATAGCCACTCAACCCCACAATCCCGCCACGCCCCTTGCAAGTCGACACCCCATCCACTAAACAGTAGACCATCCCCACCTAGCAGCGCCCCACACCAAAACAAAAAATGCTCACCTCCTGCATCATCGGCACCGGCCGAATCGGCTCATCCCTCGAAAAAGATCCGCTCCGCTCCCCCGGCAGCTCCCACGCCGGATGCTACCACCTGCACCCCGACGTCAAACTCGTCGCCGGAGCCGACACCGATCCCGAAACCCTCGCCACCTTCGGCCAAGATTGGACGCTCGATCGCTCGCGCCTCTACGCCGACTACCGCGAAATGCTCGCAGCCGAAAAGCCGGACATCGCCAGCATCTGCGCCTACGCCCCCGAGCGACTCGAGATGTCCCTCGCCGCCCTCGAGACCGGAGCCAAAGGTCTCTGGCTCGAAAAAGCGCTCGGCTGCTCCATCGCCGATGGAGAGGCCATCCAAGCCGCCCTCCTCAAACACTCCGCCACCGCCGTAGTTGACTATCCACGACGAGCCAGAGCCCCGTTCCGAAAAATCAGGAAACTGATCGAAGAGCAAACCTTCGGCCGCCTCCAATCCGTCACCTGCCACATGACCCACCAGCTCATCCACACCGGGACACATGCCTACGACGTGCTCCGCTACTGGTGCGGCGAAGCGCTATCCGTAAGCGGCAAACTCGAAAGCCCTCCCAATCCAAACGAAGCGATCGAAGACCAAGGCGGGCAAGCCACCATCCAGTTCGAAAACGGAACCGTGGCCTTCGTCTCCGCGTACCGAAAAAGGTACTACATCTTCCAGTTCGACCTCATTTTCGATCAAGCCCGCATCCTCATCGGAAACGACATCGAAAAAGTCTACCTTCCCGCCCCCAGCAAGCTCTACACCGGCTTCAAAGAGCTCTTCCCAGAGGACAACTACGATTGGGGCCCCAACTACCCCCGCGACATGATCGCGGAACTAATTCACGCTCTGAACACAGGAGAAACGCCCCTCTTCTCCGTAGCCAACGCTATCGAATCCCTCCGCATCGCCCTCGCCATTTTCGACTCCCATCAACAAAACGGCAGAGCCATCACGCCATCGGAGGTCGACCCCAACCTTAAGATCAGAAACCATTAGGCCGTGTCTTTATATGAGCTCAAAGCTGGCAGGAATCCAAATTTCGAGGAACAAGGCGGCCAAATGGGACACGGCCTAGGGCGAAACAAACGTACATCAGAGCGTTCTAAACCTCCCGAGTATGAAATCTGAAATTCAAAAATGCCTAGCCGGCGAGCTCTTCAACACTTCGAACGAGCAGTCGCAAACGATGATCGGCCAAGCCCGGGACCTCACCAGAAAATACAACGCGACCCAGCATAGCGAGAAGGCAGAGCGTCGATCCATCCTCGAAGACCTCTTCGATGAACTAGGCACAAACGTCACCATCGATACCCCCTTCTACTGCGACTACGGCAAACACACCACGATCGGCAACAACGTCATTATCAACATCAACTGCATCTTCGTGGACTGCAACCGGATCACGATCGGCGACAACGTCCTAATCGCCTCCAACGTCCAGATCTGCACCGCCACGCATCCTGTCCACCCCTCTGAACGCTTGGTCGAAAACTGGGATCCCCAAAGCGACCATCCCTACTTTCGCACCTACGCCCAACCGGTCACCATCGAAGACAACGCCTGGATCGGAGCCGGTGTCACGATCCTGCCCGGAGTCACCATCGGAAAAAACGCCGTCATCGGCGCCGGTAGCGTGGTCACGCGATCGATCCCACCAGACAGCCTCGCCGTCGGAAATCCCTGCAAAGTCATCCGCAACGTAAACGAAGAGCGCCGGTAAGACTTCACCGAGAAGCCTCTCAAGCAGGAAACGCTCCCCTAATTCTCAACAAAAAAGACTTCCGGGACGTAGAGAGCTGGATTAACACTCTCAGCCCATGGAGCTCTCCTACGCCACCGCATCTCCGGATGACTTCGAATCCCTACTCGAGCTAAGACTCCTGGCCATGCGCCCAAGCCTCAAAGCCATCGGGCGCTTCGATCCGCAACGCAGCGCCGAAAGATTCAAAAAATCCTTCGCTCCGCAAAATACCGAGAAACTGATAGTGGACAGAACCCTCGTCGGCTTTGTCGCGGTTACCACCAAGAACGATCACCTGTACTTGGATCACTTATACATTCATCCCGACTTCCAGTCCTCCGGAATCGGTTCCCAGGCTTTGACTCGAATCATTCAATCGGCAGACGAAAAACAACTCCCCATCAAGCTCAACGCCCTGCGGTCAAGCCCATCCAACTCATTCTACAAGCGACACGGATTCCGGGTCACTCGCGAGGAAGAGTGGGATATCTACTACGAACGCCCCACAACACCAGCGACATGAGCAAACATCTCCTAATGTTCGACGTCGACGGCACCCTCGTCCAATCTCTCGACCTCGAGGACAAGCTCTTCCCCCTATCCTGCGAACAAGCGCTCGGCATAGACTCCGTATCCTCAGACTGGAGCCAATACGAAGTTCCCTCCGACAGAGGCATTGTAAGCCAGCTAGCGGAAACACGTCTCAACCGGCCTGCCACACAAGAAGATTTCGATAAAGCTGAAGCAAGTTTCCACCGCCTCATCCGGGAGGAGCTTGAGAGATTCCCCGACGCCTGCCGTGCATTACCCGGAGCAGTCGAAATGATTGAGACCGTAAAAGCACTGCCCGATACCATCGTCGCAATCGCAACTGCAGGTTGGCGATCAACCGCCCACCTGAAACTCTCCCAGGCCGGATTCGACGTCGAAGGCATCATCCTCTGCTCCTCCAGCGAACGCCGCACCAAAGCAGAAATCATGGAACTCGCCACGCAACGCGCCCGAAGTCGCTTCGGCATCGAGAACTTCAAAAGCCAAACCTACGTCGGCGACTCTCCAGGAGACAAACAAGCCAGCGAACGACTCGGCTTCCAATTCATCGGCATCCGCAGCAAAGAAAACACAAACCAACAAGAGGAGTACCCATTTTCTTGCTACACCGATTTAGATCACTTTCTCGCCACTCTTAAAACGAAGCGAAAATAGCTCCACTCCAAAAAAAGCTTCTTCAACCAACGACACTCGAATGGGACTTTTCAGCCAAATTTTCGGACGCGGAGATCAACCAGAACGCTACCGCAACGAGATGCAGCAGCAATCAAACCGTCTCTACCATATCGAGAAAGTCGCAGAATTCCTAGACGAACTCGAAGAAGAAGGCTTCGACCAAAGTAAGGAATTTCAATTCCAGTGTATCTTCACCACTGATACGGAGAAAAAAGCCAAACGATTCGCCGAAGAACTCAGAAAGATCAACTACCAGGGCGATTGGCAAAAACCGGACGAAGGCGACTTCGAAATCATTGGCAACTCCCTTATCAAGGAATCACGCAAACCAGCTCTGCTGGATTGGGTCGCGCTCATGTGCGAGCTCAGCGAAGCCCACGACTGCGAGTTCGCCAGTTGGCTCCCGGTTCGCCCCTGAACTACTTCGCCAGCAGGATGAGAACGACACCCAACAAAATGCCGAGCACGCAGGGCGTCTTCGCCCGATAGTTTCGCTCCTTAAAAAGCAGGTATCCGGCCGCAAAACTCACCAGCACTCCGCCCCGCCGCAAACAAGACACCACGGAAATCAGAGCGTCCTCGTCCCGCAAGGCCTCGAAATACAGATAATCGGCCACCAGCAAAGTCACTCCGATCATCGGAATCGACCAACGCCAATAGAACACCCCACGCTCCCACCAGCGACGCCACCAACCAATCATCATCGGCAGCATAACCACCACCAGATAGATCGAGAACCAAGCCTGAACCGTCGACGTCTGATAGCCGATAGTCCCCATCAAGTACTTGTCGTACAGCCCGCTCACCGTACCCGCCAACGTCGCTCCCACCATGAAGAGCACCCAACGATTTCGGTGAAACACAAAGCCTTCCCGCTTACCCGCAAACGAAAGGGCGACAAACGAAACAAGCGTGACCGCTATCCCCGCCCACTGCAGACCGCTCGGCCGCTCGGAAAGAACCGCCACCGCTCCCAACAGAGTCCAGAATGGCCCCGTGGCTCGAATTCCTCCCGCCAGCGAAACGGGCAGATGCTTGAGCGCGAAATAGGACAGTACCCAGGATACGGTTACGATGCTCGACTTTAACAACAACCTCAAATGGTCCACCAACCCGAGCGACTCAACCTGCAACATCGGGTGAGGCGCTTGCCCAAACTCGGACATAATAACCCAAGGCACCCACAAAATCGCTCCGCAGCAGACACTGATGAAGAGCGTAGGAATCACCGCATTCCCATTTACCGACCGCTTTTTAAAAACGTCGTAGACCCCCAAAAAGAGCGCGCTCGCTACTGCAAGATAAACCCAAGTCATAATTCAGCGCCCCACTAGGCACATCCGGAATAGGCTCACAACCCAATTTTCCCACGAAGGGCTGCCCCACAAGAAAAGCCCCGTCACCCACCTCGTAGCCAAGCTCGCGAGAGCTTGGCCCCATTGGCCTGTTTCAGCAGATGCGGCAATGACAGACGGGCTGTTGCCCAAAGGGGCAAGAAACGGACCGCTTTCCCGAAAGCGTAAAATTCAGAGGGAAAGACTGACGCGGGCCGAAGCTGGAGAGATGC
>NZ_JAENIL010000086.1 GCF_016595505.1 Pelagicoccus mobilis | reverse complement strand
GATCAACTCTTAACCTAACACACCATGATCACAGTACTCTCTTACTCAGCACTCGTTTTTGCAGCTCTCGTATGCACAACTATCCAAGACTGGAAACGCAGCCACTAATCAGAAGTAGTCCCAACGCGGATACAATCCAACTCGCTACAAGTTCCCACACAGCCGACTGAGCGCCTCATCGCTCACGTCGGCTGTTTCTCTTTTTAGCGGTCGCAGTCAGTTTCCTGCCGAACTCGTGGTATTCACTAGGAACTTGACCGAACCTCGACGAGGCGAAAGAAACAAGAGTCCCATCCATGACCGAGAAAACCAACAGAAAGTGCCAAATCATTGAAGTCGCATCCAAGCTCTTCTTCGAGCAAGGCTACCACGCGACCGGCATCAAGCAGATCATCGAGGCTGCCGACATCGCCAAGGGCACTTTCTACTCCCATTTCAAGTCGAAAGAAGAGCTCGGCCTAGAGTGGCTAGAATGCGGAAACCGAAAGTGGAAAACCTGCCGCGACTCCTTCCTCGAGCAATTCGCCACCCCTAAGGAAAAACTGATCGCCCTCTTCGACTATCAAGCCAAAGGAGCCGAAGAATGCAGCTACCGAGGGTGCGCCATGCTCAACATGCTCGCTGAGACTCCCGAACTAGGCTGCCCCATGCGTAAAGCCATCCGCGGCTACAAAAAGGGCTACCTCTGCTTCATTCGCGAACTGGTCAACCAGCATTTGCCGGACGCCTCCGACGACGACCGCGAGCAACGCGCCGGCGCCATCTATCTCCTTTCCGAAGGCGCCACCGTAGCCGCGCAAAGCTTCTGCAAGACCGGCCCCATCGATATCGCCAAAGTCCAAGTCGAAAAGATCCTCGCGGAATAAAGCCGCAAACTCGTTCGTCTCAGGAACAGCCCGCCTAAAGAAGTTGTCAGGCAGGCCTAACCCGATAACAACAAAACGAATGAAAAAGACCACCCTCGTCGCCGCTCTCCTGATCACCCTACTCGGCTTCGCCTTCACCATGGCAGACGCCGCCGACAAATTCGTCGGCAAACCAGGTCCAGAATTCCACGTCGAAGAATGGGTCTCCTCCCAGGCCGACACCGATGGAAAGTATATCCTCATCGACTTTTGGGCGACCTGGTGCGGGCCCTGCGTACGCGGCATTCCCCACATGAACGAGCTTCACTCGCAATTCAAAGACAAGGTCGCCATCGTCGCCGTCTCCCGCGAGTCCCGCGACAAAGTCGAAGCCATGAAAAATCCCGTCATGGACTACTACAGCGCCATCGACAGCCAAGGCCGCATGGGACGCTTCTTCGAAATCCGAAGCATCCCGCACGTCGTCCTCATGGATCCCGACGGCATCGTGCTCTGGAAAGGCCACCCCGGCGGACTTTCCAAAAGCAAACTCAAGTCCCTGATCTCAGACAGCTAAATCGACAGTCAGGTCAAATCGATTTCCCAAGGCTCCCTCTCAAAACAGAGGGAGCCTTTTTCATCCCACCCAAATCCTATCCCCATCCCAAATCCTAATCCTAATCCTAATCCTAATCTTAATCTTAATCTTAATCTTAATCTTAATCCTCCCACCACACCCTAACACCTACCCAACAACAACTTACCGACCTCTCGCATCCACCTAAAAATTCTTTTCTAGCAATTTTCCATCAATTTGGAAAAGTATTGGCAATCAATCCGACCGACCGGTCGCTTTACAGGTATCAACAGCAACCGGAACACTTTCAAACAGCCATGAAATCCAACATCGAATCTACCCCCACTCCTTCAGTCGCCGAACTCTTCCGCCAAGGCCGCAACTACGCCTATGGCTTCACCCGCAACGTGCACGACGCGGAAGACCTCGTCCAGCAAGCCTGGCTCAAGCTGGCTCAGAAGTACGGCGAAGTCACCGACCGACGCCTCCTCTACCGAGCCATCCGCAACCTTTTCATCGACGGCGTACGCCGCTCCAAGATCGTCCAGTTCGACTCCCTCGAGGACCGCGATTTCGCCATCGGCCGAGAGCAGAGTTTCGGAGCCAACACCGACATCGACTCTCTGCTAAGCGTGCTCAACGACAACGAGCGCACCTACCTGAAGATGAACGTGGTCGAAGGCTACACCGCCTCCGAGATCGCCAAACGTACCGGCGTCCCGCGCGGCACCATCCTCAGCCACAC
This sequence comes from Pelagicoccus mobilis, assembly GCF_016595505.1. Taxonomy (GTDB): domain Bacteria; phylum Verrucomicrobiota; class Verrucomicrobiia; order Opitutales; family Opitutaceae; genus Pelagicoccus; species Pelagicoccus mobilis. The sequence goes on along the minus strand of NZ_JAENIL010000086.1, from coordinate 16,759 downwards.
CCACCGCGCTCGCAAAAAACTGCACAAGCACTTCGACTCGGAGTTCAGCCAACAAAACGAAGAGCTCGCAGTAGCCGTATAGCCCACCAACAAATCTTCTCAAAATTTCCCGGGACCTGCCGCTCCATCCGAGCCAGGTCCCTTTTTCATTTACAAGTTCACAGTCTCGCCACCACCCGATCCGCAACACTGATTCCCACCAAGAGACAGACAAAAAATACCACAACCGGCAGGTTCGCCTGACCGAGGTTGGCAATCGCAGGCCCCGGGCAAAGGCCGACCATCCCCCAGCCAACTCCGAAGCAAACATTCCCCGCGAAAAAGCGAAATCCCATCTTTTCCGGATCAGGACCGGAAACGAACTTATGGGGAAGCACCTTTTTCCCAACTCTCGTCCCCAAAAAATAGATACCCACCGCCGGTCCGAGAACAAACAACATCGTCATATCCCACTCCCCCAAAAAATCGAGAAAGCCCCTCACCTTCGAAGGCTGAGACATACCCGAGACAGCGAGCCCCAACGCAAAAAGCGCCCCCGCGACAAACGCCAGCAAGTAACGACTCATCCCAAACCTCCCCCCATCAAAAACACCGTCGCCGCACCCGAAGCGATGAAAACCACCGTCGCCACGATCGAGTCGCCCTCCAGATTTCCCATTCCACACAAGCTGTGACCACTCGTACAGCCGCCCGCAAACCGAGCCCCCGCCCCCACAAGAAGCCCCGCCAACGCGATCAAACCAAGCCCACCGCTAGGAACCTCGCTGATCGCAACCGGATACACGCTAGGCAGCAAAAGCGCCACCAAAGCCATCCCCGCCAGAAAAGCCAGACGCCAATCCGCCACTTTCGGACGAAAACTCAGAGCTTTGCTAAGAAATCCGGAAATCCCCAGCGGCACCCCAATCCCAAGTCGTACCACCAAAGCAGCCAGCCCCAGCAGCACCCCTCCAATCAGACCCAAAACATAGTCATGCATCCCCGAAGTAGACCGCGTATCCAGCCCCCCGTCAACTCGTCACGCACTCCGCCTTCTCTGATGTAAGAACAAGACAAACCCCGACCTTTGCTTCGCGAACACTAGCCTCATCAGTTTGCAAATACCGAACTTCGAGACAGCGTTAGACACAATCCAACCAAAATCCCTCGATGCAAACACCACGCCCTAAAACACGTCGCACCTTCATCAAAAACGCCGCTCTCGGCCTCACCGCAGCAAGCGTTCTCCCACGCACCTTCGCGAAAGAGTCACCCCAACCCGACATGTCCCTCTCCTACCAAGACCTCCCCCAATGGAGAGGCTTCAACTTCCTCGACTTCTTCGTGCCAAACCCAGCCCACGCTAGAGTCAAAACCCCTGAAGAACACTTCAAGTGGATGCGAGACTGGGGCTTCGACTTCGTCCGCATCCCCATGGCGTATCCATATTTCCTCGACATCGACTACTCCAAGGACATCACCCCCGAAGAAGTCTACAAATTCTCCGAAGAAAAGATCGCCCATGTAGACCGCATCGTCGAAGCAGCCAACAAATACGGCCTCCACGTAAGCCTCAACCTTCACCGCGCCCCGGGCTACTGCATCAACGCCGGCTTCCAGGAACCCTACAATCTCTGGAAAGACCAAGACGCGCTCGACGCCTTCTGCCACCACTGGGAGCTCTGGGCCAAGCGCTACAAGGGCATCTCTCCCGACCTCATCAGCTTCGACCTTCTCAACGAGCCTAGCCTGCGCGAGGACATGAACGACCAGCACGGCAAACGCGAAGCCGTCCCCGCCGAGACCTACCACCGGGTCGCCAAAGCCGCGGTCGACCGCATTCGCAGCATCGCTCCCAACCACCTCATCGTCGCCGATGGCAATTCAGGCGGACACGTCGCCGTGCCTGAGCTCGCAGATCTCAAGATCGGACAAAGCTGCCGCGGCTACTGGCCCTTCAACATTTCCCACCACAAAGCCCCTTGGGTCTACAAAGACCCAACCGGCCTCCCCCCCCCCAAATGGCCGGACGGCCCCGAAGCGAACCGCGAAGCCCTGATCAAATTCTACCAGCCCTGGTTCGACCTCAAGGAAAGCGGAGTCGGCGTGCATTGCGGCGAATGCGGCTGCTACAAGGAAACGCCACACGACGTCTTCCTCTCATGGTTCGGTGACGTCCTTAGCGTCCTCGCCGAGCGCGGCATCGGATTCGGTCTTTGGGAAATGACCGGCGATTTCGGCTTCCTAAACTCCGGTCGCTCCGACGTGGACTACGAAGACTGGTACGGCTACAAGCTCGACCGCAAACTGCTCAACCTCCTCCAATCCGTATAGGAGGGCAACGTCGTTGCCAACAACCAGATCCGAATGAAACAAACCCTTCGTTCGTGCAACGAACCCTACGTCGAGCAAAGCGAGACCCTGACAATCCCAAAGCCATGGCAAAAACTAAACTTGCAGCTTGCGTGAGACACAGTTGTTCCGTCGTTACCGTGGTGCCTGGATCAAACTGAAACACACCCGTAACCACAAGGCGCATTGCAGCATTGCCAACACCGGGCCGTAGGATCTAGTTCCTTCGACCACACCATGCAATACTCCGAGGAATACCGCGCTGAACTAAAAGACCTGCAACGCGAGCTCGTACTGCTCCAACAACACGTCGTCCGAAACAAGAAACGCCTCCTCATCATTTTCGAAGGCCGCGACGCCGCCGGCAAAGGCGGCGCCATCCGCCACTTCACCCGCCACCTCAACCCACGAGCGATGCGCGTCATCGCTCTTCCCAAGCCAACCGAGAAAGAAACCGGCCAGTGGTTCTTCCAACGCTACTTCCTCGGCCTGCCCAACCCCGGCGAGATCATCTTCTTCGACCGCAGCTGGTATAACCGGGCCGTCGTCGAACCAGTCATGGGCTTCTGCTCGTCCGAGCAATACGAGGAGTTCATGCTCCAAGTAAACGACATCGAACGCATGCTTATCAACGACGGTATCCAGATCATCAAGTTCTGGTTCTCCATTAATCGCGACGCCCAGCAAGGCCGCTTCCAATCCCGTAAGTCAGACGTGCTCAAGCAATGGAAACTCAGCACCGTCGACGCCCTTGCCCAGGAGAAGTGGGACGAGTTCACCTTCTACAAAGAGCAAATGTTCCAGCGTACCCACACCCTCAAGTCACCCTGGGTCGTGGTAAACGGAAACGACAAAGCGCAAGCCCGCTTCGAATCCATCCGCTACGTCCTCTCCCAGTCCGAGTACGACCGAAAAGGCGAAATCGGCATCCGCCTCGAACCCGACCCCAAGCTCGTCAAACACTACGACATCGAGTACCTGGAATCCAAACGCATCGCCGACAAACAGCTAGCGGTCTAGAAACGCCTTCAACGTGAGGCCATGTCGTCTCAGAAGCTCTTCCTCAATCATCCGCAACTGCTTGCCAGGATTGAAGAACGCTTCCGACCACCCATAGCCCGAGCAAGCCGTATCCGCGATCCAATCACCAGAGCGATCCTGCCCCCACCACTCGCGATAAGCACGCTGAGCATCCGGACAAATATGCATCTCAGCTTCGTTGAAATGAGGCGAGTAGTAATAGTCAGGCGGCAACGCATTGATCAACGTCTCAAAACAGTGGATACGTACCATCGCTCCACTCCGCGAGAAAGCGGCAATTCTCGCTAGCCCATACACCGCCGCCAAAGGCGCCACCAACTCAATACGCTCCAAGTTGGGAAATCTGCGGGCAAGTTCCTCAACCAATCCCACGATCACCGTACCGCTCGCCACACTATCGCCCAGAACCGCCACCTTCACTGCATCACGCTCCGCCTCGCTCAGATCCCTGTCCTTAAAAACTGTCAGCTCCATTCGCCTCCCCAACCCAGGAACCAAAGCATCCGACACATGATGGGCATCGACCACAATCTCGTCACACAAGCGACCGCCCACCTCGAGCACAGCCTCGCCCAGCCCATATTTCATCCCTTCCCGCAAGATCGGCAAAGCCACGATCTCGCCGTCCCCATAATCGGAGAAAACTGCCCCAAAACTCGGCGAACGCATACAATCCCGCACCCCAGCCATCACCAAACGCGTCCGAGCCGCCCCCAGTATGAACTGCCCCGGAATCAATCCGTTCCTGGCAAAAGAGTTCGAACAACCAAGCGTATCCAAAATTCCATTCAGCCCCGAACGCCCATCGGCTTCCCCCAGATACATGAAGCGCTCCGTCGCCTCGCTATGCGTCAGGCAAAGCGGCAGCTCCTTGCCATCAGCCAGCTTCAAAGCGCCAGTCCGAAACGCCAATGCGGATCGCTCCACATCCTCCAGCTGAACCACTCCAGACAAACCCGCCTCGTTTCCAACCTTGAAATCGAACCTATGCTCATAAGCCATGTCTTCTAACCCCAAAGATTTCGCGACGAGAGACAAGCCTAGGCAAACTCCTCAACGGGATCTAATGCAAGAACGACATCCGCAGTTGACCAAGGCTAACCCCTGAACGATTGTAAAAAACTCCGCCCGGAGAAAAGCCCAAGCCCCGGGCACCGAGATCCCCCATCTCCCCAAACAAGCTACCGCAACCCATGATCTTCCAAAAACGATCCGGCGCCCTGTCCCCACAGCGTCCGATTTTCCATTTCCTGACCGCAACCATCGCGGCCGCCGCCCTCGCCCTCGCCAGCCAGCTTCAAGCCAGCTTTATCGACTCGAGCGAGGTCGCCGGCATGGACGACTTCGAGGTCGTCACGCGAACCCCGGCTGACTTCGTCGTCCGCGGCGGCACCCCCATCGTCATGGACTTCGACGGCAACGGCTGGCTCGACCTCTACATCATTCGCTACCAGCTCGACGACCTTATCTACCTCAACAACGAAGGCGTCTTCACAAAAACCGTCAACCCGCTCGGCCTGGATACCAAAAACGGCGGCAACGCAGGCGCTTGGGCCGATATCGACAACGACGGAGACAACGACATGATCGTCGCCGTTGCCGACGCCAAGAGCCACCTCCTTTACCTCAACAACGGCGACGGCACCTTCACCGAATCCGCCGCCGAACGCGGCCTCGACCTCACCTCCGACCACAAGGACCACCAAGCCACCGCCGTCACCGTCGGCGACATCAACCGGGACGGCTATCTAGACGTCATCATGGGCAGCTGGGGCATCGACTACGAGGAAGACTCCCGCACCGACTACCACGGCCTCTTCCTCAACCAAGGCGCATCAAACCCAGGCCACTTCACCAACATCACCGAAGATTCCGGCTACCTCTTCACCGGAGAAGGCATGGTCATCTTCGCACCCGCCATCACCGACCTCGACCAAGACGGCTGGCCCGATATCGCCACCACCTCAGACTACAGCACCAGCGCCCTCCACTGGAACAACGCCACCGCAGATCCCTCCTTCACCAACTCCACAACCGCTTCCGGAGTCGGAATCGCCAACCACTCCATGGGTACCGCGATCGGCGATATCGACAACGACGGCGACCTCGACTGGTTCGTCACCACCATCGCCATCACCCGAGACATCAACGGAGAAATCAACCCGCTCTACATCAATCAAGGCGGTCGACTCTTCCAAAACCGATCCGTCGAAGCCGGCGTGTCTTTCAGCGGCTGGGGCTGGGGAACCAATATGTTCGACTACGATCTCGACGGAGACCTCGACATCGTCGCCGTCAACCAAGAGGACGTCACCCCAGAAGGCCCACTAGACCACGGCCGCATGTTCCTCTGGCGAAACGACGGAAACCTAGAGTTCACAGACGTATCCAGCGTGGAAAACGCCGACCAGCTCGCCCGCGCCGCCGGCATCGTCACCTTCGACTACAACAACGACGGAGCCCTCGACATCTTCTTCATCAACGACCGGACACGCTCCCCCATACTCCGCAACACCACGCCGCTCCAAAACCGCTGGCTCAAAGTAGAACTCGAAGGAACCGTATCCAACCGAAACGGTATCGGCGCTCTCATTACAGTCCAGCCCACCGAAGACGGTGCCTCCTACATCCGCGAGTTCAACCCCACCAACGCCTACCTCGCTCAGCTCAGCCCCTACGTCCACTTCGGCTTTCCTTCAGCCCAAACCACCCTTCACAAAGTCACCGTCAAATGGCCCAGCGGCATCGAGCAAGAGCTCACCGACGTATCCACCGATCAGTTACTAAGCATAACAGAAGACGATAGCCTCCTTGCCGGCGACACGATTCCCGCCTTCACCACAACCCCATCGTCACAAGTCGCGACCCGAGGGGAGCCTCTCACCCTTTCCGTAAGCTTCGAAGAAAACCTCCAGCCACGAGTCACTTGGTTCCGCAATGGAGCTCTGCTCGCCGGAGTCGAAGGACTCTCCATCACCTTCGACAACATGCAGCCCCGCAACGCCGGCACCTACCACGCAGTGGCCACAAACTCAGCCGGCTCCACCACTTCCGCCGAATTCATCGTCGGCGTACGCTCCGACTTCACCGACAAAAACATCGCCCGCCAGTGGAACGAACTCGTCCTCGACTGCGCCCGTATCAACTTTCCGGATCCCCCCATCGTCGCCCGCACCTTCTACCACTGCTCGGCAGCCATGTGGGACACCTTCTGGGCCTACCAGATAAACGGCTGGGGCGACGCCCAGCACCTCTTCCAGCGCGAAGCGCTCAGCTCCGACGACTGGCACGGCGACCGCGAAGCATCCCTCGCCGAGGCAATGTCACACGCCGTCTTCACCGTCGCCTCCGAACGCTACCGCAAGGGCTTCAACAACCAAGCCATCCTCTACTCTCTCGCCGACTTCATGGTTCAACGCGGATACGATCCGGAAAACCTGACCACCGACGGCAACTCCCCCGCCGCAGTCGGAAACCGCATCGGCAACGCCATCCTGAGCCAAGCCCTCAACGACGGCTCCAACGAAGCCAACGACTACGCCGACACCAACGGCTACGCCCCGAAAAACGAGCCGCTCACCTACGGAAGCTCCGGCGTAACCCTCGCCGAACCCAACCATTGGCAACCCCTCAACCTCCCCCGCTCCGTCACGAAGAACGGCATCGAACTCGGTTCCGAAATCCAGCAATTCCTCGCCCCAAGCTGGAATTGGGTCACCCCCTTCGCCCTCGAAAAACCAACCGACTCCTCCATCCTCATCGACCCAGGCCCCCAGCCTCTCTTTGGCGAAGACACCCACGTCCAACTCATCGAGGAACTCATCGAAGTCGTCCGCGCCGCCTCCATCATGGATCCCGACCAAAACGTCATCATCGACATGTCGCCCGGCTCCTTCCAGCAGAACAACTCCTACCTCACGCAAGACGGAGAAGGCCACCCCATCAACCCTTTCACCGGCCAGGCTTACGAAGAAAACCTCGTAAACCAGGGCGACTACTTCCGCCTCACCGCCGAATTCTGGTCAGACGGGCCAGGCATCGAAGGCCCTCCCGGCGTCTGGAACATGCTGCACAACCAAGTTTCCGACGACCCTCGCTTCGAACGCAAACTAGGCGGTTCCGGCCCCGAACTCAGTCCGCTCGAATGGGACGTGCACGCCTACCTCGCTCTCAACGGAGCCTTGCACGACGCCGCTATCGCCGCTTGGACCATCAAAGCAAAGTACGACTCCGTCCGCCCCATCTCCATCATCCGCTACGTCGCCGAACTCGGCCAATCGAGCGATCCCAACAAACCGAACTACCACGCCGACGGCTTCCCGCTCGTCCCAGGTCTGATCGAACTCATCACCGAAGAAACCACAGCCGAAGGCCAAAAACACGCCCACCTCAAAGAATTCATCGACGAACTCGCCCTCTACTCATGGCGCGGCGTTCCCAACAACCCCGACGAAACAACCTCAGGCGTCGGCTGGGTGCGGGCCGCAGACTGGGCCCCATATCACCTGCCTACCTTCCCAACTCCAAACTTCGCCGGCTACATCTCCGGACACTCCACCTTCTCTCGAGCAGGAGCCGAAGTCATGTCCATGCTGACTGGCTCCGCCTTCTTCCCAGGCGGCATCAAGGAATTCACATTCCCGGAAGGAGAGTATCTAAACGTCGAATACGGACCGAGCACCGAAGTCAAAATCCAGGTCGCCACCTACTACGATGCAGCAGACCTTACCGGCGTCGCCCGCATCTACTGCGGCGTCCACATAGCCGCGGACGATTTCGTCGGACGCAAAGTCGGAGCCCGAGCCGGAGTCGATTCCGTTCTCAAAACCCTCGCCCTCCGCCAAGGTCAAAGCGCACCAACTGGTCTCGGCACAACTCAGCTCGCACTGAACGGACCAACTCCACGCCTCGACTACACCGCCCCTCACGGGCTACCACTCCGTTCAATCTCCTCCCTCGATCAAATCACTCCAGAGTCACCAGCTGGAATTTACTTCACCCCAGGAGAGAGCGACCAGGTCAACATCACCTTCCACCAAGGCCCCGTGAGTTCCATAGAGGCCACCGCCCCAGCGAGCCCCTCCGAACCACTTGAATTCATTTTCAGGATACACTCAACCGAGCCCGTCACGCTCCTCGCAACAGGAGACGCGGGAGAAGAGTCCACGCTCACCGCACACAAACTCGAAGGAGCCCAGTTCTCGCTCCTATCCAGCAACCGCAATTGGATCGAGCACCCACGAGCCTCTCTCTCTTCTATTTTCACAAACCGTCGCGACTTCGCAGGGCAAGAGCTAGACGCCCATTCCACCGCCATCCCACTGCAGCTCTCCAGCGGCATCTACCGTCTCCAGCTCTCGCCAGACATCGCGATTCCAGAAAGCCCTCCCTCGGTGACCCTTCGCCTAGAAGTCATCACCGATCAGGACATGTGATCCCAAATCACTCAACCCGCACCACCGAGACATCGTCCACAATGAGCGTGAAATGTCCGCTATAAATGCGGAAACCCAGCACATACTCGCCGCCTTCGCTCGCCTTAAAGGTAATTTCTCGCGTCGTCTGATTCCACTGGTTTGGCGTCCCCGATTTCCAAGTTCGATAGTCCATCATCACCTCTCCCGTATCCGCATTATAGATACTCATCTCAGTCGTGTAGCTATCAATCCCATCCAAGTCCTTGCCATAGTGCCAAATCGAGAACTGGTAAGTCCCGCCAGCCTTCACCTCGAAGCGACCTCCCTTGTGGCGAAGATTCACAAGCTTGTCTCCCGCATCGTCATCATAGACCGCTTGGATCGCATATTGCCCGCCATGCACAGGATCCTGCACCGAACTAACCTTCGCAGGAAGAGTCGTCCCGTTGTCATCCCTTTGCAGCTCCCAGCCTGAGGCGTCGCCCTTCTCACCGTCCCCATTTTTACCGGCCACCAGATTCGCGTCAGACACGCTGCCGTCTACCGGTTCATCCGATACGCCACTCACTTCTCCCCCCGAAACCCCGATCACCGAAACCGGCGTATACGAGAATACCAGCGACTGACCGTCGGCCGCAGGATTCGCAAGCCTCAGTTTCCAAACAGACCCGTCCTCCACATCCGCTTCCAAGCCAGCCAAACTCACCGCGTTCCCACCCAACGAAACCGCCATGCCCGACAACTCCTCAAGCGGCTCCGTCAACTCGCCATCAAACTTGAGTCGAATCGACCCCTTGTCCTTTGCAAGCGTAGCCGAAACGAAAGCCACTTCCTGAGGGATAGCCAACCTCTCCACCAAACGGAAAAACCGGAATCCACTCAGAGCCAGATTCTGCAACTCGAAGCTCTCCGTCACCGGAGCCAAAAACGTCTCCATCCGCTCCCAGTTCACTAGATCAGTCGAACCAAGCAACTGATGAGCCCGCCCCGGCGTCAAATCGCTGAAAAGAAAATCCCCGGTACGATCTCGACCATCGAAACGGTACTCAACATCCGGCACATCCTCATCAAACATCGACTCACCCAATTCCCAATCAGGTCCCGGCACCCAAACGTATCCACCCCTCTCATACGCCCCGATATCCGGAGCGGCTCCAACGTACTCCTCCGTTATCCCAGGAATCACGCGACCTCCATCAACCGCGCAGCTCCCCTCCTTCGGCACAAAAACCTGCGCCTCAAAATCCTCAAACGGATCCGCGTCCAGATCGACCACGCAGCTATTCTCGACCGAGTTCGCATGAAACTCGTCATGATTCGAGAGCGTGTTGAAAAGGTTCACGTTGAAAAACTCATAACCATTCACCCAACGCGCCATCGCGCGACTGTTTGGCCCCTCGTTCGCCCAAATCGTATTATTGTGCAATTCCAGGTCACGCCCCTCCCAGTTGATCTGAATATTCGACCACTCGAGATTCCAGAACACATTGTGATCCACCGTCACCCCGACCGTTGAATTATCCAGATAAACACCCGTCGCCTTGTAGCTCTCGTAGTTGTTGTTTCGCGACTCGATGTCGTGTATCCAATTATGGTGAATGCGCGTTCCACGGTACGTCCCGCAGCACATATAAACCCCGCCACAGTCGTCATTAATCAGATTCGCATGGTGGATGTTGTTGTAGCCCAACTCGAGATCCGTTCCGCCCCCACGCACACAATCTCGTCCTGCATTGAAAATCTCATTACGCATAATGAAATTCGTATCCCGCATCTCCACAGGCGAAGAATAGCATCCAAGATAGTCGAAATTCCCAATATAGTTGTTATCCACCAAATTGCCTTGCCCGCGCACGATCACACCACTGCCAGCCCCCCATTGGATGTCGTTTCGGTACACAACGTTTCCGACCGAGTTGCTATCCATCTTGATCGAGGCATGAGGAATCACCGCCGCCCTGTTTACCCCAAGCGTATGGCTCCCGTAGTAGATCCGACAACTTCGCACCTCACATTCCTCCGCGTTCCCAAGGTCTATCGCTCCCCCAAAAAACTCGATGTTCTTCAACACAATCCCATTCCGACCTCTGAGATCAGCTAGTACCGTCCGACGCCGTACCAGCACCTCTCCCGTATCCGGATTCCCACCACCCGGCGCCTTAAAGTAGAGCTTGTCGGAATCCTCGTCCACATACCACTCGCCCTCCGCATCCAGCGCCTCGTAAGTATTCATCAGATAGAACTCGCCCCGATCCATCGGACTGTGCGACCCCGCAAAATCCCAATCATCCGGCAACTCCGCAAAGTCCACCTTCCCTGACTGAGATCCCGTCACCGGCACCCGCCAAGACGTCCAGCGGTTCTTGCCAAGAAAAAGAATCACTCCCCCATCCGCCCAATTCTGATCCGGGATGCTCTCGTGACTCACCGACGAATTCGTTCCCGTCGCCCAAACCATCTCCAGATCGAACAAATCATCGTTCGTCTTGTTCGGCCAACGGGCCAGCTGCATCATCTTCTGGTTGAAAAAGACCTGATTCTCCTCCCCCAAACTCCACGCCAGATCCGCCACATAAGTGCTCCCCTCATGCGCGCTCCATCCCGACAAAGGCTCAAACGCGCTCAGCGTCACCGCATTGTTCGGATAAGCCCGAAACGTCAGGTCATCAGCCCCCGGCACGATCGGCTCGCGGTAAACACCCTCCATCAGCCAACACACGTCCCCCTCATCCATTTGCGAGACCGCATTGGCGATCGTTTGAAACGGAGCCTCGAAACTGCCCACGGCGTCGTCACTGCCTGCCGGGGAAACATAGACGTCCTTGGCCGCCGAAAGCGAAGAAAGCGACAAAGCAAACGCAGCCAACGAGACTGAGAGAAAGCGGAAAAATGCACGCATAAGTAGATATGGGGTCGGGGTGAAACCAGCTTAACCCAAACGCTAGGCGGCAGCCAGTCCCACTGCCAAGCCACATTAGATGGAGAATATTCCCATCCCTTGCAGAATATGAAACCTCCCTCAGCCTCTACCTTAAGCTATCTCGACTCCACTCACAGTATCTGCCAAGCTCCCTCTTTAAATCAGCCCAGCCTCACAAGCGTTCCCTAAGTACGCACTGACCCAACTTTCCACTCGCCCTATGCCCGACCCACGCATCGCCAAACTCCGCGAATCGCTCGCCACCCACATCCACGGAAAACCGGATGCCATCGACTCCGTGATCACCTGCCTCATCGCCGGCGGGCACGTCCTCATCGAAGACGTCCCCGGAGTCGGCAAAACCACCCTCGCCTACGCCCTGTCTCGCGCCTTCGATAGCGACTTCAACCGCATCCAGTTCACCTCGGACCTCATCCCATCCGACATCATCGGCGTATCCATTTATCAAAAACCGGAGTCACGCTTCGTCTTCCATCCCGGCCCCATCTTCGCCAACGTCGTTCTCGCCGACGAAATCAACCGCTCCTCCCCCAAATCCCAATCCGCCCTCCTCGAAGCGATGGAGCGCGGCCTCATCACCGTCGACGGCGAGACCCATCCCATCGAACGCCCCTTCGTCGTCATCGCCACCCAAAACCCAGTCGACTTCGAAAGCACCTTCCCGCTACCCAACGCCCAACTCGATCGCTTCCTCATGCGAATCTCCATGGGCTACCCCGACGCCCAAGCAGAGAAAACCATGCTCCGCGCCGGAGCCCTTCACTACGATGACATCCAAGTCCCGCCCGTAGTTGAAAAACAAGACATTATAGAACTCCAAACACTCGCCAAAGAAGTCTTCATCGAAGAAGCCATCTACGACTACATCCACGACATCGTCGCCAAGACACGCCACCACCACGCCATCGAAGTCGGCGTCAGCCCACGCGGAGCTCTCGCCTTCAAGACAGCCGCCCAAGCAGCCGCCCTCATCGAAGGACGCGATTTCGTCTCCCCACAAGACATCTCCAATCTCGCCAAACCCTGCCTCGCCCACCGCCTCCGACTCCGCGAACGCCACGGGATCGACCTCGACTGGAGCGCCGCGGCAGAGCTCATCGGAGAGATCGTCACCGCGCTCCCCCTCCCCCACCAAACCGACTAGCAGGAGGGCAACGCTCCGCCGTTGCCAACAACACGTGGGAAACAAAACGCACCGCACGCCGACCACCGCCAAGCCCCAAGACTCAGGCCTGGTCATCCTTCGGCTCGGCATCACCTCCCTCGTCTCCTTCCTCCTCTTCCATATCGACTTCCTCGCCCTGACCACCAGCGCTCTGCTCGGCACCTACCTAGCCTCGAAGCTTATCGGGCAAATGTCGCTCTCTCGAGTCGCGATCACAATATCCACAAAGCAACTACGCACCCAAAGCGACGCCCCCCTCCAAGCCCATCTCCACATAACCAACCACCACCGCTTCCTCCCCGTATTCCACCCCACCGTCAGCGTGCGCGAGCAAGAGTCACTCCGCATCCAAGCATTCCAATTCCACGGCATCATCCCGCCCGGCCAATCCCAAACCCTCGCCATCGACCCCAGCCTAAGCCAACGAGGCCTACGAAAACTCGAAGCCTTCGCCCCCCGCACCCGCTTCCCCTTCGCCCTGCACGAGACCACCGCCCAAACCCAAGCCATCACCAAAGAAATCATCGTCTGGCCCAAACCAGCCCCCCTCGACGTCGACTCCATCTTCAACGAACCACCGCTCTTCCGCTACAACACGATCGGCGAACAAGTTCAAAACACCCAAGAGATCGAAGCCGCCCGCATCCGAGACTACCATCCAGGCGACCCCAAGTCGCAGATCAACTGGAAGCTCTCCGCCAAACTCGACAAGCTCACCATCATCGAACCGCGCGACGAGCGACAAGAACGCTACGAGCTGCACCTCGACACCTCCACCCTATTCTGGCCAAGCGAGCTCGCCTTCGAACGCATGCTCAAGCAAGTGAGCACCCTCGTATCCGTACTCTTACGACGAAAGCTCCTCCAAGCGATCACCATCGACGATCTCCACCTCCCGCTCGCCACCCACCAACAGAGAAACAAATTCTTCGATACCCTCGCAACCCTGCAGGCCACAAAGCGAGACCCGGATCAGCCCGAACGCCAACGCCGCAACCACCTCTGGATCCTCCCCGCCCCCAACTCCCAAATCACGCTCGCCTCCCAATGGAAGATCAAGCCCAGACACTCCTCGCCCACCTGATCGCCACGCCCCTAAACAGCCCCAACAGCAGCCTTGCCAATCCCCCGCGACCGTCCCAATCTAGGCACACTTTCGCCCCACGCAGCCAGTTCTCACAACTAGCAGCGCCGCAAACCGTAAAATCCGCTCAACCATCACCCGACTCACCTTGAAGGACTCCGACAAAATTCACCTCCTGATCGTCGACGACGTACTGAAAAACATCCAGTACATCGGCCGCCTCCTGCGCGAGAGCATCAACTGCCGGATCTCCGTCGCCCAAAGCGGACAACAAGCGCTCGAAATCGTAAAAGCCACACCGCCCGACTTGATCCTGCTCGACGTCATGATGCCCGGAATGGACGGCCACGAAGTCTGCCGCAAACTCAAGTCCGACCCCACGACGGAATCCATTCCCGTCATCTTCCTCACCGCCAAAGTCGAAGAAGAGGACGTCGTGGAAGGCCTCAAGGCCGGAGCCGTCGACTACATCACCAAACCCGTCCGCCCCTTGGAGTTGCTGGCCCGCGTCGACACCCAAGTGAAGATCAAGGAAAAGGACACCGCGATCCGCAACCAGAACAACAAGATAAGCCAGCTCCTGCACGTGCTTTGCCACGACATCTCAAATCCCCTCAGCTCCGCCTACACCGTTTTCCAAACCCTCAAGTACGCCACCTCTGAGGAAGACATGGCAGAACTCCAAGACCTCGCCCTCACTTCCTTCCGAAACGCCTTCAATATCATCGACGACGTCCGCGAATCCCTCGCCCTCGAAGAAGGCAAAAACGAACTCGAACTCTCCCGCCACAACGTAGTCGACCTCCTGCTCACCTCGCTCTCCATCCTGCAAAACAAGCTTAAGGAGAAAAACATCGAGGTGTCACAAGCATTCAACTACGACGGCGAAATTCTGGTCGAAGCCACCGCCTTCACCAACTCCGTCATCTCAAACATCCTCACCAACGCTATCAAGTTCTCCTATCGCGATTCCGCGATCAGCATCAGCACCCAGCAAGTCGAAGATCAGATACAGATCGCAATCTCCGACCAAGGCACCGGCATTCCCGAAGACATCATCGATAGCCTCTTCGATATGCAGAAAACCACCAGCCACCTCGGCACCGAAGGCGAAAAGGGAACGGGCTTTGGCATGCCGCTCGTCCAGCAAACAATACTCGCCCTCAACGGAAACGTATCCATCGTTTCAAGACACGAAAAAGAGCACCCAGGCAATAGCGGCACAACCATCACCATAGAGCTCCCTCTTCCCGCCAAGGAAGACCCAGCATGAAGGGCCGCACCTCTCGCGAAAGACGTCGGAACATACGTTCAGGCATTATTTTCAATCTAATACTTGTCTTACTCTCGACAAGCCTCGGTTTCTGGGTACTCAGCGGCATCAAGCAAGTTCAGCTCGAGACTTTAGCGGATTCACTCGACACCAATCGCCAGACAACGATGCACGCATTCTGGTTCTGGAACAGGCGTCACATTACCGTACTGGAAAACATAACCAGCGATCCGCTATTCCTCGAACTCACCAAACGCCAACTAGAAGCCCATCGCGAGAATCGCCCCCTCGACAACGAGACTCTAGCCAAACTACGAGACTACCTCTCCAAACGCCTCTACGATAAGGAATTCCCGCCCGGTGGATTTTTCCTCATCGCCCCCGACAATACCAACATCGCCTCCACTCAAGGTGAAAATGTCGGCAACCAAAACCTGATAAAAATCCACAAACCAGAGCTCTTCGAACGCGCTTTCCAAGGCGAGAGCCTCTTCATTCCCCCCATTCCCTCCGACATCCCTTTCGAAAACATCAGGAACATCCAAGGACTCGACACCCCCTCCATCATGTTCTTCATCGCCCCCATCAAGGACGAGGACGGAACCACAATCGCAACCCTAACCCGCCGCCTAAACCCTGAAGGCACACTCAGCTTCCTCACCAGCCAAGCCCAATTAGGCAATACCGGAGAAACCTATCTCTTCGACAAAACCAGCCAATTGCTAACAAACAGCCGCTTCGAATCCCAATTAAACGAAGCAGGCATCCTCGACCCGCAATACCAAAGCATCCTCAGCATCAAGCTCCTCAACCCCGGGCGCAACCTCCTCAAGCAACCAGGAAAGCCGCTCGACCCAGAATCCCTGGAATTCACCGAAGTGGTCCAATCCGCTATCAAAGGTAAAACCGGGCGAAACCTGAAAGGCTACAACAACTATCTTGGCGTCAAAGTTGTCGGATCATGGATTTGGCTGAAAAGACAGGAGATCGGCATCGTAGCCGAGATCGACCTAGAAGAAGCCCTGGAGCCCTACCGGCTCGCTCGCTCCATAATCGTCTTCGCCTTAGGCTCCACCACACTCGCTTCTGTCCTCTTCACCATATTCCGGATACGCAGCAGCGAACGAACGCGCCAAACCCTCGAGTCCATCAACGAAAAGCTCGAGGTCCGTATCGAAGAGCGAACCAAGGATCTCATCAAAGCCAAAGAGGAAGCCATAAACGCCAACAAGACCAAGTCCGTCTTCCTCGCCAACATGTCACACGAGATCCGGACCCCCATGAACGCCATCCTCGGATACTCGCAGCTCATGCAGCGCGACGACCAGCTAACCGAAAATCAGCGTGACAGCCTCGACACCATCAACAGAAGCGGCGAGCACCTCCTCACCCTCATCAACGACATCCTCGAAATGTCCAAGATCGAAGCCGGAAAAGTAACCCTAAAGCCAGCCCCCTTCTACCTGCCCGCCCTCCTCGAGGACATCCTATCCATGCTAAACGCCAA
>NZ_JAENIL010000085.1 GCF_016595505.1 Pelagicoccus mobilis | reverse complement strand
GCTAAAGCACCGCGCCACACACTCTCCCTCCACATGTCCAAAAAAGATTTCATCATCATCGCCATCGACGGCGGAGCCGCTGCTGGCAAAAGCTCGACCTCGCGAGCCCTCAGCTCCCGCTTCAACCTCATGCACGTCGACACCGGCTCCTTCTACCGGGCGACCACCGTCAAGCTCCTCGAGGCCGGAGTTCCTGCCGAAGCAGGCGACGCTCTCAACGCCGGACTCGCCAATCTCGAGCTCGGCACCTACATCGACGAAAATTCAGCCTACATCGTAGTCAACGACTGGATACCCGACGAATCCATCCGCAGCGAGGAAGTAAACGCCAACGTATCCCACTACGCAGCCATCCCCGAGCTGCGCAAGTTCCTCTTCGACTACCAACGCGAGCAAGCTACCATCGCCCAAGAAGAAGGCTTCGCAGGCCTCGTTATGGAAGGCCGCGACATCGGATCCGTCATTTTCCCGGACGCAGACCTACGCCTCTACCTCTACGCCGATCCCGCCAAACGCGCCGCCCGCCGCGCAGCGGAAGGCCTCGCCGACTCGATCGAAAAACGCGACGCCATGGACGCCAATCGCAAGACCGCCCCCCTCTCGGTTCCGGAAGGAGCGACCCTCGTCGATTCATCCGAACTCACGCTCGAAGAAGTGGTCGAACACGTATCCGGCCTCGTCGAGAACGCCTACCAAAAGTAAGATGCCCACCCCCTACTCGCCAACCATCTACCACGGCAGCAAGACCTTCCTCGCAGGAGCTCTCAGCCAGCTCCTCATCGGCGACATCGAGGGCATGGAGAACGTCCCCCCAGAGGGTGGCGTCATCCTCGCCGTCAACCACGCCTCTCATTTCGATCCCCCGCTCATCGGCTGCCTTCTCCGCCGCCATATCAACTTCTTCGCCCGCAAGACCCTTTGGTTCAACAAAGCAGCCAGCTGGTGGCTCGATAGCGTCGGCACCATTCCCGTCGACCGCGACGGCGATTCCGACATCAAAGCCATGAAGGCCACGCTCGCCACCCTCAAGCGAGGCGGGCTCCTCTCGCTTTTCCCGGAAGGAACGCGCAGCCCCGACGGCAACCTCCAATCCGCCAAGCCCGGCATCGGCCTCATCGCCGCGAAATCACAAGCCACCGTCATCCCCTGCCGCATCTTCAATTCCAACAAAGTCCTCTCCAAGGGTAAGACGCTGCCAAACTTCAACCTCAGCGTCCACATGCGCTACGGCAAGCCGCTCTCCCCCGCCACCTACGATCCAGGACGCGAAGCAGGAAAAGAACGCTACCAGATCGTCGCGGACCGCATCATGGCAGAAATCGCCAAGCTCACCCGCCCCCGCCCAGTCGCAATCTAGCCTTTATCAATTTCCGTAAATCATACTCTATAAGCCATCCCTGCCATGAAACGTACCAACCGCATGCTTCAAATCCTCGCAATCGCCGGGGCCATCGCTGCAGGTGCGTTCTACTTCAAAAACAAGGCCGACTTCCTCTCCCTCGACACCGACCTCCAGTCGCTCAACACCGCGATCAAGACGGAGCGTGCCCGCAGCCAATCCCTCCAAAAGGAAAACGCTCGCCTCGCCGAAACCGCAGAGTCTCAAACCAGCGAGCTCGAGAAACTCTCCGCCGAAGCCCTGCTCGCGAACAACCAGCTCCTGCAGATCCAACGCGAAAATAAGCGGCTCGTCGACGAACGCGACGCCCAGGAGATCGCCGAACGCCGGCTGCAACAGGAAAACAGCCGCCTCACCCAGGAGCTCAACGTCCTCAAGGCCACCAGCGTCCCCCAAGACCAAGTCGCCAGCTACGAACTAGAGATTGCCAATCTCGAGCGCCAGATTCTCGAACTCCAACAAACTCAAGCCCCACAACAAGTTACCTCGCCTCTCCCCTCCGAGATCCCAAGCAACCCCAGCCTCAAAGGCTACGTTCTCACCGTAGGCAAAGGGAACTCCTTCGTCGTGCTCGATATCGGCTACAACGACGGCGTACGCCTGCAAAACGAGCTCTACATCCAGCACGCAGACACCCCGATCGCCAAAATACAGGTCACAGACGTCAAGGAAAACTTGAGCATAGCCCGAGTTCTGCCAGAGTCATTGGTAAAGACCCCGCAAAGCGGCGACACGGTCTCCAGCCTAAACTGATTTCAACAAACCATGAAAAAGTTCATCTCAATCATTCTCGCAGCGGCCTTCACCGCTTCTCTCTTCTTCATCACCGGCTGCGCGGACCCCGACGAATCCACCATTCCCTGGAGCCGACCCAAGGACTGGGAAGGCGGCGTCCCTGGCATGGGAAGCAACTAGATTTTACCAATGCCCGTTGTCCGCAACGGGCATTCTTTTTCTCCAAAATGGTAGGGCGTGACCGCCGGGCACGCCGCAGTGCCAATCCTCCCACATGTCCTCCGACGAAAATCCCTCACTCACGCCCGAACCGGGTCACCTCTACGTCGTCGCCACCCCCATCGGCAACCTAGCCGATATCACCCAACGCGCCCTCTCGCTCCTGGCCAAAGTCGACGCCATCGCTTGCGAAGACACCCGCACGACCGGAGCCATGCTCACGCGACTCGAGATCAGACGCCCCCTCTTCGCCTACCACGACCACAACGAGAAACGAGCCGCCACCAGCATCGTCGAGCGACTACAAGCAGGCGAATCCATCGCCCTCGTTTCCGACGCCGGCACCCCCGCTATTTCCGATCCAGGCTTCCGTGCCGCCCGCGAGTGCCAACGTCACAATATCCCCGTCGTCCCCGTACCCGGTGCCTGCGCCGTCACCTCGCTTCTGAGCGTCAGCGGGCTTCCCACCGACGCATTCTTCTTCGCCGGATTTCTCGCCCCAAAATCAGCCGCCCGCCGCCGATTCTTCGAAGAGTATCGAGACTTTAAACACACGATCGCTCTCTACGAATCCACCCATCGGATCGAGAAGATGACCGCCGAGCTCGAAGACGTGCTCGGACCAGAACGTGTGGTCTGCATCGGCCGCGAACTAACCAAAAAGTTCGAAACGATAAAAACCGGCACCATCTCCCAAATTCGCGAATTCATGAAATCCGCCAGCAAGAAAGGTGAATTCGTAGTCCTCATCGCCCCCCAAGGCTACGAGTTGTAACTTCCCCACGAAGCACCACCAAGAGCGTAACTATCCTAAACTAACCTTAGTGTCACTTCGTGCCCTTCGTGGGCAAAATTCTTCCACACCCCAATGAAAACCGTTGGCGTCATAGACGTAGGTTCAAACACCATCAAGCTCCTCGTTGCCCAACCCGGCAAAACCCTCCCCGCTGAAAAGGTCAGCTTCGTCGTCGAAGAGACACGTATCGGCGAGGGTATGACAGGACATCCTCCCGTCATTGACGAGCAAGCCATAGAACGCGGAGCCGCGGCGATCGCTCGACTCACCCAAGCAGCTTCAGAATGCGACACCCTCTGCATCGTAGCGACCTCCGCCGTTCGCGATGCATCAAACAAGCAAGCATTCGTCAACGCAGTTGAAAAAGCGTCCAACCACGAACTCCGAATCCTCTCAGGAGAAGAAGAGGCAGCCTTCATCGGGCTCGCCCTCAGGTGCGACCCAGCGCTGAAGGACCTCTCCTCCTACACTCTCTTCGATCTAGGAGGCGGCAGCCTAGAATGTATTCAATTTACGGATCACAAAGTTAGCGAAGCTCAAAGCCTCCAACTTGGATCCGTTCGTCTCGCATCCCTTCTACTTGAAGACAGGAAGCTCCCTCTACCACAGGACAAGCACGAACAAATCGCTGCTTACGTGAAGCAAAGCTGGGGAGCATCCAAATTCGCCCCAGACTCAAGCCCTTCCGAAATTGCCGTCCTCACCGGAGGCTCCGCCAAACACCTAGCGGAGAGCCTTACGAGCTCTCAACGAGAATCAGGAATCAGCTTCCAAGACTTCAGCGAAATCGTAGATCGAGTTTGCTCACTCACTTTCGATCAGCGTATCAAAGAGTACAACATCCCGCCCAACAGAGCTGACATTTTCCCAACCGCAATGGTCACGCTCAAGCAGTCCCTGAGCTATCTCGGTTGCAGTCGCATCTTTTTCTCCGACTACAACCTACGATTCGGAGTGGCGACCATGCTCTTGCAGCAAGGCGAGATCAGTCGGATCGCTTTACCCTAAACGGGACGAGACATCCTTAAATAGCTGCTTCCGCAAAACAGCATCTCGCTTCCGATCGGTTCTAACTTCAAGTACTCGGACGCCAGCGATTTCTTTACCCAGTTCCGTCTCGAGCTGCCCCCAGCTTTGAATCAGCTCATAATCGAGACCGTAAGTCTTCGACCACGCCCCGAAGTCGACCTGTTGATCCGTCCCGTAGTGCTTTTCGAATACAGATTCAAATTGCGAAACTGGCAGCATCTCGAAAATCCCGCCACCCGCATTGTTCACCAAGAGAATCGTCAGGCTCCCCTTAAACTGCTTCGCGTTCAGAGCGCCATTCGTATCATGCAAGAGAGCAAGATCTCCCGTTAGCAAAAATGTGGCCTCCCCTTCATGAGCCACTCCCATGGCTGTGGAGAGGATTCCATCGATACCATTCGCTCCGCGAGAGCTAAAAACAGAAACCGGCTCAATACGTGGACCAAAGTAGAACTCCATGTCTCGAGGCGGCATGCTGTTCGAAACGCAAAGCGAACATTCCCTCGGTAGCCATTTGCTCAACCCCCACGAAAGTTTCGCTTCGATCAAGGCCTCCTCACTGGAGAAGCGCGTATCCAGCTCCGACTGAACCGTCCTGTCGAGCTCAATCCAGCGCTTGGCGTAAACATCAGCAGCCTGAGATTTCGGAGCGAGAACTCCGCCAAACTCAAGATCCGCTACCACCCGCACCGACCTGGAATGTGTCGCATCAACATTCACGGTGCGATCACTCAGGATTGTCATCGGAACGTCATTCTCACCAATCCAAGTCCGAAGCACTTTGCTCGTCGGCAGGCTCCCAATCACCAGTACATGTTCTGGCGTGAGCTCCTCCGACAATGATCGGTTTCTCAAAATAAAGTCGTACCCACAAACTAAAGACGAAATACCAGTCCCGTTTGAGCGAAGCGGATTGAGAGCATCCGCAAGCACCGGCCAACCAAGCGAGTTCGCCAGAGATGCCACGTTCTCGCACCAAGAGTCCTCATTATCCGGTGACGCAGGTCCCACCACAACAACTCCCTTCTCGATCGCGGCCAGACTCTCAGGAAGCTGCGCCTGCACAAACGGGATACCATCCGAGATACCGAGGTGATCGAAAAAAGAAGAGAGCTCTTCGTTCGTAAAGGGAGAGACAAAGCCGTCCTGCGCTACAGGAATCAGCGGATCCCTAAAGGGAACATTCAAATGCACCGGCCCGCGATCTGGAGCCGTAGCGACCTCGGCAACGTGAGCCACCGTTTGCCGCAGATAACGCAGCATCTCCCGAGAGGACTCCGGAACGGCAAGCTCGGTTGCCTTGCGGACGTATCCGCCAAAAAACTTCAATTGATCAATGGTCTGCCCCGCCTGACAATCTCTCAACTCCGGCGGTCGATCAGCCGTCAGCAGCACGAGCGGCACCCCACTCTCGCTCGCCTCCACAACTGCAGGAAAGAAATTCGCAACCGCAGAACCTGAAGTGCAAACCAGAGCGACCGGCCTGCCGCTTCGTTTGGCAAGCCCGAGGGCGAAGAAGCCAGCAGAGCGTTCGTCCAGAATCGGGATCGCTTCGATCGACTCGTGTCCCGCAAACGCGAACGTCAACGGCGAACTCCTCGAACCGGGGCAAGTGATAGCGTACTCCACCCCTTTACGATGTAGTGTCTCGGCAATGACATCCGCCCAAAGTTCGTTTCCGTTCGCCCAGCTTGTCTTCATTAGAGCAGGTTCTCCTTCAAGGCTTGGAACTTCAGATTGGTTTCTAGATGCTCACGCTCCGGAACGGAACCTTCAACAATCCCCACTCCAGCAAACAATCGAGCGTTTTCTCCATCTACGAGAGCGGAACGAATCCCCACCAGGAACTCCCCCTCTCCTTTCGCATTTATCCAACCGATCGGTCCCGCATACAGTCCACGATCAAAACGTTCGTGCTCGCAAATTTTGGGGACCGCATCTTCGCGCGGCGTTCCTCCCACCGCAGGAGTCGGGTGTAGACTCGCTACCAAATCCAGTAGATGAATCCCCTCTTCGAGTCTCGCTTCAACATCGACAAACAAGTGCTGCACATTTTGCAGCTTCTTGAGACTCGGGTTGCAACTCTCGCTAACCGACAGCCCCAAATCCTGCAATCGGCGACAAACCGATTCGTGCACGATCTGATGCTCCCTTCGGTCCTTCTCGCTTTCGAGCAAGCCCGCACCTAGTCGAGCGTCTTCCGAGGCAGTCTTCCCACGCGGTGCAGTCCCAGCCAAAACATCCACATTGACTCGGCCTTGCGCTACCGAAACGAGACGTTCCGGGCTCGCTCCGATAAAGCTTTGCCCTTTTCCGTTCGCGATCGAGAACGCGTAACAATCTTCGTAACGCTCCCTAAGCGTATTGAGAATTTCGAGCGGGTGAAACGCTTGGTCCGCCTTAAGGTCGAGAGCTCGAGCCAACACAATTTTCTGAAACTCGCCCTCATCAATTCGCTTCAGGACTCGCTCCACCGATTCCTTGAACGCCGCGTCGCCACCACATTCCTTAGTCTCAAGGACTCGCAAACGATCCCGCAGCGAGCGTTCGTCCGAATCAGTGTAATCGAAAGTACGAAATTTCGTATTTGCGTTCCAGATACGTTTCGCGATCGCTTCGATATCGTCCCCCGCAGCGATCACCGCATTTGCGATAGCAATGCAACGCCCCTTGCTCGAAACGACTTGCCAACGCGGCACAAAAACAGAGGACGACGGAAAGGGAGCGTCCGCTTTCGATTCCTCAAAAAACGTGAAACCGCTAAAGAAGTGCGGTCCAAAAAACGGAAGACTCGAATCCCCCACCGCTATCGCGTTCTCGAGCACCTCCGCAATCCATTGCTTCACCTCCGCGAAGCGATTCGCCCCAGAAGGCGAAAAGCTGAGAGCATCTTCAGCCCCCGCGATCGCCAAGTCATCTCGTCGACGCTCGATGTAGAAGTGCTGCTGCCGGTCCTCGTAGATCGACTCCAAAACCGCTAGCGGATCAAGCAGCGACGACTCCGCAGCGATGCTAACGAGCTGCGGTTTCCCTCTTTCGACCGCCTTGAAGAGACAGCCCTGCAAAAACGCATGCAGGGCCTCGTAGGTTTTGGCTTTGGCCGGATCTAAGGGGATCGTATCCACGAAACGGCTTCGGGACTACTTTTTCTCCTGTTGCGGCTTAGGGAAGAGAATCACACGCTCGCCCACCTTGCAGCCGGTCAAGGCGTCTGACGCTTTGAGACGCTCGAGCCAAGAAGCGTCACTCTTGTATCCGAGAAGCTCGTACACGCGAACTGTCGTTTCTGGCATCACAGGCTCAAGCAACCCGACTGCTCGACGCAATGCCTCCGCCATGAGCGAAAGCGAAGTCGCACAGACTTCCTTATCCTTCGGATCCTCAGACTTAGCGAGCTTCCACGGCGAACGCTGCTCCGCATAACGGTTGATCGAACGAATAAAGCTAAACGTGAGCTCAAGCCCCTTGTGAAACTGGAACTCCTCGAAGAGCTCGACGACTTTCCCTTCCGTTTCCGCCCACGCCGCTTCAAGCTCCTTCTCCGGCTCTTCACTAACAGTGCGAGCTGGGAAAGTATCACCACAGTAGCGCGGCGTCATCGTCAGCACGCGGTTTAAGAGATTACCAAGGTCGTTAGCGAGGTCGCTGTTGTATCGATTTGTGAAAAGCTCGTCCGAAAAATCGCTGTCTTGCCCCACGCTCATTTCGCGAATGAGGAAATAGCGGAGAGCGTCCACGCTGTACTCCTTCACGAACTCGGATGGCTCGATGAAGTTCCCCGTACTCTTGGACATCTTGTCGCCATTGATGGACCACCAGCCATGTACAAGCAGGCTGGACGGAATCTCCACACCAATCGCCTTCAGCATGATCGGCCAGTAGACAGAGTGCGGCGGAAGCAGGATATCCTTTCCGATTACGTGGTAGTTGACTGGCCAATACTTCTCGAAATCCGGAGTACCGTAGCCGACCGCGCTGATGTAGTTCACCAGAGCGTCGAACCAAACGTAAGTCACGTACTCTTCATCGAAGGGAAGCGGAATCCCCCACTCAAGACGCTCTTTCGGGCGAGAGATACAGAGATCGTTGATTGGCTCCTTAAGGAACTCGAGAACCTGCTTCGCCCGGAAACGCGGATAGATAAAATCTTCGTGCGTCTTGATGTGCTCGATGAGCCAGTCCTGATATTGGCTGAGCTTAAAGAAATAGTTGCTCTCGGTGATCTCCGTCACTTCCCCAAAAATCTCCGGCCACTTGCCGTCGACCATGTCCTTCTCCTGGAGAAACTGCTCCGCGCGAGCGCTGTAGAAGCCCTTGTACTCGGCCTTGTAGATTTCGCCACGGTCGAAGAGGTCCTGCAGGATCTTGCGTACCACATCCTTGTGGCGAGTCTCGGTTGTGCGAATGAAATCGTCGTTGGAAATGTTCAGGCTGGAGCA
Organism: Pelagicoccus mobilis; assembly: GCF_016595505.1. Lineage (GTDB taxonomy): Bacteria > Verrucomicrobiota > Verrucomicrobiia > Opitutales > Opitutaceae > Pelagicoccus > Pelagicoccus mobilis. The sequence goes on along the minus strand of NZ_JAENIL010000085.1, from coordinate 11,109 downwards.
GAGCTCCTTGAACTCTCCCGCCGCCTCGTCACAGAGCTCGATCGGCTCGATGCCACGCTTGGCCGCAGACTGCTGAACCTTCTGTCCATGCTCGTCGATCCCTGTGAGGAAGTAGACGTCATCCCCCATCAAACGGCGGAAACGCGCGACCACATCGGTCAGCACTTTTTCGTAGGCATGCCCGAGGTGCGGGGAGCCGTTCGCGTAGTCAATTGCGGTAGTGATGTAAAAGGACTTCATCGGTTAAAAGAAAGCGGAAGTGCATAAGTCTCAAGCGATTCAGTCGCAACCCAAATAAGACGAAGGTCGTGAGTCGATCCCCTGCGAATGTCACTAGGGGGACCTGCAGAAACTGCTCATCCTTCCCATAGTCGATTTTCAGCCACCGAGAAAGCCGCTAGCGAGATCTACCCACTCGAAACCTAGAAAAGGAAAATAACGCCTCAGAACTATGAAAATTACCTTAAATGCCTCCGATAAACCCCAGAACACATGGCGATCTTCTCAAAAAAATCTCTGTCCTCGGCCGGAAAAGACGGCTTCTCGCTCGTCGAAGTTATGGTCGGAGCTCTGATCCTCTCCATGGTGGGATTCGGAACCCTGTCCGGCTTGCTGCAAGCGCGCCGCATGACTCAGGGATCCATCAACGAGGGAACAGCTATGACGGTCGCCCAAGGCTACCTGGAGCAAATGAAGAACATGCAGTTCAGCCTTCTGGACGAGGACTCCGTTTCCGAGCTTATCAACCAAGGTTCCGCCGATACTCTCTCCGTTTCTCCAAACGTCAACGATCCCACTGCAGGAGCCAGCTCGGATATCGACAACATCAAGTCGCTCGACATCAACAACACGCCTGATGACGACACCGACGACCTTAAGATCAACTTCGTCCTCTACGTCGAAGACATCACAGACACCTCTTCTCAAGTTGGAGAAGCGCGCCGCATCATTCTCCGCTATTCCTACACGGACAACTCCCTCCTCAGTGGAAGAGTGGTCACCGACACTCTCGTCACCGTGCGCTCGGACGTCCCAACCTTCTAGGAAAATTCAGCATGAACTTCACCCGCAGAACTTCCGGAAGAAGAGGTTTCACGCTCACGGAGATGGTGGTAGCGACCGCCGTTTTTGGCGTAATTATGGGAGCAGTGATGAGCTTTCTGCTCTCCTCGAAAAACTTCTCTTCCTACAATCAAGGCAAGCTGCTCATCAATCGCGACATCCGCAAGTTCACCAGCGAGCTCGGCGACTACGCCACCTACTCCAGCTTCTTCATCATCTACAACTCCTTCAAAAATCGAGTTGAAATGAACGAAGGCCAATCTGGAGACTTCCTGCTTCTCGCCTTCGTAGACGAAACCGATCCCTCCGCCTACACCGCCCTCGTGGGCTACTATCGTTCGGCCAGCACCACCACAGCAGGTCCCGTTCGAAAATTCGCCATAAAATTCGATCCTCCAAGAAGCGAAGACATCGAAGATCTCATCCCCGCGACCTCATCCGAAGGGACACACCCAGAAGTGATCGAGCTCTCCCGCGGCCTCAGCGACGGCCAACTCTTCTACAATTTCTTTGGCCGGAGCATCACCGTCCAAGGAGAGATTCTGCACAAAGGCAGCAATCTCAAACAAGCCACCAACACATACAACTTCACCGTATCACCGCGAGGGTAGACCAAATGAAGAAACTAAGAGCGGAAAACAAAAAGAGAGGATCAGTCCTCGGAGCCACGCTGGTTATTTCGACAAGCGCAGCATTCGTAGTGGGAGTACTTCTACACCACTCTCTCACCGAGAGAAAGATCAACGCTCGCCACCAACTCCGCATCCAGGCGAAAAACGCGTCCGAAGCGATCGCTGAATACGGATTCGCTCAGCTGAAGTACAAGTTCAACAGCCGGACCAACTTCACCGCCAACGCCTTCGACCCCGCCTCCTCAGATGCCCTTTCTCTTCCCGGCGAAAACATCTTTGGCTCCAATGTCGACTTCGTGAACTCGGAGGTGATCGGAGGAAACGTCCCCTCCGAGCCCAGCACCCTCACCTACATCGATCCGCTATCCCCTTTCAACGACAAGGACCCGCTAAAAGGCCAGAAGGTCTTCGCCCGCACCATTGGCCTCTACGCCAAAGCCACCGTGACCGATCCGCGCGGCGGCAGCCCGATCACCTCCTACACCACTCAAAAGCTGCAAGTGCGCGACGCGCCGCTCTTCGCCCACGCCATTTTCTACAATCTCGACTTAGACATCCACCCTGGGCCAAACATGGACATCTACGGCCCCGTCCACACCAACCTCGACCTACGTGTCGCCCCCTCCAACAGCCTGAATTTCCACAACAAAGTAAGCGCCACAGGAGACCTCTACCACGCTTACGAGCACAAGAGCTCTTCTCGCACTGGGCACGTTCGCTATCCCGACCGCTACGGCAACTTGCAATCGATGTACGTCGGAGGCGTTTGGAAAGACTCCAAGATGGGTGACGGATTTCGCGAATACGCGTCCGATCGCTGGCATGGCAACTTGCAAACCTCCTCCCACGGCGTCCCCAACTACAAGCCAGTCGCCTTCGCTGACTACCAGCCCGACAATCCATCCACCTCCGCCTACGACCCAGTCAACTCCGGACGAGCCATCATCGAACCTCCCCTACCCGTCGGCCACGCCGACTACGATGCGGAAATCGAAAAACAGAAGATGTCCAACAAAGCCGGAATGTACTTCAAATGGGATACCGCCGGAAGCACCGTCCGCCTCTTCCGCAAGAGCGGCACCGAAGTCGACATCAGCCACCTCGAAGGTTCGCTTTGGACCATCAAGTCGAGCGCCCTGCGCGACCGCCGCCGGGGATACGATATCACCACCGTCGACTTTCACGTGGGTAAGCTCAAACAATTGATCGAATCTCCAGACGTTTCAGATCCGTCCAAAGTCCTAGGCGTATACGATCCCGACGATCTTTCCGGCTACTACGATCCCTCCACCCAGTGGAACGGAATCATCTACTTCGAATGCTACAGCTCCGACTCCAACAGTACTCGAAAAGCGAATCTCAACTACTCCGGCATCCGCTTGGTAGGTGGCGAGACCGATCGCACCGGACAAGGCATTCCCAGCCGAGGAGCCGACCCTGGGATGACCTTCACCACAAACAACATCCTCTATGTGCAAGGTCACTTCAACGCTGACGGAAGCACAGGAAGCACCAGCGCTTACGAACCGGAGAGCAACGAAGTGCCAGTAGCGGTAATGGGCGACGCAGTCACCTTCCTCTCCGCCAGCCATACAGACTCCGCCATGTGGAGCGCCAACGAGCCAAACGCATCTACGACCGAAGTATCTGCCGCAGTCGTCTCAGGCATCCGTCCCCCAAACAAGCTAGGCGACGATAGCTACAGCGGAGGAGCCCACAATTTCCCTCGATTCCTCGAAAACTGGAGTGGTGATACGTTCTACATCCGCGGCTCCATGGTCTGCCTCTACGAGTGCGAAATTGACGACTCCACTTGGTCGACAGCTTACTACAATCCTCCAAATCGTGGATACGGCTTCAACGACCTGTTCGCCGCCGGCACCTATCCCCCAGGCACACCATTGCTAAGGGCGTACCGACGCATCAACTACACGAACATCAGCGAGAGCACATACAATTCAGCAGTGGGCTCACTCGCTTGGAACTCAGGAACCGTCGGCGGAGAGATCACCGTCTCCCCAGAAGATTCGATTTCCATTACCCCTACCGTTCCAAAAGAAGTTCCTGAGACGATCCCGGAAGACGAACCTATCAGCGAGCCGACTCCGGAACCCGAACCAGAGCCCGAACCAACATCTGAGCCTGAGCCCACTCCCGAGCCTAACGTAGAACCGGAACCCGAGGTGGTGGTAGAGCCCGAGCCGGAACCCGAACCAGAGCCAGAACCAGCCGAACAGCCGAGCAACAAAAGGCGAAAGTCGCGTAGCTGGAAATCCGGCTGGAACTGGGGCTGGGGATAAGCCGAATTTCAAACACAAGCCCTCCTTCATTTCACGAAGGAGGGTTTTGCTTATCCAGGAACTCAGTTGTGCTCCAACAGGTCCATGCGAGTCAGCAGAAGGTTGTGAGCCCTTCGGTTCTGATCGAGAATCTCCTCATCTCCCCAAAAACTGAATACAACCAAACGATCGCGAATGAGTGCGAAAATCTCTCGAGTTTTTCGAGAGTCTCCCAGAGCCAATCGTTCCACATAATCAATCTGCCGATATACAGAATTCAAAATGATCGGCGGTTCCGAGCGCTCTAAACTGAAATGAGAAAAGGTAATCTCAACCTTAGGCTCCGCTTTCTTCAATCCACGAACATAGGCGTCCCAAACCTCTTGAGAAAGGTCTGGCAAGAACTCCGAAAGTTCAAACTCCGCCACCCCAAGGTAAACGCCCTCATGACGCAGCGACTCGAATACAAAAGAGAACCGATCCGAGAACTCATCAGCGGCCTGCCAACGCTTCGTCACGCTGAAGATCAGATCGAACTCTTCGCACTGCAGCACCGCTCGCTCCTCCAAATAGCCGTCCGGACTTTCAGTGAAAAACTCAGCCTGCATTTTTACCCTAGGCTCGTCCGGCCAAACCACCAACTCACCCGCGATCGACAGCGGAACATAAAGCCCACCTCCGATCAAAATACATAAAAGTTTCCAATTTAAAGACTTTGGGACGCACATAGAGAAAACCTGATCGATTGGCCTGCATAGAGAGGAAACAGGACAAGAATCGGCGAATCCATTCCAAAAGTGAGTAGAAAACGATGCAACAGAGCTATCGATCCCTTTCATTCCTGGAAGCTATTTTACAATTTGGACACCGACCTCATCTAATCCTAACGAAGCCCATAGGGGAATGGATGAGCCCCGCTTGGGCAGAGATCCGATTTGAGGGATTCGGTCGATGATCCGATTGAAAGAAAGTGTAAAAAGGATTCATATAAACGCATCCAACTCCTACCTCTATGAAGCGAATCCTAACGACTACCGCCTGTATCATCACCGCTACGGTTGTCTGTGCCCATATCGCAAACGACGAGCTAAGCTCCAACAAGTCCGAGTCGAAGCCCATCGTTCAAGTCGCCGCCGCCGAGGCGTCAATCACCCCTGCAGGCGATTTATCTCCCTCTATTTACGGAGTTTGTGGTGCGGCCGCTATGGCTATGCTGATCGCAACGCGACGTCAAAGAACACAGGCCTAAACCCGAAAAGAAGCCTGCAAGTCATATTTCAAGCCAATCGCTTTTCTAGGCGATTGGCTTTTTTATGAAAATGACTGACCAATGGGCTGAACCTAATCGATCAGCTCGCGGATCAGCTTGTTGACCAACTGCGGGTTCGCCTTGCCTCGGCTCTTTTTCATGACCGGGCCAAGCAACGCGTTGAGAGCCTTCTCGTTACCGTCCTTGTAGTTTTGGACGGGCTTCGGGTTCTCATCGATTGCCTCCTGACACCAGACCTTCACTTGGTCTTCGTCGAAATCCGGCTTCAAGCCCTTTCGCTCGATGACCTGCTCCGCCGTCTCGCCGGATTTGAACATCTCCGGGAAGACGTCCTTGTTGGCCACGTTCTTCGGAATAGTCCCCTTCTCCACGACTTGTACGAGACCGAGCAATGAGTCCGGCGTGATCTTACAGTCACGCAGTACTTGCCCCGCTTCACCTAGCTCGCGAAGCAAATCGTTCACCACGAGGTTTCCAATCGCCTGAGCAGACTTGGGAGATTGCTTCGCCGCAGACTCAAACCAGTCGCTCAATTCACGATCCGGCACGAGCACCGAGGTGATCGAATACGGAAGCGAGTACTCTTCCAAAAATCGGCGCTGCTTGTTCCATGGAAGCTCTGGGATCTCGTCCCGCAGACGATTTCGCCACTCGTCATCAATCTTGACCGGCATCAAATCGGGGTCTGGGAAGTAGCGATAGTCGTGAGCGTCTTCCTTTTCACGCATCATCTCGGTTTGGCCGAGCTCAGCGTTCCAACGCCAAGTGGCTTGCTTGATCGTATTGCCCTTCTTCAGCTCACGAGTCTGACGCTTGATCTCATACTCGATGCCGTTCTTCACGCCAGTGATGCTATTCAGGTTCTTGAGCTCGATCTTCTGGCCAAGCTCCTTCTGCCCCACGGGACGAACCGAGATGTTCGCATCCGCACGCATCTGCCCCTTCTCCATGTCGCAGTCGGAAATACCGCAGTAAATCATGGTCTGGCGAATCGCAGTGAGGAAAGCGAAAGCCTCCTCGCCGGAGTGCATGTCCGGCTCGCTCACGATTTCCATCAGCGAGGTAAAGGCGCGATTGTAATCAACCAAGCTATCTTCGGAAAAGTGGTTTAGCTTACCCACATCGTTCTCGAGGTGGATACGCGTGAGCTTGATCTCCTTGTGCTCACCCATCTCGCCACGGTTGTGACCAGGCATCTCGATCTCTACCGAACCGCCATCGCAGATCGGCTGATCATACTGAGTGATCTGGTAGTTGTTGGGGCTATCCGGATAAAAATAGTTCTTTCGGTCCCACTTACAGTAGTCAGGGATCGTGCAATTGAGAGCCAAGCCCGCCTTGATGATACCATCGAGAGCGGCCTTGTTCATCACCGGCAAAGCACCGGGCAATCCCATCACAACAGGATCCACCAGCGTGTTTGGCTCGTGGCCATAGCCCGCACGGACGCGGGAGAAAATTTTGGATTCGGCCTTAATCTGGACGTGAACCTCCAGACCGATAACTGCTTCGTATTCCATCGTTAAATCTAGAGGCTTGGGTGTTGGTCCTTGAATTCGTGAGCTGCTTCGAACTCGTTCGCGATCGAGAGCATTTCGTCTTCCTTGAACGGCTTACCGAGGATCTGCAATCCGACTGGCAAACCATCGCTGTATCCGCAAGGCAACGACATTCCGGGAACGCCAGCCAAGTTCGCTGAAATCGTGTAGATATCGCTCAAGTACATCGAGAGCGGGTCACTCGCCTTCTCGCCCTTCTTGAATGCAGGCGTCGGCGAAGTCGGCGTCAGCAATGCATCGACCTCCTTGAAAGCGTTCTCGAAGTCCTGACGAATGAGCGTTCGAACCTTCTGCGCCTTCAAATAGTAGGCATCATAGTATCCACTGCTCAATACATAGGTACCGAGGATGATACGGCGCTTTACTTCCTCACCGAAACCTTCCGCGCGGGACTGGCAATAGATATCCACCGAGTCCTTTGCGTCGAACTTCTCCGCACGATGCGTGTAGCGGATACCGTCATAGCGAGCGAGGTTCGAGGACGCTTCCGCTGTCGCGATAATGTAGTACGTCGCGACCGCGTAATCCGTATGCGGCAAGGACACTTCCTTAATCTCGCAGCCGAGACTCTTATAGAATTCGATCGCCTTTAACACCGGCTCCATCGCCGGCGTACTTTCCGCATTCGCGAAATACTCCTTCGGCAAACCAAGCGTCCATTTGTGACCACGTTGATCTTCCAACGCCTTCACGAAATCCGGCGTCGAAATCTTGTAGGAAGTGGAATCGCGTTCGTCGTGACAGGAAATGGCCTGCAGCAGCATGGCCGCATCCTTCACGTTCCGAGTCATTGGACCGATCTGATCGAGCGAGGAAGCGAATGCCGCCAAACCAAAACGGGATACACGTCCATAAGTTGGCTTCACCCCAACAATACCGCAATGGGCAGCTGGCTGACGAATCGAGCCACCCGTGTCGCTACCGAGTGCAAACACAGCCTCACCAGCAGCAACCGCTGCAGCCGAACCTCCGGAGCTGCCTCCTGGCACGCAATCGAGGTTCCATGGATTCGAAGTCGATTTAAACGCCGAGTTCTCACAAGAAGATCCCATTGCGTACTCGTCGAGATTGAGACGTCCCCAGAGCACTGCTCCTTGCGTCTTCAGTTTCTCGATACTGGTCGCGTCGTAAGGAGAAACGAACTTCTCCAGCATCTTGCTCGAACAGGTCAGCGGCTGTCCGTAGACCGCCATGTTGTCCTTAATGCCAACGGGGATACCATCGAGAGCACCCTTCGCCTCGCCCGCCGCGCGACGTGCATCCGAAGATTCCGCTTGAGCGAGCGCATCCGCTTCGTCGAACGAGTTGAAAGCCGCGACCTTTTCGTCAACCGACTTCGTTCGCTCGATCATCGCCTTCGTTAGCTCGACCGACGAAAGCTCCTTCTTTTCTAGCAGCTCCGAAAGCTCACTAGCCGACTTGTAGAAAATGTCCTGCATCTGATTAATCTACGACCTTTGGAACGATCACCATATTTTCGCGTTGAGCCGGAGCGTTCTTGAGAGCTTCCTCCGTAGAGAGCTCACCCTTCACTTCGTCCTCTTGCCAAACGTTGTAAACCGGATGCGGATGAGCCGTTGGCTCAACACCGTTTGTGTCGAGCTCTTCGAGCTTTTCCACGTATCCGATAATTGAATCCAACTGACCGGAGAGCTTTTCCTTTTCCTCGTCCGTTAAATTAATACGGGCGAGTTTTGCGGTGTATTCGATATCGATGTGAGTGTCGGACATTGCCTATTCAGTTTTAAAGCACGGAGGGCAACGCTCTATCGTTGCCAATAATGTATTCGTATTTCGGCAATGACGAAGCATTGCCCTCCTATTCTCCTAGTCGCGGATGCTGTACGGTGACTTTTCGCGGACTTGGTTTTGGATGGTTTCGAAAGCCTTGTTCACTTCCTTGTCTTTAAGCGTACGATCGAGAGCACGGAAGGTCATGCTGACCGCGATGCTCTTCTTGTCTTCCGCCACACCAGTGCCCTCGTAGATATCGAAGACGTTAACGCTTTCGACATCGAAGCCCTTGGTCGCCTTGGAAGCTATCTTGCTCATAGTGCGAACGACTTCTTCCGCTGGCTCGCTCTTGTCTACGACAAGCGCTAAATCACGGCTGGAAGCTGGGAACAAGCTGAATGGCTTGAACTTGATACGCTTCGGCTCGCGGAGACGCTCAGGCAAGTAGCAGAAAATACCACCGAATACTTCGCCTTGAATATCCATCTCCTTGATACGAGGAAGACTCATCAAGCCAACTCGAGCGAAGAAACCAGCCTTTGGCTCTTCGTAAGCGGCACTGTGGCCATCTTGCCAAGCGCCTTCGTTTTCGCTTACTTCGCGAACCTTGAACTTGCCGAGGTCGATTCCAGCGTAAGAGGCGATAGTTTTGAGACGCTGCTTGGCTGAGTAGAAATCGTCGAAGCTACGCTCCTTCCATGTACGCTCTGGACCGCTGTTGCACTCGAGGAATGCTACCGCGACCATTTCAACGATCTTACCGTTAAGTTCACGGAACACGCGGCCCGTTTCGAAGAAACGGTTTGCTCCAGTCTTACGAGATTGGTTGAGGTGAAGCACCTCCAGCATACCTGGCAGCAAACTGTGACGTAGCTGCGTTTGGTCTTCGCTAATCGGATTGAGGAGAGCCAGTTCTTCGGCGGAAACCTGGCTCGCCCATCGCTTTTGCTCTTCAGCAGAACGAAGCGTGTAAGTGACTGTTTCCTGGAAGTTTTGACCAATCAAGAAGGCCGAGGACTTGCGATTGAATTGAGTGATCGGGCTATCGCTCGCGGTCGTAGCAGTCGCGCGAACCTGCCCACCTGGGATCTTGTCCGTGCCGTAGATACGGAGCACTTCTTCGAGCAAATCAACAGGACGCTCGAGGTCACCACGGTAGCTAGGAACGGTCACTGTCCAGACGCCTTCGTTGCTGATGGAGATGCTCATATCGAGCAACTCGAGAGCTTCGCGGATCTGCTCGTCGGTGACTTCGAAACCGCTCTTCTTGCGGATCCACTCCGGAGTGATCTCGATCGCGGTCTGCCAAACAGGTTCTGTGCCAGCGAGCATTCCGTTTGTGCAGAGCTCGCCACCTGCGGTCTCGAGGATGAGAGAGATCGCACGCTCCGTCGCGTAACGAAGCGAAAGCGGGTCAACGCCACGCTCGAAGCGGTAGGAGCTGTCCGTTGAAAGTGCTAGTTTTTTGGATACCCAACGAATCGTGCTCGGCTTGAAGTATGCGACTTCGAGGATCAGGTCGGTTGTATCATCCTTAACCTCAGAATTCTGACCGCCCATCACACCAGCAACTGCGAGTGGCTTAGTTTCGTCGGCGATCACAACCATGCGACTGGAGAGCTTGCGCTCTTCGTCGTCGAGCGTGGTCATCACTTCGCCCTCGCCCGCGTTGCGGACCACAATCTTGCCACCTGAGATATCGCGAGCGTCGAAAGCGTGCATCGGATTGCCGCACTCGTGCATAACGTAGTTGGTCACGTCGACCACATTGTTGATCGGGCGGAGGCCAATAGAAGACAGAGCCTCCTGCAACCACTTCGGGCTCGGACCAATCTTCACGCCCTTGATCACACTAGCGATGTAGAGCGGGCAATCTTCACTAGCGTCCAAAGTGACACTTTCGAAGAGACCTTCGCCGTTTGCACGCTCGGTCTCGGCGGGAATGTTGTTAACTTCTGGATACTTGACATCACGACGGTACCAAGCCGCGAGCTCGCGAGCGATACCGATGTGCGAAAGACAGTCCGGACGGTTTGGGGTCACCTCGAGATTGAAGACCGTGTCGCTATCGGTAAGCACCTGATTGATGGGCGTACCGAGTTCTGGACGGCCATCGAGAATAAGAAGCCCCGAGTTGTCGCCAGAAGCTCCAATCTCGCTCGCACCGCACATCATGCCAGCGGATGGCACACCGCGGAGCTTTGATTCCTTGATCTTGAAACCGCCTGGCAGTTCCGCACCGGGAAGAGCAACTGGAACGCGGTCCCCTACCTTGTAGTTGCTTGCTCCACACACGATCGACTTTTCGCCGATTTCAGATCCACAATCCACACGGCAAACGCCGAGCTTGTCCGCGTCCGGGTGCTGGTCGCGCTGCAGGACTTCACCCACAACAACGTTTTCGAGAGGAGGCACGCCGGTCGTCTCCATGTCGTCCACTTCGAAACCGAGCAAAGTGAGCGAGGCGGCGAGTTCCTTAGGAGACTCGTCGAGGTCTACGTAACGCTTAAGCCACTTGAGAGATACTTTCACTGTAGAAAAATGTTAGAAAATTTTGAAGTCGTAGCGCGGTG
>NZ_JAENIL010000084.1 GCF_016595505.1 Pelagicoccus mobilis | reverse complement strand
TCCAGACGCGGGCTAAAGCACCGCGCTACGGGATGAATTTCAGTGGCAAATTTCGGTTCCGATACCTTGATCGGTGAAGATTTCGAGGAGGAGACTGTGCGGGAGTCTGCCGTCAATGAAGTGGACACGGTGTACTCCTGCATCAAGTGCTTTCACCGCACTTTCGACCTTTGGTAGCATTCCAGCACTGATGGTTCCGTCTTTCTTAAGCTGAGCAACTTTATTAACCTTCAAGGTAGAGATCAACGTATCCAAATTTTTAGGATCCGAAAGAAGACCTGGAACATCGCTCATGTAAACGAGACGGCGAGCTCTGAGTGCTGAGGCTACGCAAGCCGCCGCCACATCCGCGTTCACGTTGTAGAGTTGACCGTCTTCATCTTTAGCTACTGGCGAAATAACCGGCGTGTAACCGTCCTTGATCGCCTTCTTGATGATCTTCGCCTTTACGGAAGTAATGTTGCCGACAAAGCCGAGATCAACTGGGTCCCCATGAACATCGGTGGTGAGTTTTTCGCACTGGAGGACGTTTTCCCCAGGAACTCCGAGCGGACTATCTTTACGTGCCTGAAGCATCTCGCAAACTTCGCCGTTTACCGTGCCACTGAGTACATCGCGAACAACCTTTACGGACTCGCCATCTGTGAAGCGTAGGCCATTAACAAACTTGGTTTCGATACCTTGCTCGTTGAGGGCCCGACTAATCGCCTTTCCGCCACCGTGTACAACTACGGCGTGAATTCCGACTGCGGAAAGGAATGCTATGTCACCTGCAACCCGAGAACGAATCTCTGGATCTGGATCGTCCATAAAGCTGCCACCGTACTTGATCACGAAGATCGAACCACGGAAGTTCTGCACGTAAGGTAGTGCCTCTACCAATACGGCCGCTTTGGAAATAATTTCCTGCATATTCATAGAATTTAGAGAAATAGTCGGGTTGTGCTTTTTCGCCCACGAAGGGCACTAAGTTTCACTAAGAAAATTCTGGTTCAAAAAAATTCGTGTTTCTTCGTGTCCTTCGTGGGCAGATTAACTACTCACTCTTGTTGAAATCGACGTAGCCTTCGGTGAGGTCGCTGGCCCGCAGTCTGTATTTGGCTTCGCCTGCGTGCATGTTGATGTGGATGGTAAACCTCCGGTTGCTCACGACTTCCTTCCACTTGGGTTTGTTCTCGGGTATTGGCGTACCTGATACTAGGGCTGGAACGTCACCGTATGAGATATCGATCTTCTCTGGATCGAACTCGGAGTCTGCGTAGCCAAGGGCATCCATGAGACGTCCCCAGTTTGGATCATCGCCGTACCAGGAGGTTTTGACGAGGAGCGAATTTCCGATCGCCCGAGCTATGTTTTCGGCTCCTTGCTCGGTGTCGGCTCCGCTGATGAGAAGTTCGACAACTTTGGTGATCCGCTCCCCGTCGGCGACAATCTTGTCGGCGAGGTTATCGCAAATCTGGAAGAGGGCTGCTTTGAAGGTTTCGAGAGTTGAGTCGTCCAGGGCAACGTCGGACTCTCCATTAGCTAGGAGCAAGACCGTGTCGTTAGTGCTCATGTCGCCATCTACAGTGATGGCGTTGAAGGTGTGCGTGACGGCTTCGAGTAGGATTGGCTTCAGATCGATGCCTTCTGATGAGATGTCGGTGGTGATGAAGGCCAACATGGTCGCCATGTTAGGCTGGATCATTCCGGCCCCCTTGGCAGAACCCGCCACCGTCACGGTCTTTCCGTCGACTTCGAAGGTGGCTGTGCACGTCTTCTTCCGAGTATCGGAAGTGAGGATACAATTAGAGAAAGATTCTCCATCTTCGGCTCCTTCAACTACAGCTGCTCCAGATTCGGCGATCGCTTTGGAGATGCCTTCCATGGGAAGAAGTTCGCCTATCCGGCCGGTCGAGCAAACGAGGAAACTATCTGTTTCGATTCCGCAGGCGGCTGCGGTTTGTTCGGCCATTGTTTGAGCGTCGGCTTTGCCTTGCTCGCCAGTGCACGCGTTGGCGTTACCGCTATTGGCCACGATTCCGTGGACGGGTGTGTCAGAAGCGAGCACGCTTTCGCATTGGAGGACGGGGCAGCTTTGACTCTGTTCTTTGTGAAGACGCCAGCGGCGTTGCAGGGAGTCTTGGAAAAGAGAATGCCCGTATCCAGTTGACCGTTACCCTTGCGGCGTACATCCGCATGAACTCCTTTGGCAAAGAATCCTTTGGGATCCGTTACTCCTGCAGTGTCGGGCGTGAATGTAATTTCGCTTGGCATGGTGGTAGGGATGCTTCGCTGAGGCATCCGTTGTGGATTGGTATATTACTAAATATTTGGATCGGGTTAATGCGGCGGACTGGGCCAGTCCGCCCTACCTTTAAATGAGTCCGGTGGTTTCGTCCCAGCCTTGCCAGAGGTTGAGGATCTGGATGGCTTGGCCGCTGGCGCCTTTGACGAGGTTGTCTTCGGCGGAGGTGATCACGAAGTTACCAGTCCGCTCGTCTTTGACGGCTGAGATGTCGACCCGGTTGGTGCCGACGACGTACTTGGTGTCTGGCCGCGTGTCGCTGGGGAGGATGGTAACGAATGGCTTGTCGGCATAGGTCTTTTCCCATTCGGCGTAGAGTTGCTCGATGGTGGAACCGTTTGATGGGACTGTGATCGTGGTCGCGATGCCCCGGTTCATAGGAGCAAGGTGCGGGTTGAATTGCATTATCACTTTTTCGCCGGCAGCTGCGGTGAGTTGCTCTTCCATTTCGGACAGGTGCCGGTGCTTGGGGACCCCGTAGGCCTTGGCGCTCTCGTTTACTTCGCAGTAGGAGAACGCTTCTTTGCTTTGTTTGCCGGCACCGCTGGTTCCGCTGTAGGAGTTTGCGACGATGTGTTCCTTGCTAACGATGCCTGCCTTCACGAGTGGAAGGAGTGGGACCAAGATGCTGGTCGGGTAGCAACCGGGGCAGGCGTAGAGGTCTTTGTCTTTCCAGGAGTCGTCGGAAAGCTCGGGCATAACGTATTGAGCCCGACCGAGGAGATCCACATCTGGATGTTCCGCTCCGTAGAACTCTTCGTATGTGGCGGGATCGGCGATCCGGAAATCGGCGCTGAGATCGATGACCTTTTTGCCGGCATCGACGATAGCCCGAGCGTAAGTAGCCGCCGCTCCGTGCGGGAGGGCTAGGAAGAATACATCGATATCTTCCCGAGCAGCGAGTTCGGCAGGATCGGAATTCTCGAAAAGCATGTCGTCGAGCACGCCGCGCATGGCAGGGATAACGGAGCTGACTGGTTTGCCAGCTTGGCTCCGTGAGGTGACGGCCTTGAGCGTGACCTTTGGGTGGGCTGCGAGGAGTTTGACGAGAATTTCCCCTCCATAGCCGGAGGCGCCTACGATTGCTGCGTTCATTGTTCGAGAAATTTGGATAGGGGAAGGCCGTCTAGCGGTAGCGGTCGCTTCCTACGGGAAATGGAATGTGGAGAAAAGAGATTGGATCCTTGGGATGAGAATAGAAGAAGCCCTCATGGTCTGAACCAGTGAGGGCTTCCGAAAAATTCTGCTGTAAAGCGGATTAACGCTTAGAGAACTGGAACTTCTTACGTGCCCCTGGTTGACCGGCCTTCTTACGTTCCTTCATGCGAGGGTCGCGAGTGAGCAGACCTGCTTGCTTGAGAGGAGTACGGAGTTCCGCGTCGAGCTTGAGAAGTGCGCGAGCAATACCGAGGGAGATCGCGCCAGCTTGACCGCTGTCACCACCACCTTGTACACGAGCAACGATGTCGACCTTGTCCTTGAGCTCAGCTGTTGCGAGCGGGGAGAGGGCGATACGCTTGAAGTTGTCGTGGGAGAAAAAGTCTTCGTTTTCCTTGCCGTTGATGACGATCTTGCCGCTGCCTTCCTGGAGGCGAACGCGAGCAACTGCAGTTTTACGACGGCCAGTGCCTAGAAATACGTTTGATTCTACGGACATGTCTTAAGTCTGTTGGATTAGAGGGAGATAACCTCTGGGTTTTGCGCTTCGTGTGGGTGAGACTCGCCAGCGTAAACCTTGAGCTTGGTGAGCATCTTGCGAGCGAGGCGGTTCTTCGGGAGCATACCCTTAACGGCGTGCTTAACGACGAAGTCTGGCTGACGCTCTTGCATCTGTGCGACGCTGAGGTGCTTCTCGCCACCAACGTAACCGCTGTAGAACATGTATGACTTCTGTTCTTCCTTCTTACCTGTAAGGGCGATCTTGTCGGCGTTGATAACGACAACGAAGTCTCCTGTGTCCACGTGTGGAGTGTAGGTAGGCTTGTTACGGCCGCGGAGGATGTTAGCGATTTTCACAGATAGACGTCCAAGTACCTGATCCTTAGCGTCGATCACGTACCACTTGCGTTCTACTGTTTCCTTTTTGGCGAGAAATGTTTTCATCGGATTTCGAGAAAAAGAGCAAAACACCTAGCCTCAGCAGAAGGCTTGTCAATGGTTTAGTAGATTAATTTTGCTCCAGCCCTCGGATCGGAGGCGGGCTAAAAATTCAACCTGACAGAAGCGCTTCCGTATAAACTGTTATCGGGCACACCGATGCCGAAGTCATTGTCCGTGTAATGCAGCCCGAGAGAGAGCTTCGCCAGATCTCCCAAACGGATCGGGTAAACGAGGTCGACTTCGAAGTAGCTGTAATCCACATCCCCATCGATCAGGCCGAGGCGGGCTGTGGTATCGATCGGAAAAAGGTTCAATGGCACCGAGAGCGTTGCCTCCGCTTCGGCGGTCCACTGATCGGTGTCGATGTCATTGTATATATATATAGAAGGGGCGATCGTGCCAAACTCGGCGTAAAGTCCCACGTACGCCTCGGTGAATTCGTCGTCATGCGGGTCTAGCCCGCGAATCGCTCCCACATCGAGCCCGACCAGATCCGCCAACGCCCAGCCATATCCCGTGTAGATCTCGTATCTCTCGTTGAAGAGATCAGGAGCGCTCCTGCCTTCCTCCGGCGAGAGTCCCCAGGCGCCAAGGTAGAAATCGCCGAAGCCCAATTCGAGGGAAGACTGCCAGTTCACGTCCGCCTCCTGAATCCCACGGTAAAAAGCTTCACTCGCCGCTTTCGCTTCGAAACTGATCCCTGCGTGCACAAGCGGGGCGATAGAGCTGACGGAAAAGAGGCAAAGCTTCGCGAAGTGAGAATTGAGTTTCATGGCTTGGCAATTGGTTTGGATTCCTGCCGAGGTTCAGCAAAATCTTAACTCGCTCTCTGTCCAACACAAAGCTAGTCACTCACTCTATGAACAAGCTCACCCTTGCCTGCCTTTTCGCCGCCAGTGGGATCGGCTTCGGAGCTTTCGGAGCTCATGGTCTCGAAGATAAGCTAGTAGCAAACGATTCCGTCTCTACTTGGGACACTGCTGTATTGTACCATCTGATACATGCAGTCGCCCTTTTTGTACTCGCAGCGGTCGATTCTCTCAAAAGCAAGTGGAGCTACACGCTGATGAGCATCGGCATCCTGCTTTTTTCCGGCTCCCTTTACGCGCTCGCTTTAACCAAGATCGGCATCTTCGGTCCCATCACTCCACTCGGAGGCCTCGCCTTCATCGCCGGTTGGATCACACTAATTTTCGAAAACAAGCGGTAACGGCCACGACCCCTCATGCAACCGACCCGCAAATCCCTTCACATCGCGATTCCCTCTCCGCTCAAGCGTGCCCTGCTCGCGCTTGAGTCTGCTGGCGGGACCTGCCGTATCGTGGGTGGATCAGTGCGAGATGCCTTGCTCGGACTGAAACCGAAGGACTTCGACGTGGAGGTCTACGGGCTGGATCTTGAGACCATTGCGAAAACACTCAATCCGCTCGGTCGAACCGACCTTGTCGGAAAAGCGTTCGCCGTAGTCAAACTCTGGACACACGGTGAGGAGTACGACTTTGCGATTCCGCGTCGGGAATCAAAGTCAGGCACGGGCCACCGTGGTTTCACTATCGAAGCCGATGCCAATCTAAGCGAGGAAGTCGCCCTCGAGCGCCGCGACTTCACCATAAACGCCCTGCTCTATGATCACTCCTCTGAAGAGGTGATCGACTACTTTGGCGGACTCGAAGATCTCGAGCGACGCATCCTTCGTCATATCAGCCCCGCTTTCAAAGAAGACCCATTGCGCGTCCTCCGTGGGATGCAGTTCGCTGGCCGCTTCGAAATGGAGCTGGACGACGAAACCGCAAAACTTTGCCGCGAAGTCGGTCCCGAGTTTTGGACCCTCGCCCAGGAACGCATCTGGACCGAATGGGAGAAGTGGGCTCAGAAATCCAAGTCGCTTTCGCACGGCATGCGCGCTCTGGAAAAGAGCGGTTGGATTCGCTACTTCCCCCAGCTCAACGCTCTGCGAAACCTTCCGCAAGATCCTGAATGGCATCCAGAAGGCGACGCTTGGACTCACACCCTTCATTGCCTCGATGCTCTGATCCGAGAAACAGATTGGGCTGAGCTTTCCGAAGCTGAGAAGACTCCCCTCGCCTTCGGTGTTCTTTGCCACGACTTAGGAAAAACTCGCTGTACACGCTGGGCTTTAAAACGGGGAGCTAAGCATTGGATCAGCCCCGGCCACGACACACAAAGCATCTGGCTCGCTGAACAATTCTTCGACAGCATGCGCTCACCGCATGAAGTTCGCGACAAGGTCATGCGACTTGTCGGAAACCACCATTTTTTGAATACGGTACCCAAAGGTGGGCATAGTGATGCCTCTCTTCGTCGCCTCGCAAAACGACTTGCTCCGGCAACCACCCATGAGCTCGTGTACGTGATGATTGCTGATCACCGCGGCCGGCCTCCACTCGTTTCTGAAGCTCAAGACGAGCGTATCGCCAATTTCAAAATCCGTATCCAAGAACTGGATCTGGAATCTTCAGCCCCTGAGCCCGTTTTACTCGGACGGCATCTGATCGCTCGAGGAATGAAACCAGGTCCAGAATTTAAGCCCGTGCTCGACGCCGCCTATGACGCCCAACTCGAGGGTACGATCACGGATGAAGAGAGCGCCACTCAATGGCTCGATACCTACTTTAAAGGCGTCGAGTCGTAAACGATCACTTTCGACCAGAGTGTTTTGCACTCTTCGACAAAACGAACATGGGCCTCTTCAGCCTGGTAGTTTTCTTGTGCCTCCGCTGATTCGAAACTCAGGATGAGCGAGTAAGTAAAGCTGTCGTCAACGACGTCACGCGTGGCCTTCGGGGCGACACCCACGAAGCGCGTTTTTGCATACTTGGAATCCTTCATGAACTTCTTGATCGAAGTTTCAAACTGAGCCCGGTCTGCTGCACTCTCTGGATTCTTGAACCAGAAGTAAACCACGTGGGTGAAAGTGGGGTCGAACTCGGTGACGTGGCCGTCCTTGGCATAACCGATAGACGATGAGAAAAAGGCGAGTACTAGCGTGAAGAGTGCAAAAGCTTTCATGCAGCTTGATCTAGAAAGGAGTGCTTCTCTCCGCAAGCGTTTTGGAAATTCCGGCGCCCTGCGAATCGGATCAGTCAATCACTGAGTTTTTGCCTTCCCGAATCCGATCAGTCCTGTCGTGTAAGCTGTACCAACCAAGGTCACAATCATACCAGCGACTATCCGCGGCGTTATCACTTCGTCTAAGAAGATCGCGCCCCATAGAATAGCGAAACCGGGAACGATGAACGTGACTGTCGACGCATTCGTGCCACCTGCAGTGGCGATGATTCTAAAAAAGATCACGTAGGCGAGAGCTGTACAGAAAGCAGCCAAAGCAAACGCGCTCAGCCAGGGTAACCAACCCGGATTTACCTCCGGCCAATACCAAAGTCCCAGAGGCAGGAGAATGAGGGTCGCTCCAGTCAAGCTTCCGGTCGTAGCCACGGTAGCAGTGACACGGCCCAGATAGCGTTTCGTGTAGTGGACAGCAATTCCATAGGAGACCGTAGCCAACAACGCCGCTGCGATTGCCCAACCTAAGCCTCCCTCCTTAAAGCTCAGTTTTCCCCAGACCAAAATCAGCACCCCACAAACTCCGATCAAAAGACCAAAAACCTGGCTTGCCCGAAGCGATTGGCCCATCCACGCCCAACCGACCAAGGCAGCAAACAAGGGTGTCGTCGCATTCAGCAGCGACGCGAATCCCGCTTCCAAACTCAAGGCGGCATAAGCCAGTAGACAAAACGGGATCGCTGAATTGAACAGCCCGAGCACAAACAAGTGTCCGGCATTACTGCGAATCCCTTCCCGTACTTTTCGATCTAGCAGAAACGGAGTGAGGCAGAGAGCAGCTCCGCCAATTCGAATCAAGATAAGCGGGATTGGCCCGAACGCCGGAGCGGCAATTCTCAGGAAAAGAAAGGACGATCCCCAAACGGCAGAGAGACCAAGGAGGCGAACTAGATCAGCAGTGCTCATAACTCAGGCGCGAGTGCCAGCTTCCCATACGAGCATTGCCCGCTTTCGAATGCTGCCCCAGCGATAGTTTCCAACTACCCCTGTCTCTCGAATCACCCGATGGCAAGGTATGAGGTAAGCGAGCTGGTTTTTTCCAACCGCATTTCCGACCGCCCGAGCCGCCTTTGGTTTGTCGAGCTCTTCGGCCAAAGCACCATAGCTAACGAGCTCACCATGAGGGATCCGGAGCAAGGCCCGCCAAACAAGCAACTGGAACTCGCTGCCTCTCACCAGAGCTCTAAGAGGATGCTTCGCCTTCGCCGCTTCACTCACCGAAAAAATCTGGGTCGATAGATCGTTAGCCCAAGAGTCATCCCTCGAAAACGCAGCCGCTTCCCATTCTCCACGCAACTGCGCTACCGCTTCGGTCTCTCGCCCCTCGTCCCCAAACGACAAGTGGCAAATCCCGCGAGGGCTCTCTGCAGCTAAGAACCGACCAAATGGGCTCTCGGCAAACCCATAGACGATATCCCAACCCGCACCGGCAGATTTGATCTCGCCAGGCGTAGCCGCCTCAAGGTTTACGCATAGGTCGTGCAAACGTCCCGGTCCTGAAAGTCCAACTTCATAGGACGTATCCAAAACGGAACTACCCTTTAGCAGTAGTTCTTTTGCCCGCTCTGCGGTGAGGCACTGCAGGAAGTCTTTTGGCGTCACTCCCGCCCAAGATGAAAACAGGCGATGCAGGTGATGCCGGCTCAATCCAGCGTACTCGGACAGAGCAGCTAACGAGGGCTGCTCTATTTGTTCACGCTCCAGAAAGCGGATAATGCTAGCGATGCGTTCATAGTCTGACATCGCCACCAGCATAGCATCTGAGAATTCACCGCGCCCACCCGTTTCTTGCGGTGGTCCACAAATTCGTCAGGCCTCTTCGAAAATCCAAGTATAGTGGCTTCCGTTCAGACGCTGAAAGTCGCCTGACGAAAGGTCACCATCATCTAGCACCTCGTCCAACTCACGCATCGTACCTTGCAATAGCCGATCACCACTGACCGAAAGGCCGTAGATCCCGTTGTAAGGCCCTTGCCAATCCCAAACCGCATTCCCGTAAATCTCTCCTTCGAACTGCTTCTCTGACATGTAACCTTCCATATCACTAGGAAACACACCCGCTTTCGCATTCGCGGGGCCAATCCCCGTTCTCAAGGGCATATTGCTCAAAAGCGGTGCGGAAGGTTTTGAAGTCGTGAGCGAGTCGGGACTTAAGAGCGTTTTCCCTCACTTTGCTAATGGTGGGAATCGCAATCGATGCCAACAGTCCGACCAAAACGACAACGATCATAAGCTCCACTAATGTGAAGCCATGTCGCATCCGTGTCGTTTGCTGTTTTCGCGATGTCGGCATTGAGCTTTCTAAAATCGTCCAAGCTAACAATCGACTTTATCTGAAACGCTCCAGAAAAGTTCTCTTTCGTTCCACTTTTTTCAGAAATTTAAAGAAGATGAAAGGCCACTGAATGAAAAGGCACGCCCCTGACTCAGGAAGCGTGCCCACGAAAGTAGATAACCTTTCGCTGAACTACAACTTGCCTTCGATCATTTGTTCTAGCTTGACGATGTCCTTTGCGAAGTTGCGGATGCCTTCGGCTGTCTTTTCGGTCGCCATCGCGTCTTCGTTGAACATCCAGCGGAACGTGTTCTCGTCCATATCGATTTTCTCGATGTCCTTCGTTTCGCTGGCGGCAACGCTGAGCTTCTGCTCAACTGGCTCGCTAGAGTTTGAAAGCTCTTCTAGCAGGTTCGGTGAAATGGTCAGGAGATCGCAGCCTGCAAGTTCGAGGATTTCGCCAGTATTGCGGAAGCTCGCACCCATGACTTCAGTCTTGTATCCAAATTTCTTATAATAGTCATAGATACCTTGAACGGAAAGCACACCTGGATCTTCGGCCGCTTCGAAGCTTCGACCTTCTTTCGCTTTGAACCAGTCCATGATGCGACCGACAAATGGAGAAATCAGAGTAACATTCGACTCTGCACAATGGATCGCCTGAGCCATAGAGAAGAGAAGTGTAAGATTACAGTGGATACCCTCCTTTTCAAGCTCCGCCGCCGCGTTGATCCCTTCCCAAGTAGAGGCAATCTTGATCAAAATACGGTCGCGAGAAATTCCCTTCTTTTCGTAGAGAGCAATAATCTCGCGAGCTTTAGCAATCGTACTTTCTGTATCAAAAGAAAGACGTGCATCCACTTCGGTTGAAACGCGACCGGGAACGATATTCAAAATTTCGATACCGAAGCGTACCAGCAACTCGTCCATGATCGCGTCGACACGAGCCGACTTAGATAGGCTCGTGTCATCAGCTTCCTTCACGGACGCATCAACGATGGCTGCGTACTCAGCCTTTTCCGCGGCTTTGAGAATGAGGCTAGGATTCGTGGTCGCATCGCGCGGCTCGAATTCCTTCATGGTTTGGAAGTCACCTGTATCGGCAACTACGGTGGTGAACTGCTTGAGCTGTTCGAGTTGGGTTTGAGTCGATGTTTCAGACATGTGTGTAGCTTTTATTTGGATTGCGGCCTAGTCGCGAACGGACTCGCAGACTTCTGCAATGGTTATACGACCGAAGCATGAGCGTGGTCGAATGCAAATCGCCTTGTTTCTTTACCGTTTAGCAACATTCTCCGGCTCGGAAGAATTTCACTCATGCTCAAGGAGAACTATTTTAAGACAACGCAGGTATTGCTGGAACGCGTCTACTTGCAAAACCAAGCAGAGATCGAGCGACTCGCTCCATTGATCGCCAAATCGGTGGCAGGAGGTGGGGTAATCCACACCTTTGGCAGCGGACACTCCGAAATTATCGGCCGCGAAATGGTGGGACGCGCGGGTGGACTTGTTTGCGTTAGTGCGATTTTGGATACAACCGGAGGCTTTATCGAAAATCTGGAAGGCTACGGCCGGGAGCTGGCCGCTCGTTACGATCGCAACCACGGTCTTCAGGAAGGCGAGTTCATCATCGTGATCTCCAACTCGGGCAAGAACTGCTCGCCGATCGAGGTTGCCGAGTACGCAAAGGAAAAAGGACTTAAGGTAATCGCCCTCACCTCCGTCGGCATGGCCCAGAAGGTCGAGACCAAGCACTCGGGTGGCAAAAAGCTGCACGAGATCGCGGATTACGTTTTCGACAACTGCGGTAGCTTCGGCGACGCGATCGTGGAACTGCACGAGAGCGGCAAGTTCGCTGGACCCACTTCAACCATGGCTGGAGCGCTTCTGATCAATCTCCTGCAAATGGAAGTTCTGGACGAGCTGCACAAGCTCGGCGTAGAGGCACCATTGCTGCGAAGCCAGAACACGGACGGGGCTATGGAGGCCAATCGCTCCCTCGCCCGCAGCTACAAAGGGCGACTCAGCAAGCCACTTTGACAGTGAATCGAAACTGCATTGATTCTATTTTGTAACGTACCGGCAACACACAGCATTGAGCATTGCTTTAATCACAGCTTTTGCTGATTCGTAGTCGGTAGAATTCCAGGACAAGATAGTATGTTTCAGGTAACTTTCAGTGAACAAGCACTCCACGAGCTGGAAAAGCTGCCCACGATGAAGCAACTCGCGGTCATCGATCCCTTGAGCAACTTGACCGAATATCAGCTCAATCACCCGGAGGAGCCACTCGGATCCTTCAAACGCGACGGCAAGGTCACCTACCGTCTGCGTTCCGGAGAGCACCGCATCTATTTCCACCGTGAAAATGGTGAGCTCAACACCATCTGTATCTTGCACAAAAATACGCTCACTGACTTTATCTTCCGCACGAAGCTTCCCATCTCGGAAGAGCAGTTGGAGGAACAGCACTCCTCCTTCTGGAAGTATCTCGACTCTCTGAAACACTAAGCCTCCCACAATTGGACGAAGAGCCCGACCTAGAACCCAAGGAAATCGTCAAACTCGACGCCTCCCAAGCCGGCAAGATCTACCTGCTCCCAAACTTATTCACCGCGGGTAACCTTTTCTTCGGCTTCCTTGCCATCAAAAACTGCATCCAAGCCAGTCATCTCATGATGACAGGCGACGGTAATCCCAACGCCCTCTTCCGCCAGGCCGTCCTCTTCATTCTCGGCGGCATGCTGTGCGATGGACTCGATGGTCGCGTCGCCCGACTCGGCGGACGGGAATCGCTCTTTGGCAAGGAGTTCGACTCGATCGCTGACATCGTGACCTTCGGAATAGCTCCTGCCCTCATGGTGCTCTTCCTTATCCTGAATCCCGAGCAGAACGAGGAGTACTATACTAAAGCGGGATTCTTCATTGCCTTTGTCTACCTTCTCTGTGCCGGAGTACGGCTTGCACGCTTTAACGTCATCACTCACCCCGCTGTCCGCTCAGATAAGCTGGAGAAAGCGGAAGGCGACTTCCTCGGACTTCCGGTTCCCGCCGCCGCAGGCATGATCGCCACCATCGTGCTCGTCCTCACCAAGCACGACGCACTCCGTGACTACGCCCTAGTTCTCCCGGTACTCATGCTGCTGATCTCCTACCTCATGATCAGCAACGTGCGTTACCCCTCTTTTAAGAAGATCGATTGGCAGACCCAGATCCGCTTCACCACCTTCGTCGGCCTTCTCGTTTTCGGCGGATTGGCGTTCTTCACCCGCGAGTACGCGCTGGTTCTCGGCTTCCTCGCCTACCTTTTTTACGGTTTGGGGCGTCATTTGCTTCGTTTGAAGCGAATCTCAGCCAAGAGAAGCAAGTCCGCTAAACAAGTGTAAATGCTTTGCTAACAACTTGGGCAAAACCGACCAATAAGCTGGTGAAATCATCTTTTTTTTAACATGTCCTTTTTTGCAGCCAACGAACCCCACTGGGCTTGAACATTTTCAAACAGCCCTTAACCCTTGGTTTTCATCCCTTTAAGTAACTTATACCCGATATTCACAGGGTATAAGAATACTAATGATTTTTTTAATTAATTAACTCTCTATCCATTGGAATTGTCAGAAACTCCAAAACCTAGCTAACTCCTCCCCCAATGAAGTTCAAAATCCACCGTGATCATTTCAGCAATGGCCTCCAGCAAGTCCTCAACGTCGTAGGCTCCAAAGCCACGATGCCGATCCTGAGCAACGTGCTCATCGAGGCGGAAGGTGAAACGATCTCGCTCACGACCACCAATCTCGACCTCGGCATCTGCGCTCGCATCAAGGCGACCGTCGAGGAGGAAGGCGCCGTAACCCTTCCCGTCAAACGTCTCGCTACCATCGTCAAGGAACTGCCAAACAGCGACGTTAAGGTCGACGCAGCTCCGAGCAACCAAGTCAAAATTGCTTCCGGTGGGTCCAACTTCAAAATCATGGGCATCAGCCGCGACGAGTTCCCAGCCCTTCCGGAGTTCAGCGATGACCGTTCCTTCACCATCGAGCAAGGCAACCTCGCCAGCATGATCAAGAGCGTCTCCTACGCTCAGTCCAGCGACGAGACCCGCTACATGCTCAACGGTGTGTTCTTCAATTTCCTCGAGCCAGAAGATGGTGCCTCCGGCAAGCTCAGCTTGGTCGCTACCGATGGCCGCCGCCTCGCCAAGATCGACCACGAGATGGAAGTCGGCGAAGGCATGTCCGGCAGCTTGATCCTGCCAGCCAAGACCGTTTCCGAGCTCGTCCGTCTGCTCGACAAGGGCGAAAGCCTTAAGATCGCGTTCAACGATCGCCGTGTCGCTTTCCAGATCCACACCAAGGATGACTCTGATGGTTTCGTGGGTGACATCCATCTCGTTTCCAAGGTGGTGGAAGGTAACTACCCGAATTACCAACAGGTTATTCCCAAGGAGACTCACCAACGAATCAAGGTCGAGCGCGAGCTCTTCCTCCAGTCGATCCACCGTGCGGCCCTCGTCACCACCGACAAGTCCAACCAGGTCAAGATCCAGATCTCCAACAACCTCATGGAGCTCTCAGCCTCTAGCCCGGACTTCGGCGAATCTCACGAATCTCTCGCTATCGACTACAGCGGTCCAGACCTCCAAGTCGCTTTCAACCCGCAGTTCCTCATGGATCCGCTCAAGGCTCTGACGAAGGACGAGCTTTTCTTCGAGCTGAAGGACGAAGTCAGCCCTGGCGTCTTCAAGACCCTCGAAAGCTTCCTCTGCGTGATCATGCCAGTTCGCCTCACCTAAGGCGAGGAACGGCAAGCAAACCCTTTCAAGAAGGCCCACCCGATGCGGTGGGTCTTTTTTTGTAGCGCGGTGCTTTAGCCCGCGTAATCAGAAACGAGATCTATCCCATGAAGACCCGCGGGCTGAAGCACCGCGCTACGATTAAGATTGAGCCCTTACGGATCCCTCTTCTACTACGAGCCCCTTCACGTTCGTTACCATGCCCGAAGATACCCTTTCACCCATAGCAGAATACTTCGTCTACGCCTGTGTGGCAGCGTCGATTGGTCTTGGGGTGCTCAACACTCGGGTCTCTTCACTCAAAGTTTCCGTCCTGAACCGGTGGGCTCGTTGGTTCGGAGTCGCATTTGGCGCGGCGTTTCTGGTTTTCGAAGCAGGCTGGCTTGAGCGCCCGTTCTGGGTGATTGGGGCTCTCTTCTTCCTTGGCTGGCTACTTGTCGAAACGGTTTACACTTGGTTGGCGATCAACGCTCTGAGTAAGAGCTCGGTTTCTCTTTTTCCGCGATTTACCGAAAACACGACGGGCGAAGAATGGCCTACTCAAAAGAAGCTGATCGAAATAAAGGACTGGCTGAAAATGAAAGGGTTTTCCAAGTCCCAAGCCGTTTTGGCCGACGTCGGACACGGCATCCACATTCGCTCCAGCGTCTTCCAAAGCGAAGATAACCAAACCCGCTTTCAGATCCTTTTCGTTCCACAGAGCAACGGAGACATTGGTTTTTGTTTCTCCTTCTCGTCTGAAACCGAATCGGGTGAACGCTTCATAACCGATAACCTCTTCATGCCTTACGGCGGTTTTTACCCTGAGAAATGGGAAGTTGTGCGTAAACCTTGGACACGGAGCGTTGCCAGTTTGCATAAGCTTCACCAAAAGCGTATCGCTCGAAAGGAACTAGCGGCTTACGACCTCGACGCGATCGACGACTTAAACCAACAACAACGAGACCTCGAACAGATAAACGTGAAGCAAGGCTTTCTCTTTCCTCCGCATTTGCACGAAGAGCATGGCCGAATCACCTGGGATGGTCGTTATCGTGTTTGGAAAGAGGTTTGGATGCTGAACTACTTTGGCATCTCCCTCGCTTAAGGAATCAAAGTCACGATGAAGATTACGCTCCAGGAGACTCGCGATTTCGTTTTCCAAGTTAATCCGGATCCTGAGCAATTGCGTACGATCGTCGAACGTGAGCTAACTAAGTTCGGCACGCCTGCGAGTATTACCGAGATTTCCGGAGGGCTTTTCAATACTGCTTACAGAGTTGACCTAGTTGATCCCGTATCCAACTGGATACTACGTTTGAGTCCAGCTCCCGAAGCTGAGGTGTTTTACAATGAACTGCAGCTGATGGAACGTGAGGCCGATGTAGAGAAACTCTTTTCATCACTCGGGTCGGTCTTCCCAAAGGCTCTCACTTACAATCTAGATCGAGCTCATATCAATCGAGCCTACTCGATTCACCAGGTGATTGAAGGTGAGCTTTGGGATTTTCATCAAGCAGAACTAAGCCGCTCTCAAAACGAGGAGCTTTGGACAGAGCTGAGCCAGCATGCTCGTAAGATTCACTCGGTAGAAGGGGATTTCTTTGGATATCCTGGTCCATCAAAGAAGTTCTCAAAATGGTCCGACTTCATTAAGGATGTGGTAGATGGACTGATAGACGACGCGAAACGCTTTGGGCTTGTTCTCGGAGTAGCAGAGGCGGAAGCCTTTAGGGTGTTGTTAGATCGGTATTCAGAAATTTTGGACGAGGTTGACACTCCCTACCTGTGTCACGGAGACCTTTGGCCCAAAAACATTTTGTTTCAGAAAGAGGAGAGTGGTTTGTGCTCGATTACTGGAGTACTCGACTCTGAACGAGCCTTTTGGGGAGATCCTGCAGCGGAATGGGTTTTTGTTTTTCTCGATATACCCGACTCCTTTTGGACCGCTTACGGAAAGAGGTTCAATTCGGAATCCGATCGAACCAGGGTCCAGATTTACAAGGGACTCTACTGTACGCAGGTACTATTGGAAGCGAAACGCTTCGGGCGAAGTGGAGAAGAAGAGAAAGCAGGTATTGAGGAAGTATTGGCCGAGCTTGGCTAACCTCCGATGTAGGACATCTCTACTTTCTTGTCGTTCTTAAGGGGGCGACCTTTGCTTCGGTCCTCCGAATGTTGGTCATCACGTGTAATCCAAAGCTTGGATACGTAACTGGTAAAATCCTCTTGGGAGATCCCGCTGCGAATCTGCTTTTTGAGGTCGGTGCCGGCTGTTGCAAACAAGCAGGTGTAGAGTTTTCCCTCTGCTGAAATACGGGCTCTGTTGCAATCGCCGCAGAATGGATTTGTAATGGAAGTAATGATACCGAATTCGCTGCGGGCGTCTTTAAATCTATAGCGAGATGCAACCTCACCACGGTAACTCGGATCGACAGGTTCGAAATCGTACTTGCTGCCGATGGTTTCAAGAATCTGCTTCGCAGGTACCACCTGATCCATTTTCCAGCCGTTGGTTTCGCCAACGTCCATAAACTCGATGAAGCGAAGGGTAATGCGGCGCTCACGGAAATACTCGATCATTGGCAGCACATCCACCTCGTTTACTCCGAGTTTGGCGACCATGTTCACTTTGATCTTCAGCCCCGCCTTTTCCGCCGCGTCTATCCCTCTGATTACAGCATCCGGAGAAGAACGACCTCCACTCATCTGTGCGAAGCGATCATGATCCAAACTATCGAGGCTGATATTGATGCGGCGGAGACCAGCGTCCTTAAGCTTTTGAGCATAGCGTGGAAGCAGCGAAGCGTTGGTCGTGAGCGAGATATCTTGAACTCCGGTCTCTGTGGAGAGGGACGAGATCAGATCACAAAGATCGGGACGGAGGAGCGGCTCCCCTCCAGTAAGGCGTAATTTCTGAACCCCTAGTTCGACGAAGCTTTTAGCGGCGAAAACGATTTCCTCGTTGCTGAGCAGAACCTCCTTGGGAAGAAACGCGTACTCAGGGCCGAATATCTCCCGTGGCATGCAGTAGGAACAACGGAAATTGCACTGGTCTGTGACCGAGATCCTAAGATCTCGCAGTGGTCGTTTCAGTTTATCCGCAACGGGGTTCATTTGGTTTGGAATTTAGTCGTAGGAGTTTTGTAAGGTAAAGGAGAATTGCGAAAGTGCCGAGGTAGAGCCCGCTGTCCCTAGCGGGCATTTGTTCTGACATTTTGTCCGCTGCGGAGAGCGGACGCTACCCTTTCGCCAGATCCCTCCGTATCAAATCGATTGCTGCGTTAAACACGCGTCTCTTTTGGGCGATGCGCGGTCCTCTGAAGCTGAAACGTTTGGCGAAGGTTCCAGTGGGCGTGTGCAATCCAATGTAGACAGTGCCAACGGGATCTTTTTCGGTACCACCACCTGGACCTATGTAGCCAGTGCAGCTGATCGCATAGTCGGATTCCAATCTTTCGGCTACTCCCGTGGCCATAGCCATTGCGACCTCTTCGCTTACCGCACCGTGCTGCTGTATCATGTCTGTGGGCACGCTTATGATGTCCTCCTTTGCTCCTGTGCTGTAGGTCGCCAAGCCGCCTACAAAGTATTCGGAAGATCCGGGAAGGTTTGTGATTTCGTTGGCGATGTAGCCTCCTGTGCAACTTTCGACTGTGGATAGGCGAAGTTTCTTACGTCGCATTGTTTTGGATACTATTTCTAGGAGTGAGTCGTTGCCAATTGTCAGGAAATCCTCTCCGAGCATTTCTTTACACTCGGCTGCGAGTTCAGTGAGTCGATCGTATGGGTTCACTTCGTTTGGAAAACTCATGCGGAAGTCGACCATTCCCGGATGAGCACAGTAGGCGAGCTCGAGCCCCTCTTCGCGGTCTGCTATTGGCTGAAGCATTGTTTCTAGGTTAGATTCGCCAACACCTGTAGTCCGAATTTGGATATAATTTTCGTGATCTTGAACGAGTTCCTTTTCGAGGAGACGCGGCATGACCTGATCCTTAAACATTGGCTGCAACTCGTGTGGTGGACCCGGGAGCATTGCTAGGATCTTGCCATCTTTTTCGAGCCATAGGCCTGGAGCAGTTCCGTTTGGATTGTGTAAGACCTCTGCATTCTTGAAATGGTAGGCCTGCTTTCGGTTGTTCTCATTGAGTTTAAGCCCAAGGGCCTTGAAGCGATCTTCGATGGCTTGCATGACTTCTGGGTCGTATACGAGCTCTTCACCTAGGCATTCACCAATCACTTCCTTGGTTCGATCGTCGACAGTGGGACCGAGACCTCCGGTCGTTATGAGCACGTCTGCCCGCTTCCAATATTCTTCGAAAAAGAGTTCAATGTCCTCAGGTGCATCAGAGATTGTCACGTTTGCGTGCATTGGTGTGCCTGCTTGTCGGAGCTGATCACCAACGAAAGTGAGGTGACCGTTTGCTGTGAGACCTAGGAGGAGTTCCTCGCCGAGAGTGAGGAGAATGATCTTTGGATGGGATGGCATCGGTGCTTGAACGAATAAGAAAGGAATCAGATTGGGGTCTTGGGTTATGTTCAAATGAATTCAGTGTTTTGTGTTGCCCACTAAGGGCACGAAGTAGCACGAAGGATTCGGGTTGAAGGTGAATTGACTTCGTGAGTCTTAGTGCCCTTCGTGGGAGAAAAATTACGGTTTGTGACCGCTGAGGACAGCGGCCGCTACCTTTGAAAATGCCCGATCCCGTTTCCAGTGACTTAAAAGAGAAGGTGCGACGCCTTCCGGACAAACCCGGTGTTTATCTGATGAAAGATAGGCTTGGTTCGGTGATTTATGTGGGCAAGGCCAAGAGCCTGAAGAAGCGGGTGTCGTCCTACTTCCAAGCTTCAAAAAAGTTCACGCACCAGCCGAAGATTCGGGCATTGGTGCAAATGATCCGTGATTTCGAAACCATCGAGGTCAAATCCGAGCCGGAAGCCCTACTGCTCGAAGGACAGCTCATCAAGAAATGGAAGCCCAAGTACAATACGGATTTTGTTGATGATAAGCGCTTTCTGTTAGTGCGAGTGGATGTTACTCGAGAACTGCCCCGCTTCGCGCTCGCCCGCTTCAAGAAAGAGGACGGAGCTCGCTATTTTGGGCCCTTCGCCCACGCGAACCATATCCGTAAGACGCTTGCTGAGATGCGACGAAAGTTTGGAATCTTGCTGGGAGACTCTTCGCCGCAACGACAGGACGATGGTCGCTTTCGCCTCTATGACGATGTTCGGCAGGAGATCTATGGTCATGAAAACCTGGTTACGATAGAGCAGTACCAAGATCGGGTAGAAGAAGCCTGCGAGTTTCTGCAAGGCAAGTCCCACGAGTGGCTGGATGAGCTAAAGCAGGAAATGGCAAAGGAAGCTGCTGAGCAGAATTTCGAAAAGGCCGCTGCGTTACGGGATATCGTTTTTGCTCTCGAAGCCTCGCTCAAAAAGACTCGGAAGTTTTCCAGAGACCTTCCTAACAAGGCAACAGATGAGGAAACGTTAGCTCTTTTGCAGAAGGAACTAGAACTGCCCTCACCTCCACGAACGATCGAGTGTTTCGACATTTCGCACATCTCTGGAACCTTTGTAGTGGCCTCCATGGTACAGTTCGTCGATGGAAAACCCAACAAGTCGGGCTATCGTCGCTTCAAGATAAAGAGCTTTGAAGGGAACGATGACTTCCGGTCCATGGAAGAAGTGGTCGGCCGCCGCTACCGTCGACTACACAAAGAAGGAAAAGCGTTTCCAGAGTTGGTGGTGATCGATGGTGGGATGGGTCAAGTCGGAGCGGCGATAAAGTCGTTCTTGCTCCAAGACCTAGAGCCGCCAGCAGTTATCGGTCTTGCGAAAAAACACGAGACGATCATTTTCCCGGACGAACGCTCTCCCCTGCGTCTTCCGCTCAAGCATGCGGGGCTTCAGCTCTTGCAACGCTGTCGCGATGAAGCCCACCGATTCGCAAATACTTTCAACGCGGATCTACGCAGCAAACGTATCCGTGAAAGTATACTCGATGACTTCACGGGGCTTGGTCCGAAGAAACGTGCTGCCCTACTCGACGAGTTTGGTAGCATCGACCGCTTGAAGTCAGCGTCGATTACGGAGCTTCGTTCAGTGGACGGGATTGGCCTGGAAACCGCGACGCGTTTGAAGACTTTTCTGGAAGAGCACTATACTGGATAACGTAGCGCGGTGCTTTAGCCC